>NZ_JBIBEQ010000004.1:0-40331 GCF_042955215.1 Streptomyces sp. NPDC012466 | reverse complement strand
GGGGGCCCGGGGCCCTGGCGCGGCCCCGCGCCCCACAAACGGGGGGGGGGCCCCCCCCCCGCGGGCCCCCCCCCCCCGCCACGTGTCGTCAGTGCTCGGTCTTCAGTGCTTGAAGACGTCCTTCGTCTTCTCCTTGGCCTGGCGGGCGTCGCCCTTCGACTGCTCCGCCTTGCCCTCGGCCGTCAGGCGCTCGTTTCCCACCGCACGGCCGATCGTCTCCTTGGCCTTGCCCTTGGCCTGCTCGGCCTTGGCCTTGCCCTTCTGCTCTCCAGCCACGGTTCGTTCACATCCAAGTCGTGTCCGACTACGGGGTCACGACACGAGTGACCGTGAATCGGCAGCTCAAACGTGGCACGCGGTCGCTCGGCCCGTGAGAGCCTTTGCCCAGATCACGATCGGCGTGACGAGCCCGGAGGACGGGGCATGACCATCAACCGGCCGGGGCTGCCCGGGGACCTTCCGCCGGCCGAAGTGCTGTGGGCCCGCTGGGCGCTCATCGCCGTACTGGAGGCCACCGCGCAGCGCGAGCGGGAGGTTCGCCACCGCACGGGGACCTGGGTGGACGGCGAGGGACTCCATCTGGACGACTCCGGTTGCACGTGGTGGGGCTTCTCACCGTGCGGCGAAGGGCGGTACGTGCTCTTCGGCGAGGACGAGTCGAGCGACGTCACATGGCACGAGCCGCCGGTCGACATGCTCGCCGGCGCCCCCGACTGGCTCCCCCACGGCCAGCTGCAGGACCTGCTGAGCGGATACGAACTGGGCTGCGTCTACTGGTACGAGAACGGAGCGTGGGCCCGCGCCGCGTACCCCGGCACCCTGAACGACGACGGGCTCGACTGCGGCATGAGCCGCTTCGCCGACCGGACCGACGTGCTGCGCACGATCGCCGACGAGGACCACGGCGCCACGTCGGCCCGTGCCGCGGACGACCTCCTGGCCCACGCCGAGAACTACCGGCTGACGCCGGAGCTGCTGATGTCCCTCACCGCCGGCCCCGGCCGGCGGCAGCGGGACCGGCCGGCCATGACCAGGGCGCTGGAGCGCGCGGGCCTGAACCGGCCGTGATCCGGGGTCAGTGACACCACGCGTCGGTCGCCCGGGGGCCGGGCGTGGTGTCCAGACGGCAGAAGCAGGACGCCTCGATCGGTACGTCGGCCAGCGCGGTCGCGAGCTTGAGCTGGTGGGCCACGAGGGCCGCTTCGCCGGTCTTGCCCGTCCGCAGCAGGCACTCGTGGAATCCGTGCAGGGCCCAGACGTTGCCGGGGTGCTGCAGAGCGCGGGGCAGGGTGTCGTCCAGGCCGAGGTCGGCACGGTAGACCGCCTCGGCCTCCGCCACGCGGCCCTGCTCCAGCAGCAGCGCGCCGTAGGCGTGGCGGGTGGGCTGCATCCAGCCCCAGGGCTCGTCGTAGGGGAGGTTGTCGTCCAGCTCGATGGAGCGCTCCAAGGCGGCGAAGGCGAGGTCGTGCCTGCCCTTGCGGTACTCGAGCTCGCCGTCCAGCATGGCGGACGCGATGGCGAGGATGTCCCGGCACGTGTTGTTGAACAGCATGCGCGTCTCGGGCACGCGGCTCACCGCCGCGCGGAAGAGCTCGCGTTCGGCCTCCGCCCGGCCGACCTCGCCGGTGGCGGAGAGGGCGACGCCCCGGGCGTAGTGCCGCATGGCGACGGTCGCCGCGTAGAGCTCCGGGTCGGCGGGGGCGGGCAGTTCGAGGATCTCGCTCCAGCGGCCGAAGCGGATCAGGACGTGGACGCGCATCGCCAGGAAGGCCTCGAGCCAGTCGGCCATCGGGGGGCTCTGGACACGGAGCAGGTCCTCCGGGATGGCGGCTTCCAGCCGGGCGGCGGTGTCGAGGGCGACCTGCGCCTGACCGAGGAACATGGCGCCGTAGATCTTGAAGTGGTGATTGTGCGCCCGGTAGAGGGTGTAGAAGTTCATCGCGCCGGCCCGCCGGTGGTACTTCTCGTCGGCGGCGATGGCGTCGCTGTTGGCCGCGACGACCTGGCGGTAGTCGCCGCACAGGACGTCCAGGTGTGAGGGCATGTGGAGCAGGTGCCCGGCGTCGGGCACGAGGCCGCGCAGACGGTCGGCGACGGTGAGGGCCTGTTCCGGCGTCGGGGACATCTCCATCAGGTGGATGTACAGGTGCAGGACCCCGGGATGCCGTACGCCGGCGTCGGTGGCGAGGGCGCCTTCCAGCACGGCCCTGGCCTCGGTGGTCCGCGCGCCCTCGGCCGGCCGCCCGGTCCTGAGATCCCACAGCTGCCACGGGGTGAGGTTCATCGCGGCGTCGGCATGGAGGGTGGCGACGTCCGGGTCGTCCGGGGCCAGCTCGTAGACCGCGCGCATCGCGTCCGCGTAGGGCTCGTTCCACACCGAGCAGTCCTCGACGGCCTCCGACTGCGGGTAGCGGGCCCGCAGTGCGCCGATGAGGGCTCGTTCGACCGGGGTGGCGCGGGCGGCCTTCTCATGGGCCTGTTCCACGGCGCCGTGGGTGCGTTCGACGGTCCGGGCCAGTTCCTCGCCTTCGAAGAATTCCCAGGGCTTGTTGTAGTTCGGTCCGAGGGCGTAGGCGATTCCCCAATACGCCATGGCGCATTCCGGATCGGCCTCGGCCGCCTTTTCGAAGCAGGCGACGGCTTCCTCGTGGTGGAAGGCGTACGTCCACACCAGGCCGCGATCGAACCAGAGTTGAGCATCGACGGAGGAGGTGGTGACGGGACGGCTGTGTGTGCCGAGATCGTAATAGTCGCCCATGGGTTTCTCCTGGGAAAGCGGCCGGGGCCGTGAGAATAGCGGTTGCGGACACGTCCTCGAATTCCGGTCAATTCTCGTATTCCCAGATTAGCGGTTCGGCTCGCGGTGAAGCGCACGACAGCCGTGGCGCACCGGCACGCGCGTCCGCCGGCCCCGGCGTTTTCCTCTGGTTCCAGGACCGGAGTCCCGGCACAGCCGTCCCGCCCCGGAAAGACGATCAGCACCGTACGGCGGGACGGGGTGGGGAGCGCGGTCGCGGGGTCGCCGGGTACGGCTCCTCGTGGCCGCGCTCGTGACGGTGGCGAGTCTCGGACTGCCGGCTCCGGAGCGGCGCGCACCCCGAGGCGGCGGCCGCGGGAGCGGCCGGGACACCGCAGCGCCGACGGGGGCCGGAGCTGGGACCCGATGCTCGGCTTCACCACCATCACCTCGGGCAACGACGCGTACACCGCCCCGTGGAACGACGCGGTCCTCGTGATGCGAGCCTGCGGCACCAACGGCCCGGGCGGCGCCATCGAATGCACCGCCCGGTCGTGATCCGCCGGCCGGTGGGCCGACCAGCTCCGGGGTGCCCCTTCCGCCCATTCATCCCCCGATGACGCCCGGCATGACCGACTTCCCGAGGCTCCCGCCCGGCGGGCCGTCCTCCCCTGCAGGACGACATCTCCTCGGCGTGCTCCCTGCCCGGTCGCCCATGACACGAAGTATGCGAATAGCCACAAGAGGCGCATCGGGTGGCGCGGAGGGCGATCATCTTGTCGTTCGATCGTGGCACCTTCGCCAGTGGGCTGGCACCGTCCAACTCCCGCTCCATAGGATGTACTTCCTGTCCAGCCAGTCGTTGGCGCGGCACCTTGCAGGGGGAACGATGCCCGAGAAGCAACTGTCCACCGAGATCGACGCGAACGTGCCGACGGCAGCGCGCATGTACGACCACTATCTGGGCGGCAAGGACAACTACGCGGCCGACCGCGCGGCGTGCGAGGCGCTCGACAAGGTCGTTCCCAGCACACGCCGCCTGGCCCTGAACAACCGGCGTTTTCTCCAGCGGGTCGTGAAGACCCTCTCCGAGGACTACGGCATCCGGCAGTACCTGGACCACGGGTCCGGTCTGCCGACGCAGGACAACGTGCACCAGGTCGCCCAGCGCATCGACCCCACGACCCACGTGGTCTACGTCGACAACGACCCCATGGTGCTGGTCCACGGCCGTGCCCTGCTGGAGCAGGACGAGCGGACGACCGTCATCCACGCGGACATGCGCGAGACCGACCAGATCTTCGGCCATGCCGACACCAAGCGACTGATCGACTTCTCCGAGCCCGTATGTGTGCTCTTCAACTCGGTGTTCCACTGCATCCCGGACAGCGACACCGACGGGCCGCTCGCGGTGGCCCGCCGTGTGCGCGAACGGCTCGCGCCCGGCAGCTTCATGGTCATGTGCCAGCTGGTCAGTGAGGATCCCGAGGTCCGCGAGTTCGTCACGAACTTCATGGACCAGGCGACGCAGGGCAAATGGGGCCGCGTGCGGGAACCGAAGGACGTGGAGACGTACTTCGAGGGCCTGGAGATCCTGGAGCCGGGGCTCGTGGAGGTGTCGACCTGGCGTCCGGACACCGAGGTGGCGCCTCGTCAGCTCACGCACGAGTGGATCGAGTTCGGCGGTGTCGGGCGGATTCCCCTGGAGAAGTGACCGAAGTGGTGCCTCGTGCGGGACGAATGTCGTCCCTCACGAGGCATCCGTGCGTCAGGGGTAGCGCTGCTCCATCGTCTGCCGCAGCAGCTCCAGCGAGTCACGGGGCTTGAGCGCCTCGTCCGCGAGCCGGTCCAGCGCGATCCGGTACTCCTCGGTCTCGTCCCTGTCCTCGAGGAAGTTCGCGCTCTTGATGTGCTCCAGGTAGACCACGTCGGGCAGATCGAGGCCGCCGAAGCGCAGATACGTGATCGGGATGGCCGGCGCCGAGGCGTTGGTGACGCTCAACGGCACGATCTGCAAGGTCACGTGCGGCCGTTCGGCCATCTCGACGAGGTGCGTGAGCTGTTCCCGCATCACGTCGGTGCTGCCCAGGACGCGCAGCAGCACGGACTCGTCGATGATCGCCCACAGCTGTGGGGCGTCGGCCCGCGACAGCAGACGGGCCCGGTGCCTGCGCAGTTCGACGCGCCGCTCCACCTCGCCCGCCGGCGCGTTCGGCAGGCCACGCTCCACCACGGCCCTGGTGTAGGCGGGTGTCTGCAACAGGCCGGGTACGTACTGGATCTCGAAGGTACGGATCGTGGCGGCGGCCTCCTGCAACCCGACGAGCCGGTCGAACCACTCGGGCATCAGCCGCTTGTCGTACCGCTGCCACCAGCCCGGCTCTCCGGCACGCTGCAACAGCTTGAGCAGCACCGAGGCTTCGTACGCGTCGGTGCCGTACAACTCCAGCAGCGCGCGGACGTCGTTCTCCGTCGGCGGGCGGCGGCCCTTGCCCGACTCGATGCGGGACAACTTCGCCGCACTGAATCCCACAGCGCGTGCCGCCTGGTCCTGGGCGAGTCCGGCGTCCTCACGGAAACCGGCGAGCTGTACACCGACCAGCATCTTCAACAGAGTCGGCGCCGGCTCGGGCCTGTCCAGGTAGGGTTCCAGACGGGAGATGCGATGCGACGCGGCGGACATCCTGACTCCCAGCAGACCGACACAAGGGCGACTTACACTATCGCACTTCACCGGGCCTTCACGCATCCGCCCGCAGTACCCCCGCAGAAGTGGGGAGTTGGGCTCCGCTTCTCCCCCGGAGCATCACACGACAGACGAGACGACACCGCCCCTCAGAGCAGGTGGTCGAACTCGCCGTCCTTCGCGCCGGCCAGGAAGGCCGCCACCTCCGCCGGGGTGTAGACCAGGGCGGGTCCGTCGGGGTCACGGGAGTTGCGCATGGCGATCCCGCCGTCGACGAGGGGGGCGACTTCGACGCAGTTGCCCTCGGCGTTGCTGTGCCGGCTCTTGATCCAGCAGGCCTCCAACGAGCTTGCCTGCACTCCGTTCTGCACTGGTGGCACCGCAGTCTCCTTGCTGTTCTCGTTCCCCGCCGCGCACGGTGTGCCCGGCCTTCGGCCGAGCGCGGCCGCGTCCCTTCGACCGCACTCGTCCCGGCTTGCGTACCCACAACGGCTTGATTCTCACGCAATTTCTCGTGCAATTGCACGCGAGCGCCTTCAGCGTGGATAATAGCTGCGGCGTCAACCCCCGGGCTGGCGCCCCGTCCTGACGTCGCATCGGGGAGATGCCGTGTCATCACCTGCGCAGCACGTGCTCCGGCCACCGAGTGGGGCTGCGGCACACGCAGGCACACCCGGGACGGCCCACGCCTTCCCGGCCGGACCGCCCTCGGTCACGCCGTACGGGAACCCGCCCTCACTGCCGGAGACATTGCCGCAGTTCTCGGGTGTCCTGTCCGCCTCGGCCGCCCTGCGGGTCGAGTGCAGCCGGGAGGGGTTCGCACGAGCCAGGACCTTCACCCGGGACACCCTGCACGGCTGGTCGCTCGACCACCGCTGCGACGACACGACCCTTGTCATCACCGAGCTCGCCGCCAACGCCGCGACCCACGCGGCGCCGGTGGCCTCGGGGACGCCGGGTGTGCCGGAGATCCGGCTCGGTTTCCTTCTGGACCCCGCGCACCTGCTCGTCACGGTCTCCGACCCCGACGACACCCCGCCCGTGTACGCGCCGACCGGCTCGTCCCTGGAGGAGCACGGCCGGGGCCTGTGCATCGTCGACGCCCTGTCCGAGGAGTGGGGCTGGAGCCCCAGCCCTCCGGCGGGCAAGACGGTCTGGGCCCGGTTGTCGACCCGGCCGTGCACGCCCTGTCCACCCATCTGACACGACTGCCGCGGAAAGGCCCCTCGCCATGCGCAGCGCTTCGACGGAACACCCGAGCAGCGAGCGCCCACAGCGCCCCGACGCCCCGGCCGGGGTGGCCCGGAACACGCCGCTCACGGCACTGGACCGCGTGCCGTGGGGCGAGATCCAGGACTCCACCGGCTCGGCGGCGGCCATCCCCCTCCTGCTCAACGGCATCGCGGGGGGTGATGCCGACACCGCCCGCTCCGCCCTCGACGACCTGAGGAAACGGATCTGCCAGTTCGGTTTCGTCGTGGAGCAGGCGACCGCGGCCACCGTCCCCTTCCTGTGGGAGCTGGCGAAGCTGCCACAGGTGACCTGCCGGGCCCAGATCATCCGGCTGCTCAAGAGCATCGCCGACGCCCGGCAGTGGGAGAGCACCGCCGCCGTCTACCCGAAGCTGCTGAACCATCGGGAGAATCCGGTGGTGTGGGAGCGCGCCGCGCGCCAGGCGGTGCGGGCCCGGCGCGGCGAGCTCGGCGGGCTGATGGCGGACGAGGACGGCGAGATCGCCCGGGCCACGACGGAGCTGGCCCGCTCGCTGGGCGCCTGAGACCGTCGTACGCTCGGGTTCCGGTGGGTGGGAGCCCGCGGACGCCAGGAGACGTGACGAAACGGTGAGGGCCCCCTGTCACCATGGGTGATGCCCCTCGCCTCCCAGGGCCCGGCAGTGTAGACATGGCACATGGTCCGACTCTTGGGTCGATCCGGGACTCGATCGCCCCTGCGGCCCGGCGCTGCGCCGTCCGCACGGCAGCGGCGGGAGGCGGGCCCGTCGCGGTGGCATTCGGCGGCGGGGCTGCGGTCGGTGCTGGGCGGGCGCAGTGTCGCCGGGCAGGTGTTCCTGCTGGTCGTGGTGATCGTGCTGCTGCTGGTCGTGGCGGCCGTGGTGGCGCTGGTGCTGCAAGTGCGGCACGACACGACACAGGAGGCCCGCAACCGCTCGCTGGCCGTGGCGGAGACCTTCGCCAACGCGCCGGGGACGGCCGAGGCGCTGCAGAGCCCTGATCCCACCGCCGTGCTCCAGCCGCGTGCCGAGGCCGCCCGTGAGCTGTCGAAGGTCGACTTCATCGTCGTCATGAACACCGACGGGATCCGCTACACCCACCCCAAGACGGACCGGATCGGCAAGAAGTTCGTCGGGACCATCGCGCCGGCCCTGGCCGGACAGTCGTTCACCGAGGAGATCGAGGGCACCATCGGCCCGCTCGTCCAGGCCGTGGTGCCGGTGAAGGATCCGGACGGCCGGGTCGTGGGCCTGGTCTCGGCGGGGATCACGACGAAGAACGTCGGCGGCACCGCGGACCGCCAGCTGCCGCTCGTGCTGGCCGCCGCCGCGGTGGCGCTCGCCCTGGCGACGGCGGGTGCCGCGCTGGTGAGCCGGCGGCTGCTGCGCCAGACCCATGGGCTCGGACCGCACGAGATGACCCGGATGTACGAACATCACGACGCCGTACTGCACGCCGTACGGGAGGGCGTGCTCATCGTCGACGACGGGGGCACCCTGCTGCTGGCGAACGACGAGGCGCACCGGCTGCTGGGGCTGCCCGCCGACGCCGAGGGCCGGCACGTCCTCGGTCTGGGTCTCGACCCGGGCACCGCCGACCTGCTGGCCTCCGGTCGCGTCGCCACGGACGAAGTGCACCGCGTCGGCGACCGGCTCCTCGCCGTCAACCAGCGGACCACGGACCGGGCGGGCGTCCCGCCCGGCAGCGTCGCCACCCTGCGCGACTCGACCGAGCTGAGGGCCCTGTCCGGGCGAGCCGAGACCGCGCGGGAACGGCTCAACATGCTGTACGACGCCGGAGTGGGCATCGGGACCAGCCTGGACGTGACCCGCACGGCGGAGGAGCTCACGGAGCTCGCCGTACCCCGGTTCGCCGACTTCGTCACCGTCGACCTGTTCGACGCGGTGCTGGGCGGCGGGCAGCCGAACGCGGTGGGCGCGCTCAGCCGGACGGCGGTGAGCGGGATCCGCAAGGACGCGCCGCTCTACCCGGTCGGCGAGCGGATCAGGTTCGTCGAGTCCTCCCCGCAGGGACGCAGCCTCGCCACCGGCGGCCCCGTCCTGGAGCCCCGGCTGAGCGAGGCCCCGGGCTGGCAGGCACAGGACCTGGAGCGCTCCGCGCAGATCGTCGAGTACGGCATCCACTCCCTGATCACCGTGCCCCTGCGGGCCGGCGCCCTGGTGCTCGGCGTGGTCGGCTTCTGGCGCTGCGAGAAGCCGGAGCCCTTCGACGCGGACGAGCTGGCCCTGGCCGAGGAACTGGTGGCGCGGGCCGCCGTCTCCATCGACAACGCGCGCCGCTACACACGCGAGCACAGCATGGCGGTGACGCTCCAGCGCAGCCTGCTCCCCCGCAACCTGCCCGAGCAGGGCGCTCTGGAGATCGCCTACCGTTATCTGCCCGCGCAGGCCGGGGTGGGCGGTGACTGGTTCGACGTGCTGCCGCTGTCGGGGGCCAGGGTCGCGCTCGTGGTGGGGGACGTGGTCGGCCACGGGCTGCACGCCGCGGCGACGATGGGCCGCCTGCGCACCGCGGTGCACAACTTCTCCGCCCTCGATCTGCCGCCCGAGGAACTCATCGCCCTGCTGGACGAGTTGGTCGGCCGGATCGACCAGGACGAGACGGAGGAGGACGGCAGCGCCCCGGTCACCGGCGCGACCTGTCTGTACGCCGTCTACGACCCGGTCTCCCGGCGCTGCACTGTCGCGCGGGCCGGGCATCCCCCGCCGGCGCTGATCCACCCGGACGGCAGTGTGGAGTTCCCCGACGTGCCCGCCGGTCCCCCGCTCGGGCTCGGCGGTCTTCCGTTCGAGACGGCGGAGCTGGAGCTGGCGGAGGGCAGCCGGCTCGTCCTCTACACCGACGGGCTGGTCGAGGACCGGGAGCGGGACATCGACGTCGGTCTGGACATGCTGCGCGAGGCGCTGAGCCGGGCCGGGCAGTCCCCGGAGGACACCTGCCGGGTCGTGCTCGACTCGCAGCTCACCGCCCGCTCCAGCGACGACATCGCGCTGCTCGTCGCGCGCACCCGGGCGCTCGCCTCCGACCGGGTCGCCGAGTGGCCGGTGCCGGCCGATCCGGCGGCCGTGGGCGAGGTGCGGGCGGCGGTCAGCAGGCAGCTGGCCGAGTGGGGCCTGGACGAGCTGACGTTCAGCACGGAACTGATCCTGAGCGAGCTGGTCACCAACGCGCTCCGGTACGGCGGCGGCCCCATGCGCGTCCGGGTGCTGCGCGACCGCAACCTGATCTGCGAGGTGTTCGACAGCAGCAGCACCTCGCCGCACCTGCGGTACGCCACCATGACGGACGAGGGCGGACGCGGTCTGTTCCTCGTGGCGCAGCTCTCGGAGCGCTGGGGGACGCGTTATCTGCCCGCGGGCAAGGTGATCTGGGCTGAGCAGCCCCTGCCATAAGCACCACCAGGACCACCCATAAAGTAGCCTTATGAGCTCATAGGCCGGACCCCCGTACCGACTTAGGCTTGCCTTAGTTTAGGCTTCCCGTCGAGATCGCTTGTCGCCGCTCGAAGGGAACCTGACCATGCCCCGCCCCCTGCGGGTAGCCATCGTCGGATCCGGCCCCGCCGGGATCTACGCCGCCGACGCCCTGCTCAAGTCCGAGGTGGCCGCCGAACCCGGCGTGTCCATCGACATCTTCGAGCGCATGCCGGCTCCGTTCGGACTGATCCGTTACGGCGTCGCCCCCGACCACCCGCGGATCAAGGGCATCATCACCGCGCTGCACCAGGTGCTCGACAAACCGCAGATCCGGCTCTTCGGCAACGTCGACTACGGCACCGACATCGGCCTGGACGACCTGCGGGCGTTCTACGACGGCGTGATCTTCGCCACCGGCGCGATGGCCGACCGGGCGCTCTCGCTGCCGGGCATCGATCTCGACGGTTCGTACGGCGCCGCGGACTTCGTGTCCTGGTACGACGGCCACCCGGACGTGCCGCGCACCTGGCCGCTGGAGGCGGAGAAGGTCGCCGTGCTCGGCGTCGGCAACGTCGCGCTCGATGTCGCGCGCGTCCTGGCCAAGACGGCGGACGAGCTGCTGCCCACCGAGATCCCGGCCAACGTCCACGAGGGCCTGAAGGCCAACCGGGCCAAGGAGATCCACGTGTTCGGCCGCCGCGGCCCGGCGCAGGCGAAGTTCAGCCCGATGGAGCTGCGGGAGCTCGACCACTCCCCCAACATCGAGGTCATCGTCGACCCCGAGGACATCGACTACGACGAGGGCTCGATCGCCACGCGGCGCGGCAACAAGCAGGCCGACATGGTGGCGAAGACCCTGGAGAACTGGGCGATCCGCGACACCGGCGACCGGCCCCACAAACTCTTCCTGCACTTCTTCGAGTCGCCGGTCGAGATCCTCGGTGAGGACGGCAAGGTCGTGGGCCTGCGCACCGAGCGCACGGAGCTGGACGGCACGGGCAACGTCAAGGGCACCGGCACCTTCCACACCTGGGACGTGGGCGCGGTGTACCGCGCGGTGGGCTACCTGTCCGACAAGCTCCCCAAGCTCCCGTGGGACATCGACTCCGGCACCGTCCCGGACGAGGGCGGCCGGGTCATGCAGGAGTCCGGCGAGCACCTGCAGTCCACGTACGTCACGGGCTGGATCCGGCGCGGCCCCATCGGCCTCATCGGGCACACCAAGGGCGACGCCAACGAGACCGTGGCGAACCTGCTGGCCGACTACGCGGACGGCAGACTGCACACGCCCGCGGCCCCCGCCCCCGAGGCCGTGGACGCGTTCCTCGCCGAGCGCGACATCCGCTTCACCACCTGGGACGGCTGGTACAAGCTGGACGCCGCGGAGAAGGCTCTGGGCGAGTCCGAGGGCCGCGAGCGCGTGAAGATCGTCGAGCGCGAGGAGATGCTGCGGGCCAGCGGCGCCTGACGTCATACACCCCGCGGGGCGGGTCCGGTGGCGATGTCACCGGACCCGCCCTGCTGCGTACTTGAAGCGTGTACGATCCGGATGCTTCACCGAACCATCACATCGCCTTCACCTGAAGGCCATGCAGGGGGGACGAACGTCCATGCGTATACGCCTTGTCGCCACCACGGCCGTCGCTGCCGGGGCCCTCACCGCCCTCTCGGCGGTTCCGGCCCAGGCCGCCGAGTACGACTCCGCGCTGAAGATCCGGGGCATCCAGTACGACGCTCCCGGCAGCGACTCCAACCGCTGCTCGGGCGGGAACACCGCCGAGGAGTACCTGACCATCAAGAACTACTCGCGTTCCACGACGGTGAACCTCAAGGGGTACGTCGTGAAGGACGCCGCGGGCAACACGTTCACCTTCACCGCGAGCCACACCCTTCAGCCGGGTGACTACGTGAAGCTGCGCGGCGGCAACGGGTCCGACTCCGACACCAGGAACGTCGTCTACCGCGACAACTGCAACTTCATGTGGAACAACGACAAGGACACGATCTACGTGTACAAGCCGTCCGGCAGCCGCGCCGACGTGCACTCGTACACCAGAAGCGGCTCCGACCCGGACCACAACGGGTACATCACGTACCACGGCTGAGCCTTTTGCCGGACCGGCAACAGGCTTCGCGTGCGGCGCGGCGGGCGCTGGATGATCGGTGGACCGAGCGCCCCTCCGGATCGCGGGAGGATCCATGCCGCAGACGTCCGCCGCCGACCGCACTCACCGCCTGGTGCCCACACCCGCCGGCCGTACCCACCTCGTGGAGCAGGGAGCCGGCCCGCTCGTGCTCCTGCTGCACGGATTCCCCGAGTCCTGGTACTCCTGGCGCCACCAGCTCCCGGCTCTGGCCGCGGCCGGCCACCGCGCGGCCGCCGTGGACGTACGCGGCTACGGACGCTCGTCCCGGCCCTCGCGGACGGACGCGTACCGCATGCTCGACCTGGTGGCGGACAACGTCGCCGTGGTGGAGGCCCTGGGCGAACCGTCCGCCGTGCTCGTCGGGCACGACTGGGGAGCGACCATCGCGGCCACCTCCGCGCTGGTCCGGCCGGACGTCTTCCGCGCGGTGGGGCTGCTGAGCGTGCCCTACACCCCGCCCGGCGGGCCGCGGCCGAGCGAGGTCTTCGCGCGAATGGGCGGCGACGAGGAGTTCTACGTCTCCTACTTCCAGGAGCCCGGCCGGGCCGAGGCGGAGATCGAGCCCGACGTGCGCGGCTGGCTCGCCGGTTTCTACGCGGCCCTGTCGGCGGACACGCGGCCCGGGGCCGACCCCCATTTCGTGGCCCGCGGCGGCCGGCTGCGCGACCGGTTTCCCGTCGGCCGGCTGCCGGACTGGCTGAGCGAGGCCGAGCTCGACGTCTACGCCGCGGAGTTCGAACGCACGGGATTGACCGGCGCCCTGAACCGCTACCGGAACATGGACCGCGACTGGGAGGACCTGGCGGACTTCGCCGGCGCCCCCGTCACCCAGCCGTCGCTGTTCATCGGGGGCCGCCTGGACGCGTCCACGACCTGGCTGGCCGACGCGATCGAGGCGTACCCGACCACGCTGCCCGGCCTGAGGGCCTCGCACCTGCTGGACGGCTGCGGTCACTTCGTCCAGCAGGAGCGCCCGGCCGACACCAACCGGCTCCTGATCGAGTGGCTCGCGGGCCTTGGGGCCTAGGGAGCCGGCAGCCAGCGGTCGAGGTGGGCGCGCAGGCCCGTGAGGTCGGTGCCGCGGGCCACGTAACCCACGTATCCGTCGGGCCGTACGAGGGCGTGGGTGACGCCGGGCCACGGGCTTCGCGTGTCCAGGTGGTGCACGCTCACCAGGCCGTGCCGTCCGCCAAGCGGCGGGTCCTGGAGCCAGAGGCCGGCGGGGCCGGTGAGCAGCAGGTGGTAGCCCGGCCCGGCGATGCGCCGTTGGAGTCCGGCGGGGGTGTCGGGCAGGCGGTCTCCCGCGCGCGGACCCCGGCGCGGCCGGAGCGGTCCGGTGCCGGAGGCGGGGCCGCGGCGGTAGTGGATGCCGAGTTCGGAGACCGTACGGAAGAGACGTGCCCGGGCACCGGTCGCGCGCAGCAGCAGAGGGGCCAGGAGGGGGGCGAGCCGCGTCCGTGCCAGCCGCAGGGCCGGGTGACTGCTCGTACCGACGGTGAACGCCCGGTCGGTGAGGCGGCGTACGCCGTGGCCGACCGGGGCGCGCTCCGCCTCGTACGTGTCCAGCAGCGCCTCCGGTGCGGCGCCGCGGCAGACGTGGGCGAGTTTCCAGCCCAGGTTGAGCGCGTCCTGGATGCCGGTGTTCATGCCCTGCCCCCCGGCCGGGCTGTGGATGTGCGCCGCGTCGCCGGCGAGGAAGAACGGGCCCCTGCGGTAGTGGGTGGCGCCGCGGTTGTGGATGCGGAAGCTCGTCATCCAGACCGGGTCGCGCAGGGACGGTCGGTCGGGTGTCCAGTCGTCGGCGATCCGCTGGAGGAGGCCAAGGGTCACCTCGCCACCAGGGGCGCCCGGCGGGTGCATCGCGATCATCCGCCAGGTGGCCGGAGTGCCGAGAGGGAAGAAGAACAGCAGCCCGGCCGCGGTCATGTACGTGTGCGCGACTCCCGGCTCCAGCCCGTCGGCCTCGAGATCCGCCAGCAGGAACGTCTGCGGGTAGGCGTACCCCTCGAAGCCGATGCCCGCCTGGGCACGCACGGTGCTGTGCGCCCCGTCACAGCCGACGACGTAGCGGGCCCGTACGGTCTCCTCGGTCCCGTCCCGGTCGCGCAGGCGGCAGATGACGTGGTCGCTCTCCGGTTCGGCGCTCAGCAGCTCGGTGCCCCGCTCCACCGGCACGTCCCGCGCGGCCAGACGATCCGTCAGGACGGCCTCCGTCTCCGACTGCGGGAGGAAGAGCAGGAAGGGGTACGGCGAGTCGTCGCAGCCGACGTCGAACACCGGCACCCGCAGCACCCGTCGGGGCAGATGCAGGTGCAGCCGGACCGCCGTACTGCCCCGGTCGACGAGGTCGTCCGCCGCGCCGAACGCCGACAGCATCTCCAGGGTCCGGGGCTGGATCGCCGGGGCGCGTGACTCCCGGGCGCGGTCAAGCGAGCGGTCCACGATCCGGGACGGGGTGCCGCAGGCGCGCAGTTGGGTCGCGAGGGCCAGTCCGGTCGGGCCCGCGCCCACCACGAGCACGTCCAGGGATGCCGTCATGGCACCCACCGTAGACGCGGCCGGCCGCGCGTTGGTCGTCGCCGCGCGACATGGAGGGGCCCTCCGCTACGGGTCCGTGGCGGAGGGCTCCCGTCCGGTGGTGCCGGTTCAGACCTCCAGGTCGGCTTCGATGCGGCGCAGCTGGTGGCGGGCCATCGCGAGATTGGCCCGGCTCCCGTCGAGCACGAGGTAGAGGAAGAGTCCGCTGCCTCCGCGTCCCTTCAGGAGGCGGATGAGGTGGTACTGGGTGTTCAGGGTGATCAGGATGTCCTCGATCTCCTCCTTCAGCCCCAGGTGCTCCATCGTGCGCAGCTTGGAGCGCACGACGTCGGTGTTGCCTGCGGCGGCGACTTCCAGGTTGAAGTCCTTGCTGCCGCCGAGGGTGCCGAGGGCCATGCCGCTGGTGTAGTCGACGAGTGCGACGGCAGTCGCTCCGTCGATGGAGCTCAGGCATTCCTTCAGCGCGGTCTCCGTGTTGGCCATGCGCTCGGTTCCTTTCCTTCGGTCTTGCACTTCGGTGGGTCAGGCGGTTCGGATGGCTCAGATGCCGGTCTGCGGGCGCGGCTGGGTCGGGGGCCGCTGCGGGGTGCGTACCGGGAGGGTGCCGATGGGGCGGTCCGTGGCCGGGGCCACCGTGGCGAGGTGTTCTTCGGGCGCGGGCCGGTCGGCGTGGCGGCCGGTGCCGGGCACCACGCGCGTGGCCACGAGGTCGGCGATCCGGGCGCCGCTGCGCCGGCCTTCGAGGTGGAGGCGGCCGACGTTGACGCGGTCCTCGGCGAGGAGGGTGAGGACGGCGGTCGTTCCGGCGGCGTAGGTCGCCACGTAGCCTCCGGAGCCCCGCACCAGCAGTTCACGGAAGTCCCCGCGGGCGGCGGCGTCGGTCATGCGGTAGGCGACGCCCAGGGCGGCGGCGGTGAGCGCCGCGAGTCCCTCCGGTTCGGTGTCCGGCACGTCGTGGGCGAGGACGAGTCCGTCGACGGTGGCCGCGAGCGAGCCCGTCAGCCGGGGTATACGGGTGCGGAGCCGACGCAGTTCGTTCAGGACGTCGGTCTCGACGGCCATGAGCAGTCTCCTTTCGGCACGCTGTCTTCGCGCGCGGATCACAGTGCCTCCAAGGCGTGCAGGAGCCGTCGCAGCAGTGCGGTGTCGGGCTCGTCCGGTGCCGCGGGACGAGGGGTGGGGCCCGGCTCGGCGGACGCGGTGGCGGGGGCGGACGCTGGGGCTGGGGCTGGGGAAGAGGCGGGGGCCAGGGGGGCAACGGGGGCCACCAGCCCGGCCGCGGCGAGGCGACGGAGTTCCACGAGGGTGTGGAACGTGCGGCAGGCGAGTGCCGTGGCGATCTGGGCGGCGGTGCGGACACCGTCGACCTGGGCGAGCGTCCGGCCGCGGCGGGCCGGCAGGTCGGCGGTGTCCGGCCCGGGCACCCGGGCGAGAGGCGCTCGGTCGACGGCGGGCTCGGGCCATATGCGGTGCAGCAGTTCGCGACGGCGTCTGGACTCGCGCAGGACGGTGTCCACCGGTACCGAACGGACCGCTCCGAGCCAGTGCGCGGCTCCGGGGCGGAACCGCAGCGCGGGTCCGTCATGGGCGAGGACGAAGTACGCCGCGTCGAACAGGGCGCCCAGGTGGCACAGTTCCAGCGCGCCGGCGGCGAGGTGGCCGCTGTCCACCAGCTGCCGTCCGACGCGGCAGCGGCGGCCGGCCCGGTCGATCGCCTCCCACCAGCCGTCCGGGGCGAGCGCACCGCTGTGGGTGAGCAGGTCGCCGAGGTCGGGTGTGACAGCGGATTCGACGTGGACGACGTGTCCCGCCGCGAGGTAGACGATCCCCGACTCGGTGGACAGGGCGCCGGTGGCGCCCTGCGCGGCGAGGGTGCCGAGCGTGGCCGAGGCCGGTTCGCCCGAGCGCGCCGTCAGGGTCGACGTGGTCATCCGAGCACCAGCCGGTCCGTCATCTCGGCCAGCCGGATGCGGGCCAGGGCCAGGTTCCCTTCGCGGCGGTCGAGCCATAAGTGCACGAACACGGTGCTGTCGAAGGTCGTGGTGACGAACCTGAGCAGGTGGTACGAGTCGGCGTTGGTGATGATCAGGTCCTGTACGGGGGGTTCCTTGCCGGACGGCCCGCCCGGGTCGTCATCCGGCGGTCCACCCGGCTCCCCACCGGTCAGGGCGAGGGCGCCGCTCTCGGTGGCGAGGCGGGCGAGTTCCGCGGTCTCCGCAGCCGTCGCCTCCACGTCGCCACCGGGTGCGTCACCCACCGCACCCAGTGCGAGACCACTGATCCAGTCGACCACCGACGCCCCTCGAGCACCTGGCAGCCGCATGGCCTCCAGCAGACTCTCGTCGATTCCGGGCACGCCGAACCCCCTCCCCCTGCACGGCCGTTCCCGCGAACGTGAGCACGACACTACGGAATGTGCTCGGCGCAGGTGAACGCTTTGGCATTTTCCAAATGAATGTGCAGGGAAGCGGACGGAGGTGAGCGAGGACGGACGCAAGGCGGGCAGGATGTGTCGCAAACACCCCACGCGCCACAGCTCGCTGTTCCGTTCACAGGCCCCACAGGCGAGAGGCAGCTAGCTCTCCCGCGTCCACGGCCGTAGCTTCTCGGGGTTGCGGACGGCCCAGATCCGGGTGACGCGCCCGTCGGACACGTCGAACGAGGCCACGGTCATGACGACACCGGCGCGCCGGGCCACCAGGCCCGGCACACCGTTGACCGATCGCTCCACGAGTTCGAGCCCCGGAGCCTTGTCGGCGATGGCGACCATGTACTGGGCGATGCGCGTCCCGCCCTCGACCGGGCGCAGGACGGTTCCGACCATGCCGCCGCCGTCGGCGGTCATCACGGCGGCCGGGTCGAGGAGAGCGACGAGGGCTGCGATGTCCTTGCTCTCCCACGCCTCCTTGACGTGCCGCACCACATCGGCCTGGCCGGTCGTCGTCGCCCGGGAGCGCGCGACGCTCACCCGGCGCCGGGCCGAGGCGGCAAGTTGCTTGCAGGCGGCGGGGGTTCGGCCGAGGACGTCGGCGATCTCGGCGAACGGGTACCGGAAGACGTCGTGCAGGACGAACGCCACCCGCTCGGCGGGGGTCATCGACTCCAGGACGACGAGGAAGGCCACGGTCACCGACTCGTCCTGGACGATCTGGTCGGCGGGATCGGCACCGCCCGCGTGCCCCCACTCGGTGCGGTCGGGCAGCGGCTCGGGCAGCCACGCGCCGACATACCGTTCGCGGCGGGCCCGGGCCGAGCCGAGCAGGTCCAGGCAGATGCGGCTGGTCACCGTCGACAGCCAGGCGCCGGGGGAAAGGACTTCTTCCTGCCGAGCTGGGGGAAGCGCGAACCAGCGTGCGTAGGCCTCCTGAACGGCGTCCTCGGCCTCACTCACCGAACCGAGCAACCGGTAAGCCACATTGATCAGTTGCCGTCGCTCGCCGGCTGTCTCATCCGCCCCGGTCCCGTCGGTCCCCATGCTTCCGCGGCCCCCTCGCCTTACCTTTCCCGGGCCCGCCTCGTCGGACCGGTGAGACCTTATCGATCTACCGCCGCGAGGGCGGAAAAGGGGACTGTGACATGGCAACCGACGTGACGGCGACGGCGATCGAACAGCGCGGCTCCACCTTCCTGCGGATCGCGATCGCCCTGCAGACCCTGACCATCTTCCTTCAGGCGATCTCCGCCGGACTGCTGCTGACCTCGTCCTACGGAGAGACCCTGCACAGTGCCGGAGCCCGCGTGATGTACGGGGCGTCGATGCTGTACCTGCTCGCGGCGGTCCTGGCCTGGAAGCCGGGCGGCGGCTCGCCCCGGCCCGTCGTGCACGCGTCGGGCTTCCTCGCGCTCGCCTCGGCCCAGGTCGTACTCGGCATCGCGCACGTCCCGTCGGTCCATCTCCCCCTGGGTGTGCTGATGTTCGGCCTGAGCGTGCTGGCGCTGGCCCGGCGATGACGCCGGGAGGGAGGACCCTCGGTCCTCCCTCCCGGGCGCTCACTGGGGATCAGGATCAGGGGCGCCGCCGCCGGTCTCCCGACTCGTCGGTTCCCTCGGTCTCAATGCGTTCCTTGCGCACCTCGCCTGTGACGGTCTCCTCCTCGGTGACCTCTTCGGTGGTCAGACGCACCCGCTCCTTCGGTACCGCCCTGGTCTCCACCACGGGCTGCTCCTCGTAGAGGGTGACGTCGTGCTCCGCCTCGGTGATGTCCGGGCCGGACATGGCCCTGTCCCGGTTGGTGTCGGTGATCGGCTCGCGCTCGACGCGGACCTCTTCATGCCGCACGGGGACGGTGTACTGCTGCTCCTCGGTGACGACGTACTTGCGCAGCCGCGCCCGGCCGGCCTCACGGCGTTCGACGCCGACGTGCATTTCCTCCTCGGACCGCGTCATGGCGTTCTCGGCGGTGCCGGCGGTGCCGGCGGTGTCGGTGACCTGGCCGGTGCCGGAATGCGCGTCCTGCCAGGCGGTGTCCCAGTCGATGCCGTAGTGCTCGTACAGGCGCTGTTCCTCCTGCTCGGACAGGTGGCCACCGGCATCGACGTCGACGTTGGGCGCGTCCTTGACCTGGTCCTTGACGAACGGCACCTCGAGGTGGTCCTCGACGACGGCCGCGTCATGGATGGGCACGAAGGACTCGCTGGTGCCGAACATGCCGGTCCGTACGCTGACCCACTCGGGCTCGCCGGTGACGTCGTCGAAGAAGACGTGCCGGGCGTCGCCGATCTTGTCGCCCCTGGCGTCATGGACCGGGTGGTCCAGCACGGTGGGGATCTGCTCTCGGGTGATCATGCTGTCTCCTGAATTTCCTATCTGGATGGGTCCCGGTCGTGTCGTGCGTGGCCGGGTGGTGGAAGATCAGCGGTCGGCTCCGCCGTGTCCGCCCCCGTACGCGCGGCCCTGTCCGCTCCTGTCGGAGCGCATGGACGCCGCCGCACTGGCGGCGAGGGCGAGCAACAGTGCGATCACTCCCGTGATGATGTTGTTGACGACGGTGCGGGTGGTGTCGACGTTGCCTGCCACCACCCAGGGCGCGACGATCGTCCATACGCCCAGGGCGCACGCGGCCCACGCCATGCTGTGCGTGCGGTCGTAGGCACGGCCGAAGCCGCCGCTCATCAGCAGGGCGTAGCCGATGCCGGTGATCAGGTTGGTGACGGCCAGCCGGGCGAAGCCCCCGCCGTTGAATCCGACGATCCACGGGGAGGCGGCGAGGTAGAGACCCGTGAGCAGGGCCAGCGTCTCTATCGTCTGCGCCCGGGAGGTCGTCGTGGCGCGCTCGGCCATGGCGTGGCGTTGGCGCATGTCGAGGATGTCGGGATGGTTCTCCATGGTCGAGCCGGAGCTGGGTGATGTCACTGCGATCGTCTCCGGAAACAGTGGGTCGGTGGGTCGCGCTGGTGTCCGCGTACGGCTGACCCGGCGGGCGGCGGGGTGTCTACGGTCCGGTGCTGCGGGTCTGCCCGCGCGCTTCCTCGGCCGTGCTCTGGGCGGACTGACGGGCCTGGTCGGTGACCTGCCCGGCTTGCTCCCTTGCCTGTTCCTTGGTGGTGCGGGCGGCGTCGGAGGCGGTGTCCTTGACCTCCTGGGCGGCCTGGCGGCCGGCTTCGGTGGCGTCCTCCTTCAAGTGCTGCGCGGACTCCAGCGCGGCCTGTTTCACCGGCTCGACAGCCTGCCCGGCCCGCTCGGCCGCCTTCTCCTCTGCCTGTGACGTGGGCAGCAGCGAGGCGGTCAGCAGTCCCGCGCCGAAAGCGATCAGGCCGGCCGCCAGCGGGTTGCCCTGCGTCTGCCGCATCGCCTGCTCCGGGGCCTGCCGTGCCGCCTGACCCGCCTGCTCGGCCGCCTGGCGAGCGGTGTCCGCGACCTGGCCCGTGGTGTCCTGCATCGACTGGGCTGCCCGCTGTGTGCGGTCGGAGGTCTGCCCGGTGATCTCCGAGGCGCTGCCCATCACCCGTTCCCGGGCACCGTGCAGTGCGCCGCGGACGCGCCGGGTGCGGCGCCGTACGATCCGCCGGGGGTGAGCGCGGTCGGCCAGCCGGGAGACGTCCTCGGACAGTCTCTCCCGCGTGTTCTCGATGTCGGCCCTTATCTGGTCGGGTGCCGTGCCCATTGCATGTCCTCCTTCAGCGTCTGCATGGTCTGCTCAGGCTTCGGTGACACCGTGCGCATCTGCGTCCGGCCCCGGCGGTAGAGGATCAGTCCGATCACTGCCCACACCGCGGTGACGATCAGCGCGGCCCATCCCAAGTCCATGACGTTGCCCAGGGCGAACATCGCCGCAAGGGTCAGGAAGAGGGCCACCATGTAGCCGGCGAAACCGGCGCCGCCGAACATCCCGGCGGCCTTGCCCGCCTTGGTGGCCTCTTCGCGGATCTCGGCCTTGGCCAGTTCCGCCTCCTGGTGCAGCAGTTGCTGCACGTCCGACGTCACCGTCGACAGCAGCTCCCCGACCGAGGCGTCCTCCTGCCCGCGGTGCTTGGCGGCGTGTCGCTGCGGGGCGTGTGGCGTGATCGATGCCATCTCACGCCTCCCCGTAACCCGGCAGCCCCGGCGGCGCCGCGTCCTCGGGCAGGCTCTGTGAGCCGGAGGTGCGTGACGGCGCCGACGCGCCGGAACCGTCCGCCTTGCTGCCGGCCTTGGCCAGCCGCCCGACGGCGAACCCGGCCAGCACCGCCCCGCCGAGGAAGGCGCCGGGACGTCGGCGGGCGAAGTCCTGGAGGTCGCCGGCCACGCCTCCCACGCCTCGTGAGTCCAGGTAGTCGGCGGCTCGGTGACCACGGTCGGCCGCCTGCGCCACGAGGCTCTTGGCGGGTGAGTCCTTGTCGGCGCTCTTCGCGAGACCGGACAGGTCGTCCGCCCACTCCCGCATCACCTGCGCTCCGCGTCGCGCCTGGCTCTCGGCCTCCTCCGCGACCCGCGACCGCAGGTCACCGGCCATCGCGCCGGCCTGTGCCCTGGCCTCACCGGTGACGGCTCTGACCTGTTCGGCGGCCGTGCCGACGACCTCACTCGCCCCTTGCCTGGCCTGACCGGCCGTGGCCGACGCCTCCTGCTTCGCCGTCTGACCGGCCTGCTGAGCACGCCCGGTGCTCATGTTCGCCATATCGCTCATGGGTCCTCTCCCTCAGGCACCGCCCGTGGCTCTGCTCTCGTCGGTAACCGGGCCGCCCGCGGCGACGGCCTACGCCGTGCGCCGCCGCGCTCCGGCGCGTCCGGCCGGGTGCCGGGGCCCGTCGCCGGCCCCTCGTGCTCCGGCGTCCGTCCCTCGCGCACTCTCCTCGGTTAACCACGCCTGCCAGGACAAAACAGCAAGAAAGGGATTTTTCCGACCACCGGGGGCCGGTCGGGCGTCCGGAGGCCGTCGCCTTCTCCTCGACGGACACCCGTGACAGCCGCTCGATCGCCTCACCCAGCGCCACCGGAGCCCGCCCTGTCGCGCCGTTCGCCCAGTGGTGTCCCGAGGCGGCGACGCGGGATGCGGTGACACCGTCGCCCTGGGGAGATGACCCGGCATCGGATTCCCCGACTCCGGAGGCCGCCGAAATCCCACACGCCACAGGTGTTTCAAGCCTCCGCGATTCGGCCAACTCCGCGCTCCCGGGATCGGCCCCAGCAACGAGCCGCCCCGGTCGATCCCTTGTGCGGCAAGGGTCCCCGCACGTCCGGAATCGAGCGCGTTCGATTCGGGCGCCACGTCGTTAGGCCGTGCACCGCCGAGCCGTCCGGGCGCGGCACGGACCTCCAGGAGGAACCGGGTGACCACGACCGACACCTCGACCGCTGACCAGAACACTCCGCCCCCTCCCCCACCCGCGACTCTCACCTTCGGCGGGAAGTACGGCAAGAACCCGCTGGCCGACGCCGGTTTCGGTGCGATGTGCCGCCGCCTTCCCTCGGTCCTCGGGCACACCGCGCGGATGGCGTGGGCCGTCGACAGGGCCGGCGTCGTCCTGCTCCTCGCGTGCCAGCTCCTCACCGGTCTCGCGGCGGCCGTCGTCCTCGCGTCCACCGCGCGGGCCATGACGCACGTCCTCGGCGGCGGCACTGTTTCCGAACGGCTGCACGGTGCGCTGCCCGCCCTCGTCGTGGTGACGGCAGCCGCGGCCGTGGGCCGGGTCAGCGGCGCCCTCGCCTCCTACGCCGACGGCCGCATCACTCCTCTGCTGATGACCGAAGCGGACATCGCCCTGGTCGCCGCGGTGTGCCGGGTGGAGAGCTCCGCCTACGGCGAGGACGGCTTCGCCGACCGGCAGGAAGCCGCCGAAGTCGGGGTCACCCGCACCCGGTTGATGGTCCAGGACGCGCAGCGGTTCCTGTCCGCCCTGATCCGCATGATCGCAGCGAGCGGAGTCATCACGGCACTGCACCCGCTGATGCTGCCCCTGCTGCTCCTGGCCGTCCTGCCGGCCGGCGCCGGAGCCGTCCTGTCCGCGCGCGTCGACTACGAGACCCACTACCTCAACGTCGGCGACCGCAACGTGCGCTCCATGATGCGCTGGTGGGCCACCTACTCCCGGTTCGGCGACGAGGTCCGCGCCAACGGCATGACCGGCTATCTCATCTACTGGTACCGGGCCCTGTCCGACCGCATCGACCAGCGCACCCTCACCGCCGCCCCGCGTCAGCTGCGCATCGTGCTGACCACCAGCGCCCTGGGCGGGGTGTTCCTGCTGTGCACCTGGGCCACCCTCGCCTGGCTGGCCGCCGGTGGCCGGGTCGCCCTGCCCGTCGCCGCCACGGCCGTCGTCGCCGTGCAGACCACCCTCGCCGCGCTCGGCCAGTTCGTCATCCACGGCGCCGCGATGTTCCACACCTCGCTCTATCTGGCCGACATGCGGGCCTTCCTCGATCTGGCCGCCGAACGCGCCCCGCGGCGCGGCGAGTCGGCCATCCCCGAACGCGTCGACGAAATCCGCCTCGACGAGGTCGTCCACCGGTACCCGGGCAAGGACGAACCGGCCGTCGCCGGGGTGTCGCTCACCCTCCGCCGGGGCGAGATCCTGGCGATCGTCGGCGAGAACGGCTCGGGCAAGTCCACCCTCGCCAAGCTGATCACCGGGATCCTCCTGGCCGACAAGGGACGCGTGCTGTGGGACGGCGTCGACCTCGCCCACGCCGACCCCGACGCCGTGTGGAAACGCACCGCGCTCGTGCCGCAGAACTTCGCCTGCTGGCCCCTGCGCGCCCGCGAGAACATCACCCTCGGACAGCCGAAGACGTTCGACGACGGTCCCGTGTGGGACGTGGTCGACGCCGTCGGCATGCGCGAGGCGATCGAGAAACTGCCCCACCGGCTCGACACGCTCCTTGCGAAGGAGCTGTGGGGCGGCGCCGAGCTCTCCGGCGGCCAGTGGCAGCGCCTGGTGTGCGGACGCGCCCTGTACCGCCGGACGCCGCTCCTCATCCTGGACGAGCCGACGTCCCAGATGGACGCCCGTGGCGAACACGCCATCTTCCTGGAGATCAAGAGGATCGCCGCCGAGCGCATGACGATCGTCGTCACCCACCAACTGGAGAACACCCGCCTCGCCGACCGCGTCCTCGTCATGGACAAGGGCCGGATCGTCGAACAGGGGACCTACGAGGACCTCGTCAACGCCGGCGGGCTGTTCGCCGAACTCGTGGCACTGGCCAAGGACCGCTGACCCGCACCCTTTGCGCGCGTCCTTCGGCACAGGCACCATCGCAGCAGAAGCGGACACGGCCGCCCGTGCCCCCGTACGAGTCCGAGCCGAGGAGAGGGGTCGCACCGTGGAGCAGCCGGCCGTCCCCTTTCCTCCCTCGCCGTGGCGTCTCACCGGCGACATGGTCGTCTCTCTGTGGCGCGTCCCCGTGGCCGAGCTGCCGCCTTGGTCCCTCCCCGCCGGGGTCCGCCCGTGGATCGTGCGGCGGCGCGCCACACTGGTCACCTTCTGGGCCGACTACCGGCCCGGCGGGGTCCTCGCCTACCGCGAGTTCCTCATCGCCCTGGCCGTACGGCACGGGCACCGCGTCGCCGCCAGCACCGTGGCCGCCTGGGTCGACGACGAACGGTCCCTCGCCGGGGGGCGGGCGCTGTGGGGCATCCCGAAGGAGCCGGGCACGATCACGCTCCGCGTGGACAGCCGGAGCGCCCGGGCGGAACTGACCGCCGCCGGCGTTCCGCCCGTCCGCTTCACCTACGGCGACGTACTGCGGCTGCCCGTCCGGCTGCCCGCCCGCGGCCGTCTGATCCAGCAGTTGTCCGACGGCACCGTGTGCCGCGTCCCCATGCGGATCAGCGGACGACCGGCGCTGGGCCGCGGCCGCGTCACGGCTGAGCCCGCAGGTCCCTTGTCCGTCCTCACCCGGCACCGGCCGTTGCTGTCCGTTGCCCTGCGCGGCTTCCGCAGCACGGTGGGCGACTGAGCGCACATCAGGCCGTCGGGCGGTGCCGTCGTGGACGGCCCGGACGTCCCACGCGCCGAGCCCCAGGACCGCCGCCAGGGTGAGCGCGGACGCGACGGCACGCTGGCTTCTCGGCCCCCGTGGGCCCCAGACCCGGCGCAGCCGCCCGGCCGGCCCCGGATCGGTCACTCCCCCAGGGGTGTCTCGAAGGTGACGGCCGGCGCGCGCTTCAGGGCAGCACGCGGTAGGTCACATGCGTGACCCGGCTCGCCGCCCGCGACATGACCTGCTCCAGTTTCAGGGGCGGGACGCCTTCGAACAGCCGCGTGCCGGCGCCGAGCGTGAGCGGCGCGATGTGCAGCCGCAGCTCGTCGATCAGGCCGGCGGCGAGGTACTGGTTGACGGTGGTCGCGCCGCCGAGGACCGTGACATCGCCGTCACCGGCCGCCGCACGTGCCTGGGCGAGGGCCGACGCGATGCCGTCGGTGACGAAGTGGTACGTGGTGCCGCCGTCCATCGGCTGCGGCTCGCGGGCGTGGTGGGTGAGCACGAACACCGGCGCGTGGAACGGCGGATCGCCACCCCACCAGCCGTTCCACGGCCGGTCCCACGCGCCGCGCACCGGGCCGAACATATTGCGCCCCATGATGAACGCCCCGGCTGTGTTCAGCCGGTCGATCTCGGCCCGGTTCTCGTCGGGTGTGTCGAACATCCAGGAGTGCAGCCCGGCACCCGATCCGTCTCCGCCGTCGTCTCCGAACGGCCGTTCCTCGGTCTGGTCGAGTCCGGCCGCGTACCCGTCGGCCGAGATCGTGATGTCACAGATCACTCCACCCGCCGGCTCGGTCATGCCGATCTCCTCCTCGTGGCGTCCGGTATCCGAAGCTACGCCCTCGGACCCCGGCCCCGGGGGCTCTGCGACGGCACGCGGATGCGAAAGTGTGAGCGCCCGCACGGACGCAACGGAAGGGATCCTCCGGCATGGCCGTCATCCACGACACGACCCTCGAGCCGAGCAAGCTGGACCTGCTCACTTCCTGGCTCCCTTCCCGGCCGTGGTACCGCGGTGGCGCGGCCGGACCGGAGCTGGCGAAGGCCGGCGGCTTCCGGCTCGACGATCCGCGGGGCGAGGTGGGGATCGAGTTCATCGTGGCCACCGACACCCGCGGACCCCGGCCGACCACGTACCTGGTGCCTCTCACCTATCGCGGTGCCCCGCTCGAAGGGGCGGAACACGCCCTCGTGGGCACGATGGAGCACGGCGTGCTGGGGAGGCGCTGGGCCTACGACGGCTGCCAGGACGCCGTGCTGGCCGGCCAGTTGGCGGCCCTGATCGAGGGCCGGGTGCAGGCCCAGGACCAGAACCTGAGCAACCTCCCCGAGCGCGAGGTCATCGTCACCGGCACCGGTGACGGCTCCCTTCCCACGGACTTCACCGCCGCCGACGACCAGGAGGGCACCGCGCTGACCACGCCGCAGGGCACGACCCTCCGTGTGCACCGGGTCCTGCGGCCCGCCCCGGCCGGTTCGACGCTCCCTCCGCAGGGTGTGACCGCCCAGGTCAGCGGCTCCTGGCAGATGCCGGACGGCACCCGCGTACGAGGGGTGTTCGCCGTTCTGCGCAGCGTCGGGCGGGCGTAGCGCCGTCCGGGATCAGGGCGTCCGGGAGCGGAACGTCCTGCGGTACGCGTCCGGGGGCACGCCGATCGTGCGGTTGAAATGGCGGCGCAGGGTCGTGGAGGTCCCCATGCCGGTGGCCGTCGCGATGCTGTCGACACTGTCGTCGGTCTTCTCCAGCAGTTCCTGTGCGTGCCGGATGCGCTGGGTCAGCAGCCACTGCAGAGGGGTCGTGCCGGTCACCGATTTGAAGTGGCGGCCCAGGTGGCGGGAGCTCATGCCCGCCCGGCGGGCCAGGTCCTCCACGGTCAGCGGCTGGTCGAGCCGTTCGATGGCCCACGGGAGCAGGGCGGCGAGCGGGTGGTCGTCCTGGTCGGGAACCGGGGCGGTGACGAACTGGGCCTGGCCGCCGGCCCGGTGCGGCGGTACGACCAGCCGGCGGGCGACGGCGTTGGCGACCGACGAGCCCAGGTCGAGGCGCACGAGGTGCAGGCACAGGTCCAGCGCGGCGGCCTTGCCGGCGGAGGTGAGCACGCTGCCGTTGTCCACGTAGAGCACGTCCGGGTCGACCGCCACCCCGGGGTGGCGGTCGGCCAGGGCCTCGGTGTGCGCCCAGTGCGTGGTGGCGCGCCGCCCGTCGAGAAGCCCTGCCGCGGCCAGTACGAACGCGCCCGTGCACAGGGAGGCCACACGTGCGCCTGCCTCGTGTGCCTCGCGCACCGCGTCGACCAGGGGGGCGGGCGGGTCCTCGTCGATGTCGGCCCAGCCGGGGACGATCACGGTGTCGGCGTGCCGGAGCCGGTCGAGTCCGGCGTCGGGCTCCAGCCGGAACCGGCCGACCCGCACGGCGGCCGGTCCGCAGACGGTGAGGTCGTACCAGGGGACCGTCACCCCGGCCGGGGCGGCGGCGAACACCTCGAAGGCCAGGGACAGTTCGAAGTGCAGCATCCCGTCGGTGGCGGCCAGCGCGACAGTGGTCATGTCCGTAATTGTATGGGGCGTGTCGTTCCGGACACTCACGGCCGGGTGCTCAGCGCTGTCAGGATGGGCGCAGTCGGATCATTCGAGCACAGGGGAGAGCTCATGGGATCGGTGCAGACGGTTGCGGTGTTCGGCGCGTACGGGCACACCGGGCGGTTCGTGGTGGCGGAGCTGCGGGCGCGCGGGTTCGTCCCGGTCCTCTCCGGCCGCGACGAGGTCAGGCTGAAGGCGCTGGCGGCGTCGTATCCCGGGATCGAGGCCCGGCCGGCGTCGGCCGACGACCCGGACTCGCTCGACCGGGCCCTGGCGGGGGCGGCGGCGGTGGTCAACTGTGCCGGGCCGTTCGCCACGACCGCCGCCCCCGTGATCGAGGCGGCCCTGCGCGCCGGCATCCCGTATGTCGATGTGGCAGCCGAGATCGAGGCGAACGCGGACACGTTCGCGCACTTCGCGGACCGGGCCCGCGCCGCGGGTGCGGTGATCGTCCCGGCGATGGCCTTCTTCGGCGGACTCGGCGACCTGCTGGCCACCGCGGCGATGGACGACTGGGCCACGGCCGACGAGGTGCACGTCGCGTACGCGCTGAGCGGTTGGCAGCCCACGCACGGGACGCGCGCCGCGGGCACGGTCTCCCGGCAGCGGCGCGACGGGGCGCGCGTCGTGTACCGGAACGGTCGGCTGGACTACCGCCGGGACACCGCGACGACGTTCCAGTGGCCCTTCCCCGAGCCGCTGGGCTCCCGGGAGGTCATCGGGGAGTTCACGATGGCCGATGTCGTCACCATCCCCAGCCACCTGTCCGTCCCCGACGTGCGCACCCACATGACGGCCGAGGCGGCCCGGGACGTGTCGGCCCCGGACACGCCGGCACCGGCCGCGGTCGACGACCGGGGACGATCCGCCCAGACCTTCCTCGTCGACGTCGTCGTGCGCTCCGGCGGCAGGGAGCGGCGGGCCGTGGCGAGGGGGCAGGACATCTACGCCGTGACGGCGCCGCTCGCGGTGGAGGCGGTCCACCGCATCCTCACCGGGCAGACCCGGACGGTCGGCGTCGCCTCCGCCGGCGAGATCTTCGACGCGGTCGGCTTCCTCGGCGCGCTGTCCTCGCATCTCTCCGTGGAGCTGCTTCGGTAGCGGGCCGACGATCGCTCAGGTGCACGGCGGTGGGCGTCGCCTTCGGCCCGGCTCAGAACGCGGGTGCCGACTGCTCGGCGGGCTGGTTCTGGCGCCGTGCCCCGAGTACGGCGTCCCGCAGCCGTTCCTGAGCCATCGTCAGGCAGGCGTACACCGCTCCCTGTGCCGTCGACAGACCGATCAGATGCTCCACCGGCCTGATCTCGGGGACGGCCGGCAGGCTCCGGTCGAGCCGGCCGCGCACCTCCGGAAGCACCTCGTCGACGAGCGGACGCAGCCGGCCCACGAAGTAGACCGACTCGGGGTCCAGCGTCACGGCGACGACGCTGACGGCGGTCACGATCGCCGTGGTGAACGCCTCGAGCACCTCGGCACGCGGAGCCTCGGGGTGCGACTCCAGCCAGAGGTCCTCGACACGCTCCAGCGCGAGCCCCCGCTTGCGCGCGAAGCGGAGAAGGCCCCTGGTGCTCAGCAGTTCGTCGAGGATCTCGTTTCCGACCCCGGACGACAGCACACCGATGTCGCCGAAGGCGGGCGTGTTCCCCCGGGCGAGCTCGTGCTCCGTGCAACTGGCGAAGTTCAGTATGGTGCTGACGCTGAAGAGCGCGGCATTGGTGATGGTGGCGTCGTTCGTGAGAATTCCGAGCAGGGCCGCGTTGGCATCGCTGTCGAGGAGCACGGGGGCGTCGACCAGGTCCTCGATCGCCCGGTGGAGGTCGGGGCCCTCGAAGATCTTCATCGACTCCGCGGGGCCGAAGATCTCCGTGCCATTGCGGACCCGGCCGGGAACCGCGGCGACGATCTGGCGCAGAGGGCCCTGCGCGGATTCGGCGGCCTGCGCAATCAGGTCGACCAGCCATCGCGCGGCGTCCTCGACCTCCTGGTGCTCGGCGGTGGGTACGGCCAGGTGTTGCACCTCGCGGCCCCTGAGGTCGGTCACCAGCACACCGGTGGTCTGCACACCGAAGCTGATGCCCACGACGTGTCCGGTCGTGCCGGGCAAGTCGAGATAGGTGGACCGACGGCCGCGGCCGGTGACCTCGTCCATACCGCCGTCGACGACGAAGCCGTCGGCCCGGAGCTCCTCCACCGCTCTGGACACGGTGGCCTTGCTCAGGCCCGTCAGCTCGATCAGCTGGTTCCGGGTCAGGGGCGCGTGGGAGAGGACGACGTCGAGGACCGATGCCTTGTTGTAGTCGCGAGGGGTGGGGTTAGAGGTCACGTGATGACCATAGCGAGCCCGGTACGCCGGACCTGCCGGGACCGGCCTGGGTGTGATGATCACGGGCTTCGGCGGGGTGACGCGAGGCTGCTCGCGCCCGTGTGCCACCGTCACCCGGGGGCGTTGGAGGGTGCCCTCACGGCTCTCGCCCTCGTCTTCCGCTGCGCCGGACGGTTCTCGGCTCATCTGTCATGCACTCCGAAGGGTCCCGAAGCACTCCAGGCGGCATCGCCGCACCGCGGCGCGGGCCAGGAGGCTGGGGGTCGATGACGAACTGATGGTCGGCAGCGAGCATCGATCAGACGGTGGACCCCTGTGCGGTCAGCCGCCGCGACGCAGTGACGTCGCCGGGCTGATCGCCTCTATACCAGGGCGACTTGACCGCATACCGGCGAGCGTACCATTCGCGATCAACGCCTTTCTGTCCACGTCCGACGCCGTACAGAGGCATCTCTTCCCACGCAAGACGCTGGTCGCCCGCCCCTTCGACGTCTCATTTGAGCCGCTATACCCGGATCCGCGGCTTCCGGATCGCCACACACGGCACTCCGCACACCCTGATCGCCGTATCGCATCACCCGAACTTTATTGTTTCAGGCTGGAACTGGAACTACAAGTGCTATGGTCTGTGCGCAGCAGCGAGCAGCTTCCGACACCCCTAGCGGCTGACGGCACTGGCAGGAGAGAGCAGCGACATGAAGTTCACCCCCTACTGGCTCGACACCGCCCCCCAGGGGCCGGACCGGTCCAGGACAGACATCGGCGGGAATGTCGACGTAGCGATCATCGGAGCCGGCCTGACCGGCCTGTCGGCGGCACTGCACCTGGCCCGCCAGGGCGCCAACGTGCATGTCTTCGAGAAGGACACGGTCGGCTTCGGCGCCTCGGGCCGCAACGGCGGCATGGCCACCACGGGCATGTCGATCGGTTTCCGCGACGCGGTCTCCCGCTACGGCTTCGACACCGCCAAGGCCTATCTGATGCACTACCACGACGCGGTCGACACCCTCGAGAAGCTCGTCACGGACGAGGACATCGACTGCGACTTCGCCCGCACCGGCAAGCTGAACCTGGCGTCCAAGCCGGCCCACTTCGAGGGCCTGCGCAAGACCCACGAGATCATGTCGGGTCGGCTGGGCCTGGAGACCCGCCTGGTCCCCAAGGATGAACTCCACTCCGAGGTCGGCTCGGACTCCTTCCACGGCGCGATGGTCGAGACCCGGAGCGCGGGGCTGCACGTCGGCAAGTTCACCAAGGGGCTCGCCGAGGCGGCCGCGCGGCTCGGCGTCACCATCCACGAGAAGGCCCCGGTCGAGAAGATCGACAGGCTGGGCGGCACCAAGCACGAACTGGTCACCCCGCGCGGGCGCGTCCGCGCCGACCAGGTGCTCGTGGCGACCAGCGGCTACACCAGCCGGCCGTTCCGCTGGCACCAGGTCAGGATCGCACCCGTCGGCAGCTTCATCATCGTGACGGAACCGCTGGGCAAGGGCGTCTGCGACATGCTCCTGCCGAACCGGCGGATGGCGTCGAACAGCATGAACCTGCTCAACTACTTCCGCATCACCCCGGACCACCGGCTGCTGTTCGGCGGCCGCGCCCGGTTCGCCATGTCCAACCCGCAGTCGGACGAGAAGAGCGGACGCATCCTGCACAAGGCGATGACCGAGGTCTTCCCGCAGCTCACGAAGACCCGCGTCGACTACTGCTGGGGCGGCCTGGTCGACATGAGCATGGACCGCATGGTGCACGCCGGCGAACAGGACGGACTGTTCTACTCACTCGGCTACTCCGGCCACGGCGTCCAGATGGCCACACACATGGGCAAGCAGATGGCCGAGTACATGAACGGGACCACGGACGCCAACCCGTGGAACGACCTGCCCTTCAAGCGCATCCCGGGCCACTTCGGCCCGCCCTGGTTCCTGCCCTTCGCGGGCGGCTTCTACAAGTTCATGGACGTCATCAAGTAGGCGTACAGACGCTGAGAGCATGGGCGGTGGATCGACGAGAGTCCCCCCTCACTTCCCTGGTCGCACATCTCGCCGAGCTGGCGCCCGGTCTGCGGGTGGAGACCGGCCCGGGGGCCACCGGCCCGTATACCTACGAAGCTGGAGCGATGCGCCGTGACGCCGTTCAGCGGGTCACAGGCCCTGATCGAGGTCGCGTGCCACGAGGCTGGCTGGTTCCAGCCGCTCACGACCGCCCCAGCCGACGTAGAACCGCCCCGCGCCCCGCCCCCTCCCCCGGCCGGGCGCGGGGTCTCGGTTCAGTAAGGGCTCCGCAGGGTGCTCCAGGGGCCGGGCGAGCGACGCTCTGACCTGTTCGTGAAGCACCACGAACTCCCCTTTCCACGGCGGGAGTTACCAGCCAGTTCAGCACTGTCGGATTGCCAGGCGAAGCCACCCGAAAATCTTTCTAGTTTCAGGTTGGAACTGGAACAAACGGTGGTATGGTCTCAGCCACAGCAGCGAGCAACCTCGATGAAAACCAGACTGAAGGTGTGCCTGCAGATGACTTCGACGCTCAGTCGGGCGATCGCCCACTACCCCAACCGGTTCGATCCGGGCGCAGTGAGCGAACTCCCCGAACACATCCAAGAGACCATCCGCCGCCGCGAGCGAGTGCTGGGCCCCGGCTACACGCTCATCTACAAGGAGCCGGTCGAGTTCGTCTCCGGTCACGGCGCCCACCTGATCGACCGTGACGGCAACGACTATCTCGACGCCTACAACAACGTCCCGTGCGTCGGGCACGCCCACCCTCACGTGGCCGAGGCCGTCGCCCGGCAGATGACCGCGGTCAACACCAACACGCGCTACGTCCAGGAAGCACTGGTCGACTACGCGGAGCGGCTTCTCGCGACCTTCCCCGAGGAGCTGTCGAAGCTGAGCATCGCGTGCAGCGGATCGGAGGCGAACGACCTGGCCGTGCGCGTGGCGCGGTTCCACACGGGCGGCGAGGGCATCATCGTCACCCGCTGGGCCTACCACGGCCTCACCCGCGAGGTGGCGAGCTTCTCGCCGACCCTGGGCGCCGGCTCACCGCTCGGCCCGAACGTCCGGCTCATCGACGCTCCCGACCCGCGCCTCGTCGCGCCCGGTTCCACGCTCGACGAGCACATGCGGCAGCAGGTGCGCGGCGCGATCGACGACCTCGAACGTCACGGCTACCGGCTCGCTGCGCTGATCACCGACTGCGCCTACAGCAGCGACGGCATCTTCACCGACCCGCCCGGCTACATGCAGGCCGTGGTGGAGGAGGTGCACGCGGCCGGGGGTGTCTACATCGCGGACGAGGTCCAGTCGGGCTTCGCCCGGCTCGGGGACTCCATGTGGGGCTTCAGCCGCCACGGCGTCTTGCCGGACATCGTCACCATGGGCAAGCCGATGGGCAACGGCCTGCCGATCTCGGGTGTGGTCTTCCGTCCCGAGGTCTGCGAGGAGTTCGGACGCAACGTCCGCTACTTCAACACCTTCGGTGGCAGCTCCATCCCCGTGGCCGCCGGCGCCGCGGTGCTGGACGTCATCGAGAAGGAGAACGTGCAGCAGCGCGTCCTGGAGAGCGGCAACGCTCTGCGCGCCGGGCTGCGGGAGATCACCAAGGACTCCCCCTACATCGCCGAAGTCCGCGGCGCCGGGCTCTTCGTCGGCGTGGAGATCGTGAAGGACCGGGAGACGCTCGAGCCCGACCGCGCACTTGCCGAAGACGTCATCAACGACATGCGCGATCGCCGCATCCTGATCAACGGCACGGGCCCGTCGGCGAACACGCTGAAGATCCGCCCTCCGCTGGCCTTCGACTCCGCCGATGTGACCCGCTTCCTCGAGACCTTTGCCGAGGTCGCGAAAAACCGCCTGTAGCAGGCTGGCCGAAGGGACTGACCGTGAACACCTCACCAGCTCCGACCTACGCTCAACGGCTTCTCGAAGAGAGCGGCCTGACGTCGTCCCATCAGCCCATCGACGTGATGCTGGTGAGCATCCTCCTTGAGAAGCACTACCGTCTCAGCGGGCGTCTGGAGCGACTGGCGACCGAGAAGGACGACACGTTCAGACTCGGCACCGAGTCGAGCAACCACCTCGTGAAGGTCTCACCCCCGGAAGAGGCGGAGGCGGTCGTCGCCCTCCAGACCGCCGCGATGCGCTACCTCGAAAGCACCGCCCCGCACTTGCCCGTCCAGCGGGTGAAGCTGACCGCCGGCGGAGACGACCATGTGGCCATCAGGCTGAACGACGGCAGGACTCGGATCCTGCGGGTGTTCGACTTCGTCGAAGGCCAGGTCCTGGCCGACGTGAACCCGGACGCGGAGCGGCTCGCCAGGGCGGGCGAGATGCTCGGGCTGATCGACGTGGCGCTCAAGGAGTTCACCCACCCGGCGGACCGACGAGGTCTGGCGTGGGACATCCGGCACTTCCACCGGCTGACCGAACTGGTCGAGCACACGCCTCACCCCGAGCACCGCCGGTCGGCCCGAACGGTCTTCCGGCTCTTCGGCGAAAACGTCGTCCCGAGGCTGGGCGATCTCGAGACGCAAGTCATCCATGGTGACTTCAGCCCTTACAACATCGTGGTGGATCCCACGAGTGATCACTTCGTCACCGGGGTCATCGACTTCGGCGACACCATGCGCAGTGCGGTGATCTTCGACCCCGCCGTTCCCATGGCGAACCTGCTCGGCAGGACTCCGGATCACCCCTGGCAGGACGCCTGCGCCTTCGTCGCCGGCTACCAACGGGAACGGCCGATCCGGGCCTCGGAACTTCCGCTGCTCCCGGTTGCCGCGTTGGCACGGCTCACACTGCGTGCGCTGATCACGAACTGGCGCGCGGAACGTGCACCCGAACGGCGCGAGTACCTCCTCGATCACGCCAAGGACGACTGGATCAATATCGAGCGTTCCTTGGCCGTGCGCCAGGACGACGTCGTCGCGCACCTGCGGGAAGCCCCTCACGGGCATTCCTGAGAACACCGTCCCGAACCCGTGCGGTTCCCTCAGAAAAGATTGGAACATTTCCATGGCCATTCCCTCGTTGCAGTTCCGTCCGAAGTACGTCTCCTTCGACTGTTACGGCACGCTGATCGAATACCCGATCACCCCCATCACCTATGAGCTCGTCGGCGACCAGATCCCCGCGGGGCAGTGGGACCAGTTCGTGCGGGAGTTCCGCGGCTACCGCTACGACCAGGTCCGCGGCGAGTACTACCCCTACGAGCAGGTGCTGCAGGACTCCTTCGAGCGGGTCTGCCGCAAGTGGGGCGTGAAAGCGGCGCCGGACGCCGGCAAGCGCTTCGCCGAGGGCGTGCGCAGCTGGGGGCCCCACCCGGACGTGGTGGAGCCGCTGAAGAAGATGGCCGAGCACTACAAGCTGGTCATCCTCTCCAACGCCGACGACTCCTTCCTCGCGGAAAGCGTGCCCAAGCTCGGGGCGGAATTCCACGCCGTCCTCACCGCGGAGCAGGCCGGCTTCTACAAGCCCCGCTACGCCGCGTTCGAGTACATGCTCGAGAAGCTCGATGCCTCCCCCGAGGACTTCGTGCACGTCGCCTCGCACACCCGCTACGACCACCAGTCGATGCACGACATGGGCTTCCGCAACCTGGTCCTGCTGGACCGCGGCTACGACCCGGTCACCCACGGCTACGACTACGTCACCGTGAAGTCCCTGGACGACCTCAACACCATGCTCGGCATCTGACCGAAGGCAACAACACTCCCGCACGGCAGACGCCCAGGTATCTCCTTCGGTTTCTGTCTGCCGTGCCGGACGAAATTCCGGTGCTTTTGCGCACCTGAAGCAGCGTTCTCTTCTCTTTCCCCGGTATCGCGCGGCACCCCCATGACCCTGCGCGTGTCCGTTGGTCGATCACGACGTACCGGCCCCTCCCCGGCGACCAGTACGTCCCTGCATCAGATACCCCCGTATCCCCAGCGATTTCCAGGAGGCACCGCCATGGAAGGCAACCGGATAGGACGCAGGACACTCTTCCGCACCGCAGGCGCAGTGGCCGCTGCCGCCGCGGTCGCCGGCTGCGGTACCGCGACCGGTAGCACCTCGTCGAGAGGCGGTAGGAAGCGGCTCGTCGTCAGCAACAGCGGCGGCGCCTACAACGACGCGCTGACCAAGGCGATCTACGAGCCGTTCGCCAAGGAGACCGGTATCACGGTCACGACAGTCAACTACCAGTCGGCGCAGGTCATCGCTCAGGTCAAGCAGGGTCGCCCGCAGGTGGACCTGATGGACAACTCGCTGCTGATCTTCCAGAAGATGACGCGTCTGGACTGTCTGGAGCCGGTGGACTACGACCGGCTGAAGAACGTCAAGGGCGCCGGCATCGCCGAGGTGCAGCTGCCGGAGCACGCGGTCGGCAAGAACGTGTGGGCGAGTGTGATGGCCTACCGCACCGACAGCCTCAAGCGTGCCCCCAAGAGCTGGGCCGACTTCTGGAACACGGATGCCTTCAGCGGCCCCCGCTCCCTGCAGAGCGCGGAAGTCGACCTTCCCGAACTGGAGTTCGCCCTGCTCGCCGACGGTGTCCCGCTGGACAAGCTGTACCCGCTGGATGTGGACCGGGCCTTCAAGGCGATGTCGCGCATCCGCGGTGACGTGAAGAAGTTCTGGAACACCGGCGCCCTGCCGGCCGTGCTGCTGGGCCGTAAGGAGGTCGTCGCCACCAGCCTGTGGGGCGGCCGCGCGGATCAGCTGATCAAGCAGGGCATGCCGGTCGCCTACCAGTGGAACGGCGCCCGCAGGATGACCAACGGCTGGGGCATCCCCAAGGGCGCCGGCAACACCGACGCCGCCTACAAGCTGATCGACTTCTCGCTGCGCCCCGAGGTGCAGGCGGCCTTCGCCAAACTGTACTCGGGCAGCCCGGTTGTGCCGGCGGCCGTCAAGCTGCTCTCGGACGACGATCTGGTCAACCAGCCGACCTCGCCGAAGAACCTCAAGACCGGCTTCGACGCCGATGTCGACTGGTGGGACAAGAACCGCGACGCCGTCATCAAGCGCTGGCAGGAGTGGGCCGATGCCTGAGCGGACCACCAGCCTCACCGCCGGGAAGCTGTCGGCTGACGATCTCGCGGCAGCCCTGGCTCCAGGGTCCAACTCGCTGACAGGCAAGTCGTTGTCGGTGACGGGGCTGCGGAAGTCCTACAGCGGGACGACGGTGGTCGACGGGGTCGACATGGAGATCGCGGCGGGTGAGTTCGTCACCTTCCTCGGCTCCTCCGGCTCGGGCAAGACCACCACGCTGATGATGCTGGCCGGGTTCACCGAACCCGATTCCGGTGCCATCACCGTCGACGGCCAGGACATCACCCAGCTCAACCCGGGCAAGCGGGACTTCGGTTTCGTCTTCCAGCAGTACCTGCTCTTCCCCCACATGACGGTCACCGAGAACGTCGCCTTCCCCCTGCAACTGCGCGGGGTGGACAAGGCGGAGATCCGCCGCCGGGTGGGGGAGACCCTGGAAGCGGCCGGCCTGTCGAAGTTCGCCAACCGCAAGCCACGGGAGCTGTCCGGCGGTCAGCAGCAGCGTGTCGCCCTGTGCCGGGTCCTGGTCTACCGCCCCCCGATCGTCCTCATGGACGAACCACTCGGCGCGCTGGACAAGAAGCTGCGCGACCAGATGCAGACCGAGATCAAGACCATCCAGCGTGAACTGGGTCTGACCGTCATCTATGTGACGCACGACCAGGAGGAAGCGCTGGTGCTGTCGGACCGGATCGCCATCATGAAGGACGGCCGGATCGAGCAGTTCGACACCCCCCGCGGCCTGTTCGAACGCCCCCGCACCCCCTTCGTGGCGGACTTCCTGGGGGCGGCGAACTTCCTGACCGGCAAGGTCGAGGAATCCACCGCGGACGGCTGCACCCCGGTCCGGCTGGACACCGGCGGCCTGCTCAAAGCCCGCGCGCATGCCTGGGCGCCGGGCCAGCGGGTGCGTGCCGCGGTGCGGCCGGGCAGGCTGCGCCTGGTCGGCCCGGAAGACGGCTGTTGTTCCGGCACGGTCGAGACGGCCGTCTACGTGGGTTCGCTGACGCGGATCACGGTGCGTCTGGACGGTGCGGCTCCGGGGACGGCGCCGTTGCGGATCGAGACGGCCGCCACCCCGCCCCGCCCCGGTGAGCGGGTGTGTGTGAGCGCTGACCGTGAGGACGTCAGTGTCTTCGACGAGTCGGACGGGGGGTGAGGTCGTGGCCGGCACCGCACTCGCACCCGCCAAGGTGCCCGTGAGGAAAACGTCCGCGATGCGCGGGCACCGCTCCCGCATCGCCCTGGTCAACGCCGTCCCCGTCACGGTGTTCCTGCTCCTGCTGTTCGTCTACCCGATCATCGGGGTGCTCTCCCTCAGCCTCAAAGGCGACACCGGCGGCTTCACCCTCCACTGGTACACCGACGCCCTCAGCGGCGCGAACCTCTCCGTCCTGCTCTCCACCCTGCGGATCTCCGCCGAAACAGCCGTACTCAGCCTGCTGGTGGGGTTCGTGCTGGCCCACGCCATCGCCCGGATGCGGCCGCTCTTCGCCGCCCTGGCCATGCTGATCGTGGTCGTGCCGCACTTCATCAGTGCCCTGGTACGCACCTACGGCTGGATCATCATGCTCGGCGAGCACGGCATCATCAACAACCTGCTCACCTCCCTGCACATCCCCGGCGCCCCGTATTCGCTGCTCTACAACGAGACCGGTGTCGTCATCGGCACCACCTCGGTGATGCTCCCCTACACCGTCCTGGTCCTCCAGGGTGTGATGCGCGGGGTCGACCGGCGGCTGCTGGCCGCTGCCGCGGGCTTCGGCGCCTCCCGCTTCACCATCTTCACCAGGATCTACCTGCCCCTGGTCGCACCCGGAGTCGGCACCGCGGGCCTGCTCAGCTTCATCCTCTGCCTGGGCTACTACATCACCCCGGCGCTGATGGGCGGCGACAAGCAGACCGTCGTCGCGGCCCTGATCGACCAGCAGGTCATGAAGCAGGACCAGTGGAACTCCGCCGCCGCCTTCGGCGTCATCCTGCTCCTGCTCACCTTCGCCGGCCTCGGTGTGCTGGGCCTGGCCAAGCTCCGCCGCAAGAAGACGGCCGCACGAAGGAGCAGCTCATGATGGAACTGCCCGCCACCCGGGCCGGACACCTCGGCCGCGGCCTGAGCGCCACCGCGATCCTGCTGTTCCTGGCCATGCCCATCGTGATCATCCTGGTCACCTCCTTCGGCGCCGACGGCATCGGCACCTTCCCCCCGAAGGACTACAGCACCCACTGGTACGAGCAGATGCTCGCCCCCGGCGGGAACTGGGCCACCTCGATCGCCCTGTCCAGCCTCATCGCCTCCCTGACCACCGTGTTCTCCCTCATCCTGGGAGTGACCGCCGCGACCGCGCTGGCCCGCGGCCGCCTCCCCCTGCACGCCGCGGTCTACGGCCTGGTCCTCGCACCGATGCTGATCCCGCAAGTGGTCATCGCGCTCGGGCTGTTCCTGTTCTTCGAACCCGTCGGCATGCTCGGCAGCCCCCTGGCCATCGCCCTCGGACACACCGTCCTCGCCGCGCCCATCGCGATCCTCATCATGATCTCCACCCTGCGCGCCATCGACGAACGCCTCGAAGACGCCGCCGCCAGCATGGGCGCCAGCCGCATGACCATCGCCCGCCGCATCACCTTCCCCCTGGCCACCCCCGGCCTCATCGCCGCAGCGGTGTTCTCCTTCATCACCAGCTTCGACGAGTTCTTCATCGCCCAGTTCCTGTCCACCCCCGACACCCGCACCCTGCCGGTCCTGGTCTTCAACGCCCTCCAGTTCGACGTCGACCCGACCGTCACCGCCGTCAGCGCCGTCCTCATCGCCCTCGCCATCCTCGCCCTCGCCCTGGTCGCCCTCGTCCGCAAACTCGGCGGACACCGCAACCAGCAAGGCGGACTCCTCCCCACCGAACCCCTCACCTGATTCAGGAACCTCCCTTCTCATCGGGAAGGGGGAGTTGCCCGGGTTCATGGGCTGCTGAACCAGCGGGGTCGGGCGTCTCTCCTCCGGTGCCCGGCCCCGCTACCCCTCGGCCTGCTCAAGGGTCACGACGGCGGCCGCACATCCGCAACACCACCTGCGCCAAGATCCCAAGGAGAAGACCAGCCATGACCACGCCCGTTGTCCGTGATGTTCCCAAGCAGTTGTTCATCGGTGGTGGCTGGCAGGACGCGGAGTCCGGCCGGACGCTGTCCGTCGACGACCCGGCCACCGGCGA
>NZ_JBIBEQ010000003.1:320028-745650 GCF_042955215.1 Streptomyces sp. NPDC012466 | reverse complement strand
TGTTGAGTTCTCAAGGAACGGTCGCTTCCTTTGTACTCACCCTCTCGGGCTTTCCTCCGGGCTTCCCTTCGGTCTTGCGTTTCCGACTCTATCAGATCTTTTCTCGACCCGATTTCCTCGGTGCTTTCCAGGTTTCCGCTTTCGCGTTTCCCTTTCCGGCGGTTCCGACTCTATCAGATCCTTTCGGGCCCGATCCCCGGTCAGCGGGGTTTGTCTTCGCGACTGTTGGGCCGTTCCGACGAGTGAGACTTTAGCGGATTCCCCGGCTCCCGAGCCAATCGGGGGCCTCGTCCTTTCGAACGTGGATTCCTCATTCCGTAAATACACACGCCAATGAAGCGACGACAGATGTACTGCACGTCGAATAGTGGTTGGTACCTGCGGATTGGCTGCCCGGGGACCGACCGGGGTCGGCGCTCACGTCGGGCAACTCGGAGAACACTACGTACAGGGTCTGGGCGTGTCAACTCAAGGGCGGACGGCACTCACGGGGCGTACTCTGGGCCGCATGACGACGCGTACGTGCACCCAGCTGTGGTGGGCCGCCTGACGGCGGCCGTCCCCACGTATGCACGCGACGGCCGCCGCTTCGGCGGCCGTTTTCGTTTCTCCCTCCGGCACCACGGAGGGGCGGCCGCCCGGAGGCGGCGGTCCCGGCCTAGGAGGAGGAGAGATGACACGGGTCTTCAGCGGGGTCAAGCCGACGGGGCATCTGACGCTGGGGAACTACCTGGGGGCCATGCGGCGGTGGGCCGCGGTCGACCAGCACGATGCCGACGCCTTGTTCTGCGTCGTCGATCTGCACGCCCTGACCGTGGACCACGATCCCGCGCGGGTGCGCCGGCTGAGCCGGCAGTCGGCGACGCTGCTGCTGGCGGCCGGACTGGATCCGGAGCTCTGCACGGTGTTCGTGCAGAGCCATGTGGACGAGCACGCCCGGCTGTCGTACGTACTGGAGTGCGTGGCCACCGACGGTGAGATGCGGCGGATGATCCAGTACAAGGAGAAGGCCGCGCGGGAGCAGCGGCGGGGCGGGAGTGTGCGGCTGTCGCTGCTGACGTATCCCGTGCTGATGGCGGCGGACATCCTGGCGTACGGGGCCGACGAGGTGCCGGTGGGGGACGACCAGGTGCAGCACGTCGAGCTGACGCGGGACCTGGCGGTGCGGTTCAACCAGCGGTACGGGCATACGTTCGTGATTCCGCGGGCCACGCGGCCGGGGGTGGCGGCGCGGGTGATGAATCTGCAGGATCCGGCGTCGAAGATGGGCAAGAGCGATGACGTCGGGCCCGGCATCGTCTACCTGCTGGACGAGCCGGACGTGGTGCGCAAGAAGGTGATGCGGGCCGTGACCGACAGCGGGCGGGAGGTCGTGTACGACCGGGAGGCCCGGCCGGGGCTCGCCAACCTGCTGGAGATCCTCGCGGCCTGCACGGGCGGGGAGCCCGAATCGTTGAGTGGTGCGTACACGTCGTACGGGGCCCTGAAGAAGGACACCGCGGAGGCTGTGGTCGAGGTGCTCCGGCCCTTGCGGGTCAGGCACCAGGAGCTGTGTGCCGATCCCGGTTATGTGGAGGGGGTGCTGCGGGACGGTGCGGAGCGGGCCCGGGGGATGGCCCGGCCGACGGTGGACGCCGCGTATCGCGCGATCGGGCTGCTGCCCGCCGTGACGGAGGCGGCCGGTGCCGGGGCCGTGGCGGCGGTGTGAGGTGACGTCGCCGCGGGGGCGGGAACGGGCCCGCCCCCCGGTGGTCAGCTGTTGTTTCCGGAGGCCAGGGCGCGGCTGCGGTCGCGGGCGGCTTCGAGTGCGGCGATGAGGGCGGCCCGCACGCCGTGGTTCTCGAGTTCGCGGATGGCGTTGATCGTCGTGCCGGCGGGGGACGTGACGTTCTCGCGGAGCTTGACCGGGTGTTCGCCGCTGTCGCGGAGCATCGTCGCGGCGCCGATGGCGGACTGGACGATCAGGTCGTGGGCCTTGTCGCGGGGCAGGCCGAGGAGGATGCCGGCGTCGGTCATGGCTTCGACCAGGTAGAAGAAGTAGGCCGGGCCGGAGCCGGACAGGGCGGTGCAGGCGTCCTGCTGGGACTCGGGGACGCGGAGCGTCTTGCCGACGGCGCCGAAGATCTCCTCGGTGTGGGCGAGGTGGTCGGCGGTGGCGTGGGTGCCGGCGGAGATGACGGACATCGCCTCGTCGACGAGGGCGGGGGTGTTCGTCATGACGCGGACGACCGGGGTGTCGGGGGCGAGGCGTTCCTCGAAGTAGGCCGTGGGGATGCCGGCGGCGCCGCTGATGACCAGGCGGTCGGCGGGGACGTGGGGGGCGAGCTCGTCGAGCAGCGTGCCCATGTCCTGCGGTTTGACCGTGAGGATCAGGGTGTCGGCGGTCTTGGCGGCTTCGGGGTTGGTGACCGGGGTGACGCCGTAGCGGGTGCGGAGTTCCTCGGCTCGTTCCGGGCGGCGGGCGGTGACCAGGAGGTCGGCCGGGGTCCAGCCGGCCCGGATCATTCCGCTGAGCAGGGCTTCGCCGATCTTGCCGGTGCCGAGGACTGCGACTTTCTGGGTCATGGCTGGGGTGCCCTCCGGGGGTTGCGCGTCGTCCGGGTTCATCCTCGCACTCGGGGGTGGCGGGCGGGGGTGATGTCCGGTGGGCGGAATGCCGGCACCTTCGCCGGGTGGTCTACGCCGTCCGGCGCCTGAGGGTCGCGGCGCCCAGGGTCAGAACCAGGAGTGCGCAGCCCGCGACGATCAGGACGTCGCGGACGAACGTGGCGGTCATGTCCGTGTGGCGGAGGACCTCGTTCATGCCGTCGACGGCGTAGGACATGGGGAGGACGTCGGAGAGGGCCTCCAGGGCCGGGTGCATGTCGTCGCGCGGGGTGAACAGTCCGCACAGGAGGAGCTGGGGGAAGATCACCGCCGGCATGAACTGGACCGCCTGGAATTCCGAGGCCGCGAAGGCCGAGACGAAGAGGCCGAGGGCCGTGCCGAGGAGGGCGTCGAGGAGGGCCACCAGGAGGAGGAGCCAGGGGCTGCCGGTGACGTCGAGGTCGAGGAACCAGACGGCGAGGCCCGTGGCCAGGGCTGACTGGATGATCGCGAGGGTGCCGAAGGCGAGGGCGTAGCCGGCGATCAGGTCGCCCTTGCCGAGGGGCATGGCGAGGAGGCGTTCGAGGGTGCCCGAGGTGCGTTCGCGCAGGGTGGCGATGGACGTCACGAGGAACATCGTGATCAGCGGGAAGATCCCGAGGAGGGACGCGCCGATGCTGTCGAAGGTGCGGGGGCTGCCGTCGAAGACGTAGCGCAGCAGGAACAGCATCACGCAGGGGATCAGGATCAGCAGCGCGATGGTGCGTGGATCGTGGGTGAGCTGGCGCAGGACCCGGGCGGCGGTGGCGACGGTGCGGGAGGCGCTCAGGCCCTTCGGTGGGGTGGCCGGCCCGGTGGCGGTGGTGGTCATCGGGTCGTCTCCTTCGTGCGGTCCGCTTCCGCTGCCTCGTCGACCAGGTGGAGGAAGGCCTCCTCGACCGTGGCGGCGCCGGTGCGGGCCCGTAGAGCGTCGGGTGTGTCTCCCCCAGCCTCCGGCCGGGAGGTGCCCCCGGCCAGGAGTTCGCCGTCGCGCATGAGGAGGAGGCGGTGGCAGCGTTCGGCCTCGTCCATGACGTGGGAGGAGACGAGGATCGTCGCGCCGCGGCCGGTCGCGATGTCGTGGAAGAGGTTCCACAGGTCGCGGCGCAGGACCGGGTCGAGTCCGACGGTCGGTTCGTCGAGGACGAGGAGTTCGGGGGTGCCGAGGAGGGCGACGGCCAGGGAGACGCGGTTGCGCTGGCCGCCGGAGAGGTTTCCGGCGAGGGCGTCGGCGTGGGTGGTGAGGTCGACGTCGGCTATCGCGCGGGTGACGTCGGCGTCGCGGCGGTCGGCGGAGGCGCGGCCGGGGTCGAGGATCGCGGCGAAGTAGTCGAGGTTCTGGCGGACGGTCAGGTCGTCGTAGACGGACGGAGCCTGGGTGACGTAGCCGATGCGGGTGCGCAGGGCGGGGTGGCCGGCGGGGTGGCCGAGGACGTCGAGGGTGCCGGTGACCTTGGCCTGGGTGCCGACCAGGGCGCGCATCAGGGTCGACTTGCCGCAGCCGGAGGGGCCGAGGAGGCCGGTGATCCGGCCGCGGGGGACGGTGAAGCCGAGGTTGCGCAGGACCGTGCGGGGGCCGCGGACGACGGTGAGGTTCTCGGCGTGGACGGCCGGCGTGTCCGGGCCCGGGCGTGGCGAGCCGGGAGCATTATTCATCATGTGATGAATAATGCTCCCGGGGGTCGGACGCGTCAAGCGGCCGCGGCGGCCGGGCGCGCGTCAGGCCGGGGTCCTCGCGAGGAGGAGGACGACCTCGTAGGCCTCCTCCACGAAGCCGTCCGGGAAGGCCCGGAGGAGGAGTTCGCGTTCCGCCGCCAGGAACGCCGCGGTGTGTTCGGGGCCGTGCACCAGGAAGACCGAGTGGCTGCCGATGTTGGCGAGGTGCGTATCGACCGGGACGCGGCGGCTCCAGCGGACCGTGCGGCGGGTGAAGTCGAGGCGGCCGGTGGGGTCGGCGGCGCGGGCGTTGACGTTGCGCTTCTCGGCGGAGACGTCGATGTGGAAGTGGTGTTCGGTGCGGGCGGCGGCCTCGGCGATCCAGGGGACGTCGAGGGCGTCGGTGTTCCACCACAGGGCGAGGGCGCCGCCGGGGCGCAGGACGCGCAGGGCCTCCGGGACGGAGCGGGCGGGGTCGGTCCAGTGCCAGGCCTGGGCGTAGGTGACGAGGTCGACGGAAGCGTCGGCGAGGGGGAGGTCGTCTCCCGTGCCGCGGATGATCGGGATGCCGGGGAGAGTGCGGCGGAACTGGGCCGCCATGCCGTCACCGGGTTCCACGGCGACGACGTTCGCGCCCCTGCCGTGCAGGAGGGCGGTGGCGATGCCGGTGCCGGCGCCGACGTCCGCGACGCGGGCGCCGGTGAGGGGGCGGCCCGTCAGGTCTTCTATGGCGTCGAAGAGGGCCGGTGGGTAGGAGGGGCGGTTGGCCGCGTACTGGGCCGCGGCGGCGTTGAAGGAGTGCGCTCGGGCGGTTCGGGCGGGCTCGGCGGCGGGGGGTTCGGTGGTGAGGTCGGCTCCGGTGGGGTGGTCGGCGGAGGGAGGTGTGGTCATACCGCCATGGTCGCCGGGCGTGGGGTGCGGTGCGGTGAGATTCCGGTGAGATCAGCGGGGGTTGACGCGCAGGTGGGCCGGTTCCGCTGGGGAGTCAGGCCGTTTCGGCGATCCGACCGTCCGGCCGGACTTGTCGTGGCTGACGACCAGCACGGGGCCGCGTCCAGACGGAGAGCGCCTTCGGCCACCTCACTTCGGCCTCCGTTCGAGCAGGACAGCCTCGCTCCCTGCCTAGCGGCGGGCGAGGCGCGTGAGGGTGACGCCGTTGGGGAAAGCGGTGCGCTCGGCGACATCGAAGACGGTGGGGTCGAAGGCGCCGTCGAAGGCCGGGATCCCGGCGCCGGCGACCACCGGGTAGTGCTTGACGACCAGTTCGTCGATCTCGGGCAGGAGGGCGCCTGCGAGCTTGCCGCCGCCGCAGAGCCAGACGTGCAAGCCGGTGCCCTCCTCCCGCTTGAGTTCGCGGACGAGAGCGAGCGGGTCGCCCGGAACGACGGTGACGGCCGGGTCGACGTCCGTGTCGAGCGTGCTGGAGACCACGTACTGCCGCAGGTGTGCGTAGGGGCTGGTGATCCCCCGGTCGAGGGGGTCGCGGTAGGTGCCGAGGCCCATGACGACGGTGTCGAAATACCGGTGGGGTGCGTCGGCGAGGCCGGCGGCGGCGCGGTAGGCGGTCGGGACGGTCTCGGGGTAGAGGGTGTTGACCCAGGCGCTGTACGCGGTGCTCTGCTGTTCGTCACCGGCGGGGAAGAAGTCGTACTCGCCTCCGGGGCCGGCGATACGGCCGTCGAGCGTGACAGCGATGTAGTACACGAGCTTTCGCATCTCTGCTGACTCCACACGTAGTACTCTCCTTGAAGTGCTTTGAAAGTAGTACTACAGTTGGAGTGGTGTCAATGGTGAGACGGAACGACCAGCGGCGCGCGGCGCTCGTCGACGGGGCGATCGAGGTGCTGGCCAGAGAGGGAGCGCGAGGTCTGACTTTCCGGGCCGTGGACGCCGAGGCCGCCGTACCGGCTGGGACCGCGTCCAACTACTTCGCCAACCGGGACGACCTGCTCACCCAGGCCGGTGCCCGTGTCTACGAGCGGCTCCAGCCCGACGAAGCGACGATCGCGCGCCAGCAGGCGGCCGGCCGCGACCGGGAGACCTACGCCGTGCTGATGCGGGAACTGGTCGGCCGCATCGCCGCCTTCCGCACCGGCTACCTCGCCCTGCTCGAACTGCGCCTCGAGGCCACCCGCCGCCCCCAACTGCGCAAGGTCCTCACCGAGCGGGTCCGCGCCGACGTCGAGGCCAACGTCGCCCACCACGAAGCGTCCGGGCTCCCCGGCGACGCCATGGCCGTCAAGTTGCTCATGCTGACCCTGAACTGGCTGATCGTCGAGCAGCTCACGCTGCCGGACGTCTTCACCGAGGCGGAGCGCGAACAACTGGTGACGGCGGCGGTCGAGCGCATCGTGGCGGCGCACTAGGCGGCCGGGCCCCCTGGTCGCGTTCCGCGGGAAGCGGGCCGGGCGCGGCGGCGCTATGCCGGAGGACTACGCCCGGCGGCGGTTCTTCGGGTTGCCGGAGCGGCGGGTCGTGCGCTTCTCGTACTGCTTGCGGGCCTCTTCGTACTCCTCGCGGTGGAGCCTCTCTCCGGGCGCCTCGGTGAGGGAGCGGAAGAAGTAGGCGAGGAGGGAGCCGACGAAACCGACGGTCAGAAGGCCGCGGAGGGACGCCTGGCGGTCGGGGTCGGGGCGGCGGGTGAAGCCGTCCCAGGTGTGGCGGAAGGCCATCGCGCTGCAGATCGCGAACATCACGACCATGAGGAGGGTGACGAAGCCGCCGATGGCGGCGATCTGAAGGCCCTGGTAGGCGAGACGGAGCACGAGGCAGGAGACGGCCGCGGCGGCGAGGGAGCCGACGGCCACGGCGATACGGCGCGCGGTGTAGCCGTTGTCGTGGTCCAGCCAGGTCGTGCCGAAGAAGCGCAAGGGCTCGGGGCGGGGCCCGAGGCCCTCGGCCTGGGAGCCCGCGGGGGTGGCAGGGGTGCTGTCGGCTGCACTCACGGGTCGATTATGGCCCCTGCCGGGCCGCGGGCTCCGGGCGGCTCAGCCGCAACGCGAGGCCACGTAGCCGTCGCTGCCCGTCTTCACGTAAGCGTCGGCGACGAACTCGCCGTTGCTGATGTTGTCCCAGATGTTCGACGTGCCGTACGTGCCGGTGACGGTGGTCCCGGGGGTCTGACAGTAGATCGGCACCTGAGCGCCCACGGGAAGGTAGCGGACGATGCCGTAGGAGGTGCCCGGGCCGGTGCGGACGGCGAGGCTGACGCCCGGCGCGACCGGGTAGTAGCGCACGGCCGCGGTGGCCTCCGCGGTGGCCGCGCCCACCATGAGGAGGGCTCCGGTGAGCCCGGCGAGCATCACGGATCTGCGTTTCAGGGACGTGGTCATGAGCAGTCCCGGCGTGGTGGCGGTCGGATCAGGAGCAGCGCGGACGGACGTATCCGTCGCTGCCGGTGTTCACATAGGCGTCCGAGACGTACTCGCCGTCGTCGATGTTGTCCCAGATGTTCGAGCTGCCGTACGGACCGGCAACCGTCGTGCCGGGCCTCTGGCAGAAGATGGTGACCCTGGCTCCCTCGGGCAGGACGCGGACGAGGGCGTAGCCGGTGCCGGGGCCGCTGCGGACGTTCAGGCGGACGCCCGGGGCGACGGCGTACGAGCGCAGGGCCGACGCCGCCATGGTGACGGCCTCTCCCTCGCCTCTGCCTTCGAGTTCCTCGACATGGTCGACAGACATGACAGTTCTCCCCCGTTGAGCCCCATGACTGCCATGGGGTCCCGTTGATTCCCCCGAATCACACCATGAAACACATGTGCGCAACTCGTGCGTGGAGGCTAGCAAGCCGCCTCTGTCCCCTACGAGTCTTCGACTAGGCTCCGTGCGTCGCGCGCGCGGACGAACAGCACGGGGGTGGTCCCATGGCGCCACAGCGGAACGCCGGAGCGGGCGCGGAAGCGGAACTTCCCGAATACGCCGGTCACTACCGTCTGGAGTCCTGTCTGGGCTCGGGCGGCATGGGTGTCGTGCATCTGGCCCGGAGCACCTCCGGGATGAAGCTCGCGGTGAAGGTCGTGCACGCCCAGTTCGCCAAGGACCCCGACTTCAGGGGGCGTTTCCGGCAGGAGGTGGCGGCGGCGCGCAGGGTGAGCGGCGCCTTCACGGCACCCGTCGTCGACGCCGACCCGGACAGCGAACGGCCCTGGATGGCCACGCTGTTCATCCCGGGGCCGACCTTGTCCGAGCAGGTCAAGCGGAACGGCCCCATGGAGCCGGCCCAATTGCGGCGCCTGATGGCGGGGCTGGCCGAGGCGCTACGGGACATCCATCGTGCCGGGGTCGTCCACCGGGATCTGAAACCGAGCAACGTCCTGCTCGCCGACGACGGACCGAAGGTCATCGACTTCGGTATCTCCCGGCCGCTGGACAGCGAACTGCGCACCGAGACGGGGAGGTTGATCGGTACGCCGCCCTTCATGGCGCCCGAGCAGTTCCGGCGCCCGCGCGAGGTGGGTCCGGCCGCCGACATCTTCGCGCTCGGGTCGGTGATGGTGCACGCGGCCACGGGACAGGGGCCGTTCGACTCCGACAGCCCGTACATCGTCGCCTACCAGGTCGTGCACGACGAGCCCGACCTGACCGGTGTGCCGGACGAGGTCGCGCCGCTGGTGCTGCGGTGTCTCGCGAAGGAGCCGGAGGAGCGCCCGACGCCGGACGAGTTGATGCGGGAGCTGCGATCCGTCGCGGCTTCGTACGACACACAGACGTTCATACCGGCTCAGCGGACCGGGGACACCGAAGGTTCGTGGCCGCCCGCCGGGAAGCCCGTCCGCGCCGTGGAAGCCGGTCGTGCGGTGGAAGCCGGTCGTGGCGGGCGACGGTGGCTCGGCAGGCGGGCGGTCCTGGGCGCCGGGGCGTTCGGCCTGGCCGTAGTCGGTGCTCTGGCCTCACTCCCGCTGCTCGACGGTGCCGGCGGCTCACCACGGCCCGCCTCCCCGCGGACCACGTCCGCCGCGTTCACCGGGTGGCAGACGGCACCGGCGGCCGGGGACAGCGCACCCTTGTGCTCCCACGGGGCCGGACGGCTGCTCTGCGCCACGTCCGGAATGGTCTTCGCCCTGGATCCGTCCGACGGCCACCTGCTGTGGCGGCACCCCGTCGCCAAGGGGCCCCGGAGGGAACCGCCGGTGCTTGCGGGTGGACTCGTACAGCCCTCGACGGGCCAGGGGCGTCGCCTGGAGGCGCTCGATCCGGCCTCGGGCAAGGCGCGCTGGCAGCGGGACATACCCGAGGCCGGCAGTGCGGTGGACGCCGGCGGCATGCTCCTGGTCACCGGTGCCGGCGGGAAGGTCACCGGCGTGGACGGCGCCTCCGGTGACCCGCGGTGGAGCCACCGGATCCCCGGCCATGAGGTGCCGTACCTCGCCACGTTCCGCGGTGACCCGCTGGCGTACGCCACCAGCGCGTCGGGGGACGGGAAGAGCACCCGGCTCAGCGTGGTGGACCCGCAGACGGGTGACGTGCGGTCGGACGCCCGGCTCGACGGGACGCTGAAGCCCTTCGGCACGACGGACGGATCGGTGTTTCTCCTGTCGGTCGACGCGGTGCACGGCGACGCGCGGGCCGTGGTCCGCTACACCCCACGGACGGGTGAGACCCGACGGGTGCCCCTCGCCGTCCCCCTCCAGCAGGCCCATGGCGCCGTGCGCGGGAACCTGGCCTATCTCATGGGGACCGGGGGATCGTTGGTGGCCGTCGATCTCGAGGCACGTGAGCAGCTGTGGAATCTGGAGACGGGCACGATGCGGGGGTCCACGCCGGTCGCCGATGACCGGCACGTGTACGTGACCGCGTCGGACGGGCGGCTGCTCGCCGTCGACGCGCGGCGCGGGAAGGTCGCCGGGCAGACGTCTCCCCGGCTGGGCGACCGGTCGGACCGGATCCCGGCCGCGCTGCCCGAGCCCGTGGTCGTGGGCGACCGGGTCTACGGCAGTGCGCCGGACGGGACCGTCTTCGCCGTGAGCGGGCGCGATCCGGCGGCCTGGTAGCAGTCGGGCATGCGCGAGGGCCGCCCCCGGCAGCGCGGGAGACGGCCCTAGGCGCGAGAAGGGGTCACCCCAGCTTCGAAACGTCCCGCACGGCGCCCTTGTCCGCGCTGGTCGCCATCGCCGCGTAGGCCCGCAGCGCCGCCGAGACCTTGCGCTCGCGGTTCTTCGGGGCGTACACGCCGTTCAGCGCCTGCTCGCGGCGGGCCAGCTCGGCGTCGTCCACCAGCAGCTCGATGGCACGGTTCGGGATGTCGATGCGGATGCGGTCGCCGTCCTCGACCAGGGCGATGGTGCCGCCCGCGGCCGCCTCGGGTGAGGCGTGGCCGATGGACAGCCCGGAGGTACCGCCGGAGAAACGGCCGTCCGTGACCAGCGCGCAGGTCTTCCCGAGGCCGCGGCCCTTCAGGTACGAGGTCGGGTAGAGCATCTCCTGCATGCCGGGGCCGCCCTTGGGGCCCTCGTAGCGGATGACGACGACGTCGCCGTCCTTGACCTGCTGGGTGAGGATCTTCTGGACGGCCTCCTCCTGCGACTCGCAGACGACCGCCGGGCCCTCGAAGGTCCAGATGGACTCGTCGACACCGGCCGTCTTCACGACGCAGCCGTCCACGGCCAGGTTGCCCTTGAGGACCGCCAGGCCGCCGTCCTTGGAGTAGGCGTGCTCGGCGGAGCGGATGCAGCCGCCCTCGGCGTCCTCGTCCAGGGCCTCCCAGCGCTCGGACTGGGAGAAGGCCTCGGCGGAGCGGACGCAGCCGGGGGCCGCGTGCCACAGCTCGACGGCCTTCGCGGAGGGGGAACCACCGCGCACGTCCCACGTCTTGAGCCAGTCGGCGAGGGACGGGCTGTGCACGGAGTGGACGTCCTCGTTGAGCAGGCCGGCCCGGTGCAGCTCGCCGAGCAGGGCGGGGATGCCGCCGGCGCGGTGCACGTCCTCCATGTAGTACGTGCGGTCCTTGGCGACGTTCGGGGCGACCTTGGCGAGGCAGGGAACGCGGCGGGAGACCTCGTTGATCTCCGTGAGGCCGAAGGGGACGCCCGCCTCCTGGGCCGCGGCCAGCAGGTGCAGGATCGTGTTGGTGGAGCCGCCCATGGCGATGTCGAGGGCCATGGCGTTCTCGAAGGCCGCGAAGGACGCCACGCTGCGGGGCAGGACCGTCTCGTCGTCCTGCTCGTAGTAGCGGCGGGTGATGTCCATGACCGTGTTCGCCGCGTCGACGTACAGCTGCTTGCGGGCGGTGTGCGTGGCGAGGACCGAGCCGTTGCCCGGGAGGGACAGGCCGATGGCCTCCGTCAGGCAGTTCATCGAGTTGGCGGTGAACATGCCGGAACAGGAGCCACAGGTCGGACAGGCGTTCTCCTCGATGCGGAGGATGTCCTCGTCCGAGATCTTGTCGTTCACGGCGTCGGAGATCGCGTCGACCAGGTCGAGGGTGCGGACGGTGCCGTCGACGAGGGTGGCGCGGCCGGACTCCATGGGGCCGCCGGAGACGAAGACCGTGGGGATGTTCAGCCGCAGGGCGGCGTTCAGCATGCCCGGGGTGATCTTGTCGCAGTTGGAGATGCAGATCAGGGCGTCGGCGCAGTGCGCCTCGACCATGTACTCCACGCTGTCCGCGATCAGGTCGCGGGAGGGCAGGGAGTAGAGCATGCCGCCGTGGCCCATGGCGATGCCGTCGTCGACGGCGATCGTGTTGAACTCGCGCGGGATGCCGCCGGCCGCGACGACCGCCTCGCTGACGATCCGGCCGACCGGCGCCAGGTGCGTGTGCCCCGGCACGAACTCCGTGAAGCTGTTGGCGACCGCGATGATCGGCTTGCGGCCGATGTCCGCACCCGGTACACCGGAGGCGCGCATAAGGGCGCGGGCGCCCGCCATGTTGCGGCCGTGGGTGACTGTGCGGGACCTCAGCTCGGGCATCGTCGCTCGCTCCTTCGACAGACGGCGTCAGAGGATTCGGAGATTTCTGACTGCTACCGAGCGTACGCCCGTCATCCAGTGGGCGGGACGGAGTGTCCGGAATGCGGGATGGCCGTCTCGGACGACGGCACCCGCGGGCCTCACGGATCGGTCAGATGCCCCTGGACGACCGGGGCCAGCCGCGCGATGACCTGCTCCGGGTCCGCCGAGGCCAGCGGCTCGACCTTGATGACGTACCGCAGGATGGCGGTTCCCACGAGCTGGGCGGCCGCCAGCTCCGCCCGCAGCTCGGCGTCCGGCAGCTCCAGCCGTACGGCGATGCGGCGCAGCACCTGGGTGGCGATGATCCGCCGGAAGACGGCGGCCGCCGTGTCGTTGGTCAGGGCCGACCGGACGACGGCGAGCAGGGGCGTGCGGGTCGCCGGGTTCTCCCAGACGCCGAAGAAGAAGCGGGCCAGGCGCTCCCCCACCCCGTCGAGCGGACCCTCCTCGATGGCCTTGGGGGCCTGCAGGGCGGGTCCGAAGGACTGGGTGATCGCCGCCTCGAAGACCTGCTCCTTGGTGCCGAAGTAGTGGTGCACGAGGGCCGAGTCGACGCCGGCGGACTTGGCGATGCCGCGCACCGACGTCTTCTCGTAGCCGCGCTCGGAGAACTCGTCGCGGGCGGCGGTCAGGATGCGGTCACGGGTGTCCGCCGACTCGGTGCGCGGGGGGCGGCCGCGGCGGCGGGCGGCGGTGCCGGACCCGCCGTCGGCCGCGGGCCGGCCGGTCATCTCCGCGGCACCTTCACGGCCGAGGCCAGGTGCAGGCGGGTGAAGGCCAGTGCCTCCGCGAGGTCGGCCTCGCGCTCCGCGCTCGACATGGCGCGGCGGGTGTTGACCTCGATGACGACGTGCCCGTCGAAGCCGGTCAGGGCGAGCCGCTCCAGCACCTCGGCGCAGGGCTGGGTACCGCGGCCGGGCACCAGGTGCTCGTCCTTGGCGGAGCCCCGGCCGTCGGCGAGGTGGACGTGGCCGAGGCGGTCCCCCATGCGGTCGACCATGTCCAGCGCGTCGGAGCGGGCCGTCGCGGTGTGGCTGAGGTCGATCGTGAAGTGCCGGTAGTCGTCCTTCGTCACGTCCCAGTCGGGGGCGTACGCGAGCATCTCGCGGTCGCGGTAGCGCCAGGGGTACATGTTCTCGACGGCGAACCGTACGTCCGTCTCGTTCGCCATGCGCCAGATGCCGGTGACGAAGTCCCGGGCGTACTGGCGCTGCCAGCGGAACGGGGGGTGGACGACGACCGTGCTCGCGTCGAGCTTCTCGGCGGCCGCGCGGGCCCGCTGGAGCTTGGTCCAGGGATCGGTGGACCAGACGCGCTGCGTGATGAGCAGACAGGGGGCGTGCACGGCCAGGATCGGGATCCGGTGGTAGTCGCTGAGTCTGCGCAGGGCCTCGATGTCCTGGCTGACCGGGTCGGTCCAGACCATGACCTCGACCCCGTCGTAGCCGAGGCGCGCGGCGATCTCGAAGGCCGTGGCCGTCGACTCCGGGTAGACCGAGGCCGTCGACAGGGCGACCTTCGCGTCCGGGATCTTCACGGCTGGCTCTGCCATGCAGGACAGATTACGGGGTGTGGTCGGGGTGAGGTGGGGGGCCTCTTCGCCGTTGTGGTGTTTGCCATAGCCGCTGGGCCCCCTACACGGACTCCATGTGATCCAGGCGACGCAGGATCACGCCCTCCCGCAGCGCCCAGGGGCATATGTCGACGCGCTCCACGCCGAAGAGGTCCAGCGCGGCCTCGGCCACCAGGGCGCCCGCCAGGAGCTGGCCGGCCCTGCCCTCCGACACGCCGGGCAGCTCCGCGCGCTCCCGCTCCGTCATGGCGGCCAGGCGCGGGACCCAGCCCTCCAGGGACTCCCGCTTGAGCTCGCGCTGGACGTAGAGGCCCTCGGCGGAGCGGGCCGCGCCGGCGATGCGGGCCAGCTGCTTGAAGGTCTTGGACGTGGCGACGACGTGGTCGGGGGAGCCGAAGCGGCTGAACTCGCCGACCGTGCGGGCGATCTCGGTGCGGACGTGGCGGCGCAGGGCCCGGACGTCGTCCGGGTCGGGCGGGTCGCCGGGCAGCCAGCCGGCGGTGAGACGGCCGGCGCCCAGCGGCAGCGAGGCGGCCGCGTCGGGCTCCTCGTCCATGCCGTAGGCGATCTCCAGGGAGCCGCCGCCGATGTCCAGGACCAGCAGCTTCCCGGCCGACCAGCCGAACCAGCGGCGGGCGGCGAGGAAGGTGAGGCGGGCCTCCTCCTCGCCGGTGAGGACCTGGAGCTCGACGCCGGTCTCGGTGCGCACGCGCGCGAGGACGTCGTCGGCGTTGCCGGCCTCGCGTACGGCGGAGGTGGCGAAGGGGAGCATCTCCTCGACACCCTTGTCCTCGGCGGCCTGGAGCGCCTCGTGGATGACCGAGACCAGCCGGTCGACGCCGTGCGGGCCGATCGCGCCGTCCTCTTCGAGGAGCTGGGCGAGGCGCAGTTCCGCCTTGTGCGAGTGCGCGGGCAACGGGCACGCGCCGGGATGCGCGTCCACCACGAGCAGATGCACCGTGTTCGATCCCACGTCGAGGACACCGAGTCTCATGTACGGCACGCTACTGCCCACGGGGCCGTCCGCAGTCCTCGGCGGGGGTACAAGGCCCGTACCCTGGACCCGTGCCAAAGACGAAAAAGGCGAAGCGCGACAAATCACCGGGCCTCGTCCCCGACGAGAAGGGACTCGACTTCGCTCGCGCGTGGGTGGAGTTTCCTGATCCGGCGGACGACGAACAGGTCTTCCGCTGCGATCTGACATGGCTGACCTCTCGCTGGAACTGCATCTTCGGCAGCGGCTGCCAGGGCATCCAGGCGGGCCGCGCGGACGACGGGTGCTGCACCCTGGGTGCCCACTTCTCCGACGAGGACGACGAGAAGCGCGTCGCCGGGCATGTGGCCAGGCTCACGCCCGACATCTGGCAGCACCACGCCGAGGGCACGCGGGGCGGCTGGGTCTCCGAGGACGAGGACGGCGAGCGGCAGACGCGGCCCTTCCAGGGCTCGTGCATCTTCCAGAACCGGCCCGGCTTCCCGGGCGGAATGGGCTGCTCGCTGCACATCCTCGCCCTGAAGGAGGGCCGCGAGCCGCTGGAGACCAAGCCGGACGTGTGCTGGCAGCTGCCGGTGCGCCGGACGTACGAGTGGATCGACCGGCCTGACGACACCCGCGTCCTTCAGGTGTCGATCGGCGAGTACGACCGCCGGGGCTGGGGCCCGGGCGGCCACGACCTGCACTGGTGGTGCACTTCGGCGACCTCGGCGCACGGCGCGGGCGATCCCGTCTACGTCTCCTACCGCCCGGAGCTCATCGAGCTGATGGGCAAGGCCGGCTACGACCGGCTGGTCGAACTGTGCGAGGAGCGGCTGGCCTCCCAGCTGCCGTTGCTGGCCCCGCACCCCGCGGATCCGGTCACCTGAGGGTCGGCTACGCCGTGGCCGGGCTCGGGTCGCCGCTGTCCGAGGGCGGAGGCGTCGAGCCCGTCGGATCGGTCGGGCCCGCGTCCGTGGGCGTGGGCGTGGGATCCGGGTCGGGCGACGGGGGCGGGGTGGTCGGCGTCGGGTCGGGGTCCGGGGCGGAGGTCGTGGGCGTCGGGTCGGGCCGGGTCGGGCCCGGGTCGCTCGGACCGGTGGGCCGGGGGTCCGGACCGGGGCCGGAGGGGCTGGGCGCGGTGCCGTAGCCCTCGATGCGGACGACGGCGCCCACCGGTGCGACCGCCACCCGCGCCTGCCAGGGGCCGGCGGGCTCCCGCAGATGGTCGACGTACACCTTGATCGTCACCGACTCGCCGGGTCTGAGCGTTCCCGACGACTGGCTGAGGTAGAGCCACGGGGCTCCCGTGGAGGCGGACCAGCGCACCGGGGCGGGGCCGGTGGCGGTCAGGGTGACGAGGGTCGTGTCGCCGCTGTTGTCCGCCGTGACCTCCAGGGTGGTCTTGCGGCCGGCTCCTGCGACGCCGATGACCTCCACGGAGACGTCGGCCTTGCCGTCCTTGCCGAAGCGGGGACCGGGCCGGGTGCTCGCGTTGCCGGTGTTCTCGTAGCCGCCGCCCGCCATCTCGCCGTCCAGGCCGAAGGGGTCGTCCGCCTCACGCGCGGAGGCCGAACGGCCGTCGTGGCCCTCGCCGACCGGGGTGCCCCGGTAGGCCGCCCACAGGGCGAGCACGGGGGCGGCCACGACGGTGGCGACCACGGTCGTGGTGACGGCACGCGCGCGTAGGCGGTCCCTTCGGGCGGCGTGGTCCTTGGGGTCCATCGGGAAGCCGCGCCGGTCGAAGCGGGGTGTGACGCTCCGCGGATGGTGCGCCATGGCGATGTGCAGGGCCGCCCGGGGCGCCGGCAGGACGGGCAGTTCGGCGGGCGTGACGCTGGTGCCGGGCCAGCGGCCGGGGATGGCGCGCTCGGCCGTGCGGCGGCAGCGCGGGCAGTCGTCGACGTGCCGGACGAGTTCGCGGCGCAGGGCCGTGCCGAGCACGAGCCGGTCGTCGCCGGCGAAGTGCGCCACGCTCGGACACGCCCCGGTCTCGACCACGGCCAGGGCCGCACGCGTGCGTTCCACCTCGCAGGCGGCGGAGGCCAGCAGCTCACGGGCGGCGGCCGGGTCCATGCCGAGGACGGCGGCGACCTCCCGGGCGGCGAGGTGGTGGCGCACGGCCAGTTCGAGCGCCTCCCGCTGCTCCGGGCTGGTGCCGGCGGCCTCCGGCCAGGCGAGCAGGGCCAGTTCGCGACGGCGCCGCTCCTGGACCTCCTCGGAGGGGGCCGGGGCGGCCGGGCGGTCGGGGCGCTGCCGCCCGGTGCGGCCCGCGGCATGGCTGCTCTGACGTTTCTGCTTGGCCTCGGCCAGCTTGCGCAGGCACGCCCAGCGGGCCAGCGCGTACAGCCAGGCCCTGCGGTCCGCGGGTGCCTCCGGGACGTGCCGGCCGCGGCGCTCGGCGAGCGCGAGGACCTCGCCCAGGGCGGCGGTCGCGGCCTCGTGGTCGCACAGCACGGACAGGCAGTAGGTGAACAGGCCGTCCAGGTAGGGCTCGTAGCGTGCCGGCGGACGCTGCGCCAGTGTGCGCGCAGCCCCGCGGTCACGCGCTTCCCGGTGCGCCCGGTGCGCGCCGGCCGTGCGGGTCGAGATCTCCGGAGTACTGCTCGTCATTCGGCGACCGTAGGGGGCCGGGAGTGGCACCTTCAGGCGGCTTGAGCACATTTAATCCGTACGGGTGAAACGATCCCTCAATCGGGGACAGGAACCAGGCGTTCCGCGGCTGGCGCAGGGTGGCGGACCCCTGGCGCGCAGCAGGCCGCCGTCGGCCGGTCCCCGTGATGTCAGTGCCGGCGGCTACGGTTTCGTCCATGGCTGCCCGTACGAAGACCACCAAGGACCGACCGTCCTACCGCTGCACCGAATGCGGCTGGCAGACGGCGAAGTGGCTCGGCCGCTGCCCCGAGTGCCAGGCCTGGGGGACGGTCGAGGAGTACGGCGCGCCCGCGGTGCGTACGACGGCACCGGGCCGGGTCACCACCTCCGCCCTGCCCATCGGCCAGGTGGACGGCCGTCAGGCCACCGCCCGCCCCACCGGCGTGCCGGAGCTGGACCGCGTGCTCGGCGGCGGACTGGTCCCCGGCGCGGTGGTGCTGGTCGCGGGCGAACCGGGCGTCGGCAAGTCGACGCTGCTGCTCGACGTGGCGGCCAAATCCGCGAGCGACGAGCACCGCACGCTGTACGTCACGGGTGAGGAGTCGGCGAGCCAGGTCCGGCTGCGCGCCGACCGCATCGGCGCCATCGACGACCACCTGTACCTGGCGGCCGAGACGGATCTGGCGGCGGTGCTGGGCCACTTGGACGCGGTGAAGCCGTCGCTGCTGATCATGGACTCGGTGCAGACGGTGGCCTCCCCCGAGATCGACGGCGCGCCCGGCGGCATGGCCCAGGTGCGGGAGGTCGCGGGCGCCCTCATCCGGGCCTCCAAGGAACGCGGCATGTCCACCCTGCTGGTGGGCCACGTCACCAAGGACGGCGCGATCGCGGGCCCGCGCCTGCTGGAACACCTCGTGGACGTCGTCCTGTCCTTCGAGGGTGACCGGCACGCCCGCCTGCGGCTCGTGCGCGGCGTCAAGAACCGCTACGGCACCACCGACGAGGTCGGCTGCTTCGAACTGCACGACGAGGGCATCACGGGCCTCGCCGACCCGAGCGGTCTCTTCCTGACCCGCCGGGCCGAACCCGTCCCGGGCACCTGCCTGACCGTCACCCTGGAGGGCCGCCGCCCCCTGGTCGCCGAGGTCCAGGCGCTCACGGTGGACTCGCAGATCCCCTCCCCGCGCCGCACCACCTCGGGTCTGGAGACCTCCCGCGTCTCGATGATGCTCGCGGTGCTGGAACAGCGCGGGCGGATCAGCGCCTTGGGCAAAAGGGACATCTACTCCGCGACGGTCGGCGGTGTGAAGCTCTCGGAGCCCGCCGCGGACCTGGCCGTCGCGCTCGCCCTGGCGAGCGCCGCGAGTGACACACCTCTCCCGAAGAATCTCGTCGCGATCGGCGAAGTGGGCCTCGCGGGCGAGGTGAGACGGGTCACCGGAGTGCAGCGCAGGCTGGCCGAAGCCCACCGTCTGGGCTTCACGCACGCGCTGGTCCCGGGCGACCCGGGCAAGGTCCCGGCGGGCATGAAGGTCCTGGAAGTCGCGGACATAGGGGACGCCCTGCGGGTCCTTCCCCGGTCCCGTCGCAGAGAGGCCCCACAGGACGAGGAGGGTCGCCGGTAGACTTTGCCCTGGTCTCGCCCGTCCGTGCGAACCCAGCGCGCGACACGGGGGCGCCCAGAACCTGCGACCGGAGGAGTGCAGTGGCAGCCAACGACCGGGCATCTGCTCCCGGAAAATCCGGCGGGAGCGCCGGTACCGATGGCCTGATGCGCGCCTCCCTGAGCGCCGTGGCACCCGGAACCCCCCTGCGGGACGGCCTGGAGCGGGTGCTGCGCGGCAACACCGGCGGGCTCATCGTGCTCGGCTCCGACAAGACGGTCGAGGCGCTGTGCAGCGGCGGTTTCGTGCTGGACGTCGAGTTCACCGCGACCCGTCTGCGCGAGCTGTGCAAGCTGGACGGCGGCATCGTGCTGTCCTCGGACCTGTCGAAGATCCTGCGCGCGGGCGTGCAGCTGGTCCCGGACCCGACGATCCCGACGGAGGAGACCGGCACCCGGCACCGCACCGCGGACCGCGTCAGCAAGCAGGTCGGCTTCCCGGTCGTCTCGGTCTCCCAGTCGATGCGGCTGATCGCCCTGTACGTCGACGGCCAGCGCCGCGTCCTGGAGGACTCGGCGGCGATCCTGTCCCGCGCCAACCAGGCGCTCGCCACCCTGGAGCGCTACAAGCTGCGCCTCGACGAGGTCGCGGGCACCCTGTCGGCGCTGGAGATCGAGGACCTGGTGACCGTCCGGGACGTCTCGGCGGTCGCCCAGCGCCTGGAGATGGTGCGCCGCATCGCCACGGAGATCGCCGAGTACGTGGTGGAGCTGGGCACGGACGGCCGGCTGCTGGCCCTCCAGCTCGACGAGCTCATCGCGGGCGTGGAGCCGGAGCGCGAGCTGGTCGTGCGGGACTACGTCCCCGAACCCACGGCCAAACGCTCCCGCACGGTCGACGAGGCCCTCGCCGAACTCGACGCCCTCACCCACGCCGAGCTGCTCGAAATGTCCACGGTGGCCCGGGCGTTGGGCTACACCGGCGCGCCCGAGACGCTGGACTCGGCGGTGTCCCCGCGCGGTTTCCGCCTCCTCGCCAAGGTGCCCCGGCTCCCCGGCGCGATCATCGACCGCCTCGTCGAGCACTTCGGCGGGCTGCAGAAGCTGCTCGCCGCGAGCGTCGACGATCTGCAGACGGTGGACGGCGTGGGCGAGGCCCGGGCGCGCAGCGTCCGCGAGGGGCTGTCGCGGCTGGCGGAGTCGTCGATCCTGGAGCGGTACGTCTGACGGACGGCGGACCCGGCTGGAACGGCTGAGGGCGGTACCCGGCAAGGGGTACCGCCCTCCGGCTTCTCCGGCCCTAGTCGGCGGAGAGCACGAACGACGTCTGCACCTTCGTGAAGCCCGGGGCCTTGGCCTCCACCAGGTACGTGCCCGCCTTGGCCGAACCCGCCGGAGGCGTGGCGCACTCGGGGGCGCTCGGCTTGCGGTCCCACTTCACGGTGTAGGTGATGCCGCTGCCGGCGGCGACCCGGTACAGCTGGGGCGCGGCGGCCTTGGGGCAGTCCTTGGAGGACCAGTAGTCGTCGTCGCTGCTCGCCGGGGCGATCGTGAACACCGCGTTCTTCGGCCCGAGGTCGATCTTGCAGTCGCTGCCGGAGATGTTGCGCGCGGTCAGCAGGAAGGTGGGCGTCTGCTCGGGGTCGTAGGTGTTGTGCCGGCTGCGCAGGCTGAACTTGACCGCGCTCGCGGTGCAGTTGGGCAGGGTGGAACCGGCCGGCAGCGTGTCGCCCCCGGCGACGCCGCCCGCGGTGGTGCCGCTTCCCGAGCCGCCGGAGCCGCCGGAGCCCTCGGACCCGGCCGAGCCGGAACCGTCGCCGGAGCCGGAACCGTCTCCCGACCCGTTGCCCGAGCCGTCACCCGAGCCGTCGCCGGACCCGGACGAGGAGCCGCCGGAACCGCCGCCGCTCGACTCCTCACGTCCGCCGGGGGCTTGGCTGATGGCCGGTCCCGAACTCGACGGGCCGGGCGTGATGGAAGGCGCGGGATTCTTGCCGTTGGCGCCGTTGTCGCCATCCTTGCCGCCCCCGCCGCCCATGGTCACGATCCAGGTGGTCAGCAGCGCCAACAGGGCGACCACAGACACCAGTACGACCCTCCGACGCCAGTAGATGGAGGAGGGAAGCGGCCCGACCGGATTGCGCAGAGATCCCACGGCGCAAACCTTACGAGAGATCGGCGCGTTCGCCTGTCCCACCCGCCGCTCGGGGCCACAACTTTTCCGGATCATCATTCCGGAAATCGCGTCCCCACCCCTGCCTTTCGTCAGGTGCGGGAGGAGATGATCACAGAATGCGACGGTACCGCCCCGTCGCCTACCGTCCGTGACCATGACCTTCGAAGGCATCGCACGGGACATGGGCGGCGGTCGAACTGCTCGCCGGGCGCCGGCACGGCGCCATTGCCCTCGCACGAGACGCCCGTGCGCCGGCGAGCCGGGCCGCACGGCGCACCGCCGGCCCGAGATGCCCGCGCGCCCCCGGCCGGCACCTTCGCCGGATCGTCCGCCCGGCATCGCAGCAGACTGAAGTAAGGGGCTTCGCCCGGCAGTTCAGTACGGGCGTAGCGTGAACGGCCCCCGGCCCGACGGTCGTTGGGGAAGCTCGAATGAGGCCGAAGCAGCGTCCACCCACGATCAGCCGCTCGAACAGAAACCTCCCGATCGTCGGGTAACCGCCTCGGTGGGGTGGCGGAGTGCCCGATTCGGCACCTCTGCGTGGCACCATCGAAGGGCCATGACTGCTCCCACGAAGCCCCCGCACCCCGCCGCCACCTCCTCCGCCGCCGCCTCCGCCTCCGCCCCCTCCGGCCCGCCCCTCGGAGAGAACCTGCACTCCCCCGTCATCGACTGGTTCGGCGACAACGCCCGTGACCTGCCGTGGCGGCGCCCCGAGGCCGGGGCGTGGGGAGTGATGGTCAGCGAGTTCATGCTGCAGCAGACGCCGGTGAGCCGCGTCCTGCCCGTCTACGAGCAGTGGCTGGCGCGCTGGCCGCGCCCCGCCGACCTGGCCAAGGAGGCGCCCGGCGAGGCCGTCCGCGCCTGGGGCCGGCTCGGCTACCCGCGCCGCGCGCTGCGGCTGCACGGCGCCGCCGTCGCCATAACGGAACGGCACGGCGGTGACGTACCGGCCGACCACGCGCAGTTGCTGGCGCTGCCCGGCATCGGCGAGTACACGGCCGCCGCCGTGGCCTCCTTCGCCTACGGGCAGCGGCACCCGGTGCTGGACACCAACGTGCGCCGGGTCTTCGCCCGCGCGGTCACCGGCGTGCAGTACCCGCCGAACGCCACCACCGCCGCCGAGCGCAAGCTGGCCCGCGCGCTGCTGCCCGAGGACGAGCCGACCGCCGCGCGCTGGGCCGCCGCCTCCATGGAGCTGGGCGCGCTGGTGTGCACGGCGAAGAGCGAGTCGTGCCACCGCTGCCCGATCGCCGCGCAGTGCGCGTGGCGGCTGGCGGGCAAGCCGGAGCACGACGGTCCGCCGCGCCGCGGGCAGACCTACGCGGGCACCGACCGGCAGGTGCGCGGGCGGTTGCTCGCCGTGCTGCGGGAAGCGCACGGGGCCGTTCCGCAGGCGGCCCTGGACCGGGTGTGGCACGAGCCGGTGCAGCGGGCCCGCGCGCTGGACGGTCTCGTCGCCGACGGTCTGGTGGAGCCGCTGGCGGACGGCTCGTACCGGCTGCCTCTGACCTGACGCACAGGCACATCACAGTCGCGGGTCGCCGACCGTCACAGAACTCAGGGTGGGCAAATCACCCTGAACCGGCCCCAACACCCCCACCTCTTTACCCCGTTCCGACTTCCGTTACACAACCGACGGACAGCCGAGCGCTAGCCGCAGGCTGCTTCGGACAGCGCCGTGACAACGCCTCCGTACCTTCAATTGCGTTCCCGGAAGACACGGGACGACGGAAGACCACAGGCAGTGCACGGGCGGCGGGGAGCCGGCCCGAACGGGGAAACGGGAGGCGGTTCACCATGGCGCAGGGCGAGGTGCTCGAGTTCGAGGAGTACGTCCGCACCCGGCAGGACGCGCTGTTGCGCAGTGCCCGCCGCCTGGTCCCGGACCCGACGGATGCGCAGGACCTGCTGCAGACGGCGCTGGTACGGACGTACGGCCGCTGGGAGACCATCGAGGACAAGCGGCTGGCCGACGCCTACCTGCGCCGGGTGATGATCAACACCCGCACGGAGTGGTGGCGGGCGCGGAAGCTGGAGGAGGTCCCGACCGAGCAGCTCCCGGACGCCTCGGTCGACGACGCGACCGAGCAGCACGCGGACCGCGCCCTGCTGATGGACATCCTGAAGGTGCTCGCCCCGAAGCAGCGCAGTGTCGTGGTGCTGCGACACTGGGAGCAGATGTCCACGGAGGAGACGGCCGCCGCCCTCGGCATGTCGGCCGGAACGGTCAAGAGCACGCTGCACCGGGCGCTCGCCCGGCTCCGCGAGGAGCTGGAGTCCCGCGATCTGGACGCACGCGCGCTGGAGCGTGAGGAGCGGGAGCGGTGCGCGGCCTGACCGGCGAGGGTTCTGCGCGGACCCGGGGCGGGATCCAGGCGGTGGGCGCGGCACTGGCCGTGCCCACCGCCCTCGCCCTTTTGGTGTCCGGGTGCGGTGCCGGCGGGACCGGTGCCCGTGACGAGGGCCCGGCGCACGCCGACTCGGTGGCGGGTGCCGCCGCCACAGCGTCCGCGGCTCCGTCGAAGACGCCCGACACCGTGAACGCGGTCAAGCTCGTCAAGGACGACCCGAAGGTCGCGCCCGAGGTGAAACGCGAGCTGAAGCCGTGCGTCGCCGACGAGTACCCGGTCGACGTCTCCTACGGCAACCTGACCGGCGGCTCCGCGGACGATGTCGTCGTCAATGTGCTGACCTGCGGTGACGCGGTGGGTGTGGGCAGTTACGTGTATCGCGAGCAGGACGGCTCGTACGAGAATGTGTTCAAGGCGGAGGAGCCGCCCGTCTACGCGGAGATCGACCGCGGCGACCTGGTGGTGACCAAGCAGGTGTACGAGAAGGGCGACCCGGTGTCGAGCCCCTCCGGGGAGAACGTGATCACGTACAGATGGACCGCCGGCCACTTCGCGGAGAAGTACCGCACGCACAACGACTACGGGAAGGTCGTCGGCGACAGCCCGACGCCGGCGCCCGCGAGCTGACGTGGGCAAAAAGCCGCGTGAACCGATCGGGCCGCTCGGACCGGTCCTCCGGTGAACGCATCGCACGAACCGTGCGTCCCAGCAGAGAGAACGCACCCCCACGGACCACGAAGGACTGAGAGCACCGGGATGGCAGACCAGACCCACGTCCTGTTCGTCGAGGACGACGACGTCATCCGCGAGGCCACGCAGCTCGCCCTGGAACGGGACGGCTTCGTGGTCACCGCCATGCCCGACGGGCTGTCGGGTCTGGAGGCGTTCCGGGCGGACCGCCCCGACATCGCGTTGCTGGACGTCATGGTGCCCGGCCTCGACGGGGTCAGCCTGTGCCGCCGCATCCGGGACGAGTCGACCGTGCCGGTGATCATGCTGTCGGCGCGGGCCGACTCCATCGACGTCGTGCTGGGCCTGGAGGCGGGCGCCGACGACTACGTGACCAAGCCGTTCGACGGGGCCGTGCTGGTCGCCCGGATCCGCGCGGTGCTGCGCCGCTTCGGCCACGCGGGCGGCGGCCGGGGCGAGGAGGCGCCCGCCCCGGCGAGCGGCGGGATGCTGGCCTTCGGGGACCTGGAGGTCGACACCGAGGGCATGGAGGTCCGCCGCGCCGGACAGCCGGTGGCGCTGACACCGACCGAGATGCGGCTGCTGCTGGAGTTCTCCTCCGCGCCGGGCACGGTGCTCTCCCGCGACAAGCTGCTGGAGCGGGTGTGGGACTACGGCTGGGGCGGGGACACCCGCGTCGTCGACGTGCATGTGCAGCGGCTGCGGCAGAAGATCGGCCAGGACCGGATCGAGACGGTCCGTGGCTTCGGCTACAAGTTGAAGGCCTGAGCAGGGGTATGAGGGGGCACTTCCGGCGCCTGGTCGCCACGGGCTTGGAGCGCGCGGGCATCCGCACCGGCCTCAGATGGAAGCTGAGCGCGGCCATCGCGCTGGTCGGGGCGCTAGTGGCGATCGCACTGAGCCTGGTCGTGCACAACGCCGCCCGGGTCTCGATGCTGGACAACGCGCGCGACCTGGCCGACGAGCGCATCATGATCGCCCAGCGCAACTTCGAGCTGTCGGGGCGGATGAACTTCCCCAACACCAAGATCAACGACCCGGACCTGCCGCAGGCGCTGCGGGACCGGGTCGAGGCCGGCCAGCGGGCGACCTACGTGGCCGACCGGCCGGGTGACGTGCCCGACATATGGGCCGCCGTGCCGCTGAAGAACGGGCAGGTGATGTCCCTGCACTCGGGCTTCACCGACCGCAGCTCGGACATCCTCCAGGACCTGGACCAGGCCCTGCTGATCGGCTCCATCGCCGTGGTCCTCGGCGGGAGCGCCCTCGGGGTGCTCATCGGCGGACACCTCTCGCGGCGGCTGCGCAAGGCGGCCGTCGCGGCCAACCAGCTGGCGGGCGGCGAGACGGACGTGCGCGTGCGGGACGCCATGGGCGGAGTCGTGCGCGACGAGACGGACGACCTGGCGAGCGCGGTGGACGCGATGGCCGACGCGCTGCGGCAGCGCATCGAGGCCGAGCGGCGGGTCACCGCCGACATCGCGCACGAGCTGCGCACCCCGGTGACCGGGCTGCTGACCGCCGCCGAGCTGCTGCCGCCCGGACGCCCCACCGAGCTGGTGCTGGACCGGGCGAAGGCCATGCGCACGCTGGTCGAGGACGTGCTGGAGGTGGCCCGCCTCGACGGGGCCTCCGAGCGGGCGGAGCTGCAGGACATCATGCTCGGCGAGTTCGTCGCCCGGCGGGTGGCGGCCAAGGATCCGGCCATCGAGGTGCGGATCGTGCACGAGTCGGAGGTCACCACCGACCCGCGCCGCCTGGAGCGCGTGCTGTTCAATCTGCTGGCCAACGCGGCCCGGCACGGCAAGCCGCCCATCGAGGTCAGTGTCGAGGGCCGGGTCATCCGCGTGCGCGACCACGGCCCGGGCTTTCCCGAGGACCTGCTCGCCGAAGGGCCGAGCCGCTTCCGCACCGGCAGCAAGGACCGCGCCGGGCACGGCCACGGACTCGGCCTGACCATCGCGGCCGGGCAGGCCCGGGTGCTGGGCGCCCGGCTGACGTTCCGCAACGTCCGCACCCCGGGGACACCGGAACATCTGCCGGCCGAGGGCGCGGTCGCCGTGCTGTGGCTGCCGGAGCACGCGCCGACGAACACCGGGAGCTACCCGATGCTGCCGGGGTCGTAGGCCGCCGGTCGTTTCAGCAGGTCCAGTCCTGGTCCATGTCGAGGCCGCCCTCGCGGGGCTGGGTGAAGGAGAACCAGTTGCCGGAGTCGTCCCGGAACAGCGCCTCCGTGCCGTAGGGGCGCTCCTGCGGCTCCTGGAGGAACTCCACGCCCCGGTCCTTGAGCTTCTTGTAGTCGCCCTGGATGTCGTCGGTGGTCAGCACGCCGGCGCCGAGCGCGCCCTTCGTCACCAGCTTGCGGAGCATCTCGGCGGACTCGGGGTCCATCGCGGGCCCGCCGGGCACCATCAGCGTCAGCTCGACCTCGGGCTGGTTCGGCGAGCCGACCGTGAGCCAGCGCATGCCGCCCTCGCCCATGGTCATGTCCGTACGGACCTCCAGGCCCAGTTTCTCCGTGTAGAACTGCTTGGCCCGGTCCTGGTCGAGGACCCAGACGGTCGAGATGGCGAGACCCTTGATCATGGCGTGCTCCTGCTCTGGCTCTGCGGCCGGTTGTGCCTGCCCTGCCACGGTAGGCAGCGGGCGTGTCAGCCCGCTTCTCCGGAATTGCGCTGCCTGCCGGCGCCGGGCGCGGGGCGGAAGCCGCCGGCCCAGAGCATGGCGTAGCAGCCGGGTATGAGGGCGGCTCCCCGGCCCACGTGCTTGGTCCGGTACTCGCTGGGCGTCAGACCGGTCCAGGTCTTGAAGCGCGCCGAGAACGTGCCGACGCTGCTGTAGCCGACCAGGTGGCAGATCTCCGTCACCGACAGGTTCGCCGTGCGCAGCAGGTCCTCGGCCCGCTCCATGCGGCGGTGCGTCAGGTACTGGCCGGGGGTCTCGCCGTACGCCTCCTTGAAGGCGCGGATGAAGTGATAGCGCGAGTACCCGGCGTGCGCGGCCACGGTGTCCAGGTCGAGCCCGGGGTCGGCCCAGTCCCGGTCCATGGCGTCCTTGGCGAGCCGGACCTGGCGCGTCTTGTCCATGCGACCGATGGTGGCACGCGGGTCTGACAACGGCCCCGGCTCGCGGCCGGGCATGACGAAGGCCCCCGGGCGGACACTCCCCGGGGGCCTCGTGCGGTGCCGGTCAGACGGCCTCGACCATGGGCGGCTGTGCCGCCGGGGCGTCCGGCGCGCCGTCCTCCTTCGGTCCCGCTCCCTTGAGCGGCACCTCCTTGACGAACACGGCCGCCGCGAGTGCGACCACCGCCACCACGGCCCCGAGCAGGAACGCCGTGTGCGTACCGGCGGACACCGCGTGCTGGTACGCCTCCCGGACCAGAACCGGGAGCTTCTGCAGGCTCTTCGCGTCGAGCTGCGCCGACTGCTCGGTCACCTTTGACCCCAGCGCACCGGCCCGCTCGGTCATGACGTCCTGGACGCGGTGGTTGAACAGCGCGCCCATGATCGCGACCCCGAAGGAGGAGCCGAGCGTACGGAACAGGGTGGTCGACGAGGACGCGACGCCCATGTCCTTCATCTCCACGCTGTTCTGCGCGACCAGCATGGTGATCTGCATCAGGCAGCCCATGCCGAGCCCGACCACGGCCATGAAGACACCGGAGGTCAGCCGGGAGGTCCCGGTGTCCATGGTGGACAGCAGGTAGAGACCGACGATCATCAGCGCGCTGCCGGCGATCGGGAAGACCTTGTACCTGCCCGTGTTCGTCGTCACCCGCCCGGCGACCATCGAGGTCACGAGCATCGCACCGAGCATCGGCAGGAGCAGCAGCCCGGAGTTCGTCGCGGAGGCCCCCTGCACGGACTGCTGGTACAGCGGCAGGAAGAGCGTCGCGCCGAACATCACGAAGCCGGTGATGAAGCCGATGACCGACATCAGCGTGAAGTTCAGGCTGCGGAAGATGTGCAGCGGAACCACCGGCTCGGCCGCCCTGGTCTGCCAGAACACGAACCCGACGAGCGCGGCGACCCCGATGCCGATCAGTTCCATGATCCGCGCGGAGCTCCAGGCGTACTCCGTCCCTCCCCACGTCGTGACCAGCACGATCGCGGTGATGCCGACGGTCAGCAGCCCGGCGCCCAGGTAGTCGATCCGCGCCTGGGAGCGCTTCTTCGGCAGGTGCAGGACGGCACTGACGGCGACCAGCGCGACCGCGCCGAGGGGGAGATTGATGTAGAAGGCCCAGCGCCAGCCCCAGTGGTCGGTGATGGTGCCGCCGACCAGCGGACCGCCGATCATCGCCAGCGCCATGACGCCCGCCATCATGCCCTGGTACTTGCCGCGCTCACGGGGCGGGATCAGGTCACCGATGATCGCCATGACGCCGACCATCAGACCGCCGGCACCGAGGCCCTGCACGGCGCGGAAGCCGATCAGCTCGTCCATGTTCTGGGCCATGCCGCTCAGCGCCGAGCCGATCAGGAACAGGACGATGGACGACAGGAACGTGCCCTTGCGGCCGTACATGTCGCCGAGCTTGCCCCACAGCGGAGTGGAGGCCGCGGTGGCGAGCGTATAGGCGGTGACGACCCACGAGAGACGTTCGAGCCCGCCCAGCTCGCCGACGATCGTCGGCATCGCCGTACCGATGATCATGTTGTCGAGCATCGCGAGCATCATCGCGATCATCAGCGCGAGCAGGACCACCCGCACGCTCTTCGGCTGTTTCCCCCCGGCGTCGGCCGCCGGTGTGTCCGTCGTGTCCGTCATCGCTTCCCACTCCCCCAGCTACCGCTACTTACTTGCCGACCGGCTAGTGACTACACTCGGAAGCTAGCCGCGGAACTAGCCGGGCGTCAAGTAAGTTTTATGGAAAGCGGGCGGCGTAGGAGGATGGGCGGCACCATGGACGGCACCAGGCAGCGGCGCCGCGGGGACACCCGTCGGCGCATCCAGGACGTAGCCCTCGAACTCTTCGCGGAGCAGGGCTACGAGAAGACGTCCCTGCGAGAGATCGCCGAGCACCTGGACGTCACCAAGGCGGCGCTCTACTACCACTTCAAGACGAAGGAAGAGATCCTCGTCAGCATCTTCGAGGACCTCACGCAGCCGATCGAGGACCTGATCGAGTGGGGCCGGCGGCAGCCGCACACCCTCGCGACCAAGCAGGAGATCATCCGCCGCTACGCCGACACGCTCGCCCAGGCGGCCCCGCTGTTCCGCTTCATGCACGAGAACCAGGCGACGGTCCGGGACCTGCGGATCGGCGACTCCTTCAAGGAGCGCATCCGCAGCCTGCGCGACATCATCATCGACCCGGACGCGGACATGGCCGACCAGGTCCGCTGCGTCAGCGCGCTCTTCACACTGCACGCCGGGATGTTCCTGATGCAGGACATGGAAGGCGACCCCGAGGAGAAGAACAAAGCCGTCCTCGAGGTCGCCACGGACCTGGTGACCCAGGCCCACCGGGGAGCCGGGGGCTCCTAGGACCCGGGTCGGGTCAGACCTTCACGCCCTTGGCGCGCAGGAACTTCACCGGGTCGACCGCCGAGCCGTAGTTCGGGGTCGTACGGATCTCGAAGTGCAGGTGGGGACCGCTGGAGTTGCCGGTGTTGCCGGACTTGGCGATCTCCTGGCCGGTCTTGACGATCTGGCCGATCCGCACGGTGACCTTCGACAGGTGGGCGTACTGGGAGTACGTGCCGTTGCCGTGCTTGATCACGACGGCGTTGCCGTAGGCGGGGCCGTCACCGGCGCCGTTGCCACCGGCCTTGACCACGGTGCCGCCGTGGGCGGCGACGACCTGGGTGCCGCTCGGCACGGCGAAGTCCTGACCGCTGTGGGTGGACTGCCACATGCCGCCGTTCTGGGCGAAGCTCGCGGACAGCGTGTACTTCTTCACCGGGTCGACCCAGGAGGGCTTGGCCTTCTTGGCGGCGGCCTTCTTCTCGGCCGCCTTCTTCGCGGCAGCGACCTTGGCGGCCTTCTCCGCCTTCACGGCCTCGGCCTTGGCGGCCTTGGCCTGGGCGGCGGCCTGCGCCTGGACGGCGGTGGCGGCACCGGACGCGGCCGTGGTGTCGGCGGCGGACGCGACCCCGGCTCCCAGTGCGACCGAGACACCAAGGCCGGCGGCCAGCACGGTCGCACGGGTGCGGAGCTGGGACGTACGGGAAGAACGGGACGTGACGCGCTGGGACATCGAAACCTCGTGTGGAAGGGGACGGAGAAAACCACCCGGCGCACTGACGCCCGCCGCATGGCCATCCCTTGGTAACCCGAAGTCCGACAAACGCCCAAAAGCGTGATCTACGACGCTAATTAGTAATGTGGTTCAGTGTTCTACGTCTCTTGACACAGCAGTCATTCGGGACCAATCAGGGCATCAGCCCCCATTTCCGCCCCCGCTCGGGGGCAGGAATCCCTTTCGTCCCGGTCCGTTATCCACTATTCCGGCTAGTACCGGACATATCGCCTGTGCGGCATGTCACCGGGCGCCCTCTTCGGCCCTTACGGAAATGTGGCGCACGCCTCTAGGCACCTACCGTCCGGTAACCCTACGGTTCCCCTCGCGCCACCCTCGAGCACAAGCATGCACACGACATGTTGGCAGCGTCACGGACGTGAGAGGAACCCCCACGACATGCAGATCCGACGCCCCTGGTTGCGCCGTGCATCAGTGACCGCCGCCTCGGCGGCAGCCCTCGTGGCGATGGCCGCCCCGGCCGACGCCACAACCGCCCCCCAGGCCTCCACGGCCCCCGCCACGGCCGCGGCCGCCGACGTCGACTACGGCACCTGGCAGAAGGACTGCCAGGCCGTGATGGACCAGGCGCTGCCCTATCTGAAGCAGCGGATCGCGGCCACCAAGCCCGGCGAGAAGCAGGCGATCGTCCTCGACATCGACAACACGGCGCTGGAGACCGACTTCGGCTTCAGCTACCCCCAGCCGGCCAACAAGCCGGTCCTGGAGGCCGCCAGATACGCGCAGGAGCGCGGGGTCGCCCTGTTCTTCGTGACCGCCCGCCCGGACATCGTCGCCTCGTTCACCCAGTACAACCTGAAGCAGACCGGCTACCAGGTCTCGGGGCTCTACGTCCGCAACTTCATCGACCTCTTCAAGAACGTCGCCGACTACAAGACGGCCCAGCGCGTCGACATCGAGCGCAAGGGCTACACGATCATCGCGAACATCGGCAACAGCGGCACCGACCTGTCCGGCGGCCATGCCGAGAAGACGTACAAGCTGCCGGACTACGACGGGCAGCTTTCCTGACCGGCCTGGTCAACTGCGGGTAGTCTCACCCCCGTTCACGCGATCACGGGGGTGAGGCGGTTGGATCCGACGGTACTCGGCGGCAGGCTGGCATCCGCACTGGTCGCCCCGCTGCTGAAGAAGCTCTTCCGCCCGGACGGACCGGGAGCGGGCCTGGTCGACAAGCCCGTACGCCTGTCCGCTCTCGTGTCCTTCCGGGGCGAGCAACGCACCCTGGACGAACGGGACGTCCGGAAACTCGCCGCGCAGGTCGTGACACGGGCGGTGGACTCCCCCGGCGAGCCGCCCTTCCCCGCCGACGAGCGGATCGCCGTCACCGACACGCTGGCCCGCAGACTGCTCGCCCTCGGCGACCTCGACATGGACGACGTCCACGCGGTCCGCCTGGGCCACCGCGAACTGGCCAAGAAACTGCACTACGCGGCCCCCGCGCCCGACGGCCTGTCCGCGGACTCCTGCCATTTCCTCGACCACGCGACCGAGTGGGCGTGCCTGAACATCCTGGAGTTCTTCACCCGCCGCTCCACCTTCGTCGCCCGCTCCCTCGTCGAGCAGACCCGGGCCCAGGCGGAACTGATCGCCAAGGTCGACGAGCTGATCACCCGCACCCCCCGCCCGGACGCCCGCGACGCCGCATTCGAACGCCGCTACCTGCCGTTCGTCGCCGAGCGCCACAACCACATCACGATCTACGGCATCGACCTGCGGGACTCCCCGGACCGCTGGCCCCTCGAAGTGGCCTATCTGAGCCTGGAGGCGGCCGGCGCCGAGCGGAGCGCGCTGCCCGAGGCACCGCCGGGCGAGCACGCGGCCGCCTCCGGCGCCCCCGTGCGGCTCCCCGCGGAGGAGGCCCTCGCCAGCCACGACCGGGTCATGCTGCGCGGCGACGCCGGTTCCGGCAAGACCACCCTCGTGCAGTGGCTGGCGGTGACCGCCGCCGGGGACCTGGCCCGCATCCCGTTCGTCCTCCCCCTGCGCACCCTGATCCGCGCGGGCGCCCTCCCCGCACCGTCCGCCTTCCTGACAGCGGTGGGCTGCCCGCTCACCCCGCCCGCGGGCTGGGCCGAGCGCGTCCTGACCGCCGGGCGCGGGCTCGTGCTCGTCGACGGCCTGGACGAGATCCCCGCCGCCGACCGGCACCGCACCCGCGACTGGCTGCTGGCCCTGATCCACGCCTTCCCGGGCAACCACTGGCTGCTGACCTCACGCCCCACCGCCGTACGCCCCGACTGGCTGGCCGCCGAGGGCTTCCGGGAACTGACCCTCGCCCCGATGCGCCGCGCCGACGTGACGACGTTCGTGCACCGCTGGCACGCGGCCGCGCGGGCGCCCGAGTACGAGACGCAGCTCCTGGACGCCCTGCGCACCAAACGCGACCTGGCCCGCCTCGCCACCAACCCCTTGATGTGCGGGCTGATCTGCGCCCTGCACCGGGAGCGGCGGGGTTACCTCCCCACCGGCCGCAAGGAGCTGTACGACGCCGCCCTCGGGATGCTCCTCGCGCGACGCGACCGGGAGCGGGGCATGGGCGCGGTGGACGGGGTCGAGCTGGGCGAGGAGGCCCAGCTGGAGCTGCTGCAGCGTCTCGCCTACGCGCTGGTGCTGAGCGGCCGTACCGAGATGGACCTGGAGACGGCCGAGGGCATCGTCGAGCGCTGTCTGCCGGCGATCGCGCGGGTGCCGGACCAGCGGGGCGCCGCGGACGTGCTGCACGCCCTCATGCTCCGCAGCGGTCTGCTCCGCCAGCCGGCCGAGGGCGTCGTCCACTTCGTCCACCGCACCTTCCAGGACTATCTGGGTGCCCGGTACGCCGTCGAGGAGGGCCACCTGGACGTCCTCGCCGGCCACGCGGACGACAGCCTGTGGGAAGACGTGATCCGCATGGCGGTCGCGCACGCCCGCCCCCGGGAGCGAGCGACCCTGCTTCGCCGGCTGCTGGCCGAGGGCACCCCGCGGCTGACCCTCCTCGCCCTGGCCGGCCTGGAGCATGCCGCGGCCTTGGACCCCGGGGTGCGGGCGGAGGTGGAGGAACGGGCCGGGGCACTCATTCCACCGCGTACGACGGAGGAGGCGAAGGCCCTGGCGGAGGCGGGCCCCCTGGTGCTGGAGTTGCTGCCCGGACCGGAGGGACTGACCGCCGAGGAGGCCTACGGCGTCGTCGTCACCGCCTCGCTCCTCGGAGCCGAGGAGGACGAGGGCGCGCTCGCGGTGCTGCGCCGTTTCCGCGACCATCCGGACCTCGACGTACGCCGCCAGCTGGTCGGCACGTGGAGCCGGTTCGACGCGCAGGAGTACGCGTTCGAGGTGCTCGACCACCTGGAGCGGGGCGGCCTCTCCCTGGTCTGCGAGTCGGCCGAGCAGCGGGCGACGCTGCCCATGATGCGCCCCTGGCAGAGGCTGAGGTTCGACGGTCCGCTCACCGCGGCCGAACTCCTCGACTGCGTCCCGGAGCCCGCCGAGGTCCGCCTGCTGCACCTGTGGGACAACCCGAGCCTCGGGCACCTGCGGGAACTGCGGGCGTTCCGCTCGCTGACCGGTCTGTGGCTCAGCCGCTGCCCCGGCACCGAAGGCCTGTCGAACCTGGCGGAACTGCCGCTGACGGACCTCGTGGTCTTCGACCGCCGAGCGGACCTCACCGGGCTGAGGACGCTACGCCTGCTCAACCAGCTCTCGATCGACCGCAGCCTTCCGGGAGACCGCCTCACCGACAGCCTCCCCACCGACGCACCCCTGCGGCATCTCTTCCTGGGGATGGATTCCATCCACTCGACCGGGCTGCGCGGCCTGAACCAGTGGCCCACGCTTCGGTCGCTCGCCGTGGGCGTATCCAGCGGGAGGCGCCTGAGGGCCGAGGACTGGCGCGAGGTGGCCGCCCTCCCGGCGCTCACCAGTCTCCGTCTCTACGGGCGATCGGAGCACTACGGCTTCGACGTCATGCCTGAACTGCCGAGCATCGAGGAACTCGAGTTCCCTGGGGACTGCGGCGTGGAGGCTCTCCGCGTCCTCGCATCCCAGCTGCCCCGCCTGCGTACGCTGACCGTCTCCGAGGCACTTGCCGGTACGACGTCTGCCGACTCGTGGGCCGAGATCTTCCCCACCGCCGAGATCATCCGCATCTGACCCCGGGCATGGCGAAGGGGCCGGTGCCCCGGAAGGCACCGGCCCCTCTCAGCCGTCCGTGACGCTTACGCGTCCTTGCTCAGGTTCGGACCCGTGCCACCCGCCGCCTGCTCGATCGGCGGGACGTCCGGGAGAGCCGCCTTCTCCTCGCCGCGGAAGGTGAAGGTCTTGGTCTCGCCCTCGCCCTCCGTGTCCACGACCACGATGTGACCGGGGCGCAGCTCGCCGAAGAGGATCTTCTCCGACAGCGAGTCCTCGATCTCGCGCTGGATGGTGCGACGCAGCGGACGCGCACCCAGCACCGGGTCGTAGCCCTTCTTGGCCAGCAGCTCCTTGGCGGACTGGGAGAGCTCGATGCCCATGTCCCGGTCCTTCAGGCGCTCGTCGACCTTGTCGATCATCAGGTCGACGATCCGCAGGATGTCGGCCTGGGTGAGCTGCGGGAAGACGACCACGTCGTCGACGCGGTTGAGGAACTCGGGCCGGAAGTGCTGCTTGAGCTCGTCCGAGACCTTGTTCTTCATGCGCTCGTAGTTGGTCTTCGTGTCACCCGAGGCCGCGAAGCCCAGGTTGAAGCCCTTGGAGATGTCCCGGGTGCCGAGGTTGGTCGTCATGATGATGACCGTGTTCTTGAAGTCCACGACCCGGCCCTGGGAGTCGGTCAGGCGACCGTCCTCCAGGATCTGCAACAGCGAGTTGAAGATGTCCGGGTGGGCCTTCTCGACCTCGTCGAAGAGGACGACGGAGAACGGCTTGCGGCGGACCTTCTCGGTCAGCTGGCCGCCCTCTTCGTAGCCCACGTAGCCGGGGGGCGAACCGAAGAGACGCGAGACCGTGTGCTTCTCGCTGAACTCCGACATGTCGAGGGAGATCAGTGCGTCCTCGTCGCCGAAGAGGAACTCGGCGAGCGCCTTGGACAGCTCGGTCTTACCGACACCGGACGGGCCGGCGAAGATGAACGAGCCACCGGGACGCTTCGGGTCCTTCAGACCGGCACGCGTACGGCGGATCGCCTTCGACAGCGCCTTGACGGCGTCGTTCTGGCCGATGACCCGCTTGTGGAGCTCGTCCTCCATGCGGAGCAGGCGGCTGGACTCCTCCTCGGTCAGCTTGAAGACCGGGATGCCGGTGGCCGTGGCGAGGACCTCGGCGATCAGCTCGCCGTCGACCTCGGCGACGACGTCCATGTCGCCGGCCTTCCACTCCTTCTCCCGCTTGGCCTTGGCGGCCAGGAGCTGCTTCTCCTTGTCGCGCAGGGAGGCGGCCTTCTCGAAGTCCTGCGAGTCGATCGCGGACTCCTTGTCGCGGCGGACGCCGGCGATCTTCTCGTCGAACTCGCGCAGGTCCGGCGGCGCGGTCATCCGGCGGATGCGCATCCGGGAGCCGGCCTCGTCGATCAGGTCGATCGCCTTGTCCGGCAGGAAGCGGTCCGAGATGTACCGGTCGGCCAGGGTGGCGGCCTGGACCAGCGCCTCGTCGGTGATGGAGACGCGGTGGTGGGCCTCGTACCGGTCACGCAGACCCTTGAGGATCTCGATCGTGTGCGGCAGGGACGGCTCCGCGACCTGGATGGGCTGGAAGCGGCGCTCGAGGGCCGCGTCCTTCTCCAGGTGCTTGCGGTACTCGTCGAGCGTGGTCGCACCGATGGTCTGGAGCTCACCGCGGGCCAGCATCGGCTTCAGGATGGAAGCCGCGTCGATGGCGCCCTCGGCGGCACCCGCACCGACCAGCGTGTGGAGCTCGTCGATGAACAGGATGATGTCGCCGCGGGTGCGGATCTCCTTGAGGACCTTCTTCAGGCGCTCCTCGAAGTCACCGCGGTAGCGGGAGCCGGCGACCAGCGCGCCGAGGTCCAGGGTGTAGAGGTGCTTGTCCTTGAGGGTCTCGGGCACCTCGCCCTTGACGATGGCCTGGGCGAGGCCCTCGACGACGGCGGTCTTGCCGACGCCGGGCTCACCGATCAGCACCGGGTTGTTCTTGGTACGGCGGGACAGCACCTGCATGACCCGCTCGATCTCCTTCTCGCGCCCGATGACCGGGTCGAGCTTGGACTCACGAGCGGCCTGGGTGAGGTTCCGGCCGAACTGGTCGAGGACCAGGGACGTGGAGGGCGTGCCCTCGGCAGGACCGCCGGCGGCGGCGGTCTCCTTGCCCTGGTAACCGGAGAGCAGCTGGATGACCTGCTGCCGCACGCGGTTCAGATCTGCGCCCAGCTTGACGAGGACCTGGGCGGCGACGCCCTCGCCCTCGCGGATCAGGCCGAGCAGGATGTGCTCCGTGCCGATGTAGTTGTGGCCCAGCTGAAGGGCCTCGCGGAGCGACAGCTCCAGGACCTTCTTGGCACGGGGGGTGAAGGGGATGTGGCCGGACGGGGCCTGCTGGCCCTGGCCGATGATCTCCTCCACCTGCTGGCGGACCGCCTCGAGCGAAATCCCGAGGCTCTCAAGGGCCTTGGCGGCGACACCTTCACCCTCGTGGATCAGGCCCAGGAGGATGTGCTCAGTGCCGATGTAGTTGTGGTTGAGCATCCGGGCTTCTTCCTGAGCCAGGACGACAACCCGCCGCGCGCGGTCGGTGAACCTCTCGAACATCGTTAATCGCTCCTCAGAGCGGTCAGGCAGTGGGGGGAACTTCCCCTCCCTGTCCTTCCGCAGCTTAGTCCCGCGAGCGGGGACCGCTCATTCCAACTGCCGACACCGTCCTTGGCCTCCTGACCCCGAACGCCGACATCTGCTCCAACCCGATGGTGCGAGACGATGTTCCCGCAGGCCAGGCAGATACCCCACTCGCCAGTACGCCGATGGCGAACGTGAGACGTCCTTTCCTGCGTGTCGCCCCCTCCCACTAGGGATGTCTTACCCGTAGGGACCGGAAGTCCATGCCGAGCACCCCCGTCCCCTCCGCTACGGGCGAACAACCTTGCGCCTCCCCGCACCCCCCGCACGCCCCCGTTTCGACACTCTGTGCGCTCGGGACGCCACCCAGCGTAACCCGCACGCCCTTCCGGCTGTTGCGCTTGGCATGTTCGGCGCCCCTCCCCCCGTGATCACGTCCGCGACCCCGCTCGTGCCGCTCCCCCGCCGGCCGCTCGACCCGGCCGGCTCGAGCGGTCAGGTCCGGCGGTGGTACGAGAACGAACTGGGGTGGCCGACGGTGCCCGGCGAACCTCCGCGGCTGGTGGTGGGAGTGCGGTACGACGTCCTGGACGTGCCGGCGGAGGCGGGACACGCGGCACTGCGGCGCTCGGCGGCGGGCTCTCCCGTCGCCCTTCATGGCGACCGGATGCTGCTCCTGGTGGCCGCGGGCGGCGCGGAGGAGATTCCCGGGCTGCTGGAGTGGCTCGACTGGGGGTCCCTGCCGCTGGACCTGGTGCCGATCGGTGCGGGCGGCCTCATCGAGGCGCCGTCGCCCCCGGCATCCGAGCGGAGGGCGGTGCCGGCACCCTGCGGGCCGAACGCCGTGGTGCCCTGCGAACCGCAGGCCCCCTCGCCCCCCGGCGCGGACACACCGCTCGGGGACGCGCTGCCGCGGCCCGGTCCCCCGGGACGGGTCGGTTCCCAGGGGGCCGCCGTGTGGCTGCGGCCCCCCGAGCCGGGATGCGAGGTCGAGGCCTCGCTGCCGACGCTGTCGGCGCTGGGGGGCACTGGGGACGCCCCCGATCTCGTGCGGCTGGTGAACACGGTGGCGACCCAGTGCCACCGGGTCCGGCTGCGGCGCGCGTGCGCCCAGCCGCCGGCCATGCGTGCGCAGGGTCGGTAGTGCCGCTGTTCAGCCGTTGGCCTTCTCGTAAGCCTCGCGGATGGTCGCGGGAACACGGCCGCGGTCGTTGACCTCGTAGCCGTTCTCCTTCGCCCAGGCGCGGATCGCCGCGGTGTCCTGGCTGCCGCTCGCAGCGGCGCGCGCCTTTCCACCGCGCCCACCCGAAGCACGGCCTCCGGTACGACGACCGCCCTTCACGTAAGGCTCGAGAAGGCCACGGAGCTTGTCCGCATTGGCGGTGGTGAGATCGATCTCGTACGTCTTGCCGTCCAGCGCGAACGTCACGGTCTCGTCCGCCTCGCCACCGTCGAGGTCGTCGACAAGAAGGACCTGAACCTTCTGTGCCACCGGATTTCCTTTCATCGATATCTTCAGGGCCGGGGTGAGCCGGCGTCCGCCGTATCGCCGTCCCCTGTTATATGCAGTACTGCAGTACGTCGGAAAGCAAACCGCTTTTGCCGGAAAAACACAAACCCCCGGCAGAGACCGGCAGCCCGGGCTCGGTCCGGAAACGTGCGCGTTTCGGACATAGGGCACCTGGGCAGGGTCGGGTGCAGCGAATATGCCTAGACGAACCGAGCGGTCCTCTTGCGAGGGACTTGCGGTCGGCGATCACAGATGCAGAAGCATCCGGCTGTTGCCCAAGGTGTTCGGTTTCACTCGTTCGAGTCCGAGGAACTCCGCGACGCCCTCGTCATAGGAACGCAGCAGCTCCGCGTAGACATCCGTGTCGACGGGCGTCTCACCGATCTCCACGAAGCCGTGCTTGCTGAAGAAGTCGACTTCGAAGGTCAGACAGAAAACGCGGCGAACACCGAGCCGGCGGGCGGTCTGCAGCAACTTCTCCAGCACACGGTGTCCGACGCCCGCGCCCTTCAGGCCCGGCTTCACCGCGAGAGTGCGGACTTCCGCGAGGTCTTCCCACATCACGTGCAGCGCGCCGCAGCCGACGACCTCGGCGTTGTCGTCCCGTTCCGCGACCCAGAACTCCTGGATGTCCTCGTAAAGCGTCACCGTTGCTTTGTCGAGCAGGATGCCGCCGCGGACGTAGGCGTCGAGGAGGCGGCGCACGGCCGGGACATCGCTGGTGCGGGCCCGTCGGACGGTGATGGCTTTTGCGGTGGCTTCGGGGCTCTTCGCGGACATGGCGGGACGCTATCGCCCGCCGTGGTCCCGAGGGGAGGCGGGGTTCTCCGGGGGACCTTCCCGGGGTTCCGCTCGTTCGGTGGGTTCTGCGGATTCCGACGGTTCGGTCGGTTCCCGGGTTTCCGGGCCCTGGACGATGCGTACGGCATCGCTGAGGGACCGCCGCTGTTCCTCGCTCATCATGCCGAAGAAGGCGACGAGAGCGGCGGCGGGGTTGTCGCTCTGGGACCAGGCGTCGTTCATCAGGGCGGCCGCGTAGGCGGCGCGGGTGGAGACCGCCTCATATCGATAGGCGCGTCCTTCCGCCTCGCGGCGCACCCAGCCCTTCTGATGGAGATTGTCCAAAACGGTCATCACGGTGGTGTACGCGATGGACCGCTCCTTCTGAAGATCTTCCAGGACTTCTCGAACGGTCACCGGGCGGTTCCACTTCCACACCCGCGACATGACCGCGTCTTCGAGTTCTCCCAATGGGCGAGGCACAGCTCAGAACAATAGTGGGAGATCCCGGTAATGGCGTGGCGGACGTGCGCTTCACCGGCGAACGGGAACAAAAAGGGCGTACGACTCGAAAGTGCGGGCGCCGCGGGGTGCGGGCTCGCCGAGTCGTACGCCCTCGGAGGATGAGGTCAGGCTTCGGCCTTCGGCGGCGTGGCGGCGGGCTGGACGGCGCCCTCCACGCGTGCGAGGGCGGCGTCCACGGCCGCGTCCTCCTTGGCCTTGTTGGCGCCGCCCTGTGTCTTCACGATCACCCGGATCACGCCGATGAAGAAGATGGCCATGACGGCCGGGGGCAGGAGCGCGGAGACGTAGTCCATGGATCCAGGGTAGCCACGTCAGCCCGCGGCGAGCTGCTGGGGGTTCGCCGGGGGCGGCGGTGTCGGCTTGCGGCGCGGGAAGACCTCGCCGGGGGTGGGGATCGGACGGGAGGGCTTCGGAGTGCCGGGGTCGGGCGCGGGGGACGGGGCGGGCTTGGGGGCGGCCGGCTTGCGAGCGGGTTTCTTCTCGGGCTGCTTGTCCGGGCCGTTCCCGGCGGCGCCGACGAGGGCGCGGCGGCCTCCCGGGACGGCCAGGAGGCGGGTGCGGGAGCCGGGAACAGCGGCTGCGGGGGCAGCGTCGGCGGTGACGGGCGTGGCCGCGCAGCGGTCCAGCAGGGCCGCCGCGGCGGGGTTGCCGCGCAGGGCGCCCAGGGCGGCGAGGTCGTCGGGGAGGGGGCGGTAGCCGGCGCCCAGTGCCTCGTCCAGGAGTGCGAGGTAGCCGGCGGCGGTACCGGGGAGGGCGGCGCGGTAGCGGCCCAGGTCGGCCACGAGGAAGGCGCGCAGCCTGGCCCCCTCCCGCATCACCTCGTCGAGCGACTCTGCGAGGCGGAGGCAGTCCTGGACGTCGTCGGCCGAGGCGGGGGTGGGGTGGAGGGCAAGGGCGAGAGCGCGGCGGAGCACACGCAGCTCCTCCACGCCGAACGCCATGCCGCCGCGGGATCCGTATGGCGTGGGCATGCGGCGACGATACGCGCTAATCAGACAAATTCGACATAGGGGATGGGTGTGGCGCGGGGGACCACCCGTCCCGCCTAGGGCGTCCCCGACGTCGCGTCGTGCCCCGGAGGGCGGGTCCTGCGGCGTCCGGTGCGGTGGGAGTCCGGGCCGGGCGTCACGGGGCGGGCTTCGCCGTCCCTCCCGTCCCTGCCACGAGCGTGGCGCCCCACGGTGGACGCCGCGTCCGTGGCGGGGGCGGCCCGCCCCCGCCACGGACGCGGCGACTCACATCCGCGAGACGTTCCGCTCGTACACCAGCCGCAGCCCGATCAGCGTCAGCCACGGCTCGTGCTCGTCGATCACCGACGACTCGCCCAGGACCAGCGGCGCGAGCCCGCCCGTCGCGATGACGGTGACGTCGTCGGGCTCCTCCGACAGCTCGCGGGCCATGCGGTTGACCACCCCGTCGACCTGGCCGGCGAAGCCGTAGATGACACCCGACTGCATCGCCTCGACCGTGTTCTTGCCGATGACGCTGCGGGGCCGGGCCACCTCGATCTTGCGGAGCTGGGCGCCGCGGACGCCCAGGGCCTCCACGGAGATCTCGATGCCGGGCGCGATGACCCCGCCGACGTACTCGCCGCGCGCGCTGACCGCGTCGAACGTCGTCGCCGTGCCGAAGTCGACGACGATGGCGGGGCCGCCGTAGAGCTCGACCGCCGCGACCGCGTTGATGATGCGGTCGGCGCCGACCTCCTTGGGGTTGTCCATGAGGATCGGGACGCCCGTCTTGACGCCCGGCTCGACGAGGATGGCGGGCACGTCGCCGTAGTAACGCCGCGTCACCTCGCGGAGCTCGTGCAGGACCGAGGGGACGGTCGCGCAGATGGCGATGCCGTCGATGCCGTCGCCCAGCTCGTCGCCGAGGAGCGGGTGCATGCCCATCAGGCCCTGGAGGAGCACCGCCAGTTCGTCGGCGGTGCGGCGGGCGTCCGTGGAGATGCGCCAGTGTTCGACGATCTCGTCGCCGTCGAACAGGCCGAGGACGGTGTGGGTGTTTCCGACGTCGATCGTGAGCAGCATGACCCGTACCCGCCCTACTCCGCCGGCCGCAGGTCCAGGCCGATGTCCAGGATCGGCGAGGAGTGGGTGAGGGCACCGACGGCGAGGTAGTCGACGCCGGTGTCCGCGTACGCCTTGGCGTTGGCGAGGGTCAGACGGCCCGAGGCCTCCAGGGCGGCGCGGCCCTGGACGATCGCGACGGCCTCCACGCACTCGGCCGGCGTGAAGTTGTCCAGCAGGATCAGGTCGGCCCCGGCGTCCAGGACCTCGCGGAGCTGGTCCAGGGTGTCGACCTCCACCTCGATGGGGACGTCCGGGAAGCGTTCGCGGACCGCCTGGAACGCCTGGGCGACACCGCCCGCGGCGACCACGTGGTTGTCCTTGACCAGGGCCGCGTCCGAGAGGGACATGCGGTGGTTGACGCCGCCGCCGCAGCGGACCGCGTACTTCTCCAGGGAGCGCAGGCCCGGGGTGGTCTTGCGGGTGTCGCGGACCTTGGCCTTCGTGCCGTCCAGGACGTCCGCCCACGCGCGCGTGGCCGTCGCGATGCCCGACAGGCGGCACAGGATGTTCAGCGCGCTGCGCTCGGCCGTGAGGAGGTCGCGGGTGCGGGTGGTGACGGAGAGGAGCTTCTGGCCCGCCTCGACGCGGTCGCCGTCCTCGGCGTGGCGCTCGATCTCGAGCTCCTCCTCGCAGACCACCGAGATGACCGCCTCGGCGACGCGCAGGCCGGCCACCGTGCCCGCCTCGCGGGCGGTGAAGTCGGCCGTGGCCACCGCGTCCTCGGGGATGGTCGCCACCGTCGTGACGTCCACGCCGTGGGCCAGGTCCTCCTGGATGGCCACGTTGGCGAGGTCCTCGACCTCGACGGGGTCGAGGCCGGCGTCGGCCAGGAGCTGGGCGAGTGCGGGGTCCAGGCCGCACTCCAGGTATGCCTCGTCGTCCGCGCCGCAGGCGCAGCCGTCTCCGCAGCCTCCGGAGGAGGCGAGGGGAAGGTCGGGGGTGCTCACGTCGGTCACTGCTCCTGGGGGGCCTGGGTGGGGAGGGTTGCGGGGAAGTCTGTGGTGTCCGTGGTGTGCACGGCCAGCGTGCGGTCGGGGTTCAGGCGTACGACGATGTGACGGCGCCAGGTGGTGTCGTCGCGCTCGGGGCGGTCCTCGCGCCAGTGGCAGCCCCGGGTCTCCTCGCGCAGCAGGGCGGCGGCGACCAGCACGCGGGCCACGCACAGGAGGTTGGTGGCCTCCCAGGTGTCGACGCCGGCCTCGGCCGTCTTGCCGTTCTCGGCGAGGGCTTCCCGGGCGTCGGTGTGCAGTCGCTGGAGCTGGTCGGCGGCCTTGCCGAGGGACCCGGCCGAGCGCAGGACGCCCGCCCCGCTCGTCATGATCCGCTGGATCGCGAAGCGGGCCTCCGGGGTCTGCAGGGGGTGCTCGGGGATCTCCGGGTGCGGGACCGGCTCGGGCACGCGCGCGTGCAGGCCGTTCGCCGCGATGTCGGCCGCGATGCGCTCGGCGTAGACGAGCCCTTCGAGCAGGGAGTTGGACGCCAGGCGGTTGGCGCCGTGCACACCGGTGCAGGCGACCTCGCCGCACGCGTACAGGCCGGGGACGGTGGTCCGGCCCTGGGAGTCGGTGCGGACGCCACCGGAGGCGTAATGGGCGGCCGGGGCGACGGGGACGGGGGTGGTGACCGGGTCGATGCCGTGGGCGCGGCAGGCGGCGAGGATCGTCGGGAAGCGGTGTTCCCACATCTCGGCGCCGAAGTGACGGGCGTCGAGGAACATGTGCTCGGCGTCCTGCTCCTGCATGCGGCGCATGATGCCCTTGGCGACGATGTCGCGGGGGGCGAGTTCGGCGAGTTCGTGCTGCCCGACCATGAAGCGCACACCGTCGGCGTCGATCAGGTGGGCGCCCTCGCCGCGCACGGCCTCGGAGACCAGGGGCTGCTGGCCCTCCGCGTCCGGGCCGAGGAACAGCACGGTCGGGTGGAACTGGACGAACTCCAGGTCGCTGACCTCCGCGCCCGCCCGCAGCGCGAGCGCCACGCCGTCGCCCGTCGACACCGACGGGTTGGTGGTCGCCGAGAAGACCTGGCCCATGCCGCCGGTCGCGAGGACCACCGCGGGGGCGTGGACGGCCCCGACGCCGTCGTGCTGGCCCTCGCCCATGACGTGCAGGGTTACGCCGGCGGTGCGGCCCTCGGCGTCCGTGAGGAGGTCCAGGACGAGCGCGTTCTCGACGGTGCGCATGCCCCGCGCGCGTACGGCCTCGACCAGGGCGCGGGAGATCTCGGCGCCGGTGGCGTCGCCGCCGGCGTGGGCGATGCGGCGGCGGTGGTGGCCGCCCTCGCGGGTGAGTTCCAGACCGCCCTCGGTGGACTCGTCGAACCGGGCGCCGGTCTCGATGAGCCGGCGCACGGCGTCGGGACCCTCGGTGACCAGCAGGCGGACGGCGTCCTCGTCGCACAGGCCGGCACCCGCGACCAGGGTGTCGTCGAGGTGCTGCTCGGGGGTGTCGCCGTCACCGAGGGCCGCGGCGATGCCGCCCTGGGCCCAGCGGGTGGAGCCGTCGTCGAGACGGGCCTTGGTGACGACGACCGTCCGCAGGCCCGCTGCCTCGCAGCGCAGGGCGGCGGTCAGCCCGGCGACACCGGAGCCGACGACGACCACGTCCGCCGCGATGGACCAGCCGGGGGCGGGCGCGTGCAGTCGTATGCCTGTGGTGGTCACGAGGCGGCTCCGAAGCTTCCGAAGGTGAGGGGGATGTTGTCGATCAGCCGGGTCGTGCCGACCCGGGCGGCGACGGCGAGGACGGCGTCGCCGGTGAAGTCGTCCCCGATCTCGGTGAAGTCCGCGGGATCGACCAGGGCGAGGTAGTCCAGGGCGAGCGGCGGATCGAGGCGGGAGGCCTCGTCGAGGACCTGGCGTGCGGCTGCGCGCACGGCCGCCGGGCCGCCCGGGACGGCCGTCGCCACGGCGTGCGCGTCGGCCGCCGCGCGGGACTCCCCTATGGCGCTGAGCGCCTCCGCACGCGCGCGCGTGGCGGGCACCTCGCGGGCCCGGGCGCGCAGCGCCTCCTGCGCGGCATGCCGGTCCTGACCCGCGAACAGAGCCCCGGACAGGGCGAGGGCGGTCCGGCGCTCGGCGGCCGAGAGGTAGCGGTTGCGGCTGGACAGGGCCAGGCCGTCCTCCTCGCGGACGGTGGGCACGCCGACGATCTCCACACCGAAGTTCAGGTCCCGCACCATGCGGCGGATCAGGGCGAGTTGCTGGGCGTCCTTCTGGCCGTACAGGGCGACGTCGGGGCGGGTGAGGTGCAGCAGCTTGGCGACGACGGTGAGCATGCCGTCGAAGTGGCCGGGGCGGGAGGAGCCCTCCAGGCGCTCGCCCATGGGGCCCGCGGTGATGCGGACCTGGGGCTCGCCGCCGGGGTACACCTCGTCCACGGCGGGGGCGAACACCACGTCGGCGCCCGACTGTCCGGCGAGCTCGATGTCGGCGTCCAGGGTGCGCGGGTAGCGGTCGAGGTCCTCGCCCCGGCCGAACTGCAGCGGGTTGACGAAGACGGTGACGACGACCTCGCCGTCCGGCCCGGCGATGCCGCGCGCGGTGCGGATCAGCGTGGCGTGGCCCTCGTGCAGGGCGCCCATGGTCATCACCACGGCGCGACGGCCCGCACGCGTGCGTGCGCGCAGTTCGTCCGCGGTGCGCAGCAGGGTGGTGGTCATCGGACGTCCCCTTCGGTGCCGTCGGTCCCGTGGGCGAGTACCCCGAGGAGGTCCTCGGCGAGTTCCGGCTTCAGCAGCCCGTGGGCGAGGGCCCGGTCGGCGGTCGCGCGGGCCATCGCCAGGTAACCGGCGACGGTCTGCGGGGCGTGCCGGCGCAGCTCGGTGACGTGCGCGGCGACCGTGCCCGCGTCCCCGCGCGCGACCGGGCCGGTCAGGGCCGCGTCGCCGGAGCGCAGGGCGTTGTCCAGGGCCGCGCCGAGCAGCGGGCCGAGCATCCGGTCGGGGGCCGAGACACCGGCCGCGCTCAGCAGCTCCATGGACTGGGCGACCAGCGTGACCAGGTGGTTCGCGCCCAAGGCGAGCGCCGCGTGGTAGAGCGGCCGGTTCTCCTCGGCGATCCACTCCGGTTCGCCGCCCATCTCGATGACCAGGGCCTCGGCGGCCAGGCGCAGCTCCTCGGGGGCGGTGACGCCGAAGGAGCAGCCGGCCAGCCGCTGGACGTCCACGGGTGTGCCGGTGAAGGTCATCGCGGGGTGCAGGGCCAGCGGCAGGGCGCCCGCGCGCAGGGCGGGGTCGAGCACCCGCGCGCCGTACCGGCCGGAGGTGTGGACGAGCAGTTGCCCGGGCCGCACGGACCCGGTGTCGGCGAGACCGGTGACCAGCTCGGGCAGGGCGTCGTCGGGAACGGTCAGCAGCACCAGGTCGGCCCGCTTCAGGACCTCGGCGGGCGGCATCACCGGCACGTCGGGCAGCAGCTGCGCGGCCCGGCGCCGGGAGGTCTCCGAGACCGCCGAGACGGCGACCGGGCGGTGTCCGGCGAGCTGCAGGGACGCCGCCAGGGCGGGGCCGACGCGGCCGGCGCCGACGACGCCGACGGTGAGCCGCGCGGGGCGGTCCTTGGGGTCTGGCTGTGGGGTTGTGTTCACTCGACGGCGGCCTTCCCGTTCCAGTCCGCTCCGGGTACCGGACGATTTCTCGTCATGTTAACGCGATCGGTTCCAGGGGCGTTCGGTCGTCCACAGGCTGTGCATGCCCGTGCGGCATTCCCGGGACGGCGTACGGAAATGCGGATGCCCGGCGACGCGCGTGCGAGGGAGGATCCGGTCATGACCGATACAGCAGCGGAACAGGACGTACAGCCGGCGGACGAGGACCGGGGGGCACGGCTGCGGGAGCGGCGGCTGGCCGCCCACCGCTCGGCACGGCGCGTGTTCGCGCGCTTCGGCTTCCACCGGACCCTCCGGGAACGCCTGGCGGTGCTGGAGGAGGCGGCGGGCGTCCACGACCTGGACGAGCTGTGCGACCTGTACGGCGACGGTGTCGTCGAGGCGCTGGAGACGAAGGTCGCCGGGCTGCTCGGCACCGAGGCCGCCGCGTTCTTCCCGACGGGCACGATGGCCCAGCAGGTGGCCCTGCGCTGCTGGGCCGGCCGCACCGGGAACCCGACGGTCGCCCTGCACGCGCTCAGCCATCCCGAGGTGCACGAGCGGAACGCGTTCAGCGAGGTCGGCGGTCTGCGCCCGGTGCGGCTGACGAGCGAGCCGCGGCTGCCGACCGCCGCGGAGGTGCGCGACTTCGAGGAGCCCTTCGGGGCGCTGATGCTGGAACTGCCCCTCCGGGACGCCGGTTTCCTGCTGCCCACGTGGGAGGAGCTCACCGCGGTCGTGGAGGCCGCGCGGGACCGGGACGCGGTGGTGCACTTCGACGGGGCCCGCCTGTGGGAGTCCACCGTCCACTTCGGCCGCCCCCTGGAGGAGATCGCGGGCCTGGCCGACAGCGTCTACGTGTCGTTCTACAAGTCCCTGGAGGGGTACGGCGGCGCGGCGCTCGCCGGCCCCGCGGAGCTCGTCGCGGAGGCGAAGACCTGGCGGCACCGGTACGGCGGGATGGTCTTCCAGCAGTTCCCCACGGTGCTGTCGGCGCTGGTCGGGCTGGAGCGGCAGCTGCCCCGGCTGCCGGAGTACGTGGCCCACGCGCGCGTGGTGGCGGCCGCCCTGCGTGAGGGGTTCGCGGCGGCCGGGGTGCCGTGGGCGCGCGTGCACCCGGAGGTACCGCACACCCACGACTTCCAGGTCTGGCTGCCCTACGAGCCGGACGTCCTCGGGGAGGCGGCGGTCCGCACGGCCGAGGAGACGGGGGTGGTGCTGTTCGGCGGCGGCTGGGACCGGGGCGGTCCCGGGCTGGCCCGCACGGAGGTGCATGTGCGGGCCGAAGGGCTGGAGTGGACCGCCGAGGACGTGAAGGCGGCGGTGGCCGAGTTCGTGGCCCGGCTGCCGGAGCAGGTCAGGTAGAACGCCGCCGCCACCGCCTCAGGGCGTCCCGGAACCGGTGGCGGGCCGGACGGGCCGACAGGACCGCACGGAAGCGCCGTTCGTCGCGCCACTCCCGCACGACCTGCCGGTCGTGGGTGCCGGGCGCGGGCGGGGCGGGCTCGCCGAGGGAGCGGGCGCGGTACGCGTCGAGGAGGTGCTGCTGCGTGATGCTCATGGTGGATCGCCTCTGCGGGACGGGGTGATGGAGGTCCGAAGGCTCCGCGGCTGCCCCGGTGATCCCACGGTGCGCCCGCGGCGGGGGCGGCGTCGCGTCGATTGACGAGGCCCGTCAATCGACGGGGCGTTGTCGGTGGCGGGGTGCACCATGAGGTCATGAGCGTGCACATCGACATCGCGGGGCTGCGGCCGACGGGGGCGCCCCCTGAGCCGAGAGCTTGGGGGAAGGTCGCGGTCGTGCCGTCGCCCCTGGCCGAGCTCGGCATGGCGCTGCACGCGCTGTCCGAGCCGGCGCACCACCCGGGCCTGCAGGGCTGGGTGACGGGGGTGACGGCCCGGCTCGATCCGCATCTGGCCGACCGGATGTGCGAGGCGGACTTCCTGTGGCGGACGACGTTCTCGGACCTGTTCCTGCCCTGGGCGGGCCTGCCGGACCGCGGGGCGCTCCCGGGCGCCACCCTCGCCGAGGAGCTGGACCAGCTCGACAAGCTGTCCGACGAGCAGTTCGTGGACGCGGCGCTGGAGTTCACCTGTGCCCTCGGCTACGGCGAGTGCGGGCCGACGGCGCTGTCCGACCCCGGGGCGCGCCGCCGGGCGCTGGATCTGGCCGCCGCGCGCGGACCGCGGCAGATGCGGTTCAGCGAGCGGCTGCTGGCCGACCCGCCCAGGATCCGGGCGTGGCTGCGGCAGTTCCTCCGGGACTGCGACGAGGCGTTCTTCGCGGAGGCCTGGTCCCGGCTGCGCCACCAGCTCGCGGCGGACGCCCGGCACAAGACGGACCTGCTGCGGCGCAAGGGCCTGGCCGAGGCGCTGGCCGCCGTCTCCCCGGCGATCACGCTCGACGAGGAGGCCGATCGGATCACGGTCGACAAACTGGGCGACGGCCGTACGGCCACGGGCGACGGCGGCCTGCTGCTCGTCCCGACCAGCCTGGGCTGGCCCCATCTGATGGTCCTGCACCGGTACGGCTGGCAGCCGGTGCTGCACTACCCGGTCGGCTCCCCGGAGCTCACCGCACCGCAGACGCTCGAACAGCTGGCCATGCGGATGACGGCGCTGTCCCACCCGGTCCGGATGCGCATGTGCCGTCATCTGGCCCGCAGCGCGCACACCACCAGCGAGCTGGCGCAGGTGCACGGCATGACGGCGCCGGAGATATCCCGGCATCTGGCCGTGCTGAAGAAGGCGGGCCTGATCACCACCCGCCGCCGCGGCCGCTACGTCCTGCACCAGCTGGACGTGACGGTGGTGGCCCGGCTCGGCAGCGAGTTCCTGGAGGGGATCCTCAGGTAGCGGGCCCGCGCGTGCGGGTCAGCCGTGCCCGCCGGCCCGCACCAGCCCCGTCTCGTAGGCCAGCACCACGACCTGCACCCGGTCCCTGAGGCCCAGCTTGGTCAGGATGCGGCCCACGTGCGTCTTCACGGTCGCCTCCGACAGCACCAGCCGCGCCGCGATCTCACCGTTGGACAGGCCCTGCGCGACCAGCATCATGACCTCGCGCTCGCGTTCGGTGAGCCGCTCCAGCTCCTTGTGCTGGGGCTGCTTGGTGCCCGGCAGCATGGGCGCGAAGCGGTCCAGGAGCCGCCGGGTGGTGGAGGGCGCGACGACGGCGTCACCGCTGTGCACGGCCCTGATCGCGGCCAGCAGCTCGGCCGGCGGCACGTCCTTGAGCATGAAGCCGGAGGCGCCCGCCTTCAGCCCGGAGAAGGCGTACTCGTCGAGGTCGAAGGTGGTCAGGATGAGCACCTTCGGCGGGTCGGTGTCCGCGCAGATCCGCCGGGTCGTCTCCACCCCGTCGAGCTTCGGCATGCGGACGTCCATCAGCACCACGTCGACCTCGGCCCTGCGCAGTTCCTGGAGGGCCTCGACACCGTCGCCCGCCTCCGCGACGACCTCCATGTCCGGCTGGGCGGCGAGCACCATCCGGAACCCGGTGCGCAGCAGCACCTGGTCGTCGACGAGCATCACGCGGATCGTCATCGGGCCTCTTCCATAAGGGTCGTTACAGGTGTCAGCAAGGTGCGTGTGCGGGTGTCAGTGCGCGGGTTTGAGCGGCAGCAGGGCACTGATGCGGAATCCTCCGCCCGGGCGCGGGCCGGCGTCCAGGGTGCCGCCGACCATACCGACCCGCTCGCGCATGCCGATCAGGCCGTGGCCCTGGCCGTCGAACCCGCCCTCCTCGTACAGCTCGTGCGGGGCGCCCTTGCCGTCGTCCTCGACGAGCAGGCCGAGGCCGTCGTCGAAGTACACCAGCCGCACGCTCGCGCCCGCGTCGGCGCCGCCGTGCTTGCGGGTGTTGGTGAGCGCCTCCTGCACGATGCGGTAGGCGGTGAGCTCGACGCCGCTGGGCAGCGGGCGGGGCGTGCCCTCGACCTTGAAGTCGACGGGCAGTCCGGAACCGCGGCACTGCTCGACCAGGTCCTCGATCTGCCGCACATCGGGCTGCGGCACGTACTCGCCGGCCTCCTGGTGCTCACCGGTGCGCAGCACGCCCAGCAGGCGGCGCATCTCGGCGAGGGCCTGGCGGCCGGTGGAGGAGATGGTCTCCAGGGCCTTCTTGGCCTGGTCGGGCGCGGCGTCGAGGACGTAGGCGGCGCCGTCGGCCTGGACCACCATCACCGAGACGTTGTGCGCGACGACGTCGTGCAACTCGCGGGCGATGCGGGCGCGTTCGGCGGCGACGGCGACCTTGGACTGCGCCTCGCGCTCCTTCTCCAGGCGGGCGGCCCGCTCCTCGAGCTGCGCGAAGTAGGCGCGGCGGGTGCGGATGGAGTCGCCCAGCACCCAGGCGAGGGCGAAGGGCACGGTCATGAAGACCGTCAGGACGATGTTGCCGAAGACGGTGGTCTCGTCGGTCGGCCAGCGCACCTGGGCCAGGGGGGCCGCGCACAGGCCGGCGCCCAGCGCGAAGCGGGAGGCCCAGCGTGCGCCCTCAGCGGCGACCGTGTAGACGATCACCAGCATGGCGAAGTCGGCGGGGCCGATCTCCACGTCGGTGATCAGCTGGGCCACCCCGGCCGCGGCCGCGAGCAGCAGCATCTTCTCCGGCATCCGCCGGCGCAGCGCGATCACCAGGCACAGCAGCAGGGTGAGCGGAACGGCGGCGGCCGGGGATCCGTAACCGCCCGCCACGCCGCCCACCAGCGACATCCCGAGGAGGACGACGGCCCAGGTGCCGTCGAGCCACGTCGGGTGCCTGCGGAGGAAGTCATAGAGGCGCTGCACGTAACCCAGCGTAGGGAAGCGGGATAGGTGCAGGGGTCAACCGGAGGGCCGATCCGTACCCGTCGCGCATACTCCGCAAGGTGGAGTTGCGTACGTTGCGTGCGCTTAGCCTGGGCCGGTGACAGCGGGAACCGGGGATCAGTGGCGCGGGTGGCGCGCGGCGGCGCAGGACGCCCTGTACGCGCCGGGGGGCTTCTACCGGCGCGCGGAGGGGCCGGCCGGACATTTCCGGACGTCCGTGCACGCGTCGCCACTGTTCGCCGGGGCCGTGGCGCGGCTGCTGTGCCGGGTCGACGAGGCTCTGGGGCGGCCCGAGGTGCTGGATTTCGTCGACATGGCGGCCGGGCGGGGCGAGCTGGCCGGCGGGGTGCTCGCCGCGCTCCCCGCCGATGTGGCGGCCCGCACGCGCGCGTACGCCGTCGAGATCGCCGAGCGGCCCGCGGGGCTCGATCACCGGATCGAGTGGCTGGCCGAGCCCCCGCGGGGGACGACCGGGCTGCTGTTCGCCAACGAGTGGCTGGACAACGTCCCCGTGGAGGTCGCCGAGGTGGACGCCGCGGGCGTCGCGCGGGTGGTGCTGGTCCGGGAGGACGGGACCGAGCGGCTCGGCGAGCCGGTGGACGGGGCGGCGGCGCGGTGGCTGGAGCGGTGGTGGCCGCTGCCCGGCGAGGAGGGGCTGCGGGCCGAGATCGGCCTGCCCCGCGACGAGGCCTGGGCCACGGCGGTCGCGACGCTCCGCCGGGGGCTCGCCGTCGCCGTGGACTACGCGCACACGGCGGACACCCGGCCGCCGTTCGGGACGCTCACCGGCTTCCGCGGAGGCCGCGAGACCACACCGGTGCCCGACGGCTCCCGCGACCTCACCGCCCATGTCGCCCTCGACGCGTGCGCGCTGCCCGGTGGGCGGGTGCTTGCCCAGCACGAGGCGCTGCGCGCCCTGGGCGTGACCGGCGCACGCCCCCCGCTGACGCTGGCCTCCACCGACCCCGCCGCGTACGTGCGTGCTCTCGCGAGTGCCGGAGAGGCCGCCGAGCTCACCGCCGCGGGCGGGCTGGGCGACTTCGGCTGGCTGGTACAGCCGGTCGCCGTCCCGGACCCGTTCCGGGAGTGAGCCCTACTTGTCGATGTCCCCGACCACGAAGAACATCGACCCCAGGATCGCCACCATGTCCGCCACCAGCGTCCCCGGCAGCAGCTCCGTCAGCGCCTGGATGTTGTTGTACGACGCCGAGCGCAGCTTCAGCCGGTACGGGGTCTTCTCGCCCTTGCTGACGAGGTAGTAGCCGTTGATGCCGAGGGGGTTCTCGGTCCACGCGTACGTGTGGCCCTCGGGCGCCTTCAGGACCTTCGGGAGCCGCTGGTTGACCGGCCCGGGCGGCAGCTCGACGAGCCGGTCCAGGCAGGCGTCGGCCAGGTCCAGCGCGTTGTGCGTCTGCTCCAGGAGGCATTCGAAGCGGGCCAGGCAGTCGCCCTCCTGCCGGGTGACCACCTTCAGGGTGTCCTGGAGCTCGCCGTAGGCGAGGTACGGCTCGTCCCGGCGCAGGTCGAAGTCGACGCCCGAGGCGCGCCCGATCGGCCCGCTCACCCCGTACGCGTGCACGGCCTCCGGCGAGAGCCTGCCCACGCCCCGGGTGCGGCCCCGGAAGATCTCGTTGCCGAGCACCAGGTCGTCGAAGCGGTCCATCCGGGAGCGCACATCGGCGACGGAGGCACGCGCGCGCGTGGTCCACCCGGCCGGCAGGTCCTCCTTGAGGCCGCCCACGCGGTTGAACATGTAGTGCATCCGCCCGCCGGAGATCTCCTCCATGACGTGCTGGAGCTCCTCGCGCTCCCGGAAGGCGTAGAAGATCGGGGTGATCCCGCCGAGCTCCAGCGGGTACGAGCCGAGGAACATCAGGTGGTTGAGCACCCGGTTCAGCTCGGCGAGCAGGGTGCGCAGCCACACCGCGCGCTCGGGGACCTCCATGCCGAGCATCCGCTCCACGGCGAGGACCACGCCCAGCTCGTTGGAGAACGCCGACAGCCAGTCGTGGCGGTTGGCGAGCATGATGATCTGGCGGTAGTCGCGCGCCTCGAACAGCTTCTCCGCGCCGCGGTGCATATAGCCGATCACCGGCTCCGCGTGCCTGATGCGCTCGCCGTCCAGGACGAGCTTCAGCCGCAGCACGCCATGGGTGGACGGGTGCTGCGGCCCGATGTTGAGCACCATGTCGGTGCTCTCCGCGGCGCCGCCGATTCCGACCATGGTCTCCGTCGTAGGAGTCATGGACACAGTCTCTCCTACGTACGCTGGCCCCATGGATACGGGGAGTCCGCACGAGGCGGGGCCGGACGGGCCGCGGGGCACGATCGAGGCGGCCGGGGGCGAGCCGGCGTGGATCGCGCTGCCGCCCGGCCTGCTGAGGATGCGCCGGCTGCTGCTGGTGGTGTGGCTGGGGTTGATCGCCCTGGCCGCCGGGTTGCTGCCGGGGCTGCTGGCCGGGCCCGCCTGGGCCGCCTTCGCGCTGCCGCCGCTGGCGCTGATGGCCTGGGGCTGGGTGATGATCGAGCGCAACTGGCGTTCCTGGCGGTACGCCGAGCGGGCCGACGACCTGCTGATCAGCCGTGGCGTGCTGTGGCGCGAGGAGACGGTCGTGCCCTACGGACGGATGCAGCTGGTCGAGGTCACCTCCGGACCCGTCGAACGGCACTTCGGGCTGGCCAGCGTGCAGCTGCACACGGCCGCCGCGGCCACCGACGCCACTATCCCCGGCCTGGACCCGGCCGAGGCGGAACGGCTGCGCGACCGGCTCACCGAGCTGGGCGAGGCCCGATCGGCGGGGCTGTGACGGCGCCCGGGGCCGCCGAGACCTCACCGGCCGCCGTCGAGGTCACCGAGCGGCGGCTGCACCCCGTCACACCGCTGCGCCGCGCCTGGGCACCGGTCGCCGTGCTCATCGGCTGGGCCGTGCACGACCCCGACGGGGCGCAGCGCCATCTGACCCGGCTGACGACGACCACCCTGCTGATCGGTCTCGCCGTGCTCGTCCCGGCCGCCGCCCTCTACGGCTTCTGCTCCTGGTGGTTCACGCACTTCGCGGTGACCGGGACCGAACTGCGCATCCGTACCGGACTCGTCTTCCGGCGCACCGCGCACATCCGGCTGGAGCGGATCCAGGCCGTCGACATCACCCAGCCGCTGCTGGCCCGGGTCGCGGGCGTCTCCAAGCTCAAACTCGACGTCATAGGCACCGACAAGAAGGACGAACTGGCCTTCCTCGGCGCCGATGAGGCCCGGTCGCTCCGGGCCGAACTGCTCGCCCGGGCGGCCGGTTTCGCCCCCGAGACCGCGCACGAGGTCGGGGAGGCCCCGTCCCGGCAGCTGCTGCGGGTGCCGCCCGGCGTGCTCGCCCTGTCGCTGGTGCTCACGGGCGCGACCTGGGTGTCGCTGGCCGCGGCGCTCGTCGTCCCGCCGGTGCTGTGGCTGCTCACCCACAGCCTGTGGACGGTCCTCGCGGTCGCCCTGCCGCTGCTGGGCGCGGCGGGCGCGAGCAGCGTCGGGCGGTTCGTCGCCGAGTACGACTGGACGGTGGGCGAGTCGCCCGACGGGCTGCGCATCGACCACGGGCTGCTGGACCGGGCCCACGAGACGGTGCCGCCGGGGCGGGTGCAGACCGTGCGGATCGTGGAACCGCTGCTGTGGCGGCGGCGCGGCTGGGTGCGCGTGGAACTGGACGTGGCGGGCTCGTCCAACTCCGTGCTGGTGCCGGTCGCTCCGCGCGAGATCGCCGAGGACGTCGTCGGGCGCGTGCTGCCCGGCGTGAGCGTGCCGGAGGCCGCGGCCCTGTCGCCCGCGCCGCGCAGCGCCCGCTGGTGCGTGCCCCTGTGGTGGCGCGGCTACGGACTCGCCGTCACGGACGCGGTGTTCGCGGCCCGGTCCGGGCTGCTGCGGCGGAGCCTGGCGCTGGTGCCGCACGCCAAGGTCCAGAGTGTGCGGATGACACAGGGGCCGTGGGAGCGGGCCCGGGGCGTCGCCGACGTGTGTGTGGACACAGGCGCGAACAAGACGGTGCGGGCCCGGCTGCGTGAGGCCGGTGAGGCGCGCGAGTTGCTGGCGGCACAGGCGGAGCGGTCCCGGACGGGGCGCAGGGACGCGCGGCCGGACCGCTGGATGGCCTGACCGTCCGCACACCGAGGGCCCCCCGGCCGTAGCCGAGGGGCCCTCCGTCGCGACGAGCGTCAGGACACCGCGCTGCGCAGTCCCTGTACGTCGATCTGCTCCGTCTCGTCGTGCGCCGTCAGGTCGATGACCTGGCCGATGCCGCGCGACTCCTCGTCGGCCGGCTTGTACCGGGCCTCGGTCTCGGCCTTGTGCAGGGCGAGCGCCTCCTGGCCGACGACATCGGCGAGGTCCTCGTTCTGCACCGCCTCCAGGGCCGCGCGCGAGGTGCCTGGCTTGGTGCCGAAGAAGTCGAATCCGCCCTCGGTCAGCGGACGCCGGGCCGGCGGCTGCGGGGGGACGGCCACGGCGGTCGGCACGGTGTAGTGCCCGGAGAGCCTGCCTCCGGGCAGCTCGGCCCGGGCGGTCCGCTCGGCCCGCGCGGCCTCCGGGAGCTGACCGGCCTCGCCGGCCGGGCCGGAGGTCGTTCCGGCCGGGCCGGAGGTCTCGCCGCGGGGCGCGGAGGTCTCGGCGTCGGGCGCGGGCGTCTCGGCGGTCGCGCGCTCGTGCCCGTCGGCGGCCGCCTCGGACCGCCCCTGCGTCTCGTCCTCCCGCGCCTGTTCCCGCTGCTCCGCCTGCTCCTGCTTCGGCTCCTGCGCGGGGTCCGCTTCCTCGCCCTTCGGCACGCCGTCGCCGTCACCGCCGCCGTCCGGGTCCGGGGCCGTCTCACCGTCGAACCGGGCCAGTGCGGCCGCGGCCCGCAGGAACAGCCGGGAACCCTCGGGCGAGAAGACGGCGGGAACCGCGGGCTCCTCCTCGGCGGCGACAGCGGCCGGCGCCTCCTCCGGCCCCGGCGCCGCGTCCGTGTCCGCCGTCCCCGCCGGCAGCGCGGCGCGTGCCGGAACCGTCGCCTCTATCTCGAGCACCCGGCGTTCCTCCAGGACGCTCGCGCGCTCGGTCTCCGCCGTGGCGTACCGGCGCAGCAGCGCGGCGTGTTCGTTGCGCAGCCCGGCCAGTTCCGTGCGCTTGGCGCGCAGCCGCTGCTCCAGCTTGCCGCGCAGCTCGCGCGACTCCTCGAGGTCGGCCTCCAGTTCGGCGACCCGCTCCTCGAAGCGCCACTCGTCGCTCGCACGCGCGCGCGTGAGGTCGGCGACGCGCTTGCCCGCCTGGGTGTCCCAACGGCGCAGCACGACAGCGCCGATGACCGCCGTCGCCGCGGCGGCAGCGGCCAGACCGCGGAGCACCATCGGCTCCGTGAACACCCAGGGCCCCAGGGCGCAGACGAGGGAGACGCCTGCGATCGCCGACGGGGGCAGCAGCCTGTGCAGGGGCGGGGAATGGCGATGACGTCCACGTGGCATGGCCAGAAACTTACCGCGCGTAGGCGAATCATGGTGACCCACCCCGCAAAAACAAAGCCACACCGAAACGTTCACACAGCATCAGAACTCGCGGAGAAGTGGAATCGGCCGCTCAGGCAATTCCCAAGATCATTTTCAACGGCCGTCCAGCCGCCCGCTCATCCACTCCAGCGCCGCCGGAATCTCGCGCCGCCAGGTGTTGAAGTTGTGCCCACCGCTTTCGAGGATGATCGACGAGATCCGCGTCCGCCCGTTGCCCCCCACCCGCTCTATGAACCTCAGCGTGTCCTGGTAGTTGGTCTCTCCCCGCTTACTGCTGCTGACCAGCAGGGACGTATCGGGAGCGGGCATGTGCGCGAGGTACCACCACAGATCGGCGCGATTGCGCAGCCCCTTGTCGCCCTGGAAGAGATCGCCTGTCGTGGCGTCGATCGGCGCCTTGTAGTACGCGGACAAGCCCGCCCCGGCGGCGTACACATCGGGATGGTGCAGGGCGATCTTCAACGCGCAGTAGCCGCCCGTGGAGTTGCCGATGATGCCCAGACCGCCCGGCTTTTCGGCCACCCTGTAGTGGGTGCGCAACGCGTCGGGGAGATCCTTCGCGAAGAACGACTCGGTCTGCGGTCCGCCCGGGACGTCGACGCACTCCGTGTCCCGGGGCGGCGCCACCGTGGGCCGCAGCATCACGAGGATCATCGGCTCCGCCCGGCCCGCCCGGGCCAGTTCCAGAGCCGTACGCGGATAGTGCAGCTTCTCCACCAGCGCCGACGCCGTACCCGGGTACCCCGTCAGCACGACGGCCGTCGGGAACCTGTGGGTGCGGTACCGCGGCTGGAAGTACTCCGGCGGCAGATAGACGTACGCGGGCGTGGCGATGCGGGTCGTACGGCCCACGATGTCGACCTGCTGGACCCGGCCGCCGGCCTGGGGCAGCGCCCCGCCCGCCCCGGGCACCCGGCGCGAACCGACCACCTCCAGCGGGCCGCCGCCCGGCATGTGGTCGACGACCACACCCTGCTCCTTCTCCTGCCCGAACAGGTCCGCCCAGCTCGCGTAGAACCCGAAGGACTGGTTGGCGGCGAGGCCCACCGCGGCGAACAGCGCCACCTGCGTGCCCAGCAGCAGCCCGACACGCCCGCCCACCGCACGCCAGCTCCGCCGGGCCAGCCGTGGCCACAGCCAGACCGTGCCGGCGAACAGCAGCACCGCGGACAGCACCGCCAGTGTCAGCACCTTGTTGCTCGTCAGACCCATGGGTTGATTACCTGCGCGCGCTCTCCGCCCGGGCCCACCCCGCACCAACACCTTCGCACGGGCTTGTCCCGGACTTTCCTTGGCCTTTGAAACGGCTTTGACGTGAGGAGTGAACCTCTCCCCCCGAGACACCGTCCTAGAGGGCGCAATGTCGCCGGATGACCGAAACGGCACCGGATTCAAGGTCTCTCGCAGAACTACGGGATGCGATGTCTGTCAGGACAGATGAGGAAATGTCGGGCGAGGTTCCGAGCCGCGGCAGCGGCACGGCTCGCCCGGGCCGGGTGCACCGGATACTGAGCGGACCACGCCCCGAGGCGGTCCCCGTCCTCGTCGGCAGAGCCTGCGCCCTGGTGGGCGTCCTGGACATCGCCGCAGGCGTCTTCCCCCGCTTCCGGCACAGCCGGATGCACGCCATCGCCGAGGTCCTGCCCGGCGCGCTCGGCCCGTTCGCGGCCGCCCTCTCCCTCAGCACCGGCGTGCTGTTGCTGCTGCTCGCACATGGCCTCAAGCGCGGCAAACGCCGGGCCTGGCGGGCCGCGGTGGCGCTCCTGCCCGCCGGTGCCGTCGCACAGTTCACCTACCGGCACTCCCTGGTGGGCGTGCTGATCTCCCTGGCACTGCTGGCACCCCTGCTGCGCCACCGCGACCAGTTCAACGCCCTGCCGGACCCGCGCAGCCGCTGGCGGGCGCTGGCCAACTTCGTCCTCATGAGCGCCGGTTCGCTGCTGCTCGGACTGCTCATCGTCAGCGTCCACGGCGAGCGCATCGTCGGCGACCCGAGCCTCGCCGACCGCATCACCCACGTCATCTACGGCCTGTTCGGCTTCGAGGGCCCGGTCGACTACCAGGGCACCACCTCCTGGACCGTCGCCTTCTCCCTCGGCGCCCTCGGCCTGCTCACCGCCGTCACCACCATCTACCTGGCCTTCCGCCCCGAACACCCGGCCGCACAGCTCACCGAGGAGGACGAGGCCCGGCTGCGCGCCCTGCTGGACAAGCACGGGCGCCGCGACTCCCTCGGCCACTTCGCCCTGCGCCGCGACAAGGCCGTCGTCTTCTCCCCCAGCGGCAAGGCCGCGGTCACCTACCGCGTGGTCTCCGGCGTGATGCTCGCCAGCGGCGACCCGATCGGCGACGTCGAGGCCTGGCCCGGCGCCATCGAACGCTTCATGGACGAGGCCAAGGCCCACTCCTGGACCCCCGCCGTCATGGGCTGCTCCGAGACCGGCGGCGAGGTGTGGACCCGCGAGACCGGGCTCGACGCCCTCGAACTGGGCGACGAGGCGGTGGTGGACGTCGCGGATTTCTCTCTCGCCGGCCGCGCGATGCGCAACGTGCGCCAGATGGTCAAGCGCATCGAGCGCGCCGGTTACGAAACCCGGGTCCGACGTGTCCGTGACCTCGGCGAGGCCGAACTGGAGCGCATCCGCCAGGCCGCCGACGACTGGCGCGGCACCGACACCGAACGCGGCTTCTCCATGGCGCTGGGCCGCGTCGGAGACCCCGCCGACGGCGACTGCCTCATCGCCACCGCCCACAAGCAGGACGAGCACCCCGGCCCCTACGGCGACCTGAAGGCGATCCTGCACTTCGTGCCGTGGGGCACCGACGGCGCCTCCCTGGACCTGATGCGCCGCGACCGCTCGGCCGACCCCGGCATGAACGAACTGCTCATCGTGGCCTCCCTCCAAGCCGCCCCCAAGCTCGGCATCGCGCGCGTCTCCCTCAACTTCGCCATGTTCCGCGCGGCACTGGCCCGCGGCGAGAAGATCGGAGCCGGACCGGTGCTCCGCGCCTGGCGCGGGCTGCTGGTGTTCCTCTCCCGCTGGTTCCAGATCGAGTCCCTGTACAAGTTCAACGCCAAGTTCCAGCCGCGCTGGGAGCCTCGCTTCGTCGTCTACCGCGCCTCCGCCGACCTGCCCCGCATCGGTTTCGCCGCCATGCAGGCGGAGGGCTTCGTCAACCTCGCCCTGCCCCTGCCGCGCCTCCTGCGTCGCCGGCACCTCGCCGCCCACCGCCCGTGCGCCCACGCCACCACGGCGGAACGCGACGTCCGGGCGGCCTGACCCGTCCCTCGCCGGAGGCGGTTCGCCCGGGCCGCGGCGCCTGACGGCCCCCGCCGGGGCCTACGCTGAACATATGAGCAACCAGAGCGGACGCGGGCGCGTGGCGGGCCTACCCGAATGGGACCGCTGCGCGGTCATGGGAGTCGTGAACGTCACCCCCGACTCCTTCTCCGACGGCGGCCGCTTCTTCGACACCACGGCCGCCGTCAAGCGTGGCCTCGACCTGGTCACCGAGGGCGCGGACCTGGTCGACGTCGGCGGCGAGTCCACCCGCCCCGGAGCCACCCGGGTCGACGAGGCCGAGGAACTGCGCCGCGTCATCCCCGTCGTCCGCGGCCTGGCCTCCGAGGGGGTCACGGTCTCCGTCGACACCATGCGCGCCTCCGTCGCCGAACGGGCCCTCGCGGCCGGTGCCGCCCTCGTCAACGACGTCAGCGGCGGCCTCGCCGACCCCCGCATGATCCCGGCCGTCGCCGACGCCGGCGCCCCCTTCGTCGTCATGCACTGGCGCGGCTTCCTCCAGGGCGGCAACGTCCGCGGCGAGTACGCCGACGTCGTCACCGAAGTCGTCGACGAACTGCACGCGCGTGTCGAGGCCGTCCTGGCCGGCGGCATCGCCCCCGACCGCGTCATCGTCGACCCCGGCCTCGGCTTCTCCAAGGACGCCGAGCACGACCTCGCCCTCCTCGCGGGCCTCGACCGGGTCCTCGCCCTCGGCCACCCGCTGCTCGTCGCCGCCTCCCGCAAACGCTTCCTCGGCCGGGTCCTCGCCGCCCCCGACGGCCCGCCACCCCCCGCACGCGAACGCGACGCGGCCACCGCCGCCGTCTCCGCACTCGCGGCGCACGCCGGCGCATGGGCGGTCCGCGTCCACGAGGTACGCGCCACGGCGGACGCGGTCCGGGTCGCCCGCGCCATCACCAGGGCGCGCGGAACGGGCGCCGGCGCAGAAGGAGCCCGGTGAGCGCCCCGCACACCGACGTCGAGCAGGTCGAGGCCGCCAACACCGCCTTCTACGAGGCACTGGAACAGGGCGACTTCGAAGAACTCGCGTCGCTCTGGCTGACCCCCTCCGACCTGGGCGTCGACGAGTCCTACCACGACCCGGCCGACACCGGCGTGGTCTCCTGCGTGCACCCCGGCTGGCCCGTGCTGACCGGCCGCGGCGAGGTTCTGCGGTCGTACGCGCTGATCATGGCGAACACCGACTACATCCAGTTCTTCCTGACCGACGTGCACGTCTCGGTCACCGGCGACACCGCCCTGGTGAACTGCACCGAGAACATCCTCAGCGGCGGCCCCGCCCCCGAGGGCGCCGGCGAGGAGCTCGGCCCGCTCGTCGGACAGCTCGTGGTCGCCACCAACGTGTTCCGGCGCACACCCCAGGGGTGGAAACTCTGGTCGCACCACGCATCCCCCGTCCTCGCCGAAACCGACGAGGACGAGCAGGACGACACCCCCACCTGAGTGGGTACGCGCCAGGAAGTGGTTGGAATCACGCACCCACGGGTAGGGGCGGCTACCAGCCTGTGAGCCGACGGGTTCCCCGGGGGAAACGCCGGATGAATCCTGCCGGACCCGGCCGAAGCCCCCACCCCGTGACCCGGCCCCGTCCGTGCTCGCAGGTAGATTCGACCGAGGCCGGTGTGCCGACCGCACACGGCACCGCCCGGCCCTGACCGACGATTGCAGGAGTGATTCGCGTGGATCGTGTCGCGCTGCGCGGCCTGAAGGCCCGCGGGCACCACGGGGTGTTCCCGAAGGAACGCGAGGAGGGCCAGACCTTCATCGTGGACCTCGTCCTCGCCCTGGACACCCGTCCGGCCGCGGCCGACGACGACCTGGCGAAGACCGTGCACTACGGCATCGTGGCGGAGGAGGTCGTGGCCGCCGTCCAGGGCGAGCCCGTCGACCTCGTCGAGACCCTCGCCGAGCGCATCGCCCAGGTCTGTCTGAAGCACGAAGTGGTGCAGGAGGTCGAGGTCTGCGTCCACAAGCCGGACGCCCCGATCACCGTCCCCTTCGACGACGTGACCGTCACCATCACCCGGAGCCGAGTATGACCGCGCCCTTCATCAAGGGTCCGACCGACCCGACCGTACAGCCGGTGCCCGCCTCCGTCGTCGAGAAGGTCGACGCCGCCGACACGACCCTGTCCAACCCCAAACGGGCCGTGGTCGCCCTCGGCTCCAACCTCGGCAACCGCCTGGAGACCCTCCAGGGAGCCATCGACGCCCTGGAGGACACGCCCGGCGTCCGCGTCAAGGGCGTCTCCCCGGTCTACGAGACCGAGCCCTGGGGCGTGGACCCCGGCAGCCAGCCCGCCTACTTCAACGCCGTCGTCGTCCTCAAGACCACCCTCCCGCCGTCCTCGCTCCTGGAGCGCGCGCACGCGGTCGAGGAGGCCTTCCACCGCGTCCGGGACGAGCACTGGGGCCCCCGCACCCTCGACGTCGACATCGTCTCCTACGCCGATGTCGTCTCCGACGACCCGCGGCTCACCCTCCCCCACCCCCGCGCCCACGAACGCGCCTTCGTCCTGGCCCCCTGGCACGACCTGGACCCCGACGCGCAACTGCCCGGCCACGGCCCGGTCGCCGGTCTGCTGGACGCCGTCACCCGCGACGGCGTGACACCCCGCGCGGACCTGGAACTCCGGCTGCCCGAGTAGCCGTTAAGGTCAAGACGGCCGCGAACCGGGCCGGAAGCCGGGGGAACCGAAGGGACACCGTGAGAGAGCTGCGTATCCGGGTGCTGGCCGGCGTCTTCGTCGTGGCCGCAGTCCTGTCCTGGGCGGGCGCCCGCCTGTGGAACTCGGTCGGAACGCTCCCCAGCGTCCCCCTGGCCGCCCCCATCGTCCTGGCCGTGATCGCCGTGGTCCTGCTGGCCACGGCGCTCTCGATCCGCGCCCGTCTCAAGGCCCAGCGCGAGCGCCGCCCGGAGGCCAAGGGCGTCGACCCCCTCATGGCGGCCCGCGCGGTCGTCTTCGGCCAGGCCAGCGCCCTGGTCGCCGCCCTCGTCTCCGGCATGTACGGCGGCACCGGCGTCTTCCTCCTGGAGTCCCTCGACATCCCCGCCCGCCGCGACCAGGCCGTCTACGCCGGCTTCTCCGTCCTCGCGGGCATCGGCGTCATAGCGGCAGCGATCTTCCTGGAGCGCGTGTGCAAGCTCCCGGAGGACGACGAGAACGACGGCACGGGCGTGGCGCCGACGGTGTGACGCAGGGCTTCAGCGGGCGTCAGCGGGCCATGATGAGGCTCATCGCCTCGTTCCGCGTCGCCATGTCCCGCAACTGTCCCCGCACGGCCGACGTCAGCGTCTTGGCACCCGGCTTGCGGATCCCCCGCATCGACATGCACATGTGCTCGCATTCCACGACGACGATGACCCCGCGCGGCTCCAGGATCTCCATCAGGGAGTCCGCGATCTGCGTGGTGAGCCGTTCCTGCACCTGGGGGCGGCGGGCGTAGACGTCCACCAGCCGGGCCAGTTTGGACAGCCCGGTGATCTTGCCGTTGGTGGCCGGGATGTACCCGACGTGCGCGACTCCCCGGAACGGCACGAGATGGTGCTCACAGGTCGAGTACACCTCGATGTCCTTCACGAGCACCATCTCGTCGTGGCCGATGTCGAACGTCGTCGTCAGCACGTCCTCGGGCTTCTGCCACAGCCCCGCGAATATCTCCTTGTACGCCCGCGCCACCCGTGCCGGCGTCTCCCGGAGGCCCTCGCGGTCCGGGTCCTCGCCGACCGCGATCAGGAGTTCGCGTACGGCGTTCTCGGCGCGCTTCTCGTCGAACTCGCCGATCCGGCCGTCGCCGTCCAGCGTCACGGGGTCGGTCATCTGGTGCCTCGTTCCTGTGTCCTTCACGGGGCGGCCTGCGGAAATGGCGAAAAGCCGCGCCCCCCAGGCTAAAACCTGGGGGGCGCGGCATCCATTCCGGGGGCGTGGGCCGGCGGGAGAGCCCGGATCAGCTCTCGGGGCGGTCCTCCGGCGTCCGCTCGGGCGCCGGGGCGGGCTCCGCCGCGGTGCTCTTCGCGGTGGAGATGGCCGGCGTCGCGCCGTTCGCACCGTTCGTCAGGGCCAGCTCCTTGGGGGAGAGGACCGGCGGGCGGGTGGACGGCGTGCGGCGGGAGGAGCCGGTCCAGGCGGGCCTGGGCGGGCGCTTGACGATGGGGGCGAAGATCTCGGCGATCTGCTCCTTGCCCAGCGTCTCCTTCTCCAGCAGCTGCAGCACGAGGTTGTCGAGGACGTCGCGGTTCTCGACCAGGATCTCCCAGGCCTCGTTGTGCGCGGTCTCGATGAGCTTCTTGACCTCTTCGTCCACGAGCGCGGCGACCTCTTCCGAGTAGTCGCGCTGGTGAGACATCTCACGGCCGAGGAAGGGCTCGGTGTTGTCGCCGCCGAACTTGATCGCGCCGAGACGCTCGGTCATGCCGTACTGCGTGACCATCGCGCGGGCCAGGCCGGTGGCCTTCTCGATGTCGTTCGCGGCACCCGTGGTGGGGTCGTGGAAGACGAGCTCCTCGGCCGCGCGACCGCCCAGCATGTAGGCGAGCTGGTCCAGCATCTCGTTGCGCGTGGTCGAGTACTTGTCCTCGTCCGGCAGCACCATCGTGTAGCCGAGGGCACGGCCCCTCGACAGGATCGTGATCTTGTGGACGGGGTCGGAGTTCGGCGAGGCCGCCGCGACCAGGGCGTGTCCGCCCTCGTGGTACGCGGTGATCTTCTTCTCCTTGTCCGACATGATCCGGGTCCGCTTCTGCGGGCCCGCGACCACACGGTCGATCGCCTCGTCCAGCATGTGGTTGTCGATCAGCTTCTGGTCGCTGCGGGCCGTCAGCAGGGCGGCCTCGTTCAGCACGTTGGCCAGATCGGCACCCGTCATGCCGGGCGTACGGCGGGCGACGGCCGACAGGTCGACGTCGGGCGCGACCGGCTTGCCCTTCTGGTGGACCTTGAGGATCTCCAGACGGCCCTGCATGTCCGGGCGGTCGACGGCGATCTGCCGGTCGAAGCGGCCGGGGCGCAGCAGCGCCGGGTCGAGGATGTCGGGCCGGTTCGTGGCGGCGATGAGGATCACGCCGCCCTTGACGTCGAAGCCGTCCATCTCGACGAGGAGCTGGTTCAGGGTCTGCTCGCGCTCGTCGTGACCGCCGCCGAGGCCGGCGCCGCGGTGGCGGCCGACCGCGTCGATCTCGTCGACGAAGACGATCGCCGGGGCGTTCGCCTTGGCCTGCTCGAACAGGTCTCGGACTCGGGAGGCACCGACACCGACGAACATCTCGACGAAGTCGGAACCGGAGATCGAGTAGAAGGGGACGCCCGCCTCACCCGCGACGGCACGCGCGAGCAGGGTCTTGCCGGTGCCGGGGGGCCCGTAGAGCAGGACGCCCTTGGGGATCTTGGCGCCGACGGCCTGGAACTTGGCCGGCTCCTGGAGGAACTCCTTGATCTCGTGGAGCTCCTCGACGGCCTCGTCGGATCCGGCGACGTCGGAGAAGGTGGTCTTGGGGGTGTCCTTGGTGATGAGCTTCGCCTTGGACTTCCCGAAGTTCATGACCCGGGAGCCGCCGCCCTGCATCTGATTCATCAGGAACAGGAACACGACCACGATCAGCACGAAGGGCAGCAGGGAGAGCAGGATGCCGACGAACGGGTTCTGCTTGGACGGCGAAACCGTGTAGCCGTCCGGGATCTGCTTGTCCTGGTACTTGTTCTGCAGCGTGTTGGCGATGTCCACGCCTTGGTCGCCGATGTAGCTCGCCTGGATCTTCGAGCTGCCCTGGACCTTTACGCCGTCTTTGAGCGTGGCCTTGATGGTCTGCTCGTCACCGGTGGTCAGCTTGGCCGACTCGACCTTGTTCTGGTTGATCGCCTGGACGACCTGGCCGGTGTCCACCGTCTTGTAGCCGCCGGACGAGCCGACGACCTGCATCAACACGACCACGGCAAGGACGGCCAGCACGATCCACATGACCGGCCCACGGAAGTATCGCTTCACGTCCATCCATACGGAGCGGTGCCGCCCCGTCCCTCCTGCCATAGTGAGTTTGATAAAGACTGTTCTTCGGACGGTACCCCAGCATTGTCACCTGAAGCCGCGTGGGACAGCTGGCGATCCGCCTACGCCTGCTCCAACGGCGGGAAACCCGCTGGGGTTCCCGATCACCGTCACGGGCACACCAGCCGGGATTTCAGCCGCCGTACACGTGGGGCGCGAGCGTACCGACGAACGGGAGGTTGCGGTACTTCTCGGCGTAGTCGAGGCCGTAGCCCACGACGAATTCGTTGGGGATGTCGAAGCCGACCCATTCCACGTCGATGGCCACCTTCGCGGCCTCGGGCTTGCGCAGCAGCGTGCACACCTTGAGGGAGGCGGGCTCGCGCGAGCCGAGGTTGGAGAGCAGCCAGGACAGGGTCAGGCCGGAGTCGATGATGTCCTCGACGATCAGGACGTGCTTGCCCTTGATGTCGGTGTCGAGGTCCTTGAGGATCCGCACCACACCGGAGGACTGGGTGCCCGCCCCGTACGAGGATACGGCCATCCAGTCCATGGTGACGGGGGTGGACAGCGCCCGCGCGAGGTCGGCCATGACCATCACCGCGCCCTTGAGGACTCCGACGATCAGAAGGTCCTTGCCCGCGTACTCCGCGTCGATCTTCGCTGCCAGCTCGGCCAGCTTGGCGTCGATCTCTTCCTTGGTGATGAGCACCTTCTCGAGGTCGGCACCCATGTCTTTCGCGTCCACCCGCATCACTTTCGGTCGTCCCACCGGCCGAGCGGCCCCTCCTGGCGACTGCGGGGAGGGGTCGTGGTTCAGCCTTGCCGAATCACCAGTCTGCCACCCTGCCGCTGTGCCACGACTTTGCCGGGGAGGTTGATGGCTCCCTGACCGCGCCAGCCGGTGATCAGCCGGTCGATTTCCTCGATGTGGCGGGCGAACAGCGACCCGGCGGGCGCGCCGGCCGCGATGGCGGCCCGGCGCAGGATGCGGCGGCGTACGGCGGGCGGCAGGGCGTAGAGCTTGGCGCACTCCAGGAGTCCGGCGTCGTCGCGGACGGTGGCCTCGGCCTGGCCGGCCCACGAGTCCAGGGCGTCGGCGTCGTCGCGGGAGAGCTGGGCCGTACGGGCGAGGGCTTCGACGACGCCTTTGCCGAGGGCCTTCTCCAGGGCGGGCAGGCCCTCGTGGCGCAGCCGGGAGCGGGTGTAGGCCGGGTCGGCGTTGTGGGGGTCGTCCCAGACGGGCAGGGACTGGACCATGCAGGCCTTGCGGGCGGTCTGCCGGTCGAGTTCCAGGAAGGGGCGGCGGTAACGGCCGCCGGCCCCCGAGACCGCGGCCATGCCGGACAGGGAGCGGATGCCGGAGCCCCGGGCGAGGCCGAGCAGGACGGTTTCGGCCTGGTCGTCGCGGGTGTGGCCGAGCAGGACCGCGGCGGCGCCGTGGCGTTCGGCGGCGGTGTCGAGTGCGGCGTAGCGGGCGTCGCGGGCGGCGGCTTCGGGTCCGCCGGAGCGGCCGACGGTGACGGCGACGGAGTCGACCGGGTCGAGGCCGAGTTCGCGCAGGCGCTGGACGACCTCTTCGGCGCGGGCGTCGGAGCCGGGCTGGAGTCCGTGGTCGACGGTGACGCCGCCGGCCCTGATGCCGAGCTTGGGGGACTCGAAGGCGAGGGCGGAGGCGAGGGCCATCGAGTCGGCGCCGCCGGAGCATGCCACGAGCACGAGCGGCCGAGGGCTCGGGGGATGCCCGTGCGGGGAGGCGTGCGGGACCGCGGCGGGGGCGCGGTGGTGTTCGGTGAGGAGGTCGTGGAGGACGCGGCGGACCGCCAGGCGTATCGCCGCGACCGCAGGATGGGGACCCATGTCCGGTTCCCTTCATGAAGTTTTCGGGGGGTGAGCCCGCGTGTCGGTCACGCAGAGTGTGTAGATGGTGACAGAACCGGGCCGTTCCCCGAGCATTGCACGCCTACCCCTGCATCACGGTCCCTCGGACGGGTGATTGGAGGGGCGTTCGCCTGCCGTCGGCCGGTTTCCTTTCACGACCTTCCCGCGATGTTCACTACTCGGCCCTGCGGTGCACCCGCGCGACCCAGTCCGCCGGTTTGGCGATCTCCGACTTGGTGGGGAGGGTGTTGGGCGAGGTCCACACGCGGTTGAAGCCGTCCATGCCGACCTCGTCGACGACGGCCCGCACGAAGCGTTCGCCGTCCCGGTACTGGCGGAGTTTGGCGTCCAGGCCGAGCAGCTTGCGCAGCGCCAGGTCCAGGCGGGAGGCGCCCTTGGCGCGGCGCTGCTGGAACTTCTCGCGGATCTCCCCGACGGACGGCACGACGGACGGGCCGACGCCGTCCATCACGAAGTCGGCGTGGCCCTCCAGCAGGGACATCACGGCCGTGAGGCGGCCGAGGATCTCGCGCTGGGCGGGGGTCTGGACGATCTCGACGAGGGAGCGGCCGCCGTCGTCCTCCTCGGCCTCGGGGCGGCCCCCGGCGAGGGTCTGGGCGGCTTCCCGGACGCGTTCCAGGACGGTCATGGGGTCGACGTCGGTCTCCGCGAGGAACGACTGGATTTCACCCTCAAGGTGGTCCCGCAGCCAGGGCACGGCGGTGAACTGGGTGCGGTGCGTCTCCTCGTGCAGGCACACCCAGAGCCTGAAGTCGTGCGGGTCGACGTCGAGTTCGCGCTCCACGTGCACGATGTTCGGGGCGACGAGCAGGAGCCGGCCGCCGCCGTTCTCGCCGGAGGGGAGTTCGCGGGTGGCCGGGGCGAAGGTCTCGTACTGGCCGAGGACGCGGGAGGCCAGGAAGGACAGCAGCATGCCGAGTTCGACGCCGGTGACCTTGCCGCCGACGGCGCTCATGACCGCGCCGCCCGGGGTGTCGCCGCGCCGTTCCTGCATCTTGTCGAGCAGGGGCCTGAGGATTTCCCGGAACCCGGCGACGTTGGCCCGGATCCAGCCCGCCCGGTCGACGACGAGGACGGGGGTGTCGTGCCCCTCCTCGGTGCCCAGCCGGGTGAATCCGCGGACGTGTTCCTCCGAGGCCTTGGCATGCCGGCGCAGTTCCGCGACGACGGCCCGGGCCTCGTCGCGACTGACCTCGGGGCCCGGCCGTACGAGCCGGGTCGCGGTCGCGACCGCGAGATTCCAGTCGACCATGCCGGTTGAAGCACCACCGATGCTCGTCATGCGTCAACCGTACGTGAGCGCCGCCCGCTGGGGCAGGGCGGCGAGGGCCGGGTGACGCCGGGGCCGTCCTTCCGGTGCCCGGCGCCGGTGCCGTCATCTGCAGCCGCACGCCGCCAGGGCGCTGGCCACTCGGTCCAGGGCCTGCTGGGTCGCCGCCGGCCGGCCGGGGTCCGTGTCCGCGGCCATGAACGCGAAGGCCAGCAGGCGGCCGTCCTCGTCGACCAGGGTGCCCGCGAGGGCGTGGACGCCCGAGAGGGTGCCGGTCTTGGCGCGCACGACGCCGGCCGCGCCGTCCGTGTAGCGGCTGGTCAGAGTGCCGGTGAAGCCGGCGACGGGGAGACCGGTGAGGGCCGGGCGGAGTTCGGGGTGGGAGGGGTCGGCCGCCTTGGCGAGCAGTGCGGTGAGGAGGTCGGGGGTCAGTCGGTCGGCGCGGTTCAGGCCGCTGCCGTCCTTGAAGGCGGCGCCCTTCACGGGGAGGCCGAGCTTGCGCAGCCGGGAGCCGACGGCCTTGCCGACGCCGGCGAAGTCGGCCCGGTCGCCCGTGGCGATCGCCGTCTGGCGGGCGAGGGCCTCGGCGATGTCGTTGTCGCTGTTGGTCAGCATGCGTTCGACGAGGGCGGAGAGCGGGGGCGAGGAGACCGCGGCGAGGGTTTCGGCGCGGGTCGTGGCCTTGGACGGGCCGGGGGCCGTGGTCTTGACGCCGTGGGACTTCAAAAAGCCCCCGAACCGGCGGGCCGCGTCCGCCGCCGGGTCCTGCACGCGTTCGGCCGGGCCGCTGGTGGAGTCGTTCGTGCGGCCCTCGTCGGCCATCAGGGGGCTGACGGGGGCGAGGTTGCCGTCGACCCCGATCGGGTGCATTTCGTCGCCCGCGTAGAGGGTCGTGTCGTAGGACAGGGTGACCTCGCGGACGCCCCGGTCGGCGAGGGCGGCGGCCGTTCCGGCGGCCAGGGTGCGCAGACTCGCCGAGCTCCCGGCCTTCTCGCGGGCGGTGAGCGTGGGGTCGCCGCCGCCGACCAGGACGACTTCCTTCGTGTCGGGTTCCAGCGCGGCGCGGGTGGTGAGGCGGTGGTCGGGGCCCAGGGCGGACAGCGCGGCGACGGCTGTGGCGATCTTCGTGGTGGAGGCGGGGGTGAGCCCGGCGTCCGGGGTCTTGCCGTACAGGCGCCTGCCGGTGGTGACGTCGATGACCGAGGCGGCGGGCCGGGGGCCGAGGGCCGGGTCCTTCAGCAGGGGTGTGAGGGCACCGGCGAGGGCCTTGCCGTCCGGGGCGGACTTCACGGTGCTGACGCCGCCGAGGCCGGTGAGCACCGGTCCGGCGCTGGGGGCGGGCCGGGGCCGGCCGGGCGCGCCGGGGGCGCTGCCGTGATCTGTGCCACCCGGGCGGCCCAGGGCCACTGCCCGGTCCCGCTCGGCCGTACGCTGACCCGTGGAGTCCCAGGGACCGGCGGCGGTCACGGCACCGGCGGCCAGTGCGAGCCCGGCGGTGGCGGCGCCCGCGGTGTACTGCCAGGACTTCGGCCGCGTGACCCGCGCGACCTGCGGTTTCCCGGCTCGCGCGAGCCGTGCGAGCCGTGGTTTCGTGGCCGCTGCGGCCCGGGCCAGGCGCGGTCGTACGGCATCCGCGAGCCGCACCACATGCGGCCTCGCGGCCCGCCAAGGCCTCAGCTCTGGCACGACCACCAGCCCCTTTCGCGATCACACACCTGCGTGAGGGACACTTAACCACCAGAACTATGTGTTGATCATGGAGGAGCCACCGGTGGAGTTCGACGTCACGATCGAGATTCCGAAGGGTTCGCGCAACAAGTACGAGGTGGACCACGAGACCGGTCGTATCCGCCTGGACCGGCGACTCTTCACCTCGACCGCCTACCCGACCGACTACGGCTTCGTCGAGAACACCCTCGGCGAGGACGGCGACCCGCTGGACGCGCTGGTCATCCTCGACGAGCCGACGTTCCCGGGCTGTCTGATCCGCTGCCGTGCGATCGGCATGTTCCGCATGACGGACGAGGCGGGCGGCGACGACAAGCTGCTGTGCGTGCCGTCGACGGACCCGCGCGTGGAGCACCTGCGGGACATCCACCACGTGTCGGAGTTCGACCGGCTGGAGATCCAGCACTTCTTCGAGGTCTACAAGGACCTGGAGCCCGGCAAGTCGGTCGAGGGCGCCGACTGGGTGGGCCGCACCGAGGCCGAGGCCGAGATCGAGCGGTCCTACAAGCGCTTCAAGGACCAGGGCGGTCACTGACCTCCTCTCCTGTTGCTGACGGGCCGCACGCCTGCGCGTGCGGCCCGTTGGTCCGTCTGTGCGCATACTGAGGCTGCGGGGGGTACGAGGCCCACGTGTCGTACAGGGAGCGCCAGGCAGTGACGGACGCGGAGGACCGCAAACCGAAGTCGGACGAGGCGAGGAGTGCGTTCCTGCCTCCGGCCGGGACGGGCGTCGACGGGGACATGTCGACGACGTCGGAGTTCGCGATCCCCGAGGGCCTGGCCCTGCACAGAACGGCCGGCACGGAGTCCGACACGACGTCCGAGTTCGCCGTGCCGCAGGGGCTGGACGTCCATGCCGCACCCCCGGCGGAGCAGGAGGGGTCGGCGTTCACCCCGCCGAGTACGTACAGCTCGAAGCACCCCCCGACGGCTTTCACACCGCCGAGCGGGATCCCCGTGGTCAGCCTGACCAAGGACGTGCCCTGGCAGGACCGGATGCGCACGATGCTGCGCATGCCGGTGGCCGAGCGGCCCGCGCCCGAGGCGATCCAGCGCAGCAGCGACGAGTCCGGGCCCGCGGTGCCGCGCGTGCTCGACCTGACGCTGCGTATCGGCGAGCTGCTGCTGGCGGGCGGTGAGGGGGCCGAGGACGTGGAGGCGGCCATGTTCGCCGTCTGCCGGTCCTACGGCCTGGACCGCTGCGAGCCCAACGTCACGTTCACGCTGCTGGCGATCTCCTATCAGCCGTCCCTGGTCGACGACCCGATCACGGCGTCGCGGACCGTGCGGCGCCGGGGCACCGACTACACGCGGCTGGCGGCCGTGTACCAGCTGGTGGACGACCTCAGCGACGACGAGACGGCGGTCTCCCTGGAGGAGGCCTACCGGCGGCTGGCGGAGATCCGCCGCAACCGGCACCCCTACCCCGGCTGGGCGCTGACCGGTGCGAGCGGGCTGCTGGCCGGTGCGGCCTCCGTGCTCGTCGGCGGTGACCTGATCGTGTTCGTCGCGGCGGCGCTGGGCGCGATGCTCGGTGACCGGCTGGCGTGGCTGTGCGCGGGGCGCGGACTGCCGGAGTTCTACCAGTTCACGGTGGCCGCGATGCCGCCGGCCGCGATCGGTATCGCCCTGACGCTGGCCCACGTCGACGTGAAGGCGTCGGCGGTGATCACCGGTGGGCTGTTCGCGCTGCTGCCCGGGCGGGCGCTGGTGGCGGGTGTGCAGGACGGTCTGACCGGCTTCTACATCACCGCGTCCGCGCGTCTGCTGGAGGTCATGTACTTCTTCGTGGGCATCGTCGCGGGTGTGCTGCTGATGCTGTACTTCGGCGTGCAGTTGGGGGCGCGGCTCAACCCCGACCAGGCGCTCGGGGCCTCCGACGACCCGTTGGTCATGATCGGCGCGTCGATGCTGCTGTCACTGGCGTTCGCGGTGCTGCTCCAGCAGGAACGATCCACCGTGGTGTGGGTGACGCTGAACGGCGGTGTCGCGTGGGTCGTGTTCGGCGCGATGCACTACGTGGGGGACATCTCGCCGGTGGCGTCCACGGCGGCGGCAGCGGGGCTGGTGGGGCTGTTCGGGCAGTTGCTGTCGCGGTATCAGTTCGCCTCCGCCCTGCCCTACACGACCGCGGCGATCGGGCCCCTGCTGCCGGGTTCCGCGACGTACTTCGGGCTGCTGGCGATCGCGCAGAACGAGGTGGACGAGGGGCTGGTGTCGCTGTCCGCGGCGGTTGCGCTCGCCATGGCCATCGCCATCGGGGTGAATCTCGGGTCCGAGATCTCCCGGATGTTCCTGCGGATCGGGTCCGCGGAGAAGCGGCGGGCCGCCAAGCGGACCAGGGGTTTCTAGCCGTCGGCGGCCGTGGGCCGTTGGAGTGAGGCGGTTCAGTAGCCGCCGTTGTACGGCTGCTGGTGGCCGCCGCCCTGCTGCTGGTGGCCGTAGCCCGGGGCCTGCGGGTACTGGTTGTAGTACTGCTGGTCGTCGTAGCCGTTCTGGTTGCCGTACGGCGGCTGCTGCGGCTGGTGGTGGTGGGGCGGCTGGTCCTGCGGGGTGATGCGGCGGAGCTGGGTCGTGGCGTCGTCCATCACGGGGGGCTGCTGCCGCTCCGCGGGGGCCTGCGCCGCCTCGCGCTTCTTCTTCGAGCGGTCCCGCAGGTACTCGATGATGATCGGGACGACGGAGAGCAGGACGATCAGGACGAGGATCGGCTCGACGTTCTTCTTGATGAAGGCGATCTGGCCGAGCCAGTAACCCGCGAGGGTGACGCCGGTGCCCCAGGCGATGCCGCCGATGACGTTGTACGTGAGGAACGTGCGGTACTTCATGCGGCCGGCGCCGGCCACGATGGGCGCGAAGGTGCGCACGATGGGCACGAAGCGGGCCAGCACGATCGCCTTGGGACCGTACTTCTCCATGAACTCGTGCGCCTTGTCCAGGTTCTCCTGCTTGAAGAGCTTGGAGTTGGGGCGGCTGAAGAGCTTCGGGCCCAGGAACTTGCCGATCATGTAGCCCACTTGGTCGCCGAGGACGGCGGCGAGCACGATCAGCGTGCAGACCAGCCACAGCGGCTGGCTGATGTAGGTGCCCTCGGCCACGAAGAGGCCGGCGGTGAACAGCAGGGAGTCGCCGGGCAGGAAGGCGAAGAGACCGGACTCCGCGAAGACGATGAGCAGGATGCCGGGCAGGCTGAACGTCGAGATCAGGTAGTCCGGGCTGAGCCACTCGGGGCCGAGCGCAAGCGTGGTCACGGGGATGTGGCTCCTGCTGCTGTGGGGTACGGGCGGGGCTGGCTGCCTCAAAGTATCAACGCAGCCGTCATGGCCCAGGTTCCATGGGCGTACTCAGGATGCACTGTGCGCGGTCCCGGTCAAAGCTGTGCACCATGGGCATCGATGAATACGGCGGCGGACAGGGCCCGGAGCCCGACGTCCTCGTCGTCACCACGAACGACATTCCCGGCTACCACGTGCGCGAGGTGATCGGCGAGGTCTTCGGCCTGACCGTGCGCTCCCGGCACCTGGGGAGCCAGATCGGCGCCGGGCTGAAGTCGATGGTCGGCGGCGAACTGCGCGGGCTCACCAAGACGCTCGTGCAGACCCGCAACCAGGCCATGGAACGGCTCGTCGAACAGGCACGCGCGCGTGGCGCCAACGGCGTCCTCGCCTTCCGGTTCGACGTGACGGAGGCGGCGGACGTGGGCACCGAGGTGTGCGCGTACGGCACGGCGGTGGTCCTGACCCGGGAGTGAGACACTCCCGGGCCGGGGATCAGGAGGTGTGACGCGCGGCGTTCGCGGCGATCGCGTCCTTCAGGTGCTCGGCGAGGCCCGGGCGCATCGCGTCGTAGAACGCCTTGAAGCGCTCGTCCGAGACGTACATCTCGCCGAGGCAGCGGTGGAGCTCGTAGGAGCACTCGTAGAACCACGTGCAGATGTGCTGCCGGTGCTCCTCCGCCAGGGTCATGGCCGCCTCGCCGGTGGGCGGCTCGTCCGCCGACATCAGGGCGCCGTAACGCTCCCCCCAGTCGGCGGCCTCGGCCTGGATGCGCTTCCAGTCCTCCTTGGTGTAGCGCGCGGTGCGGCGCTGCGACTCGGCGTACTCGTCCGTGTCGCCCCAGCGCTCCTCCACCTCGTCGGCGTACTGCTCCGGGTCCTTGCCCCCGAAGACCTCGAACTTCTCCTCGGGTGTGAGGTTGAGTCCCATTTTGCGTGCCTCCATGGCGTGCTCCACGGCCGCCGCCATCTTGCGCAGCTTCTCGATCCGGGCGGTCAGCAGTTCGTGCTGCCGGCGCAGGTGCGCGCGCGGGTCCGCGTCCGGGTCGTCCAGCAGGGCGGCGACCTCGTCGAGCGGGAAGCCGAGCGCCCGGTAGAACAGGATCTGCTGCAGCCGGTCGAGGTCGGCCTCGTTGTAGCGCCGGTGGCCCGCACGGCTGCGCTCGCTCGGGACGAGCAGGCCGATGTCGTCGTAGTGGTGCAGCGTGCGCACCGTGACGCCGGCGAAGCCCGCGACCTGTCCCACGGAGTAGCTCACTTCCGCTCCCTTCTTCTTCCGTGCTCCACGGTCGGGCCTCACGCCACGTGAGGTGCAAGCGTGTTCCCTGTTTGTCACCTTTGCGGCGTTTATGGTGTGCGCGTGGTCCAGGATCCCGCTCAGCAGGCGCCCTCCGTCGCCCCCGCGACTCCCGCCCGCGCCCTGTTGCCGACGATCCTGCCCGCTCTGGCCGTGGGGATCCTGTCCAGCCTGGTCCTGGTGGGGGTGGAGGTCGCCGCTGAGGAGCTCCAGGACGTGCTCTGGGGGCCGCTGCCGGACGCGCTGGGCATCGGCCGGTACTCCGTGGCGTGGATGTTCGTGATGCTCTTCGCGACGGGCGTCGCGGTCGGGCTGGTGGTGTGGAAGGCGCCGGGGCACGCCGGCCCGGATCCGGCGACGGTCGGACTGGACGCCCCTGTGCTGCCACCCGTGGTGCTGCCGGGACTGCTGCTGGTGACCGCGCTGATGCTGGCCGGCGGGCCCAGCCTCGGCCCGGAGAATCCCATCATCACCGTGAACGTCGCCCTGGCGGCCTGGCTGGGCGCCCGGCTCGTGCCGCGGGCGCCGGGCCGGGTCTGGCCGGCGCTGGCCGAGGCGGCGACGATCGGCGCCCTGTTCGGCACGCCGGTCGCGGCCGCCCTGGTGATCTCCGAGGCGCTGGCCGTACGGGAGACCCGCGGGCTGCTGTGGGACAACGTCTTCGCGCCGCTGACCGCCGGCATGGCCGGTGCCCTCACCGCCACCCTCATCGACCATCCGAGCTTCGACCTGGACCTGCCCTCCTTCGGCCGGCCCGGCTGGGGCGACCTGCTGTCCGCGGTCGTGGTCGCCTCGGTGGGCGCCCTGCTCGGCATGGCCATCGTGCGGTCCTTCCCGTACGTCCACGGCGTCTTCCGCCGGCTGCGCCACCCGATGCTGATGCTCCCGGCGGGCGGCCTCGTGCTGGGCGCCCTCGCGGCCCTGGGCGGTCATCTGACGCTGTTCAAGGGGCTCGACGAGATCGCCGAGCTCGCGCGGGACCCGGACGGCCGGTCGGCCGGGGAGTACGCCCTGCTGACGGTCGTGAAACTGGCCGCGCTGCTGGTCGCGGCGTCCTGCGGCTTCCGGGGCGGGCGGATCTTCCCGGCGGTGTTCGTCGGCACCGCCCTCGGCCTGGGCGCCCACGCCCTGGTGTCGGGGGTGCACCCCTCGGTCGGCGTCTCGGCCGCCGTCCTCGGGTTGCTGCTGGCCATCACCCGGCAGGGCTGGGTGAGCCTGTTCGTCGCCGCGGTGCTGGTCGACTCGCCGGGGATCATCGCTGTGCTCTGCATCGCCTCACTGCCCGCCTGGCTGCTGGTGACGGGCCGGCCGCAGATGCAGCTGCGCGACGACGGCACGCCCGTCCGCTGACGCCCTCTCCCCCCTTTCAACCCCTGGAGGCACCCATGCCGTTCACCGAAGACTCCCCCCGGCCCGGCGACCGCCGCCTGTCCGTCAACCCCTTCTACGGCCCCGCCAACCCGCTCGGAGGCATGGCCGAGGCCCCGCCCACGCACCGGCTCCCGGACCAGCCCATGGCCCCGGCGACCGCCCACCAGCTGGTGCGCGACGAGCTGATGCTCGACGGCAACGCGCGGCTGAACCTCGCCACCTTCGTCACCACCTGGATGGAGCCGGAGGCGGGGGTGCTGATGGCGGAGTGCCGGGACAAGAACATGATCGACAAGGACGAGTACCCGCGCACCGCCGAACTGGAGCGGCGCTGCGTGGCGATGCTCGCCGACCTGTGGCACGCACCCGACCCGGCGAGTGCCGTGGGGTGCTCGACGACCGGGTCGAGCGAGGCGTGCATGCTCGCCGGGATGGCGCTCAAGCGGCGCTGGGCCACGCGCAACGCCGACCGCTACCCCGGGGCCCGGCCCAACCTGGTGATGGGCGTGAACGTGCAGGTCTGCTGGGAGAAGTTCTGCAACTTCTGGGAGGTGGAGGCCCGGCTGGTGCCCATGGAGGGCGAGCGGTTCCACCTGGACCCGCAGGCCGCCGCCGAGCTCTGCGACGAGAACACCATCGGGGTCGTCGGGATCCTGGGCTCCACCTTCGACGGCTCCTACGAACCGATCGCCGAGCTCTGCGCGGCGCTGGACGCGGTCCAGGAGCGCACCGGGCTCGACATCCCCGTGCATGTGGACGGGGCGTCGGGCGCCATGGTCGCGCCGTTCCTCGACGAGGACCTGGTGTGGGACTTCCGGCTGCCGAGGGTGGCGTCGATCAACACCTCGGGGCACAAGTACGGGCTGGTCTACCCGGGCGTCGGCTGGGCACTGTGGCGGGACGCGGAGGCACTGCCGGAGGAGCTGGTGTTCCGGGTGAACTACCTGGGCGGCGACATGCCGACGTTCGCGCTCAACTTCTCCCGGCCGGGCGCGCAGGTCGTGGCCCAGTACTACACGTTCCTGCGGCTGGGACGGGACGGCTACCGGGCCGTCCAGCAGGCCGCTCGGGACGTGGCCACGGAGCTGGCCGGACGGGTCGAGGCGCTCGGCGACTTCCGGCTGCTCACCCGGGGCGACCAGTTGCCGGTGTTCGCCTTCACGACGGCGCCGGACGTGAGGGCGTACGACGTCTTCGACGTCTCCCGGCGGCTGCGCGAGAGCGGCTGGCTGGTGCCCGCGTACACCTTCCCGGAGAACCGGGAGGACCTGTCCGTGCTGCGGGTGGTGTGCCGCAACGGCTTCTCCGCCGACCTCGCCGAGCTGCTCGCGCAGGACCTGGAGCGACTGCTGCCGGATCTGCGCCGGCAGCCGCGCCCGCTGACCGAGGACAAGGGCGCGGCGACCAGCTTCCACCACTAGGGGGTGTCGCCGGGCTTCAGCGGCTCAGACGGCCGAACCGGCGTACCGCCAGGGGGAAGAACACCGCCAGCAGGGCCAGGGGCCAGACGACCGCCTCCCACGCGTGCCCGGGCTCCGTGCCGGGCACGCCGAACAGGTTCCGTACGGCCGTGGCGGTGTGGGACATCGGGTTCCACTCGACGACCGTGCCCAGCCAGCCGGGCATGGAGCCGGGGGCGGCCAGGGCGTTGGAGAGGAAACCGACCGGCCAGACCAGGATCTGCACCGCCTGGACCATCTCCGGCTTGCCGGCCACCAGGGCCAGGTGGATGCCGATCCACAGCATGGCGAACCGGAACAGGAGCAGCAGGCCCACGGCCCCGAGGAGAGCCGTCGGGCCGCCTCCCGGCCGCCAGCCGAGAGCGGCGCCCACGCCGAGGAGCACGACCAGGGCCAGCGCCGACTGGAGCATGTCGGCGGCCGAACGGCCCACCAGAACCGCCCCGTTGGCCATCGGCATGGAGCGGAACCGGTCGATGACGCCCTTGTTGAGGTCCTGCGTGACGGCGAGCATCGTGCCCTCCAGGCCGAAGGCCATGGTGAGCGCGAGCATGCCGGGAATCAGGTAGTCGCGGTACTCGCCGCTCACGCCCCGGCCGCCGCCGACCAGGTAGCCGAACATCAGCAGCAGCATCACCGGGAAGACCAGGTTGACGGCCAGCTGCACCGGCTGCCGTCCCCAGCGGGCGAGTTCGCGGCGGGTCATGGTCCAGGAGTCGGTCAGGGCGTAGGCGCTCACGCGGCCTCCTTCACTCGGCGGTCGTCCCCGGTGAGGTGCAGGAACACCTCGTCCAGCGTCGGGCGGCGCAGGGCGACGTCCTCCGCCTCGATCCCGGCCTCATGGAGGGCCCGTACGACCCCGGAGAGCGCCGCCATGCGGTCGGTGACCGGGGCGCTGAGCAGCCGGCGGTCGGCGTCGACGCTGACCCCCGTGAGGGGCAACAGGGCGACGGCGGCTCCCAGTTGGCCGCCGTTCCGCAGGACCACGTCGATGCGGTCGCCGCCGGTGTCGGCCTTCAGCTCGTCCGCCGTGCCCTCGGCGATGACCCGGCCGGCGTCGACGACCGAGATGCGGTCGGCGAGCTGATCGGCCTCCTCCAGGTACTGGGTGGTGAGCAGGACCGTCGTACCGCCGCCGACCAGGGAGCGGACCGAGGCCCACACCTCGGCGCGGCCCCGCGGGTCGAGGCCGGTGGTGGGCTCGTCCAGGAACAGCACCTCCGGCTCGGTGATCAGGGAGGCGGCGAGGTCCAGGCGGCGCCGCATGCCGCCGCTGTACTGCCGGACCGCCTTGCGGCCGGTGTCGGTCAGACCGAAGCGCTCCAGGAGTTCGCCGGCACGCGCGCGTGCCCGCCTCGCTCCCAGGTGGTGCAGCCGGCCGAACAGCTCCAGGTTCTGCCGGCCGCCGAGCTCCTCGTCGAGCGCGGCGTGCTGGCCGAGCAGGCCGATGCGCAGCCGCACGGCGTACGCCTCGCGCACCACGTCGTGCCCTGCCACCTCGATCCGGCCCGCGTCGGGGCGCAGCAGGGTGGACAGGATCCTCACCAGGGTGGTCTTGCCCGCGCCGTTCGGACCGAGCACTCCGTGCACCGTGCCGCGCGCGACCGTGAGGTCGAGCCCGTTCAGCGCCTTCTTGTCGCCGTACGTCTTCTCCGCGCCTTCGACGGTGATCGCCGTGTCGGCCAATGGATCTCCCTCGCTAGTCAAACTTGACTACACGCTTAAAGGTAAACCCGCCCGATCCATTCGTCAAACTTGATTAGTGAGCGTCCCCGGGATGCCGTTCCCCCGTCGCGTACGGGTTCTCCTCGCCCTCGGCCAGGACGCCGACGAACGGGTCGCCCTCGTCGGCGAAGGTGTAGGCGCCGCCCTCGATGCGCTCGATGAGACCGCGGGTCCACTCGGCCTCGGAGTCGGCCGTGTGGACCCACATGTTCATGATCTCGCCGATGTGCCCGAGCTGCCCGGGACCCTCCTCGGGCACGTAGTGCTCCAGGACGGAGGCCCGCCACTGCTCGATCCTGAGGGTCCGCTCCTTCAGCAGCGCGACCGCCTCGGCACGCGGCAGGTCGACGACGAAGCCGACGGCGGCCGTCTTCAAGTCCCCGCGCTGTTCGTAGGTGACCAGCGCCTCACGCAGCATCCGGAAGTACTCCTCGGTCCCCTGCCCGGTGATCTCGTACTCCGTGCGCGGCGGGCCGCCGGCCGTCGACGGGGCGATCTCGTGCGCGTGCAGCAGCCCCTGCTTCGCCAGCTGCTTCAGCGCGTGGTAGATCGAGCCGGGCTTGGCGCTGGACCACTCGTGCGCGCCCCAGTACTCCAGGTCGTTGCGCACCTGGTAGCCGTGGGCGCGGCCGTGCATACGGACCGCGCCGAGCACGAGGAGACGGATGGTTGACATGCGGTCCAGGTTATGGCCCGGCCGTCACCTGCTGCTCCTCGGCCACCAGCTCGAAGGCGGTCCTGCCGTTCAGGGACTCACGGATGATGTCGGCGTGACCGGCGTGCCGGGCCGTCTCGCGGATGAGGTGGAGGCAGAGCCAGCGGTGCGAGACCCGGCCGTCCGGCGGGAACCAGGGCTGGGCCGGCAGCGCGAAGGTGTCGTCGAGGCTCGGGACCGAGTGGATGTACGCCTCCGTCTCGGCGGCCACCTTCTCCCAGTAGGCCAGCTGCGACGCGACCGTCTCGCCCTCGACCAGTTGGAAGCACTCGTGCCAGTTGCTCTGGTCCCGCACGACGGCCGGCGGCTCGCCCTTGGCCAGGGAGATCCACATCTGCTCGACCTCGGCGACGTGCTTGACCAGCCCGGCGAGGGACAGCTCACTGGCGCTGGGGCGGGAGCCCGCCTGCTCGTCCGTCAGCCCGAGCACCGCCCGGCGGACGCCGCCGCGCTGCTCGGCGATGAAGGACAGGAGCGCCCCGCGCTCGTCGCCGTGTGCCTCAGCCGGAACGTGCATGACCATGACCGCCGCCTTTCGCCAGGCCCGGGGGCCTCTCCCCCTGACACCGACAAAGCTACGGACCCTTGCGGTCAGGTTCTGTCCGCAAGGGTCCGGGCGCCGACGATTTCTAGAACGGGAAGCCGCTCCGGCCGTGCTGCACCGAGATCCACTTGGTCGTGGTGAACGAGTCCAGCATCGTGTCGCCGTTGAGCCGGCCGATGCCCGAGTGCTTCTCGCCGCCGAACGGGACGATCGGCTCGTCGTGGACCGTGCCGTCGTTCACGTGGAACATGCCCGTGTCGATCTGCTTGGCGAAGGCGACCCCGCGCTCGATGTTCCCGGTGTGCACGGCACCGCTCAGCCCGTACGGGGTGTCGTTGACGAGGCGTACGGCCTCCTCCTCGCCGTCGAACGGGACGAGGAACGCGACCGGGCCGAAGACCTCCTGCCTGAGCAGCGCCGAGTCGGCCGGGACGCCGGTCAGCACGGACGGCTCGACGAGGTTGTCGGTGCGCCCGCCGCGCACCAGGGCCGTGGCGCCCTCGGCGAGGGCCTGCTCGACCACACCGGAGACGGCGTCCGCCTGCGAGGAGTTGATGACCGGGCCGATGACGGTCTCCGGGTCGCGCGGGTCGCCCGCCTTGAGGGTCCTCACCTTGGCGACGAACTTCTCGGTGAACTCGTCCGCGACCGCACGGTCCACGAGGATCCGGTTGGCGGCCATGCAGACCTGGCCCTGATGGACGTACCGGCTGAAGACGGCCGCGTCGACCGCGTAGTCGACGTCGGCGTCGTCGAGGACCACCAGCGCGCTGTTGCCGCCCAGTTCCAGGACCGAGCGCTTGAACAGCCGGGCGCAGACCGTCGCCACGTGCCGGCCGACCTGGTCGGAGCCGGTGAAGGAGATGACCTTGGGGACCGGGTGCTCGATGAACGCGTCGCCGATCTCCGCGATGTCGGTGATGACGACGTTCAGCAGCCCGCCGGGCAGCCCCGCGTCCTCGAAGAGCTTCGCGACCAGGGAGCCGCCGACGATCGGCGTGTTCTGGTGCGGCTTGAGCACCACGGCGTTGCCGAGCGCGAGCGCCGGGGCGACGGACTTGATCGACAGCAGGAACGGGAAGTTGAAGGGGCTGATCACGCCCACGACACCGACCGGCACGCGGTAGACGCGGTTCTCCTTGCCGTCCACCGGCGAGGGGATGATCCGGCCCTCGGGGGCCAGCGCCAGATGGACCGCCTCGCGCAGGAACTCCTTGGCGAGGTGCAGCTCGAAGGCGGCCTTCAGGCGCGTGCCGCCGAGCTCGGCGATGATGGCCTCGGAGATCTCGGCCTCGCGCTCCTCGATCAGGCGCAGCGCCTTCTCGAAGACCGCCCGGCGGGCGTAGGGGTTGGTCGCGGCCCACTGCTTCTGGGCGCGGGCGGCGGCCCGGTACGCCTGATCGACCTCGTCGGCCGTGGCTATGGTGATCGACGCGAGCTTCTCGTCGTCGTACGGGTTGAAGTCGATGATGTCCCAGGAACCGGTGCCCGGGCGCCACTCACCGTCGATGTACTGCTGTGCAAGGTCGGTGAAGCAGGACGACGACAATGTGATCCCTCGATCCCTAAGCAGACCCCTGATCGCGCCTTCACGATCTGATCACACGTCATCGTACTTGCGTTTGAGGCGAGTTGGAGGGGTCCTTCGGGAGAGGAGGGGTCCTTCAGGAGAGCTGGAGGAGTCCTCGCAGGAGGTCCCGGCTCTCCGAGGGGCCCGGGCTCTCGCTCTGGAGTTCCTTGAGGGCCTTCTCGTACTGGGCGACGTCCTCGGCCTTGTCCAGGTACAGCGCGCTGGTGAGCTGCTCCAGGTAGACGACGTCCGACAGGTCCGACTCCGGGAAGCTGAGGATCGTGAACGCGCCACTTTCGCCGGAGTGGCCGCCGAGGCTGAACGGCACCACCTGGAGCCGTACGTTGGGCCGCTCGGAGATCTCGATGAGGTGCTGGAGCTGGCCGCGCATCACCTCGCGGTCGCCGTACGGGCGGCGCAGGGCGGCCTCGTCCAGGATGATGTGGAAGTCGGGCGCGCGCTCGTCCACGAGGTACTTCTGGCGCTCCAGACGCAGCGCCACGCGGCGCTCGACGTCGGCCTCGCTCGCCCCCTGCATGCCCCGCCGGACCACCGCATGGGCGTACGCCTCGGTCTGCAGCAGCCCGTGCACGAACTGCACCTCGTAGGCCCGGATCAAGGACGCGGCGCCCTCCAGGCCGACGTAGGTCGGGAACCAGCTGGGCAGCACGTCCGAGTAACTGTGCCACCACCCGGCGACATTGGCCTCTTTCGCCAGGGACAGCAGGGAGGCGCGCTCCTGCTCGTCCGTGATGCCGTACAGGGTCAGCAGGTCCTCTACGTCCCTTGTCTTGAAGCTCACCCGGCCCAACTCCATCCGGCTGATCTTCGACTCGGAGGCGCGGATCGAGTAGCCCGCCGCCTCGCGCGTGATGCCCCGCGCCTCACGCAGTCGCCTGAGTTGTGATCCGAGCAGCATGCGCCGCACCACCGATCCCGGCTCTCCCGCGCTCACGTTCGCCAGCCTCCCCAACGTCTTCAAGGGCCGCAGTCTGCCACTAAAACACTTCGAGCAGTACTCGTCCGGTTACGGAAACGGAATCGAGTCGGTCGACGCTCGCGCGCGGGAGCAAGAGAAGGCAAGTGAACGGCCAAAGAGCGACGCGTAGATGACGGAAAAATTGACCAACAAGCGGTACGGGACGTCGCATTCCGGTCACGTGCACGTGCATCTGCCCTTGCATCTGCTGTACGCATCCGAAACCATGGTGCCGCACCACCGCCGCATCGCACCGACCGCGAATTCCCGGGAGTGCCTCGCATGGGGACGAATGGATCGACCATGCTCGAGCCGTTACGGCAGGGCCTTCCGCCGCTGGACCCCGCGGCCGTGTCCGACGCCGCCTCCTGCGCTCTGCCCGCCCGCTACGAAGCGGTGCGCGAGGCACGGCGGTTCACCCGCAGAACCCTCGACCAGTGGGACATGGGCGACCGGTTCGACGACGTCTGCCTGGTGGTCTCGGAACTCGTCACCAACGCCCTGCGGCACGGTCTGCCGGCGAACAGCGCGTGTGTCAGCGGACGGGAACCTCCCGTGCGGCTGCACCTGATGCGGTGGACCGAGCGGCTGGTGTGCGCGGTGCGCGACCCCAGCCACGACAGTCCGGTCACCCGGGAGGCCGACGACTTCTCGGCCGAGTCGGGCCGCGGGCTGTTCCTCGTCGACTCCTTCAGCGACAGCTGGGGCTGGCACCCGCTGGCGGGCGCGCTCGACGGCAAGCTGGTCTGGGCGCTGTTCCGGCTGCCCCGGGCCGATTCACGGCCGCACGGGGAATGAGAAACCGCGGCGCTTCGTCGCGCCGCGGTTCTACGCGCGTCACTGCGCAGCGGACGTCGAAGGCCGCCCTGCCGGAGTCAGGGCCTCATCCCACCAGGTGGTCGAACTCGCCGTCCTTCACGCCCAGGAGCATCGCCTCGATCTCCGCACGGGTGTAGACCAGTGCGGGACCGTCGGGGAAGCGTGAGTTGCGGACGGCCACGTCCCCGCCCGGCAACCGGGCGAACTCCACGCACGACCCCTGCGAGTTGCTGTGCCGGCTCTTCTGCCAGGCCACACCGTGCAGCCCGGCGGCCGCCATACCGTTGTACACGTCGTGGTCCACAGGTCGCTCCCCGATGGTGCACTGGCTGGTGTGGCCATTGATGCAGTGGTCAACTGACCCGGATCATAGCTCTGTTCATGTGCAGTTGCATGGGCAGATGCACGTGCACGCCGGGTGGTCCTGCGGTTACAGCTTTGACGACCGCTTTACCGAAGTTCTTGACTGTTTGACGGCTCGGCCCCACCTCCCGTTCCCGAAGGCCCGCGAAGGAGTCGGTGGGTTCGGCGGAGGTCCGGTGGAGGCGGAGCATCCGCTCGACGGCCGGACGCGCGGTCGCGCGGCGTCCCTGCCCAAGAAGCGGGAGCTGGGGCGCGGGGCCCGGGAAGGGCCGTTCGGCCGGCCGACCGGCATCCGGAAGACGGCCGCGGCCTGCGGGGACGGGGAGAAATGGGCCTGTCGCAGGAGGGCGGGGTCCTCTCCCCGTCCGGTGCGGTGCTCGGCCCATCGCCGGACACGCGCTCGGGTCCCGGCCCCGTCCGACCACGCCGCACGCCTCCCGCAGCACCCCGGCGGACGACCTCCGTGAGGCCACCCGGACCGGCCAAGGGGCCCGGTCCCGGCCACCTCCCATGCCCTCCGCCGCCGACCGGCCGACGGCGATGTCCGGCCCGGCGGACTCCTGGGCAGGCGGGCCCCCAGCAGTCAAGCGTGGGGAAGCTCACCCGGGCCGGACGGGCTCAGCGGCCGACGAAGGGGAGCAAGACCACGCGCAGGCACGGGACAGCCGTGGCCGTCTCAGCGGGATCCCCCGCGCGCACTCGCCTGTCTCGACGGCCCGAAACGCGGGTCCCGCGGCCGGCCGGACACCTGCATGGGCAGAAGGCCCCCCAGCCCTGGAGCGTGGGGGACCTCACCCGGGCCGGGCGGGTTCAGCGGGCGGAGTAGGGCAGCAGGGCCATCTCGCGTGCGTTCTTGATGGCCCTGGCCAGTTGCCGCTGCTGCTGGGACGACACCCGGGTGACGCGGCGGCTGCGGATCTTCCCGCGGTCGGAGATGAACTTCCGCAGCAGCTCGGTGTCCTTGTAGTCGATGTAGGTGATCCCGGCCTGGTCCAGGGGATTGGGCCGGTCCTTGGCGGGCTTGCGGTCGGGCTTGCGCGGCATGGGGGTCAGACCTCCAGGAGGGTGTCGAAGGCGTGCGGCAGCCGCTGCCAGGCATCGCGCCCGGCGGCGTACTCGGCATCGGTGAGCAGGCAGGACTCCAGCAGCCGCTCCAGGCCGTCCCGGTCGAGGCCGGGCGAGGTGAAGACGAGGTGCTGGCCGCGGTCACCGTGCTCGGGGTGCCAGTCCAGTGCGGCGGCGGCGCGGCGCACCGGCGGGACCATCTCCCAGGCCGCGTCCGGCAGGGAGGCCAGCCACGGGCCCGCGCTCTCCACGCACAGGGCCCCGCCCGCCGCGTCCCAGTGGAACAGCGTGTCGGGCTTGTCGGCGAGCCAGAACCGGCCGCGACTGCGGGCGGCCGCGCAAGTCAGGTCCTCCAGCGCGGCGTAGAGCCGCTCCGGGTGGAAGGGACGGCGCCGGCTCCAGACCAGGGTGGAGACGCCGTGCGCGTCGGCCTCGGCGGGCAGCAGGGCGCAGGCCGGATGCTGGGCGGCGGCGGCCGCCTCGACATCGAAGCCCGCCAGGGCGGCCCGGGCCAGGGACGAGAGCGGGCGCCGGCGTGGGGTCGGCACCGTCAGACCGTCGTCGGAGGGGCCTGCGGGGGCCTCTTGCCCGATCGGAGCCTGGCGGGCCGTCGGATGCAGTTGCGCGAGCAACTCGCGGTCCTCGTCGTCGGCCTCCGGGGAGTCGGCGACCGCGAGGACGGGGGCGTACTCCAGCTGGCGCGCGAAGGTGTCGGCGACCGTGCGCTGGTCGGTCGCGGCGGCGGCGAGACCGCCGTCGGCCAGGTCGTCGCCGTTGCCGAGGTACGGCAGGACCAGGGCCGGGTCGACGGCGGTGATCACGCCGCTGACGGTGAGCCCGCCGGCCGTGACGACCTCGGCCATGGCCTTGGGCTCGACGGAGTCCCACAGCTCGACGACCGCGAGCCGGGTGGCTCCGGCGTCCCGCAGCCGCTCCAGCTCCGGCACCAGGTCCTCGCGCAGGGCGCAGCACGCGCAGTCGTTGACGAGCGGCGCCTCCCCCGCGTCGAGGAGTCCGGAGGCGTCCCTGACGGTCCGTACGACCGTGCCCGCGGCGGCCGTCGACAGGTCGTGGTGGAGGACCACGCTGCCGGGCACGTCGGCGAGCAGCCGCGCGACGGCCGCCCTGCGGGCGTCGGCGTGCAGCCCGCCGACGATCACGACGGGGAGCTCGGGCACCGGGTCAGCCCTTCTTTCCGTACCGGCGCTCGAAGCGCTCCACGCGGCCGGCGGTGTCCAGGACGCGGGCCGTGCCGGTGTAGAAGGGGTGGCTGACGTCGGAGATCTCGACGTCCACGACCGGGTAGGTCCGGCCGTCCTCCCACTCGATCGTCTTCTCGCTCGTCATGGTCGAGCGGGTGAGGAAGGCGTAGTTCGCGGCACGGTCGCGGAAGACGACGGGGCCGTACTCCGGGTGGATTCCCTGGCGCATGGTCAGCGCTCCTCTCGGAAGTCGACGTGGCGGCCGGCGACGGGATCGAACTTGCGCAGGGTCAGTCGGTCCGGGTCGTTGCGGCGGTTCTTGCGGGTCACGTAGGTGAAGCCGGTCCCGGCGGTGGACCGGAGCTTGATGACCGGCCGGAGTTCGTTGCGTGCCATGCCGCTATGATACTGAAAATGAAATCCATTTCCATTGCTTAGGCAGAGAGGTACGTCACCACCATGTCCGCGCACTGCATGCTGACCGGCACCCGGCCCGGCTTCGGCAACCGCATCTCGCACTCCCACCGGCGCACGTCACGCCGGTTCGACCCCAACATCCAGTCCAAGCGCTACTGGCTGCCGAGCGAGGGCCGCTACGTCCGGCTCCGGCTGAGCGCCAGGGGGATCAAGACCGTCGACACGATCGGGGTCGAGGCGGCCGTCGCCCGGATCCGCGCCCGGGGAGTGAGGATCTGATGGCCAAGAAGAGCAAGATCGCGAAGAACGACCGGCGGCAGGAGATCGTCGCGCGCTACGCCGCCCGGCGGGCCGAACTGAAGGAGATCATCCGGCGGCCCTCGTCGACGGAGGCCGACCGGCTCGCCGCGCAGGCGGAGTTGCGCAGGCAGCCGCGCGACGCGAGCGCCACGCGCGTACGCAACCGCGACCAGGTGGACGGCCGTCCGCGCGGCTACTTCCGGGCGTTCGGGCTGTCCCGGGTGAGTCTGCGGGAGCAGGCGCACGCGGGGTATCTGCCCGGCGTGCGCAAGTCGTCCTGGTAAGAGGCGTTCCCGAGGGCTCTTGACGTGCCCTGGTAGCTTGCTGCGATCGTTCCGGCCATGAGGCCGGCCGGTGCCGTCCGGACCGGCCGGCCGGTCGGCCGGCTACAGCTTGGGGGCTTGCAGTGTCATCGGTGATCTTCTCGCGCCGCTCCGGCGCCGTGCGTGCCGCGGCGGCCGCCGCGGGGCTGGCGGGCGCACTCGCGCTGACCGCGTGCAGCAGTGGCGGCGACTCGGGCGACGACTCGGCCTCCAGCCCGGCCCCGTCCCTGTCGGCGTCCGCCGGAACGGTCGGCGGCTCCGGCGACGCCGGCTCCGGTGGGCCGGCCGGCGAGCTGGAGGGCAGCTGGCTCGCGACGACCGGCGGCAAGGCCGTGGCCTTGGTGATCACCGGCAAGCAGGCCGCGCTGTTCGCCACCGGCGGGAGCGTGTGCAGCGGCACGGCGGGCGAGGCGTCCGGGATGCGGATGATCCGCCTGAAGTGCACGGACGGTTCCAAGGACCGGGCGTCCGGCATGGTCGACTCCGTGAACGGGAGCAGCCTGAAGGTCACCTGGGAGGGCGGCCTCGGCGCGGAGACGTACACGAAGGCGGAGGGCGGCAAACTCCCGACGGGCCTGCCGACGGCGAGCCTCGGCTGACAGCTGACCTTTTACGGACGGGCCGCGACCGCCCTCGGACGGTACGGCCCGTCCGGTGTTGAGGGGGGAACGGCGGGGGTGTGTGTCCGGGGCCCGGGCGGCGGCCGGAGCGACATCGTCCGGGCGGCGGACGGGGTGGGCAGTCGCTTGCCGGGCCTGGCAGGGCAGGGTTCCGCCCTGCGCCGGACGGCCACCGGAGCCACACAGTCCGGGCCGCGCCCCAGGCGGCCAGTCGCTTGCCCAGCCCGGCAGGGCGGGGTTCCGCCCGGCGCCGGACGGCCACCGGAGCGACACAGTCCGGGCCGCGCCCCAGGCGGCCAGTCGCTTGCCCAGCCCGGCAGGGCGGGGTTCCGCCCGGCGCCGGACGGCCACCGGGGGTGCGTGGCCGTCCGGCGTCCGAGGACGGGTGCACCGGCGAGGCGCGTCGGGAAACCGGCCAGGGAGCACCACCTGCCCGTCCGGGCTTGGGGATACAGACCCGGTGCATGCTGCGGCACGGCCGGGGCACGCGTGCTGGGACCGGGCGCGGTGTCCGCTCGTCCGGCGTTCGGGGGAATCGCAGGGGGCGCGTGCCCCTGCGGCAGGCGCGTGCGTGATGATCCAGGGGCCCGAAGCCGCTTTCGTTCGACACGCCCAGAGGACCCCATGCGCACCTATCCCCTCACCCTGGCCGCCGCCCTCGCCGCGACGGTCCTGCTGACCGGCTGCAGCGACGACAAGGCCGGTGGCGACGACGTCAAGAACGCTGACCGGCCGAGCGACTCGGCCTGCGCGATCGGCGACATGGGCGTGGAGGTCGGCGCCGGCGCCGCCCCGGCCGCCGGCGACACCGGCACCGTCACCGTCACGCTCACCAACAAGGGCGCACAGTGCACGCTGAAGGGCTTCCCCGGCGTGGACCTGCAGTTCGAGGACGGCACGACGTCCATCTCCCCGGACGAGGGCGCGAAGGCCCAGTCGCTGACCCTCGGGAAGGGCGGCACCACGTCCTTCACGATCACCTACGTCCGGGGCGAGGCGGGCTCCGCGAAGAGCCTCGACGTGCACAAGGCGTCCTTCACCCTGCCCGGCGACACCAACACGGCGCACGAGCTGGAGTGGACGTACGGCGAGGTCGCCCGGACGGATGGAACGGAGGCCTCGGTGAGCGGCTTCGAGACCTCGGGCGACTGACCGGGGATCGGCGCGGAGGAGATCAGCGCAACGGCGGCCGGTGCCGGACCTGGGCCCGGTCCGCCGCCTGCGCGCCCTCCGTCCAGCCCGCCGCGTCGCTCACCCCGCGCAGCCGGGTCGTGGTCGTCTGCGGGAACATCCGGTCCAGCCGCCCGGTGACCGCCACCTCGCGGGAGGCGAGGACCGGGAGCAGGTCGTCGGTCACCTGGGTCTCCGCGGCCGCTGTCAGGCGGGTGCCGATGCGGTGGGCGTAGGCCGCGAGGAAGGACTGCCGGAACGTCTTGGTGCGCTTGCGGCCACCCGCCCGTTGCACGGCCTCCGCCTTGGTCATCGCGGATGTGGCCTGCACGAGGAGTGAGGTGTAGAGGAGTTCGACCGCCTCCAGGTCGGTTTCGAAGCCGACGACGGTCGAGAAGCCGAGGGGTTCGTTCCACACCGCCCGGCAGTGGTTGGCACCGGCGACGGCGTCCAGCAGCACCGCCTTGGCCTGCTCGTACGGCGGCTCGACGCCGATCCGGCAGGCCCCGGGCGTGTCCGGCGAGGGGGCCCGCGCCGCGAGCAGCGCCTCGTCGACACTGTGGCGGGCCATCAGCTCCTGCGCCTTGGCGCTGAGCGCCTCGGCCTCCTCCGGGAAGCCGGTCGCCTCCGCCTTGGCGAGCAGGGCGCGGATGCGGGTGAGCATCCGGGACTCGGTGCGCGCCTCCCCCGGCGCCTCGTCGAGCGCCTCCAGCGTCGGCAGCCGCAGCAGCAGGCGGTACAGCTCCAGCACGGCCGTGGCGTGCGAGAAGCGGTCGGTGCGGGGCGGGGCGTCGGCGGGCAGGTCCGCGAGCTGCGTGTTCCAGCGGCGGCCCCGGGGCCCGTCGACGGGTGCCTGTGCGCGGATCAGCGCGGCGGCGAGGAGCACGTGCACGTCGTCCAGCTCGCGCCGGACGATCCGTACGACGTCGGCCGGCTGCCAGCCGCGCCGCCAGGCCGCCGCCACGAACTCCTGTCCACGCAGGGCGAGTTCGGCGTCCGCCGCGGGGTCGGAGGCGAGCAGGGACGCGCCGGTGTCGAGGGCCGTCTCGCCGGTCGCGTAGAGGGCCGCCGCGAAGGCGCGGTCGACGGTGCTGGACGTACTCACGGGCCGATGGTGCCACGCCGTCGCGGAGGGGCCGGAACCGCGGACAGGTGTCAACCCGAGGTTGACAGTCAGAGGGGTGCAACCTACGGTTGACACATGACGAACCCCGACACCACGTCATCCATCCGTCTCGACGACCTCATCGCGGCCATCAAGAAGGTGCACGAGGAGCCGCTGGACCAGCTCCAGGACGCGGTGATCGCCGCGGACCACCTGGGCGACGTGGCCGACCATCTGATCGGCCACTTCGTCGACCAGGCCCGGCGGTCCGGCGCGTCCTGGACCGACATCGGCAAGAGCATGGGCGTCACCCGGCAGGCCGCCCAGAAGCGGTTCGTGCCGAAGGAGTCGGCCGACCTCGACCCCAGCCAGGGCTTCAGCCGCTACACGGTGCGGGCGCGGAACGTGGTCATGACCGCCCACAACGAGTCCAAGGCCGCGCGCAACGCCGAGGGCGTGCCCGAGCACCTCGTCCTCGGACTGCTGGCCGAGCCCGAGGGCCTCGCCGCGAAGGCGATCGTCGAGCAGGGCGTCTCCCTCGACGCGGTCCGCGAGGCGGCGACGGCGGCTCTCCCGCCCGCCGTCGACGAGGTCCCGGAGCTGGTGCCGTACGGCCAGGCCGCCAAGAAGGTCCTGGAGCTCACCTTCCGCGAGGCCCTGCGCCTGGGCCACAACTACATCGGCACCGAACACATCCTGCTCGCCCTGCTGGAGCACGAGAACGGCGAGGGCGTCCTCAGCGGCCTCGGCGTCGACAAGGAGCGGACCGAGCGGTACGTCGCGGCGGTGCTGGAGAAGATCGTGCAGGCGCAGAGGCAGGTGCTGGACGAGTCCTGACGGGGCCTGCGCCGGCAGGGCGTTGTCAGACCCCCCTGGCACACTCGCAGCATGGCCGACCGGTGGGCGCTCGCTCCGGCCGAGGACGGCGGCGCGGACATCGCCCCCCTCGGTCCGGACGGGCTGCCCTCCGGCCCGGTGCGGCGGGAGGCGGATCCCGCCGAGGCCGTCCGGAGCCGTCCCGGCGTCTCACGCTGGGTCTGGCGGTCCACCGCCGAGGTCTACCCGCGCCTGCTCGCCGCGGGGGTGCGAGTCGAGCGGTGCTACGACATAGAGGCCGCCGAGACCCTCCTCCTCGGCCACGAGGGGCGGTACGGGGAGCCACGCTCGGCCGCGGCCGCCCTGGCCCGGCTGCGCGGCGGCCCCGTACCACCCGATCCGCCGCAGCGGTCGGCCGAGCCGGGCTCCCAGTCCTCCCTGTTCGAACCCCAGGGCGTCCACCTGCCCCTGCCGGACCTCCTCGCCGTCTACGCCGAGCAGCAGCGGCGGCACGAGAGCGCCGAGCACCCCGACCGCATGCGGCTGCTGACGGCCGCCGAGTCGGCGGGCACGCTGGTGGCCGCCGAGATGAACCGCGCCGGGCTGCCCTGGAGCGCCGAGGTGCACCGCGCGCTGCTGCACGACCTGCTGGGCGAGCGGTACGCGGGCGGCGGCGAGCCACGCCGGCTGGCCGAGCTGGCCGACGAGGTGTCCGCCGCGTTCGGCAGACGGGTCCGGCCCGACCTGCCCGCCGACGTGGTCAAGGCTTTCTCCCAGGCCGGTGTCAAGGTCTCCTCGACCCGCCGCTGGGAACTCGAGTCGGTCGACCACCCTGCCGTGAAGCCCCTCATCGAGTACAAGAAGCTGTACCGCATCTGGGTGGCCCACGGCTGGTCCTGGCTCCAGGACTGGGTCCGCGAGGGCCGCTTCCGGCCCGAGTTCCTCGCGGGCGGCACGGTCACCGGGCGCTGGGTCACCAACGGCGGGGGCGGACTCCAGATCCCCAAGGTGATCCGGCGGGCGGTGGTAGCCGACCCCGGCTGGCGGCTCGTCGTCGCCGACGCCGACCAGATGGAACCGCGCGTCCTCGCGGCGATCTCTCGCGACCCGGGCCTGATGGAGGTGGCCGGCCGGGAGAGCGACCTGTACCAGTCCGTCTCCGACCGCGCCTTCTCCGGTGACCGCGCCCAGGCCAAACTCGCCGTGCTCGGCGCGGTCTACGGCCAGACCTCCGGCGACGGCCTGAAGAACCTCGCCGCGCTCAGACGCCGCTTCCCCACAGCGGTGGCCTACGTCGACGACGCGGCCCGGGCCGGTGAGGAGGGCCGGCTCGTGCGGACGTGGCTCGGCCGGACCTGCCCGCCCGCGGCCCGGGGGACGGACGACGCGACCGAGGAAGCCGGCATCCCCTCCGCCTCCGTCGCCCCCGAGGACGGCGACCAGCCCGGCACCGGCGCCCCGTGGGTGCCGGGCTACGCCTCCACCAACGCCCGTGCCCGCGGTCGCTTCGCCCGCAACTTCGTCGTCCAGGGCAGCGCCGCCGACTGGGCGCTGCTGCTGCTCGCCGCGCTGCGCAAGAGCTGCGCGGAGCTGGCGGCCGAGCTGGTCTTCTTCCAGCACGACGAGGTGATCGTGCACTGCCCCGAGGAGGAGACGGAGGCGGTCGTCGCGGCGATCCGCGAGGCGGCGGCCCTGGCCGGGCGGCTGACCTTCGGTGAGACGCCGGTCAGGTTCCCGTTCACCACGGCGGTGGTCGAGTGCTACGCGGACGCCAAGTGATCAGGCGAGTGATCAGGCGAGTGATCAGGCGGGGGACGCCAGCAGCTCACGCAGTTCGGTGACCACCGCCCGTTCGTCCGTCCCCTCCAGCGCCGCGAGAGCCGAGCACCACTCCTCGCGAGCCCGGCCGAGGTGCCCGCGCTCGCGCAGCAGCAGACCGTGCTGGTGGCGGGCGAGCGCGCCGGTGTAGTGGTCGGCGCGGGCGTCGGCCCGGCCGAGCAGCTCGGCGCACTCGCGGGCGGCCCTGCGGCCGAGGCCCAGCAGCCGCAGCGCGCGCACCAGGCCGAGCCGGGTGCGGGACTCGCCGTGCCAGTCGCCGTGGCCGCCGAGGATGCGCAGGCTCTCCTCGAAGTGCGGGAGCGCGGCGGCCGGTTCACCGAGCCGCAGATGCGCGTACCCGATGTTGCAGTGCGCGGAGTGCCGCACGATGACGGCGCCGATCTCGTTCCCGAGGGCGAGCGAACGCCGGTGCCGCTCGATCGCGGCCCGCGGATCGGTGTGCTCGATGAGGTTGCCGAGGTGGCTGTGGGTGACGGCCTCGCCGTACGGGTCGTTCAGCCGGCGTGCGTACTCCAGGCTCCGTGCCAGCGCCTCGCCCGCCTCGGTGGCCCGGCCGAGCCCGTCCAGCAGCAGGCCGCGGTTGTTGAGACAGCGGCGGATCCAGGAGGGGTGGTCCAGCCGGCGCCAGATGGCGAGCGCGAGGTCGTTGAGGGCGAGGGCCTCGTTCTGCCGGCCGGTGAGGAAGTGCAGCCCGGCGAGGTCGACCAGCGCGTACGCCTCCGCCGCCGCGTCACCGAGCCGCCGCGCCACCCGGAGGCCGGCCCGCCCGAGCACCTCCATCTCGGCGACGCGGCCTCGTCTATGCGCGTAGGGGACGATCAGCCGGACGAGCGTGCAGACCAGGCCCGCCCGCCGCGCGGAGGGGTCGTCCGCGTACCGCTGGACCAGGGTGACGACGTTCTCCAGCTCCCTGTCGCCCCAGGCGAAGGCCTCCTCGGGGCCGGCGAAGGGGGCGACGGTGCCGAGGTGGGCCGCGTGGCCGCTCGGCCGGCTCGCGGTGGGGCGACGGCGGTCGTCCTGGTCGGGGCCGGGCTCGACGATGGCGACGAGGACGCGCTCGGCGACGGCGGCGTACCAGTGCAGTGCCGTGTCGACGATGTCGCCGGCGTCCGGCTCTCCGGCCAGTTCACGGGCGAAGTCGCGCACCAGGCCGTGCGGTGCCCAGTGGCCGTACGTGGTCTCCTCCAGCAGGGCCACGTCGAGGAGGCGGTCCAGGGCGGCCTCGGTGCGGGGTTCGCCGATACCGGTGAGGCGGGCGAGCAGAGGGGCGCCGTACGCGGGCAGGTCGAGCGAGCCGATGCGGCGCAGGGTGCGGGCCGCGTCCCGGTCGGCCTCGCGCCCGGAGGCGGCGAGCGCGTCGTAGGCGACGGCCAGGGAGCGCCGAACGCTCAGGTCGTCGTAGTCCAGATGGTGCAACCGTCCGTCAGCGGCGGCCAGTTGTCCGGCGAGGACGTCGGGGGTCAGGGCCCGGCGGGCGGCGAGTCGCGCGGCGACGACGCGCAGGGCCAGCGGGAGACGGCCGGTGAGCTGGACGAGGAGGCGGGCGGCGTCCGTGCCGTCCAGGCCGTCGCGGCCGGAGGCGGCGCGCAGAAGCTCGGCGCTTTCCTCGTCCGACAGCGGGGCGAGTGGGAACCGGGCCGCGCCGTCGAGGGCGGTCAGCGGCGACCGGCTGGTGACGATCACCGCGCATCCGGTGCCACCCGGCAGCAGCGGCCGTACCTGTGCGGCGCTCGCGGCGTCGTCCAGCACCAGGAGCGTCCGGGTCGGCGCGAGCAGCGAGCGCAGCAACGCGGAGGCCGCGTCCACGTGTTCCGGGATGCGGCAGGGTTCGGTGCCGAGGTCACGCAGCAGGGCGGTGAGCGCCTGACCGGGGGTGAGGGGGGTCATGCCCGGGGTGGCGCCGTGCAGGTCGAGGTGGAGCTGCCCATCGGGGAAACGTTTCGCCAACTGATGGGCGACATGCAGCGCGAGCGCGCTCTTGCCGACACCGGCCATACCGCTGATGACGACGGTGGGGTGCGGATCGGGTGCCGTGAGAACACGGCACAGGCAATCGCGCACGGCGGTGCGTCCGACGAAGTGGAGCGGTGGCGGAGGCAGTTGGGCGGGCGAGGGTCCCGGTTCACGGGGCTGCGCCGAACCACCCTCCCCCACAGCTCCCCGCAGCACTTCCACATGCGCCTCCCGCACCCCCGGCCCCGGCTCGATGCCGAGTTGGCCGACGAGGCGGGTGCGCAGGTCGCGGTGGACGGCCAGGGCCTCGGCCTGCCGGCCGGTGCGGTACAGGGCCAGCATCAGATGCCGGTGGAACACCTCCCGAAGCGGATACTCGCCGGTCAACGCGGCAAGCTCCGGCACCAGCTCGTGCACCCGCGGGCCGCCCAGTGCCAGCTCGGCGTCGTAGCGCCACTCCAGAATCAGCAGCCGGGCCTCGCACAACCGCTGCGCGAAGGCGTACCCGCCCACCTCGGACGGCAGTCCGGCCAGCGGCGCGCCACGCCACAGGGCGAGCGCGGCCTCGCACTCGCGCACGACGCGCTCCCAGTCCCGGCCGGTGTGCGCGGCACGCGCCGCGGTGACGTGGGCGTCGAAGACGTGGACGTCTAGCTCACCCTCGTCGAGCCGCAGCACATACCCGGACGGCACGGTGCGCAGCCGCTCGGGATCGTCGAGCAGCCGCCGCACCCGGGCGATGTGATTGTGCAGCGAGGCCTGGGCGGAAACGGGCGGTGCCCCGCCCCACAGGGCGTCCTTGAGCGAATCGACGGAGACGACCCGCCCGGCGTCGAGGAGCAACGCGGCCAGCAGGACACGGGACTTGGGGCTCGCGACGACCCGGGCTTCACCCCGGCCGCCGCCCCGGTCGTCGGAGAACAGCGCCGGCGGCCCCAGCAGCCCGAACCGCATACCCCCGTGCCCCCCGCCTTGACGCGTTTCCACCCCTGGGCGTCGGATTCCCGCCACCTCGACCTTCGTCGGCTCCACCGGGATCGGCCGCCGTCCCGGCCCTCCCGGACCTCGGTTCGGCGACTTCAGGCCAATCGGCGGACGACCCAACGGCGAACCGTTGGCCACATGTTAGCGATCGGTTGGCAAAGCCTGATGTGATCACTCCATCGGATCTGGCCCGGCGGTACGCGCGTCTGGACGCGCAACTCGGGGGAGTGTCGCCGCCGCGGCCGGGTCCGGGTCCCGGTCGGCGGAGGTGAACGGCCGGGGCCTCTCCTTCTCCCCGGCACGTCAGATGACGGGCGGCCGCCCCAGCCGGGTGAGCCGCCACACCGTCCGCCACCGCATGGGCCGCCGCTCCCCCGCCGGCTCCCGTACGCCTTCCACGAATCCGCCGCACCACGCGCGCAGCCCGGCGCCCGACCGGTTCCGGGCCAGGGTGAGCAGCACCCACACGCCCAGATGGACCGGGACGAGCAGGAGCGGAAGCCGGCGACGGGCCAGCCAGACCCGGTTGCGGGCGTTCACCCGGTAGTAGATGGCGTGCCGGGCGGGCGAGGTCTTCGGATGCCGCAGCAGCAGCTCCGGCGCGTACAGGATCCGCCACCCGGCATCCACCGCGCGCCACGCGAGGTCGGTCTCCTCGTGCGCGAAGAAGAACTCGGCGGGCCAGTCGCCGATCTCGTCGAGCATCGCCATGCGCAGCGCGTGCCCACCGCCGAGGAAGCCGGTGACGTAACCGCCCCGGCCGGGCTCCGCGTTGCCGATCCGCGGCACGTGCCGCTGCTGCGTCTCACCGAGCTCGTCGACGATACGGAAGCCGACGATGCCGAGCCGCTCGTCGGCGGCGTACAGGTCGCGCACCCGGCGCAGCACATCGGGGTCGACGAGCAGACCGTCGTCGTCCAGGTCCACCACGACGTCGATGTCGCCGAACTCGCGCAGCCGCGCCAGGGCCGCGTTGCGGCCGCCGGGACAGCCGACGTTCTCGTCGAGCTCGACGGCGGTGACCTCGCCGGGCAGCGACAGCCGCCGGGCGAAGTCGGGCAGCGGGCAGCCGTTGCCGACGATGACGATCCGCTCGGGCGGCACGTCCTGCTTGGCCACGGACTCCAGCAGGGCGTCGACCTCTTCGGGCCGGTTGCCCATCGTCACCACGGCGACGGCGATCCTGGGCGCCCCCATGTCCTCACCTCATCCGGTCGGCAACTGACGGGTCGACGGGCGATGCTAGCCGTTCACGGCAGGGACGACTCGCGTACGCCTGCCCGACGGCGGTTCGCCTGCGCCGATCAGCGCAGGCGGCACCCGACCGGAGCGGGCACGGGATGTCGGGTGCGGCGGGACCCGCGCTGCCTAGCGTGAGGGCACGAAAAGGAAGGAGACCGGACGTGCTGGACCGGCTCAACCAGGCGATGGACCGGATCGAACGGAACCTCGACCGAACCGTCGACGCAGCGGACCTGGCGCGCACGGCGTACACCTCGGAGTACCACCTGCGCCGCATGTTCTCCGCCCTGGCAGGCATGCCCCTGTCGGAGTACATCCGCCGCCGTCGGCTGACGGTCGCGGGCGCGGAGGTGCTGTCGGGGGACGCGACACTGCTGGAGATCGCGGTCCGCTACGGCTACGGCTCGGGCGAGGCGTTCGCGCGGGCGTTCCGCGCGATGCACGGCGTGGGCCCGGGCGAGGCCCGGCGCACCGGCGCCGCGCTCGTCTCCCAGCCCCGGTTGACCTTCCGCCTCACCGTCGAAGGGAGCAGCAGCATGCATTACCGCGTCATCGACCGCCCGGGCTTCACCGTCACGGGCTTCAAGGCCCGGGTCCCGCTCATCCACTCCGGCCCGAACCAGGCGATCATCGACTTCGTCCGCGGCCTCGACAAGCCGGCTGTGGAACACCTGGGGAAACTGTCCGACCAGGAGCCGCGGGGCATCGTCGCGGTCTGCGACGACCTGGACCCGAGCCGTGCGGAGGGCACGGAACTCGACTACTACCAGGCCGTGATCACCTCGGACCCCGCCCCGGCCCCGGCACCCGAGGGCACCACCACGCTCCCGGTCCCGCCGGGCACCTGGGCGGTCTTCACCACGTCGGGCCCGGCCCCCGAGGCCATCCAGGAACTCTGGCGCGACGTGTTCACCGAGTGGTTCCCGTCCAACCCCTATCGCACCCGCCCCGGCCCGGAAATCCTCCGCACCCGCCTGTCCGACGACGGCACGCAGGCCGACGCCGAGCTGTGGCTTCCTGTGGAGCGGGAAAGCACCCGCTGAACCACGCGAAAACCCCAGGCTGGATTGCGTCCGGCCTGGGGTTTCAGTGGAGCCGCCTTCGGGATTCGAACCCGAGACCTACGCATTACGAGTGCGTTGCTCTGGCCATCTGAGCTAAGGCGGCGCGCTGTCCGCACCATGGTGCGATCAGCAACGACGGTAAGTCTACACAGTTTCCGAGGGTGCTCCGCACCAGCCCAGGAGGCGGGCCTTCCGGGGCTGGGATCAGGGCTATGAGCAGCGCTTTCCGTCCGTGGGCGGGGTGCCGCGCAGGAGGTAGGCGTTGATCGTCCGGTCGATGCAGGAGCTGCCGCGGCCGTAGGCCGTGTGGCCGTCGCCCTCGTAGGTGAGCAGGCGCCCCGAGGAGAGCTGACCGGCCAGGGCCCGCGCCCAGCGGTACGGGGTCGCGGGGTCCCGGGTCGTGCCGACCACGACGATGGGCGCCGCGCCCTTCGCCTCGATGCGGTGCGGCTCGCCCGTGGCGTGCACCGGCCAGTACGCACAGTTCAGGGCGGACCACGCCAGGCCCTCACCGAAGACCGGCGACGCCTTCTCGAACTCGGGCAGTGCCCTGCGCACCTCCTCGGGGGTGGCGAAGGAGGGTGGCAGGTCCAGGCAGTTCACCGCCGCGTTGGCGAACATCAGGTTGCTGTAGGCGCCGTCGGCGTCCCGCTCGTAGTAGCCGTCGGACAGGGCGAGGAGTCCGGAGCCGTCGTTCTCCTTCATCGCGGTCGTCAGCGCCTCGCGCAGCTGCTCCCACGAGCCCTCGTCGTACATGGCCGCGATCACGCCGGTCGTGGCGAGCGACTCGGTGAGCTTGCGGCCGCCGGCGGCGCCGGCGGCGGCGGGGCGGGCGTCCAGCTTGTCGAAGAACGCCTTGAGGTTCTTGCCCACTTGCTCGGGCGAGGAGCCCTTGCCGCCCAGCGGGCAGTCCGTCTGCCGCACGCAGTCCTTCGCGAACGACCGGAACGCCGTCTCGAACCCCGCCGTCTGTTCGAGGTTCAGCCGCCGGGCCGGCAGCGACGGGTCCATCGCGCCGTCCAGCACCAGCCGGCCCGCCCGGTCCGGGAAGAGCCCGGCGTACGTCGCCCCCAGGAAGGTGCCGTACGAGGCGCCGACGAAGTTCAGCTTCTTGTCGCCGAGCGCCGCCCGCACGATGTCCATGTCCCGGGCCGCCTCCACGGTGGACACATGGCGCAGCAGCCGGGGGGCGTCCGCGCCGCAGCCCTCGGCGAACGTCCGGTACGCCGTGACCAGCCCGTCCGCCTCCTTCCCGTCGTCGGGTGTGGTGTCCGTCTGCGTGTACGTGTCCATGGCCGGCCCGTCCAGGCACTCGACGGGCTCGCTGCGGGCCACGCCGCGCGGGTCCACCGCCACCATGTCGTAGCGGGCACGCACCTCGGCCGGGTAGCCGATGCCCGCGTACGCCTGCACGTAGCCGATCGCCGAGCCGCCCGGCCCGCCGGGGTTCACGAGCAGCGAGCCCAGCCGCTTGCCCGGGCCGGTGGCCTTCTTGCGGGTGACGGCGAGACGGATGTCGCCGGAGGACGGCTTGGCGTAGTCCAGCGGCGCCTTGAGGGTGGCGCACTCGAAGCCCGGGACGCCGCAGCCGCGCCAGGCCGGCTTCTGCCCGTAGTACGACGAGAGCGCCGCGGGGGTGGCCTTCGGCAGCGCGACCAGCGCCGCCTCCGCCGCCGCGGAGGCGGAGGACGTCGTCGCGCTCCCGGAGGAGCACGCGGAGACGAGCAGCGCGGCCGTGGCGAGGAGACCGGCGGCGGTCTTGGCCCGGTTTCGTGTCCTGCGGTGGACACCGCCGGAGTCGGAGGCGGAGCGGGGGATGCGCCGTGTGTACATCCAGCGAGCGTAACTCTGGGCGACGGATTGAGTGCCCTGCGTGCACGCCGTGCCTCGTACGAGTGACGGCGTCAACCCGGTGTGCGGCTCGTGCGGCGGCCGGCGCTCTCGCCCTGCCGGCCCCTCAGCCCGCTCTGAGCGCCATCGTCATCGCCTCCACCGCGAGCAGCGGCGCCACATTGCGGTCGAGGGCGTCGCGGCAGGCGGCGATCGCCTCGATGCGGCGGAGGGTGGACTCCGGGGAACCGGAGCGGGCGAGACGCTCCAGGGCGTCCTCGGCATCGGCGTTGGCGATGGCCACGCGCGAGCCGAGCTGGAGGGCGAGGACGTCGCGGTAGAAGGCCGTGAGATCGGTCAGGGCCAGGTCGAGGCTGTCACGCTGCGTGCGCGTTCTGCGGCGCTTCTGCTTGTCCTCCAAGTCCTTCATCACGCCCGCGGTGCCGCGGGGCATGCGCCCGCCCTGGACAGCGCCGAGTGCGGCCTTCAGCTCGTCTGTCTCCTTGGAGTCCGTCTCCTCCGCGAGCTGCTTGGCGTCCTCGGCGGCCGCGTCGACGAGCTCCTGGGCGGCCTTGAGCGCACCGCCGACGTCCTCGACGCGCAGCGGCAGCCTGAGCACGGCGGCTCGGCGCTCCCGCGCGGCCGGGTCGGTGGCCAGGCGACGCGCCCGGTCGACATGGCCCTGGGTCGCGCGGGCCGCCGCCGCGGCGACGTCCGGCTCGATGCCCTCGCGGCGGACGAGCATGTCGGCGACGGCGTCGACCCTGGGCGTGCTCAGGTTCAGGTGGCGGCACCGGGAGCGGATGGTCGGCAGGACGTCCTCGATGGAGGGGGCGCACAGCAGCCAGACCGTGCGCGGAGCGGGCTCCTCGACGGCCTTGAGGACGGCGTTGGCCGACTTCTCGTTCAGCCGCTCGGCGTCCTCGACGAGGATGATCTGCCAGCGGCCGGTCGCCGGCGAGGTGAACGACTTGCGGACGGTGTCGCGCATGTCGTCGGCGAGGATCTGCGTGCCGACGGCGGCGACGGTGGTGACGTCGGCGTGCGTGCCGATCAGCGCCGTGTGGCAGCCGTCGCAGAAGCCGCAGCCCGGGGAGCCGCCGAGGGCGCGGTCCGGGCTGACGCACTGGAGCGCCGCCGCGAACGCCCGCGCCGCCTGGTTGCGCCCGGCCCCCGGAGGGCCCGTGAACAGCCACGCGTGCGTCATCTTCGACGCCTCGGGCGGCGGGGTGCCGGTGGTGGCCGCGGTGACCAGGGCGTCGGCGTCCCGAGCGGCGGCGGCCAGCTGCTCGCTCACCCTCTCCTGCCCGACGAGGTCGTCCCACACGGTCATGGGTCACGCCGCCCTTCCGTCACGTACTGCGTTTGCGAGATCCATTGTGGGGGCGACCGGTGACAACGCCTGCCGCCCCCGCCCGGCCCCGCGGTGGCGGAGTCCGGGCTCCCGCGTCCGTCCGCCGGAGGCGTCAGCGCCCCCGGCCGCCCCTGCCCCGGCGTCCGCGCCCCTCGTCCGGCGCGTCGTCGTGCGGTCCGAGCAGCTCGTCCGCCAGCGAGGGCAGGTCGTCCAGCGGCGTCTCCTCGGCCCAGTCGGACCGGCGGCGGCGCGGCGTCCCGTCGGCGTCGACCTGGGGCATCTCCCGCGTCCGGTCCTCGGTGCCGTCGGGGCGGGCGGCCGGGGCGTCCTCGCGGAAGTACCCGGGCGGTACCCGATCCGCCGGTTCGTCCCCGCGCACCGGCGGGAGTACGGCCGTCTCCTCGGCGTCGCCCGGCCGGACCGGGGGCAGCACCGCCGTCTCCTCGGCGTCCGGGCGGACCGGGGGCAGCACCGCCGTCTCGTCGGCCGCACCGGCGTCCCGGTCGCGCACCTGCGGCAGCACCTCGGTCTGGTCACCGGCCGGCGGAACCGGCGGCTTCGGCAGCTCGGCGGTCACCTCCGCCTCGGATTCACCGGAGGTCCGGTCGGCACCACGCTCTGCGTCCCGCACCGGGCGCAGCACCGTCGTGTCGTCACCCGTGCCACCGGGGGCCACCACGGGCGTCGGCACGGTCGCCGCGTCCTGAGCCGGGGCCGCGGAACCCGCGGCGCGCTTCGGGGCAGAGCTCTTGGGGCCGACCTCGGCCGCGGCGGCCGCCGCCTCCGCGAGCCGCCGTGCCTCCTCGGCCCGCAGCAGAGCCTGCTCGGCCTTGCGCTGCTTCTCCAGGCGGAGCGCCTCGGCCTCGGCACGCAGGCGCGCCTCCTCCTCGGCCTGCTTGCGGCGACGCTCCTCCTCGGCCTTGCGGCGGGCCTCCTCCTCGGCGCGGGCCTTCTCCTCCGCGAGGAGCCGGGCGCGCTCCTCCTCGGCCTTCCGGCGCGCTTCCTCGGCGCGGCGCCGGGCCTCCTCCGCCTGCCGTTCGGCTTCGCGGCGCTGCGCCTCCTCCAGCTCGCGGCGCTTGCGCTCCTCCTCCTCGGCACGCAGCTTGGCGAGCTGCTCCTGGCGCTCGCGCTCCAGGCGCTCCTCCTCGGCCTTGCGGGCGGCCTCTTCCTCGGCCTTGCGGCGGGCTTCCTCCTCGGCCTTCCTGCGCGCCTCCTCGCGGGCCTCGATCTCGGCCTCGGACAGCGGCAGCACCTGGTCGAGCCGGTGCCGGATGACGGTCGTGACGGCTTCGGGCTCCTGGCCGGCGTCCACCACCAGGTACCGCCCGGCGTCGGCCGCGGCCAGGGTGAGGAATCCGGCCCGCACGCGCGCGTGGAACTCGGCGGGCTCCGACTCCAGCCGGTCCGGCGCCTCGGTGAACCGCTCGCGGGCGGTCTCCGGCGCGACGTCCAGCAGGACGGTCAGATGCGGCACCAGCCCGTTCGTCGCCCAGCGGTTGATGCGGGCGATCTCGGTCGGCGACAGGTCGCGGCCGGCGCCCTGGTAGGCGACGGACGAGTCGATGTACCGGTCGGAGATGACGACGGCGCCGCGCTCCAGGGCGGGCCGTACGACGGTGTCGATGTGCTCGGCCCGGTCGGCCGCGTACAGCAGGGCCTCCGCGCGGTGGGACAGGCCCGCGCTCGACACGTCCAGCAGGATCGACCGCAGCCGCTTGCCGACCGGCGTCGCCCCCGGCTCGCGTGTCAGCACGACCTCGTGGCCCTTGCCGCGGATCCACTCGGCGAGCGCCTCGGCCTGCGTGGACTTGCCGGCCCCGTCGCCGCCCTCCAGGGCGATGAAGAAGCCGGAAGCCGCGGTTCCGGGCTCCGGGTCGTCGCCGCCGAGCAGCGCGTCCTTCAGGTCCTGCCTCAGGGGCACGCCGGAACGGTCGTCGACCTTGGCCAGCACCAGCGCGGCGACCGGCAGCAGCAGGGCGCCGGCCAGCATCAGCATGAAGGCCGCGCCGCCGTGTGCGAAGACGAACTTGCCGCTCTCCAGCCGGTGCGGGCCGATCGCCGCCGCCACCAGCGGGGCGATCACCGCGCCGAGCGCCACGCAGACCCGGACGACCGCGTGCAGGTGCTCCGTCGTGCGGGGCCGCCGGTACTCCTCGGTCTCCTGGTCGAGCAGGGTGTGGCCGATGTTGGCGGACATGCCCGCGCCGACGCCGGCCAGCGCGAGGATCAGCAGCACGGTGGTGACGTCCGGGACCAGCCCGGCGGCCAGCAGGGCGACACCGGTGAAGGCGATCGTCAGCGCGAGCAGCCTGCGGCGGGACAGGGCGGGCATGAGGGCGGGCGCCGTGCGGATGCCGACGACGACACCGCCGGTCAGCGCGGCCACGAACAGGCCGTAGAGCACCGGGCCGCCGCCCAGGTCCTTGGCGTGCAGCACGGCGACGGCGACCGCGGCCGACACCGCCGCGGCGACGGCGGCGCAGGCCAGGACCAGCAGTGGCATGGCGCCGGTGCGGCCCTTGTCGGTGCCGGTGCCGGTCTTCGGGCGGCGCAGCCCCTCGAGCGGCGACCGCGCGCGCGGGGTGCGCGTGCCGGGCAGTTCCAGGAAGGTCAGCACGGACAGGGACGCGGCGAAGAGCCCGGCGGCCACGTAGGAGGCGAGGGCCGCCTGGTGCTGGCCGAACCAGTCGATGCCGGCGCCGAGAAGGTTGTTGAACAAGGACGCCACGACCAGCGCGACGGCCGCGAGGGGAATCGCCACGAAGCCGGTGCGCAGCGACAGGCGGCGCAGGGCGTCCATGTGGTCGGGCAGGGGCCGGACCGTCGCGCCCTCCGGCGGCGGGGCGGGCAGCAGCGCGGGGGCCGCGCTCTCGCGGCACACCGTCCAGAACCGCTCGGCGATCCCGGTCACGAAAGCCGTGACGAGAAGGACGGCCAGTGCGTCCTCGGGCGTCCAGTCGATCCACAGGGGCGCGACGATGAGCAGCGCCGCGCGCAGCCCGTCGGCGCCCACCATGGTCCAGCGGCGGTCGAGGGGACCGTCCTGCGAGGTGAGGGCGGTGAGCGGGCCGAGCAGAACGGCGCCGAACAGGAGCGTCGCGAGGATGCGCACCCCGAAAACGGTCGCCACTGCGAACGCCACGCCCCGGTAGCCACCCCCGAACGAGCCTTCGGCGACGGCCGCCTGGAGCGCGAGGACGACCAGCACGAGAAGGGCGAGGGTGTCCCCTACGCCCCCCACGAGCTGTGCGCTCCACAACCGCTTCAGCTGCGGACGGCGCAGCAGGGCGCGGACGGCACGCTCGCGGGAGTCCGCGACCAGGGCATCGTCGGGGGCGGGCTGAGGGGCCGTTGGGTGGTCGGCTCGCGTCATGCGTTCAGCCTATCGGGAGCCACCGTCACCCTGGAGGGCGCGGCCTGGCATGCGCACGCCCCGACACCGAAGTGTTGCCGGGGCGTTCGCTTTCCGAACCCTGGGCGAAGATCCGGGCGCGGTGGTCCGGATTCCGAACAGGGCTCGAACGGCCTCAGTCCTCCGTGGACTTGGCGGCCGTCGCCGTCTTGGCGGCCGTCTTCTTCACGGCGGTGGTCTTCTTCGCCGTCGTCTTCTTCGCGGTCGTGGTCTTCTTCGCCGCGGTCTTCTTGGCCGTGGTCGTCTTCTTCGCCGGCGCCTTCTTGGCCGCCTTCTTCGCGGTCTTCTTCGCCGGCCCCTTGGCGCGCTTCTCGGCGAGCAGCTCGAAACCGCGCTCAGGAGTGATCTCCTCGACACTGTCGCCGGAGCGCAGGGTCGCGTTGGTCTCCCCGTCGGTGACGTACGGGCCGAAGCGGCCGTCCTTGACCACGACCGGCTTCTCGCTCACCGGGTCGGTGCCCAGCTCCTTCAGCGGCGGCTTGGCGGCCGCCCGGCCACGCTGCTTGGGCTGGGCGTAGATCGCCAGCGCCTCCTCCAGCGTGATCGTGAAGAGCTGCTCCTCGGCCTGGAGCGAGCGCGAGTCGGTGCCCTTCTTCAGATACGGGCCGTAGCGGCCGTTCTGCGCGGTGATCTCCTGGCCCTCGGCGTCGACGCCGACGACACGCGGCAGCGACATCAGCTTGAGGGCCTCGTCGAGGGTCACCGTGTCGAGGGACATCGTCTTGAACAGGGACGCCGTGCGCGGCTTGACCGCGTTCTTGCCCGTCTTCGGGGTGCCCTCGGGGAGGACCTCCGTGACATACGGGCCGTAGCGGCCGTCCTTGGCGACGATCGTGTGGCCGGTGGCGGGGTCCGTGCCCAGCTCGTAGTCACCGCTCGGCTTGGCGAGCAGCTCCTCCGCGAGGTCGACGGTCAGCTCGTCCGGCGCGAGGTCCTCGGGGATGTCGGCGCGCTGGTGCTGCTCGGTGTCCTTCTCGCCGCGCTCGATGTAGGGCCCGTAGCGGCCGACCCGCAGCACGATGTCGTTGGCCACCGGGAACGACGACACCTCACGTGCGTCGATCGCGCCCAGGTCCGTCACCAGCTCCTTGAGGCCGCCGAGGTGGTCCCCGTCGCCGTTGCCGGCGTCGGCCGCGCCGCCGCTGACCGTGCCCTCACCGAAGTAGAACCGCTTCAGCCAGGGCACGGACTGCGCCTCACCGCGGGCGATGCGGTCGAGGTCGTCCTCCATCTTGGCGGTGAAGTCGTAGTCGACGAGCCGCCCGAAGTGCTTCTCCAGGAGGTTGACCACGGCGAAGGACAGGAAGGACGGCACCAGGGCCGTGCCCTTCTTGAAGACGTAGCCGCGGTCGAGGATCGTGCCGATGATCGACGCGTACGTCGACGGACGGCCGATCTCGCGCTCTTCGAGCTCCTTGACCAGGGACGCCTCGGTGTAGCGGGCCGGGGGCTTGGTGGCGTGCCCGTCGACCGTGATCTCCTCGGCGCTCAGGGCGTCACCCTCGGAGACCTGCGGCAGCCGGCGCTCGCGGTCGTCCAGCTCGGCGTTCGGGTCGTCGGCACCCTCGACGTAGGCCTTCAGGAAGCCGTGGAAGGTGATCGTCTTGCCGGACGCGCTGAACTCGACGTCCCGGCCGTCGGCCGCCGTGCCGCCGATCTTCACCGTGACGCTGTTGCCGGTGGCGTCCTTCATCTGGGAGGCGACGGTCCGCTTCCAGATCAGCTCGTACAGCTTGAACTGGTCACCGGTCAGTCCGGTCTCGGCGGGAGTGCGGAAACGATCACCCGAGGGGCGGATCGCCTCGTGCGCCTCCTGCGCGTTCTTGACCTTCCCGGCGTACGTCCTCGGCTGCGGCGGCAGGTAGTCGGCGCCGTACAGCTGCGTGACCTGGGCGCGGGCGGCGGAGACCGCCGTGTCGCTCAGGGTCGTGGAGTCCGTACGCATGTAGGTGATGTAGCCGTTCTCGTACAGCTTCTGCGCGACCTGCATCGTGGCCTTCGCGCCGAAGCCGAGCTTGCGGCTGGCCTCCTGCTGCAGCGTCGTCGTACGGAACGGGGCGTACGGCGAGCGGCGGTACGGCTTGGACTCGACGGAGCGGACGGCGAACCGCGTCTGCTCCAGCGCGGCGGCCAGGGCGCGGGCGTTCGCCTCGTCGAGGTGGAGGGTGTTCGCGCTCTTCGGTTGTCCCAGGGAGTCGAAGTCGCGGCCCTGCGCGACCCGCCTGCCGTCGACGGTCTGCAGGCGCGCGACCAGCGACGACGGGTCCGACGAGTCTCCGGCGCGGCCGGTCGCGAAGGTGCCCGTCAGGTCCCAGTACTCAGCCGAACGGAACGCGATGCGCTCGCGTTCCCGCTCCACGACGAGTCGTGTGGCCACCGACTGGACACGGCCCGCGGACAACCGCGGCATGACCTTCTTCCACAGGACCGGCGAGACCTCGTAGCCGTAGAGGCGGTCGAGGATGCGGCGGGTCTCCTGGGCGTCGACGAGCTTCTGGTTGAGCTCGCGCGGGTTGGCCACGGCGGCCTGGATCGCGGCCTTGGTGATCTCGTGGAAGACCATCCGCTTGACCGGGACCTTGGGCTTGAGCACCTCCTGGAGGTGCCAGGCGATGGCCTCGCCCTCGCGGTCCTCATCGGTGGCGAGGAAGAGTTCGTCCGACTCCTTCAGCAGGTCCTTGAGCTTCTTGACCTGCGCCTTCTTGTCGGCGTTGACCACATAGATCGGCTGGAAGTCATGTTCGACGTCCACACCGAGGCGGCGGACCTCGCCGGTGTACTTCTCGGGCACCTCGGCGGCGCCGTTGGGAAGGTCGCGGATGTGCCCGACGCTCGCCTCGACAATGTATCCGGGACCGAGATAGCCCTTGATCGTCTTCGCCTTGGCAGGCGACTCGACGATGACGAGTCGGCGGCCGCCCTTCGCGGTCTCGCTGGTCGGGGACAACTTCGCTCTTCTCTCCGGTCGACGCTGGGGCCTCCCCGGAGTCGCTTACCGGGGCTGGGGTACGTGGTGACGCTGCGGAGTGTGACGGTACATCCCGCCCCCGTGTCAAACGGGAAAAGCCCGCAACGGCCACTCGAACGGTAACCCGACTACCACCAATCCTGCCGCCCGGAGTGCCCGGAGCAGGCCGGGCCCTGTGCGGAGTGCGACCTCCCGGTCACCGGCGGACACGTCCGCGGTGGGAGCCTCAGAGGCGGCTGAAGCACCACGTTCCGATCGCCAGGGCGAGCACCGCGACGACCCCCGCGAGGGTCGCCGACGGGACAGAGCTCACCCCGTGGGCGACGGGCCTGCGCCGGCGCACGCAGGTCGCGGTCCACGCCAGCAGCCCGCCTCCGAACAGGGAGAACACCACTCCCGCGAAGATCGCCGGTTCGCTCTCCATGGCCCGCCGTGCCCCTTGTCTCCTGTCCGCCCCGTGTCAGCCCCGGGAGGCTGACACGCGCGGGCGGCGGGCAGGCGAACCCGAGGTGAACACGGGCGCGGCACAGCGGTGGATCAAGGGCGTCCGGTTCCTCACGAACCGTCTCGGACGAGGTGTCCAAATCGACTCGAATTTGTTGGCGAGCCTCCTCGGCGGACCCGATGAAGCGGCTCTCGGCGAGGGATCTCCTCCGGCCCGGCCGCCCTCTCAGCGGACCGGCTCCAGGTACCCCTGCTCGACCAGCAGCCGGATCTGGGCCGGGGTGCGGTCACGCAGCAGCACCGGGTCCTCCCCGATCAGCTGGGCGATGGCGTCGAGGATGCGCCCCGCGCTCATCGTGCCGTCGCAGACACCCGCGAAGCCCGCGCCGACCGTGTCCACCCGGGTCGCCCGGCGCATGCCGCGGTTCTGGCGCAGTACGACGTGCTCGGGGTCCTCGGCCCCCGGCAGCCCGACCTGCTCCTGCACGACCTCCGCGGCGAGCCGGAAATGCCCTTCGAGCAGCGCGGCGTCGTCGTGGTCGCGCAGGTGGTCGAGCCGGTCGAAGTGGGCCCGGATCGTGTCACCGAGCGGCTGCTCGACCGGGTGCGGCCACTCCTCCACGGTGATCGAGGGCACGGCCGCGCTCGTCCTGCGCAGGGTGATCCAGCCGAAGCCGACGGCCTTCACCTTGCGCGCCTCGAACTCGTCGAGCCACGCGTCGTACCGCGCCTGGTACTCCGCCGCGTCGCCCTGGTGATCGCCGGCGTCACGCAGCCACAGCTCGGCGTACTGGTTGATGTCCTGCACCTCGCGCTGCACGATCCACGCGTCGCAGCCCTGGGGCACCCATGACCTGAGCCGGTCCTGCCAGTCCTCTCCTTCCACGTGCTGCCAGTTGGCGAGGAACTGCGCGAACCCGCCCTCGTTCAGGCGATCGCCCGCTCCGTGAACGAGCGTGCGGCACAGATCGTCCCCGCCCATCCCGCCGTCACGGTAGGTGAGCCGCGCACCGGGAGAGATCACGAAGGGCGGGTTCGAGACGATCAGGTCGAACGTCTCGTCAGCCCGGACCGGCTCGAAGAGGGATCCCTCGCGCAGCTCGGCGGCCGCCGCGCCGGACAGCGCCAGCGTGAGGGCGGTGATGTGCAGAGCACGCGGGTTGAGGTCGGTGGCCGCCACGCGCGTGGCGTGCTGCGCCGCGTGCAGGGCCTGGATGCCGGAGCCGGTGCCGAGGTCGAGCGCGGCCGCGACGGGCGTGCGGACGGTGATGCCGGCGAGGGTCGTGGAGGCGCCGCCGACTCCGAGGACGACCCCTTCCTCACGCCGGCCGATGCCGCCGGCGCCGCCGACCGCGCAGCCGAGGTCCGAGACGATGAACCAGTCCTCGCCGCCGGGCCCGCCATAGGGCCGGACATCCACCGTGGCGGCGAGTTCGTCCCCGCCGGCCGGGGCCAGCCAGCCGCTCTCCAGGCAGGCGTCGACGGGCAGGACGTCCGCCACGCGCGCGTGCGGCACGGGCTGCTGGAGCAGGAACAGCCGGACGAGCATCTCCAGCGGCGTGTCGCCGCGGGTCGCCCGGAGCGCGGGCACGGTCTCGCTCCGGGCCAGCGCCGCGTACGCGGGGGCGCCGAGCAGGTCGAGCAGTCCGTCGGCGGTGAAGGAGGCCGCGAGCAGGGCGTCCCGGAGCCGGGCGGCGACATCGGGGCGGTCGGAGGCGGGCAGCGGGGGCAGGGGTGACTGGCTGGCGTTACTCACGCCCCCATTGTGGCCGCCGCTACGGGTGTCGCACGTGCTCGTGCCGCGGGGTATCGCGCGGGCGCTTGCGCGTGTACGGCCGGGCGCGTGCGTGCCACCCGCTACATCAAGTGCCGTCGGTGCGGTCACCACCGGGTCAGCCGTCGTGCTCCCGTCGCCCCGCCGTGTGCTGCTCGGTCCCTCAGCTCTGGGTGGCTCCCGCCGACGCCGTGGCCGCCTTGCAGCTGGACTGCTGGGCCATGGCCTGGCCGACCTCGCCCTCCTCCAGGTTCCTGAGGGCGTCGTTCCCGCTCTGGCTCAGCTTGTCCAGCTCGGTGGCGATGTCCTTCAGGCCGTCGGCGAACTTGCCCTGGTCCTTGGTGTCGAGCCCGTCGACCTGCTTCTTCAGGGAGGCGTACGAGGTGGAGATCGCGTTGAGCTCCTTGACCGCGTCCTGCTGCTTCTTCTCGCCGTTCTCGACGTCCGGCGCCCCGGCCTTGTTCACGGCGGTTCCGATCGCCTTGTAGGCGTCGGACATGTCCTGGAAGGCCTGCGCGTCGGTCTTCTGGACGTCCTCCGGCGTGCTGTTGTCGGAGGTCTCCTTCTGGATCGCGGCATTGGCCGACTCGATCTTCTTGGCCTGCGGCTGCACGGCGTCACAGACCTGCTTGGCCCAGGAGTCCAGCTTGTCGTTGCCGTCGTCGCCGCCGCAGCCCGACAGCGCCAGTACCAGTACCGCACCGCCGGACAGTGCGGCCGCGAGCTTCTTGTTCACCGGTTTGGTCCCTTCCATGGCTCTCGGCCCCGGAACATACACGCCGGATGCACGGCAACCGCACGCCGAACGTCTATTAAGACCATTTTGTAACCTTTTGCACCAAGCGAGAGAAGGCTCACGCGTGATCGTGTACCCACAAAGAGCGGGCGGGCGACGCGTCAATGCGCGCCGCCCGCCCGCACCTTGAGCCGGGGCTCGAAGGACCTCCCTACGAAACCACCGCCGGATCGGCCGACTTGGGCTCCGTCCCGGCGTTGTCTTCGTCACCCATGGCGATTCCTCGCCGCTTCGACACGTACACCGCCCCGGCGATCACGACGAACGCGAGGGCGGCGATCAGGATCCGCACCCCGATGCTCTTGTCCGGGCCGTAGGAGAACTTGATCACCGCGGGCGCGATGAGCAGGGCCACCAGGTTCATGACCTTCAGCAGCGGGTTGATCGCGGGACCGGCGGTGTCCTTGAACGGGTCGCCGACGGTGTCGCCGATCACGGTCGCCGCGTGGGCCTCGCCACCCTTGCCTCCATGGTGGCCGTCCTCGACGAGTTTCTTGGCGTTGTCCCAGGCGCCACCGGAGTTGGCGAGGAACACCGCCATCAGCGTGCCCGCGCCGATCGCGCCCGCCAGGAACGCGCCGAGCGGGCCGACGCCGAGCGTGAACCCGATGAAGATGGGCGCCAGCACGGCCAGCAGACCGGGGGTTGCCAGCTCGCGCAGGGCGTCCTTGGTGCAGATGTCGACGACCTTGCCGTACTCCGGAGTCTCGGTGTAGTCCATGATCCCGGGCTTCTCGCGGAACTGCCGCCGTACCTCGTAGACCACGGAACCCGCCGACCGCGACACGGCGTTGATCGCCAGTCCCGAGAAGAGGAAGACGACCGCCGCGCCGGCGATGAGACCCACGAGGTTGTTGGGCTGCGAGATGTCCATCATCAGACTCATCGGGGCGCCGTCCCCGCTGAGTTTCTCGCCCACGTCCCGCGCGCCGGTGAAGATCGCGTCGCGGTACGACCCGAACAGCGCCGCCGCCGCGAGCACGGCCGTGGCGATGGCGATGCCCTTGGTGATCGCCTTGGTGGTGTTGCCGACCGCGTCCAGGTTGGTGAGCACCTGCGCGCCCGCACCCTCGACGTCGCCGGACATCTCCGCGATGCCCTGCGCGTTGTCGGAGACCGGCCCGAAGGTGTCCATCGCGACGATCACACCGACCGTGGTGAGCAGACCGGTGCCGGCCAGTGCCACCGCGAACAGCGCCAGCATGATGGACGTGCCGCCGAGCAGGAACGCCCCGTACACCCCGAGGCCGATCAACAGGGCGGTGTAGACGGCGGATTCGAGACCGACGGAGATACCGGCGAGGACGACGGTGGCCGGGCCGGTGAGCGAGCTCTTGCCGATGTCCCTGACGGGGCGGCGGGTGGTCTCGGTGAAATAGCCGGTCAGTTGCTGGATCAGGGCGGCGAGCACGATGCCGATGGCCACCGCGATCAGCGCGAGGACCCGCGGGTCGCCGTCCTTGCCCAGGATCGCGGTGTCGGAGACCCCGTCGAGCTCGGAGTACTTCCCGGGCAGATAGACGAAGACGGCCACCGCCACCAGCACCAGCGAGATCACCGCGGAGATGAAGAACCCGCGGTTGATGGCGCTCATGCCGCTGCGGTCGGCGCGCCTGGGCGCCACCGCGAAGATGCCGATCATGGCGGTGATCACGCCGATCGCCGGCACCAGCAGCGGGAAGCCGAGCCCGGCGTCGCCGAAGGCGGCCGAGCCCAGGATCAGCGCGGCGACGAGGGTCACGGCGTACGACTCGAAGAGGTCGGCCGCCATGCCCGCGCAGTCGCCGACGTTGTCGCCCACGTTGTCGGCGATGGTCGCGGCATTGCGCGGGTCGTCCTCCGGAATGCCCTGCTCGACCTTGCCGACCAGGTCGGCGCCGACGTCGGCGGCCTTGGTGAAGATGCCGCCGCCGACACGCATGAACATCGCGATCAGCGCGGCTCCGAGGCCGAAGCCCTCGAGCACCTTCGGCGCGTCGGCCGCGTACACCAGCACCACGCAGGAGGCGCCGAGCAGGCCGAGGCCCACCGTGAACATGCCGACCACGCCGCCCGTGCGAAAGGCGATCTTCATCGCCTTGTGCGAGACGGTGGTCAGATCCTTTTCCGGCTCGCCTTGAGCCGGGGTGGCTTCACGCGCCGCCGCGGCGACACGCACATTGCTGCGTACGGCGAGCCACATGCCGATATAGCCGGTGGCTGCCGAGAACGCCGCTCCGATCAGGAAGAACACCGAACGTCCGGCACGCTGATTCCAGTCGTCCGCGGGCAGCAGCATGAGCAGGAAGAACACGACCACGGCGAATACGCCGAGCGTGCGCAGCTGACGGGCCAGATAGGCGTTCGCGCCTTCCTGGACCGCTGCCGCGATCTTCTTCATGCTGTCGGTGCCCTCGCCGGCCGCGAGTACCTGGCGCACCAGGACGCCCGCGACCGCCAGTGCCGCCAGTGCCACGACCGCGATGACCACGATGAGAACGCGGTTGCCATCGGTCAGTACGGCGGCTGCGAGGTCGGTGGGATGGCCCGACTGTTGTGAGAGGGAAAGCCCCGCCATTCGTCCTCCTTGACGCTTGGGCTGAGCTCAAGATGTGGACGGGATTGTAGGTACCGGAACCTGATCAAAACAGAGCGCGATAAACGGAATTGGTCTTCCGAGGTAATGCCCTGAAAGCATTCTGAGGCTGCCGCGGGGCGCGCGAATGATCGTGAACGAATTCACGCGATGAACGGCACAGGAACTACTGTAAAGGCGAGCACTGACACCCGCACATGACGAAGGGCCCCACGGGTGGGGCCCTTCGTCGAGAACGGGGTGTGCGGTGGCGGGGTCAGACCAGAATCGTCGGCGGCGGTGTGGTCGGCCAGGTCATCTTGATCAGCCCGCCGTGCTCGCCCGCGCTGACCTCGACGTCGTCGACGAGTCCACTGATGACCGCGAGGCCCATCTCGTCCTCGTCGGCCTCCCCGTCGGAGTCGCCGGGTCCGCGCTCGCCGGAGACCGCGTGCGGGGCCTCGTCGCCGACCTCGATGGAGAACTGCTTCTCCTCCTCGATCAACAGCACCTTCACCGGTGCCGAGATCCCGCCGGTCTGGTGCAGCCCGACGGCTCGGGTGCACGCCTCGCCGACGGCGAGCCTGACCTCGTCGAGGACGGCCTCGTCCACTCCGGCCCTGCGCGCCACCGCTGCCGCCACCAGCCGGGCGGTCCTGACGTGCTCGGGCAGCGCGCTGAAGCGGAGCTCAACGGTGGCCATGCATCCCCCTCGCAACTACGGGCGTGCTGTCGGGAGGCTCCGGGCCGGCGAAACCCGGGCCCCCTCGCTTGTCACTTCTGCCGAATGCCGGCCGGCCCGGGCACATGGCCCGGGACCGGTGTCAGTCGGTGGCCGCAACCGCTTCCTCGACCGAGGTGTGAATCGGGAACACCTTGGTGAGGCCGGTGATGCGGAAGATCTTCAAAATGCGCTCCTGGTTGCAGACCAGGCGCAGGGAGCCCTCATGGGCCCGCACACGCTTCAGGCCGCCGACCAGTACGCCGAGCCCGGTGGAGTCGAGGAAGTCCACGCCCTCCATGTCGACGACAAGGTGGAAACTGCCGTCGTTCACCAGCTCGACCAACTGCTCGCGCAGCTTGGGCGCGGTATATACGTCGATTTCGCCACCGACCCTGACGATCGTGCGATCGCCCATGGTTTCGGTCGACAGGGACAGGTCCACGGATCCTCCAGCACCTTGCTATCGAGCGGTCGCCCTAGGGGCATTCGGCTTCAGCCCCTGGACGCTTCGCCAGCCGCGATGGCATTCAATCACTTACCGGCAGGCGTGCACGACGCCTTGGCTCCATTGTCCGTCACGCCAGTGACACACTCGGTGCCGATGGCCAAGAATCACCGATCCGATCGAACCCCGACGGACCCCGCCTCCCGACCCGCGCCGGGCGCGGTCCTGGACCGGCTCGCGTCCGGCCCGGGCAGGGCTTCGCGCATTACTCATACGGAGCACTTGCCCCCGCGTGCGGGTCGGCATGCCGTCTGGCCGGACCGGATCCGCGCGGAGGTCGTCGCCGCCGTGCGGGCCGCGGGCATCGAACATCCCTGGGCCCACCAGGCACGCGCCGCCGAGCACGCCCTCGACGGCGACTCGGTCGTCGTCGCCACCGGCACGGCCTCCGGCAAGTCCCTGGCCTACCTCGTGCCGGTCCTGTCCACTCTCCTGGAGGGCGCCGAGGCCCCGAACGGCCGCGGCGCGACCACTCTCTACCTGGCTCCGACCAAGGCCCTCGCGGCGGACCAGTGCCGCTCCGTGAAGGAACTTTCACATCCCCTGGGCAATTCGGTACGCGCAGCCGTGTACGACGGCGATACTCCGTTCGAGGAACGCGAGTGGATCCGTCAGTACGCCAACTACGTCCTGACCAACCCGGACATGCTGCACCGCGGCATCCTGCCCTCCCACCCCCGCTGGTCCTCCTTCCTGAAGTCGCTGAAGTACGTCGTCATCGACGAGTGCCACACCTACCGCGGCGTCTTCGGCTCCCACGTCGCCCAAGTGCTGCGCCGATTGCGCCGCCTGTGCGCCCGCTACGGCGCGTCGCCCGTGTTCCTGCTGGCCTCCGCGACCGCCGCCGAGCCCGCGGTGGCCGCCCGCCGCCTCACCGGCGTGCCGGTGCTGGAGGTGGCCGACGACGCCTCTCCGCGCGGTGAACTGGTGTTCGCCCTCTGGGAACCGCCGCTGACCGAACTGCACGGGGAAAGGGGCGCCCCCGTCCGCCGTACGGCCACCGCCGAGGCCGCCGACCTGCTGACCGACCTCACCCTGCAGGGCGTGCGCTCGGTCACCTTCGTCCGCTCCCGGCGTGGCGCCGAGCTGATCTCGGTCATCTCCAAGGAGCGTCTGGCCGAGGTCGACCGGTCGCTGGCCCGGCGTGTCGCGGCGTACCGGGGCGGTTACCTGCCGGAGGAGCGCCGCGCACTCGAACAAGCCCTCCATTCGGGTGAACTGCTGGGCCTCGCGGCGACGAACGCCCTCGAACTCGGCATCGACATCTCCGGCCTCGACGCGGTCGTCATCGCCGGCTACCCGGGCACGCGAGCCTCTCTGTGGCAGCAGGCGGGCCGGGCCGGACGGTCGGGGCAGGGGGCGCTGGCCGTTCTGGTCGCCCGTGACGACCCGCTGGACACCTTCCTCGTCCACCACCCCGAGGCCCTGTTCGACCAGCCCGTCGAATCGACCGTCCTCGACCCCGACAACCCCTACGTGCTGGCTCCGCACCTGTGCGCCGCCGCCGCGGAGCTGCCCCTGACGGACGAGGACCTCGACCTGTTCGGCCCCGCCAGCGAGGGCCTGCTGCCCCAGCTGGAGGCCGCGAAGCTGCTGCGCCGCCGCACCAAGGCCTGGCACTGGACCCGCCGGGAGCGCGCCGCCGACCTGACGGACATCCGGGGCGAGGGCGGACGCCCGGTCCAGGTCGTGGAGACCGGCACGGGCCGGCTGCTCGGCACAGTGGACGCCGGCGCCGCGCACTCGACGGTGCACGAGGGGGCGGTCCACCTCCACCAGGGCCGCACCTACCTGGTGCGGTCGCTGGACCTGGAGGACTCCGTCGCCCTCGTCGAGGAGGCCGCCCCGCCGTACTCCACGGTCGCCCGGGACACGACGTCGATCTCCGTCCTGGAGACGGACGTCGAGATCCCCTGGGGCGACGGCCGCCTCTGCTACGGCTCCGTCGAGGTCACCAACCAGGTCGTCTCCTTCCTGCGCAGACGGCTCATCACCGGTGAAGTGCTCGGCGAGACCAAACTCGACCTCCCTCCCCGTACGCTGCGCACCCGCGCCGTGTGGTGGACCGTCACCGAGGACCAGCTGGACCGGGCGCGGATCAACCCGGAGATCCTCGGCGGCTCCCTGCACGCGGCCGAACACGCGTCGATCGGCCTGCTGCCCCTCTTCGCGACCTGCGACCGCTGGGACATCGGCGGCGTGTCGGTCCCGCTCCACCCCGACACGCTCCTGCCCACGGTCTTCGTCTACGACGGCCATCCGGGCGGCGCGGGCTTCGCGGAGCGCGCCTTCCACACCGCCCGCACGTGGCTGTCCGCCACCCGCCAGGCCATCGCCTCCTGCGAGTGCGAGGCCGGCTGTCCGTCCTGCATCCAGTCCCCCAAGTGCGGCAACGGCAACGATCCGTTGCACAAGAGGGGGGCGGTGCGCCTCCTCACGGTGCTGCTGGAGGGGGCTCCCGAAGCGAAGGAGGGCGCTCCGCGGGAGGAGGAGACGGCGGACGGAGCAGCTGAGCAGCCGACGGGAGGCCCGGCGAAGCCGTCGCAGGCCCCGCCCGCGCCCTGACCTCCGCCGTGAACGGCCCCCGTCCCGACGCCGCCGTGACGTCCGAGATCTGTCCGGTGACCTCGCACCGCGCGAGCCGCACGCCCTGTGCCCGGGCCACCCGGCCTGCCCGGGCACAGGCGGCCGCACCGCCCTCGGCCCAGTGGTCCGCCGCGGCGAGCGCCGCGAGATCCGCACCGCCCGCCGCACGATGCCGGATCACGACGGCCTGCCCGAGCGCGAGGACCACACCGAACACCACGCACAGGACGGCGATCGCCCCCACGCTCCAGACGGTCGCGGACCCGCGGTCCGAACCGGCGCGCCGGCCCATGGCCGCCGTCCTCCGGCCGGATCCGGCCCTCGCCCGGCGGCGCCTCACGTGCCCACCGCCTCCTCCACCGACGCCACGGCCTCCTCGCGCACGGTGAAGGACAGACCGCGCAGCACCGGCGGTGCGGCCACGACGACCACCCGGACCTGCTCCGCGTCCCGGCTGACGGTCACCTTCGCGCCGGGCGGCGCGGCCTCACGGGTCAGCTTCACGACCGCGCCGGGCGGGTCCTGGCGGGCCGCCGCACGCGCTCCCGTCCGCGCCGCGTCCACACACTGGATCTGTGCGGCCACGGCCAGCAGCCCCCACACCAGAGCCGTCGCGAACATCACCAGCACGGGCAGCACCACGGCCGACTCCGCCGTGACGAACCCCCGGTCGGCGCCCCGCTCACATCCGCGCATTGAGGGCTCCCTTCACGATGGCTTGCAGCTCCGCGCTGACCGGCCCGCTCGTGACGACCTTGTAGAGCACCACCGCGAACGCCACCGCGGCGATGATTCCCATCGCGTACTCGGAGGTGACCATCCCCCTGTCGCTCCGTGCCGTGCGCATCCCGCTCACCAGGGCACGCAGTCGTGCCCGTACCACCTGATACATCTCGACCTCCGTAGGAAAGAGTCCGAACTTCTGCTGGTTGTCGCTCACTTGCTTCCGGTCCGTCCTCGCGTCATCCACCACCCCCTCCGAGCACCCCGCCGGCGAGCCCGATCACCACGGGCAGCACGCCGACCGCGATGAACGCGGGCAGGAAGCACAGCCCGACCGGCGCACTGACCATCACGCCCGCCCGGCGGGCCCTGACCGTCGCGGCGCGGCCCCAGTCGGCACGGGCCTCGGCGGCGAGCCGTGCGACCGGCGCGGCGGCGGGCAGCCCGGACACACCGGCTCGTTCCAGCAGCCCGGCCAGGCCTCCGGCGCCCGGGAGGGCACCCAACCTCCGCCAGGCTGCACCCGGTTCCCCACCCAGCCGCACCTCCGCCGCACCTCGGGCGAGGGCATCGCCGACGGGGCCACCGAGGGCCTCACCCACCGCCTGCGCCGCGATCACCGGGCCGGCGCCCGCCGCGATGCAGGCCGCCAGCAGGTCGGCGGCGAGGGGCAGTTGCCGCGCCGCCTCGGCGAGGCCGGATGCTCGCGGGTCCGCGCCGGCCGTCTCCCGCCTCAGCCGCCACCGCCACACGCCCACCGCGCCGGCCAGCCCCACGGCGACCCCGGCGAGACCCCCGACCAGCGCCCATCCGGCGCACGCCACGCCCGCCGGGGGCAGCCAAGCCCGGGCGATCTCGCGCAGGGCCAGGCGTGGGACAGGAGCTGTCACCTCCCGGGCCCTCGACAGCCCGGCCAGTCGCCGGCGCGTCCTCCGGCGGCGCCGGGAGGTGACCAACCACCGCGCCGACCATGCGCAGAGCGCCACGATCCCCACGGCCACCCCCAGCCTGTGGACAACGTCTCCGCTCATGCCACTTCCTCCGCGCTCCGTACGATCCGCCCCACCCACCACAGCCCCAGGCCCTCCAGCACCCCGCCGGTCGCCAGGCAGCCCAGCCCCGCCCCCGTGTGCAGCAGGACGTGGAGGGGATCGGCACCGAGCGCGGTGCCGATGGCGAGGCCCAGGGCCGGCAGCCCGGCGAGCATCACCGCTGTGGCCCGGGCGCCCGCCAACTGGGCACGCAGGTCGGACCGTTGATCACGTTCGGCGCGCAAGGCGGCGGCGAGCCGGTCGAGTCCGGCCGCCAGTCCCGCGCCTTGGTCCACGGCGACCCGCCAGCACGCCGCCAGGCCGAGCAGTCCCTCGGCACCCGGTTGCCGTGCCGCCGTCGCGAGCGCGTCCGGCACATCACCGCCGAACCGCGCCGCCGCCAGCACCGTCACCTGGGCGTCCGCGAGTCCGCCGCAGTCCCGCGCGGCCCGCAGCAGCGCCTCGCCCGGCTGGCGTCCGGCCCGTACCTCCCCGGCGAGCGCCCCGCACAACGCGATCACCGCGTCGGCCCGCTGTTCCCGGTCCCGCCGCGCCCCGCCGGCCAGCCGGGCCCGCCGCAGCAACGGCACCCCGGCCGCCCCCAGGACGACCGGCAGCACCGACGCCCCGGGCACCGCCAGCACCAGCCCGGCCACCGCCGACCACCATTCGGCCCCGAGCCGCCCGCGGACGCGCCGCAGACCACCGGTCAGCCACCGCCACCCGGGCGGTCCGTGCGCGACGGCCCCGCCACCCGCGAACAGCAACCGCGCCCGCCGCGCCGCCTCCTCCCGCTCGCCCAGCAGCCAGACGGCCGCCCCCATGCACACCACCGCCACACCCGCCGACATCTCAGGCACCCCCGTCATGACCGGCCCCCAACACCGCGGCCTCGTCCGGCCCGCTCCCGCTCGCCTCACCCCGAAGCAGCCCCCGCAGCCGCTCCCAGCCCCGCTCCCGCACGAACGCCTGCGCTCCCCACCGCAGCGCCGGCACCGTCCGCACCAGACCCGACGGGTCCCGCTCCAGCACGTGCACCTCGGCGATCCGCCGCCGCCCGGAGCGGTCGCGCACCAGATGCAGCACCACCGAGAGGGCGGCCGCCAGTTGGCTGTGCAGCGCGGCCCGGTCGAGCCCGGCGGCCGTGCCGAGCGCCTCCAGCCGGGCCGGTACATCGGCGGCGGCGTTGGCGTGCACGGTCCCGCAGCCGCCCTCGTGCCCGGTGTTCAACGCGGCCAGCAGATGCACCACTTCGGGCCCGCGCACCTCGCCCACGACCAGCCGGTCGGGCCGCATCCGCAGCGCCTGACGCACCAGATCCTCGAGGGTGACGAGGCCCGCGCCCTCCTGGTTGGCGGGTCTGGTCTCCAGCCGCACGACGTGCGGATGATCGGGTCGCAGTTCCGCCGAGTCCTCGGCGAGGACGATCCGCTCGTCCGGCCCCACCAGTCCCAGCAGGGCGCTCAGCAGCGTGGTCTTGCCGGTGCCGGTTCCGCCGCTGACCAGGAAGGACAGCCGGGCGTCGAGCAGCGCCCGCAGCACGCGGTCCCCGCCGGGCGGCACCGTGCCCGCCGCGACCAGCTCGCCGAGGGTGAAGGCACGGGGCCGCACGACCCGCAGCGACAGGCAGGCGCAGCCGACGGCCACCGGCGGCAGCACCGCGTGCAACCGCGTCCCGTCGGGCAGCCGGGCGTCGGCCCAGGGCCGGGCATCGTCCAGACGGCGTCCGGCCACGGCGGCGAGACGCTGGGCGAGCCGTCGTACGGCCGCCGCGTCCGCGAACCGCACCGGCGTCAGCTCCAGTCCGCCGCCCCGGTCCACCCAGACCCGGTCCGGGGCCGACACCAGCACGTCCGTCACCGACGGATCGGCGAGGAGCGGCTCCAACGGCCCGCTGCCGACCAGCTCGGACCGCAACTGTGCGGCGGCCCCCAGGACCTCTGCGTCTCCGAGGACCCGCCCCTGCTCCCGCAGGGCCTGCGCCACGCGTGCGGGGGTCGGCTCGGCCCCGCTCTCGGCCAGCCACCGCCGCACCCCGTCGAGCAGAGCCGCGCCCTCGTATGCGGCCAGGGTGCTCATGCCGCACCCGCCTCGACGAGCGCCCGCTCCCAGAACCCCTTGCAGAACCGGGCGAGCGGTCCCCGAGGAGCGGTGCCCGGTGGCGCCGTGCCCTCGTCCGGGCGCGCCAGCCCCGGCTCGTCCGGTACCTCGCCGACCAGGGGCAGTCCGAGCAGCCGGGCCACCTCACGGTCGTCGAGTCCCGGCGGGTACGGCCCGCGGACCGCCACCCGCAGGTCCCGCAGGACCATGCCGACCGCGGAGGCCACCCGCCCCGCGGCCGCGACGGCCCGCAGCTCGGCGGGCACCACCAGCACGCCCAGGTCCAGCTGCGAGAGGACCTCGGCGACACCGTCGTCGATCCGGCGCGGCAGGTCGACCACGACCGTGCCTCCCCGGCGCCGGGCCGCCGCGAGCACCGCGCGCACCGCCTGCGGCGGGACGGCGATCCGGTCGCCGCGATCCCAGCTGAGCACCCGAAGCGAGTGCAGCTCGGGCAGCGACTCCTCCAGGGCTCCCCCGCCGACCCGGCCGCGTGAGGAGGCGAAGGCGGGCCAGCGCAGCCCTTCGGCCGTCTCACCGCCGAGGAGTACGTCGAGTCCGCCGCCCAGCGGATCGGCGTCCACGAGGAGGGTGCGCAGTCCCTCCCGCGCGGAGGTGACGGCGAGGGCACAGGAGAGCGTGGACGCTCCGGCCCCGCCCCGGCCGCCGATGACGCCCACGGTGAGGGCGGGCCGGCCGACGCCCTCGGCCACGTCGGCGATCCGGTCGACCAGCCACTGCTCACCGTCGGGCAGCATCAGGACGTGCTCGGCGCCGATCTCGACGGCCCGGCGCCACACCCCGGAGTCGTCCTGGTCCCGGCCGACGAGGACGACGCCCCTTCTGCGCGCGGCCCCGCGCACCCTCCGCGCGGCGTCGTCGCCCACCAGGACCAGCGGCGCGGCCTCCCAGCCGCCTCTGCGCTCCGGCACCCCGTGGTGCACCTCGGGTGTGGCGCCCGCCGCCGCGCACAGGCGGAGCAGATCGTCGAGGAGTTCGGTGTCCTCGGTGACGATCAGCGGTCCGCCCTGCCGGCCTCCGGCGGTCGGCGGCGGGTCGTGTGTGACGGTTCCGGCCACGGTGTCCATCCCCCTTCGCTGCGTGACGCGCGCGGCCCCTGCGGCCCCGCGATTCCCAAACGTGGGAAGAACCGACGAGCGGCCTCCCTGTGAACGGCCGACGAAAACCGGCCCAACGCCCCCGGGCACTCGGAACCGGCCATGAACTCGCCGCGAGCGGGATGCGTCGGAATCACGGTGCAGCGATCCCCGAAATCGTGTGGATCTTGGTGGATAACTGTGGACGTGCCGGGGGTTGTGAATATCGCCTTCACCCATAGCGGTGAGCCGCTCAGACCCTCTGCACGACTTCCACAGAGCAGTCTGACCACTACGCAGAGTGATAGAGCATGAGCATGTCAATGCTCGCCCAGTGCTCTGCCGGACCGGCTGTCAGGCCGTGAAAAGAAGGAGAAAACCCACCCGGACATGCGACGACCCCCGCCGGGGGGGAGAGCGGGGGTCGTCCCCACGGCCGACTCGGGGGGGGAGGAGTCGGGCCGGGTTAGCACGGTCGCGAACGATCCGTGACTTCCATGGTGTACCCGAGAGCCTTCTCAGGCAAACCCACGCGCCCCACCTTACGCCGAATGGGCTGCCCCTATGCTCTGGGACGTGGAAAACCACTCGTTGCCCCGCACAGCCGCCTTCTTTGACCTGGACAAGACGGTCATTGCGAAGTCGAGCACCCTCACGTTCAGCAAGTCGTTCTACCAAGGCGGTCTGATCAACCGCAGGGCCGTCTTGCGCACCGCATATGCCCAGTTCGTCTTCCTCGCCGGCGGCGCCGACCACGACCAGATGGAGCGCATGCGCGCATATCTGTCCGCCCTGTGCCGGGGCTGGAACGTGCAGCAGGTCAAGGAGATCGTCGCCGAGACACTGCACGACCTGATCGACCCGATCATCTACGACGAGGCGGCCTCCCTGATCGAGGAGCACCACACCGCCGGACGCGACGTCGTCATCGTGTCCACGTCGGGCGCCGAAGTGGTCGAGCCGATCGGCGACCTGCTCGGCGCGGACCGTGTGGTCGCCACCCGCATGGTCGTGGGCGAGGACGGCTGCTTCACCGGCGAGGTGGAGTACTACGCCTACGGCCCGACCAAGGCCGAGGCCGTCAGGGAACTGGCCGAGTCCGAGGGATACGACCTCAGCCGCTGCTACGCCTACAGCGACTCGGCGACCGATGTGCCGATGCTGGAGTCCGTCGGCCATCCGCACGCCGTGAACCCGGACCGGGCGCTGCGCCGCGAGGCCCTCGCGCGCGGGTGGCCGATCCTCGACTTCCACCGCCCCGTCCGGCTCAAGCAGCGCATCCCGGCGTTCTCCGTACCGCCGCGTCCGGCGCTCGTCGCGGTCGCCGCCATAGGCGCCGCCGCGGCCACCGCGGGACTCGTCTGGTACGCGAACAGGCGCCGGGCGACGGTCGCTTGACCTGGAGCGACGCACCGCCCTATTTGAACCCAAAAGTAAAGAAGTGCAGTCTGGACTTCCGCTCACTGCGGGTCAGGAGTACAAAGGACTCAACGGCCCGCGAGACCAAGGACATCCGCGAGGATCACCTTTTTAACGCATTTGGCCCCACGGACCGAGCATGAACACCGGGCACCCACGCGACGTCGACCCGTCGAATACGGGCCAGCCGCACCAGGTGACGGGCAAAGTTCCCGGCCTGATGGGCATATATCGAGGACGCTTGGTAACCCGATGCTCATGCCAGCGGCGGTACGAGAACTCGTACCGCCGCATCACTTTTTCCGCCGGGCGATATCAGGCCGCTCCGCGTTGCAGCGCCTCGCACACCGCCATCGACTCCCGGGCCCCCAGTTCGACGGCCCTGCCGCAGTGGGCGATCCAGGCGGCCACGCCCTCGGGGGTACCGGAGACGTACCCGCCCAGGGCCTTCAGGTAGGCGTCGCGTCCCAGCTCGGCGTGGCCGACCTCGGCCGCGCAGACCGACTTCGGGTCCAACCCGCTGCCCACCAGGACGATGCGTTCGGCCGTGCGCGCGACCAGGCCGTTGTGGGACGTGAAGGGGCGCAGCGCGAGAAGTTCGCCGTGCACGACGGCGGCCGTCACCAGCGCCGGTGCGGAGCCGCCGGCGATGATCAGTCCGGCCAGCCCGTCCAGCCGGCCGTGCGTCTCCGCGGCGCCCGGCAGCGGCAGCCCGACGACCGGTTCGTCGACCGGCTCGCCCTCCTTGCGGGGCCGCCCCACCTCGTCGCCCTTGCCGGCGGCCGCCACCAGGTGCAGCCGGGCCAGTACACGCAGGGGCGACTGCCGCCAGATGGAGAGCAGCTGGCCCGCCTCCGCGGTGAGCCGTAGGGCGGCACCCACGGTGCGGGCCTCGTCGTCACCACTGAAGTCCGTACGCCGGCGCACCTCCTCCAGGGCCCAGTCCGCGCCGGACAGCGCGGCCGAGCCTCGGGCGCCGCGCAGGGCGGCCTCGGAGGTGATCGCGTTACTGCGCCGCCGCATGACCCGGTGCCCGTAGACCCGGTCGACGGCCTTGCGTACGGACTCCACGGAATCGGCCACTCCGGGCAGCGCCCCCAGGGCCGCGAGGGGATCGGCGGTCGCGCCTGCTGTACTCATGAGTACGACCCTACGCACCCCGGGGCCCCGCCCCGCGGCGGAGTGGCCTTCTTCACGCGCGCGTGCGCCCGGCCACGTCCGCCCGAAGGACTAGCCCTTGGCCGCAGGAGCGCCCGGCACGCCCTTGGGCGCCGGGGCGGGACGGTCCGACAGGAAGGACGCCCAGCCCTCCCTGGGCGCCTGGCCGACCGGCAGGCTGCGCAGCTTCTCCAGCGTCTTCGGGTCCTGCGCGTCCAGCCAGTCCACGAGCTGCCGGAACGACACGCAGCGCACCTCCTCCTTGGTGCACACCGTCTCGATGACCTCCTCGACGGCCCGCATGTAGGTGCCGCCGTTCCAGGACTCGAAGTGGTTGCCGATGATCAGGGGCGCGCGGTTGCCGTCGTAGGCCCGCGAGAAGCCCTTGAGCAGGCCGTCGCGCATCTGGTCGCCCCAGTAGTCGAACTTGGCGGGGTTGCCCTGGGTGGCGGTGCCCGACTGGTTGACCATGAAGTTGTAGTCCATGGTGAGCTGCTCGAAGGAGTGACCGGGGAACGGCACCAGCTGCATGGACACGTCCCACAGGCCCTGCTTCTTCTTCGGCCAGACCTGGTCGTTGACACCGCTGGTGTCATAACGGAAGCCCAGGTCACGGGCGGCCCTCATGAAGTTGCGCTGGCCTTCGAGGCAGGGGGTGCGGGCGCCGATGAGCTCCTTGTCGTAGTCGAAGGGGAGCGGGGAGGCGCCTTTCAGGCCGGTGTTGGTCTTCCAGGTCTTCACGAACCGCTTGGCCTGGGAGATCTCGTCCTTCCAGTCCTGCACGGACCACTCGCCGACACCGCCGCCGCTGCCGCAGAAGTGGCCGTTGAAGTGGGTGCCGATCTCGTTGCCTTCCAGCCAGGCCAGGCGCAGCTGCTTCACGGTGGCGGCGATGCCCCGGCGGTCGTTGAAGCCGATGTCGGAGCGGCCCGGGGAGTGCTGGGGCGGGCGGTACTGGTCGCGTTCCTCGTCCGGCAGCATGTACACGCCGCTCAGGAAGTACGTCATGGTCGCGTTGTTCTTCTTGGCGACCTTGCGGAAGTGGGAGAACAGCTTCTGGCCGTCCTCGCCCGCGCCGTCCCAGGAGAAGACGACGAACTGCGGGGGCTTCTGACCGGGCCGCAGCCGTTCGGGCCTGGGCAGGTGGGGCTGGGCGCCGGTGTAGGCGGTGGAGCCGTCTCCGATCAGCCGGACCGCGCTCTTCGGCGCCTGTGCCGGCGTCGCCTTCTGCGGGTCGGGGTTCTCCTGCCGGGGGGTGCCGGTCGCGCAACCGGCGAGCGATGCGGCGCAGACCGCGGCGATCACGGAGCCCGCGGCGATCCTGGGGGTGGCGGCCATGTTCCGCCCACCTTCTTCCTTCTCTCGGGTGCGGACAGCGCCGCCACATTCACACGAGATCGAGAAGGAATTAGTACGACAAGCCGATCAAATGGCCACTTCACTCTTCAGAGTGATCTATTCACCCATTTGCCCGTAAAGTCTATGCTCGCCCTTTACTCTGCATTACGATCCGTTTACCGAGCGTTGATTCATCCCGCCGATTTACGCCGTGACCGCCGCGACCGAACCCCGCCCCGAGCGGGACCCCCAATGACGCGACCGCCGCAGCCCCGGAGGAGACGGGAAACCATGTCAGCCTGCGTCCCCACACGCGCCGCCGACCCGAACCGAACCGAGCGCACGCATCCGCCCCACAGTCCGCCACCGGCCGGGCCCCGCCGATTCCGCATCGCGGGTGCCGATGTGTCGGCCTCGATCGCGGTCTTCCTGATCGCCCTGCCCCTGTCCCTGGGCATCGCCCTCGCGACCGGCGCCCCTCTGCAAGCCGGCCTCGTCGCCGCCGCCGTCGGCGGACTGGTCGCCGGGCGGCTGGGCGGCTCCCCGCTCCAGGTGAGCGGACCCGCCGCCGGACTCACCGTGGTGACCGCCGACCTCATCCAGCGCTACGGCTGGCGGACGACCTGCGCCATCACCGTCCTCGCCGGTCTCGCGCAACTCGGCCTGGGCTGCCTGCGCGTGGCCCGTGGCGCTCTCGCCGTCAGCCCCGCCATCGTGCACGGCATGCTCGCCGGGATCGGCGTCACCATCGCCGTCGCTCAACTGCACATCGTGCTCGGCGGCACACCGCAGAGCTCCGTCCCGGACAACCTCCGCGCGCTGCCCGCCCAGTTGGCGGACATGCGCCCCGAGGCCGTGTCGGTCAGCGTGCTGACCCTGGCGCTGCTCCTGCTCTGGCCGAGACTGCCCGGCCGGGCCGGACATCTGCTGCGCAAGATCCCGGCCGCGCTCATCGCCGTCGCCGGGGCCACCGCGGTCGCCGCCCTCGCCGGTCTCCGCCTGCCCAAGGTCGACCTGCCGTCCTGGAGCAACCACGCCCTGGCCGGGCTGCCCGAGGGCCCCGTGCTCGGCCTGGTCGCCGCCGTGCTCACGACCACGCTGGTGTGCAGCGTGCAGTCGCTGCTCGGCGCGGTCGCCGTGGACAAGCTGGTGGCCGGCCGCCCGGGCCTGCCCGCCCGCGTCGGGCGCTCCCGCCTCGACCGTGAACTGCTCGGGCAGGGCGCGGCCAACATCGTCTCCGGCTCGCTCGGCGGACTGCCCATCGCCGGTGTGGCCGTGCGGAGTTCGGCGAATGTGCACGCGGGAGCGGTCAGCCGGAACTCCACGATGCTGCACGGCGTTCTCGTAGTGATCGCCACGCTGCTGATGGTCCCCATCCTGGAGCTCATCCCGCTCGCCTCGCTCGCCGCCCTGGTGATGGCCGTCGGTATCCAGATGGTGTCCCTGAACCACATCCGCACCGTGACGCGCCACCGGGAAGTGTGGGTCTACGCCGTGACCACCCTCGGCGTGGTCTCCTTCGGCGTCCTGGAGGGCGTGGCGCTCGGCATCGCCATGGCCGTCGGCGTCGCCCTGCACCGCCTCACCCGCACCCGCATCACGCACGAGGAAAGGGAAGGAGTCCATCACGTCCACGTCAGAGGCCAGTTGACGTTCCTCGCGGTGCCACGGCTCAGCCGGACCCTGCATCTCGTGCCCCACGGTGCCGACACCGTCGTCGAACTGGACGGGTCGTTCATGGACCACGCGGCGTACGAGACCTTGCAGGACTGGCAGAAGACGCACACCGCACAGGGCGGCACGGTGGAGATCACCGGCCGGCATCCCGGCACCCGCGTCTCCGAGCCCCAGGCCCTCACCGGCTGCCGTTGCCGGCCCTGGACACCCTGGCGCAACCACCAGTGCGACGGTCCGCAGTCCGTGTCCCCCGCCGAGAAGAACCCGGACGGGTCGGACCGCTCCGAGCCGGACCCGACGGGCACCGGCGGAGCCAGCGGGCACGAACTGGCGCGCGGCATCAGCGCGTTCCAGCGCAACACCGCCCCTCTGGTGCGCAGCGAGCTGGCCCGGCTGGCGCGTGAGGGGCAGCGGCCCTCGCAGCTCTTCCTGACCTGCGCCGACTCCCGACTGGTCACCTCGATGATCACCGCCAGTGGCCCGGGCGACCTGTTCGTCGTGCGCAACGTGGGCAACCTCGTCCCGCGTCCCGGCGAGGAGAGCGGCGACGACTCGGTGTCGGCCGCGATCGAGTACGCCGTGGACGTCCTGCGGGTGCGGTCCATCACGGTGTGCGGGCACTCGGGATGCGGCGCCATGCAGGCCCTGCTCAACTCCGAGCCCGGAGGCGCCCGGACCCCGCTGAAGCGATGGCTGCGGCACGGGCTGCCGAGCCTGGAGCGCATGGCCGACGACACCGCCTCCTGGGGCAGGCTCGCCGGGCGCTCCCCCGAGGACGCGGTCGAGCAGCTGTGCCTCACGAACGTGGTCCAGCAGCTGGAGCACCTGCGTGCCCACGACTCGGTGGCCCGGGCCCTCGGCGAGGGCGCCCTGGAGCTGCACGGGATGTACTTCCACGTGGGCGAGGCCGAGGCGTACCTGCTCACCGAGACGGACACCGGCGGCGTCTTCGACCGGGTACGCGAGTCGGACCTGACGGCGTGAGCCCGGCGCCGGGTGGGGCTCTGTCCCCGCCCGGCACCGGATGAGGGTGTGCCCCCGATCGGCGGTGGGGGCACACCCCTGGCCCACCCGGGCCCGACCCCGCCCCGTCGGTGCTCCGGACGGTTGCCCCCATCTCCGGTCCGGTCGGCGAGCCTCGCAGGACTACCGCCACGGCTCCTCCCGCTCCGCCGCGCTCCGATGACGGGCCGCACACGCGGTGAACTTTCCCTGGTCGGCGTCCGTGGCTACGGATGAACCCCGCCGTCGACAGCACCACCCAACAGGTCTAAACCAATCGGCGGTCGGCCCTTGTCATCGCACCCTCGGGTCTGATGAGCTGTGGCCTGGGACACAACGGACACCCTGGGAAAGGCAGATGCCGTGAGCAACGAGAGCCTGGCCAACCTGCTCAAGGAAGAGCGCAGGTTCGCACCCCCCGCCGACCTGGCCGCGAACGCCAACGTCACCGCGGAGGCGTATGAGCAGGCCAAGGCTGACAGGCTCGGCTTCTGGGCCGAGCAGGCCCGCCGGCTGACCTGGGCCAAGGAGCCCACCGAGACGCTCGACTGGTCGAACCCGCCGTTCGCCAAGTGGTTCCAGGACGGCGAGCTCAACGTCGCCTACAACTGCGTCGACCGGCACGTGGAAGCCGGACACGGCGACCGGGTCGCCATCCACTTCGAGGGCGAGCCCGGCGACAGCCGCGCGATCACCTACGCCGAGCTCAAGGACGAGGTCTCCAAGGCGGCCAACGCTCTGCTGGAGCTGGGAGTCCAGGCGGGCGACCGGGTCGCCGTCTACATGCCGATGATCCCCGAGACGGCGATCGCGATGCTGGCCTGCGCCCGGATCGGCGCCGCGCACTCGGTCGTCTTCGGCGGTTTCTCCTCGGACGCGCTCGCCACCCGCATCCAGGACGCCGACGCTCGCGTGATCATCACCTCCGACGGCGGCTACCGGCGCGGCAAGCCCTCCGCGCTCAAGCCGGCCGTGGACGAGGCCGTCGAGAAGGCGGGCACCGTCGAGCACGTCCTGGTCGTGCGGCGCACGGGCCAGGAGGTCGCCTTCACCGAGGGCCGCGACGTGTGGTGGCACGACCTGGTGGGGCGGCAGAGCGCCGAGCACACCCCGCAGCCGTTCAACGCCGAGCACCCGCTGTTCATCCTCTACACCTCGGGCACCACGGGTAAGCCGAAGGGCATCCTGCACACCTCCGGCGGTTACCTCACGCAGACCGCCTACACCCACCACGCCGTCTTCGACCTCAAGCCCGAGACGGACGTCTACTGGTGCACGGCCGACGTCGGCTGGGTCACCGGACACTCGTACATCGTCTACGGCCCCCTGGCCAACGGCGCGACGCAGGTCATGTACGAGGGCACCCCGGACACCCCGCACCAGGGCCGCTTCTGGGAGATCGTGCAGAAGTACGGGGTCACGATCCTGTACACCGCGCCGACCGCGATCCGTACGTTCATGAAGTGGGGCGACGACATCCCCGCCAAGTTCGACCTGTCCAGCCTGCGCGTGCTGGGCTCGGTGGGCGAGCCGATCAACCCCGAGGCGTGGATCTGGTACCGCAAGAACATCGGCGGCGACCGCACCCCGGTCGTCGACACCTGGTGGCAGACCGAGACCGGCTCCATGATGATCACGCCGCTGCCGGGCGTGACCGCGACCAAGCCCGGTTCGGCGCAGACCCCGCTGCCCGGCATCGCCGCGACGGTCGTCGACGACGAGGCCAACGAGGTGCCCAACGGCGGTGGCGGATACCTGGTGCTCACCGAGCCGTGGCCGTCGATGCTGCGCACCATCTGGGGCGACGACCAGCGCTTCATCGACACCTACTGGTCGCGCTTCGAGGGCAAGTACTTCGCCGGTGACGGCGCCAAGAAGGACGACGACGGCGACATCTGGCTGCTCGGCCGGGTCGACGACGTCATGCTCGTCTCCGGGCACAACATCTCCACCACCGAGGTCGAGTCCGCGCTGGTCTCCCACCCCTCGGTCGCCGAGGCGGCCGTGGTCGGCGCGTCGGATGAGACGACCGGACAGGCGATCGTCGCCTTCGTGATCCTGCGCGGCACGGCCACGGAGACCGAGACCCTGGTCGCCGAGCTGCGCGCCCACGTCGGCAACACCCTCGGCCCGATCGCCAAGCCCAAGCGGATCCTGCCGGTCGCCGAGCTGCCCAAGACCCGCTCCGGCAAGATCATGCGCCGGCTGCTGCGGGACGTCGCCGAGAACCGTCAGCTGGGTGACGTCACCACGCTGACCGACTCCACGGTCATGGACCTCATCCAGGCCAAGCTGCCCGCCGCCTCCAGCGAGGACTGATCGCGGCAGCGGAACGGCGGAGCCGGCGGAGGGCACCCGATCATCGGGTGCCCTCCGCCGGGGCGCCCCGGCGGCGAGGGACCGCCGGATGCGCACAGCCGTACGTTTTCCTAGACTAAGCAAAAACAAGTGCTCCATGGTGCGCCGGGAAGTCTGGTCGGCATGTGCTCCGTCCTGCCCACCGACCGGAGGTTCTCCGTGACCGCGCCTCGCTCCACCACCCCTCGCAAGGTCCTCGGCCGGCTGTCACTGCCCGAGCGGACCTACGTGACGGACGCGCTGCGCACGGAGACCGTCGGCGGGGTGCTGCTGCTCGCGGCCGCGGTCGCCGCGCTGCTCTGGGCGAACATCCCCGCCGTGCGTGACAGTTACGAGAGCGTCTCCCACTTCCACGTGGGCCCCGCCGCCCTCGGCCTCGACCTGTCGATCGCGCACTGGGCCGCCGACGGGCTGCTGGCGGTCTTCTTCTTCGTCGCGGGGATCGAGCTCAAGCGGGAACTCGTGGCGGGCGATCTGCGGGACCCGAAGGCCGCCGCGCTCCCGGTCGTCGCCGCGCTCTGCGGCATGGCCGTACCGGCGCTCGTCTACACCGTCACCACCGTCGCCGGCGGTGGCTCCCTGGCCGGCTGGGCCGTGCCGACCGCCACCGACATCGCGTTCGCGCTCGCCGTGCTCGCCGTCATCGGCACGTCCCTGCCGAGTGCGCTGCGGGCCTTCCTGCTCACGCTCGCCGTCGTCGACGACCTCTTCGCGATCCTGATCATCGCGGTGTTCTTCACCGCCGACCTGAACTTCGCCACCCTCGGCGGTGCCGCCGCCGGTCTGCTGCTCTTCTGGCTGCTGCTGCGCAAGGGCGTCCGCGGCTGGTACGTGTACCTGCCGCTCGCCCTCGTCATCTGGGCGCTGATGTACAACAGCGGCATCCACGCCACCATCGCCGGTGTCGCCATGGGCCTGATGCTGCGCTGCCACCGCCACGAGGGCGAGGACCGCTCCCCCGGCGAGCGCGTCGAGCACCTCGTACGGCCCCTGTCCGCGGGGCTGGCCGTCCCCCTGTTCGCCCTGTTCAGCGCGGGGGTCGCAGTGTCCGGCGGGGCGCTCGCCGACGTGTTCACCCGGCCCGAGACCCTCGGTGTCGTCCTCGGGCTCGTGCTCGGCAAGGCACTCGGCATCTTCGGCGGGACGTGGCTGGCGGCCCGTTTCACCCGGGCGTCGCTCAGCGACGACCTCGCCTGGGCGGACGTGTTCGCCGTGGCGGCCCTCGCCGGCATCGGCTTCACCGTCTCGCTGCTCATCGGCGAACTCGCCTTCGAGGGGGACCAGACGATGACGAACGAGGTCAAGGCCGCCGTCCTGCTGGGCTCGCTGATCGCCGCGACACTCGCGACCGTCCTGCTGAAAATGCGGAACGCCAAGTACCGCAGGCTGTGGGCGGACGAGGAGCGCGACGAGGACGCCGACGGCATCCCGGACGTCTACGAGGAGGACGATCCGGCGTACCACCTGCGGCTCGCCGCGCTCTACGAGCGCAAGGCCGCCGAACACCGCAAGATCGCCCGTGAGAAGGCAGCCGCGCGCCACGGGCTTGCCGAAGTGCCGGGCGGGGCAGGCGAGGACCACCACCGTCCGGCATGATCTGACGAGACGGTACAAAAGACGGGACCGTACGCAGTCATGCCGTGCGCAGTCGGACGACCGCGCACGGGTCAGACAGAAGACGCGGACATCGGACCGTACGCAGAAGAGGGAGACCGCGATGAGCGCACCCGACGGCAGCCCGGTCGGCGCCGAACGCAGCATCGGCCAGCTGTTCGCCTCGGCGACGGCGGAAATGTCGGCGCTGGTGCACGACGAGATCGCACTGGCGAAGGCGCAGCTCAAACAGGACGTGAAGCGCGGCGCGACCAGCGGCGGGGCCTTCTCGGCGGCCGGTGCGGTGCTGATCTTCTCCCTGCCGATGCTGAACTTCGCGCTGGCGTACGGCATCCGCACCTGGAGCGACTGGAACCTCGCGGTCTGCTTCCTGCTGTCGTTCGCGGCGAACGTGCTGGTCGCGCTCGTCCTCGCACTGGTCGGCGTGGCCTTCGCGAAGAAGGCCAAGAAGAGCAAGGGCCCGCAGAAGGTCGCCGCGTCGATGAAGAAGACCGCGGTCGTGCTGCAGAAGGCCAAGCCGCACCCGCGGCCGGAGCTCCCGAAGGACCGGGTCCCCGAGGCCATCGAGGCTGTGGCACGCTCGTCCTCATGACGGGCTCCTCCCTCCCTCCGGGGCAATCACCTTCGGCACCCCCGGCTCCGGCCGTCCTGCTGGACGGCCCCTGGAGCCACCGCGACGTCGCCGCCAACGGCGCCCGCTTCCACATCGCCGAGCTGGGTGACGGGCCCCTGGTGCTGCTGCTGCACGGCTTCCCGCAGTTCTGGTGGACCTGGCGGCACCAGATGGTCGCGCTCGCCGACGCGGGCTTCCGGGCCGTCGCCATGGACCTGCGGGGCGTCGGCGGCAGCGACCGCACGCCGCGCGGCTACGACCCCGCCAACCTCGCGCTCGACGTCACCGGCGTCATCCGCTCCCTCGGCGAGCCGGACGCCGCGCTGGTCGGCCACGACCTGGGCGGATATCTCGCGTGGACGGCGGCCGCGATGCGCCCCAAGCTGGTGCGGCGGCTCGCGGTCGCGTCCATGCCGCACCCGCGGCGCTGGCGTTCGGCCATGCTGAGGGACGTCAAGCAGACCCGCGCCGGTTCACACATCTGGGGGTTCCAGCGGCCCTGGATCCCGGAGCGGCAGCTCACCGCCGACGACGGTGCGCTCGTCGCGGAGCTGATCCAGGAATGGTCCGGGCCGCGCCCGCCCGAGGAGGAGGCGCTGCAGACGTACCGCCGCGCCATGTGCATCCCCTCCGCCGCACACTGCGCGGTCGAGCCGTACCGCTGGATGGTGCGCTCCCTGGCCCGCCCGGACGGCATCCAGTTCAACCGGCGGATGAAGCGGCCCGTGCGGGTGCCGACGCTCCATCTGCACGGCTCGCTCGACCCCGTGATGCGCACGCGCAGCGCGGCCGGGTCCGGCGAGTACGTCGAAGCCCCCTACCGCTGGCGCCTGTTCGACGGCCTCGGACACTTCCCGCACGAGGAGGACCCGGTCGCGTTCTCCTCGGAACTCATCAACTGGCTGCGGGATCCCGAACCCGACCGGTGACCGGTCGGCCCCACCCGCCCCACCGGCACCTGAACGCATGTCTGACGAACGGCCAATTGCCCGGCGCATAGGCCAATTGGACGCCCCGGGAGCGGTTATCGACCATGGGGCGGGGGCACACGTCGGGGTATGGGCTGGACGCACGACTACAGTGACGCAACCCGCAATCGCCGCTCGGCGGGCGGTGCGAACCCCCACCGGCGAAGCGGCGCACCGCAGATGGCGACCGCGGACCCCCGGGTCGGTATTCCGCGTATCCTCCGCCGCCGGGCCCGCTGGGTCTCCGTACGACTGCGTCCCACACGCGACTGAGGCGTCACTCGCGCGAGTGACGCCCCGACACCTCCCGCTCCAGGACCGCTCCTAGAGGGCGCAGCTGTCGCTGCCCACCTGCTGGTCGGCGGTGCGCCCCTTGGTGATGTCCTCCTGGATCTCGTCCACGGTCAGCGCGTATCCCGTCTGGGCGTCGTCGAGCGACTTGGCGAAGACGACGCCGTAGACCTTGCCGTCGGGCGTGAGCAGCGGGCCGCCGGAGTTGCCCTGGCGGACGGTCGCGAAGAGGGAGTAGACGTCGCGGCGGACCGTGCCGCGGTGGTAGATGTCCGGGCCGTTGGCCGTGATGCGGCCCCGCACGCGCGCGGCCCGGACGTCGTACGCCCCGTTCTCCGGGAAGCCGGCGACGATCGCGCCGTCACCGCTGCTCGCGTCCTTCTCGGTGAACCGCAGCACGGGCGCCTTGAGATCCGGCACGTCGAGGACGGCGATGTCGCGCCGCCAGTCGTAGAGCACGACCTTGGCGTCGTACTTCCTGCCCTCGCCGCCTATCTGCACGGTCGGCTCGTCGACCCCGCCCACCACGTGCGCGTTGGTCATCACACGGCGGCCGGAGAAGACGAAGCCGGTGCCCTCCAGGACCTTGCCGCAGCTCGGGGCCGTGCCCATGACCTTGACGATGGAGCGCTGGGCACGGTTGGCCACGGCGCTGTTCGCGAGCGCCGGGTCGGGCGGCTGGACGTCGGTGATCGGCTCGTTCGAGAACGGGCTGAAGACCTGCGGGAAGCCGTTCTGTGCGAGGACGGAGGAGAAGTCCGCGAACCAGGTGGCCGCCTGCTCCGGCAGCGCCTGCGAGACACCCAGCAGCACCTTGGAGTTGCGGACCTCCTTGCCGAGGGTCGGCAGCGTCGTGCCCGCGAGGGCGGAGCCGATCAGCCAGGCGACCAGGAGCATCGCCACGACGTTGACGAGGGCGCCGCCGGTGGCGTCCAGGGCCCGGGCCGGGGACCAGGTGATGTGCCGGCGCAACTTGTTGCCGAGGTGGGTGGTGAGGGCCTGGCCGACGGATGCGCAGACGATGACGACGACGACCGCGACGACGGCGGCGGTCGTGCTCACCTCCGCGTTGTCCGTCAGCGCGTCCCAGATGACGGGCAGCAGGTAGACCGCGACGAGGCCGCCGCCCAGGAAGCCGGTCACCGACAGGATGCCGACGACGAACCCCTGGCGGTACCCCACGACCGCGAACCACACGGCGGCGACCAGCAACAAGATGTCCAGCACGTTCACGGCAGCCACCCTGTCATGCGCGCCAGTCGAGCGGGACCTGCTTCTCCCGGTCCCAGGGCCGCTCCCAGCCCGCGAAGTGCAGCAGCCGGTCGATGATTCCGGCCGTGAAACCCCAGACAAGGGCCGATTCGACCAGAAATGCCGGACCTCGGTGGCCGCTGGGGTGAACGGCGGTCGCGCGGTTGGCGGGATCCGTGAGATCCGCCACGGGGACGGTGAAGACGCGTGCGGTCTCGTTCGGATCGACGACTCCGACCGGCGTCGGTTCGCGCCACCAGCCCAGCACCGGTGTGACGACGAAGCCGCTGACCGGGATGTACAGCCGGGGCAGGACGCCGAAGAGCTGGACGCCCGAGGGGTCCAGGCCCGTCTCCTCCTCCGCCTCGCGCAGGGCGGCCCGCAGCGGGCCGTCGCCGGACGGGTCGCCGTCCTCCGGGTCGAGGGCACCGCCCGGGAAGGAGGGCTGGCCGGCGTGCGAGCGCAGGGAGCTCGCACGCTCCATCAGCAGCAGCTCCGGTCCGTGCGCGCCCTCACCGAACAGGACCAGCACGGCGGACTGACGCCCCGCCCCGTCCGCCGGCGGCAGGAACCGGCTCAGCTGGCCGGGCCGGACCGTCTCCACGGCGTGCACCACCGGGTGCAGCCAGCCGGGCAGTCCTTCCTTGCTCAGGGCCACCGGGCCGCCCTGTGTGTCGCTCGCCCGCGTCATCGCCACCCCCGTCGTCCTGCCGCATCCAACGCACGGCGAGCCCGAGATCGTTCCACGAGCGCCCTCAATCCCCTGAAAGGCAGGCGCGTCGGGCTCGTCGGACGGCCAGCCGGAGGGCTCGGACGGCGCGCCGGGAGGCTCGTGCAGCTCATCCGGCCCCCAGCGGCGGCGCCGGTGTGCCGCCCGCGTCCAGATAGGCCTGCGGGGGCTTCAGACGCTGTCCGGGGAAGCCGCCCTTCTCGTACTTGAGGAGCTTCTTCGCCTTCTCCGGGTCGGTCTCGCCCTCGCCGTACGCCGGGCAGAGCGGGGCGATCGGGCAGGCGCCGCACGCGGGCTTGCGGGCGTGGCAGATACGGCGGCCGTGCCAGATCACGTGATGCGAGAGATCCGTCCAGTCGCTCTTCGGGAAGAGCGCGCCGACGGCGGCCTCGATCTTGTCCGGGTCGGTCTCGGCGGTCCACCGCCAGCGGCGCACCAGGCGCTGGAAATGCGTGTCGACGGTGATGCCGGGGCGCCCGAAGGCGTTGCCCAGCACGACGAACGCGGTCTTGCGGCCGACGCCGGGCAGCTTGACCAGGTCCTCCAGACGGCCGGGCACCTCACCGCCGAAGTCCTCCACCAAGGCCTTCGACAGCCCTATGACCGACTTCGTCTTGGCCCGGAAGAAGCCGCACGGGCGGAGGATCTCCTCCACTTCCTCGGGGTTGGCGGCGGCCAGGTCCTCCGGGGCCGGGTACGCGGCGAAGAGGGAGGGTGTCGTCTGGTTGACGCGCAGGTCGGTCGTCTGGGCGGACAGGACGGTGGCGACGACCAGTTGGAAGGGGTTCTCGAAGTCCAGCTCGGGGTGCGCGTACGGATAGACCTCGGCGAGCTCGCGGTTGATGCGGCGGGCCCGGCGGACCAGGGCGGTGGGCGACTCGTCGCCCGGCGGGTGGACGACGGCCTTGGCGGGGGCGGCGCCCTCGAGACGGGCGGTGGCCTTCTGCGGCGCGACCACGACCTTCTTGGCGGCGGGCGCCTTCTTCACGGCGGCGCCCTTCGAGGCCTTCTTGGCGGTGGAGGCCTTGGACGCGGCCTTCTTCGCGGTCGCGGTCTTCTCCGCGGTCACCGTCTTCTCCGCGGTCGCGGCCTTCTTCGCAGACACGGCCTTCTTCGCGGAAGCCGTCTTCTTCGCAGACGCGGCCTTCTTCGCGGAGGCCGTCTTCTTCACCGGTTCCGTCTTGTTCTCTTTCGCCGTTTTCCTACCGCCATCGGGGCTCTGTTCGCCCACAGCGGAATCGCGACGTACAACCACCCGCGCAGCCCCCTCGGCCTGTGCTCTCACCGGCGATTTGGACACCCGGCCAGCCTAAGGCCCGGCACCGGCATCCGCGCCGGCCCCTGAAGATCGGCGCCCAATTGGACCCCTGCCGCGTACCCCGGGACACGTGTGCGGCATCCTTGTGACAGATCACACTGTTTGGACCGCCCGACAAAATGGGCACCACGGTCCCTCGGTACACGGGGGAGCAAGATCCCCTGAGCAGGTCGAATAGGAGAGAACTCGTGGACGACGTTCTGCGGCGCAATCCGCTCTTCGCGGCGCTCGATGACGAGCAGGCCGCGGAGCTCCGCGCCTCCATGAGTGAGGTGACCCTCGCCCGCGGTGACTCGCTGTTCCACGAGGGCGACCCCGGTGACCGCCTGTACGTGGTCACCGAGGGCAAGGTGAAGCTCCACCGCACATCCCCCGACGGCCGCGAGAACATGCTCGCCGTGGTCGGCCCCGGCGAGCTCATCGGCGAGCTCTCGCTGTTCGACCCGGGCCCGCGCACGGCGACCGCCACGGCTCTGACCGAGGTCAAGCTGCTCGGCCTCGGCCACGGCGACCTCCAGCCCTGGCTGAACGCCCGCCCGGAGGTAGCCACCGCGCTCCTGCGCGCCGTCGCCCGCCGGCTGCGCAAGACCAACGACGCGATGTCCGACCTCGTCTTCTCGGACGTCCCGGGCCGTGTCGCCCGCGCCCTGCTCGACCTGTCCCGCCGGTTCGGCGTGCAGTCCGAGGAGGGCATCCACGTCGTCCACGACCTCACGCAGGAGGAGCTGGCCCAGCTGGTCGGCGCGTCCCGCGAGACGGTCAACAAGGCCCTCGCGGACTTCGCCCAGCGCGGCTGGCTGCGCCTGGAGGCCCGCGCGGTGATCCTCCTGGACGTGGAACGCCTCGCCAAGCGCTCGCGCTGACCCGCGCACCCCTGCCGTACGTCATCGGGCCCCGTCTCACACGAGACGGGGCCCGACGTCGTGTCCGGGCGCGGTCAGATGAGCCCGTGCTCCTCCAGGTAGTCCATCTGGGCCCGTACCGACAGTTCCGCCGCCGGCCACAGGGAGCGGTCCACGTCGGCGTAGACGTGGGTGACGACTTCCGTGGCGGTGCGGTAGCCGTCCTCGACGGCTGTCTCGACCTGGGCGAGGCGGTTGGCGCGGTGGGCGAGGTAGTACTCGACGGCACCCTGGGCGTCGTCCAGGACCGGGCCGTGGCCGGGCAGGACCGTGTGCACGCCGTCGTCGACCGTGAGGGAGCGCAGGCGCCGCAGGGAGTCCAGGTAGTCGCCCAGGCGGCCGTCGGGGTGTGCCACGACCGTCGTGCCGCGGCCGAGGATCGTGTCGCCGGTGAGGACCGCCCGGTCGGCCGGGAGGTGGAAACAGAGCGAGTCGGCGGTGTGGCCGGGGGTCGGTACGACGCGCAGTTCCAGCCCGCCGGTGGTGATCACGTCTCCGGCGGCCAGGCCCTCGTCGCCCAGGCGCAGTGCCGGGTCGAGGGCACGCACGCGCGTGCCGGTCAGTTCGGCGAACCGGGCGGCGCCCTCGGCGTGGTCGGGATGACCGTGGGTCAGCAGGGTGAGGGCGACGCGCTTGCCGGCCTGTTCGGCCGTGGCGACGACCCGGCGCAGGTGCGTGTCGTCCAGCGGGCCCGGGTCGACCACGACGGCGAGGTCCGAGTCCGGCTCGGCGAGGATCCAGGTGTTGGTGCCGTCCAGGGTCATCGCCGACGCGTTGGGCGCCAGGACGTTCACGGCCCGCGCGGTGGCGGGTCCCGAGAGGACCCCGCCGCGGGGCTGGCCGGGAAGGGCTGCTGCGTCCGTCATGCGGTGGCTCCACCGGTCGGGATGTGCTTGGTGAACTCGTCGTGGCCCGGCCAGGACAGCACGATCTCGCCGTCCACCAGACGGGCGGTGGCCAGGACGGGCGTGAGGTCACGGCCCGGGGCGGCATCGAGCGCCCGGGCGGCCGTCTCGTACGCCGTCAGCTGGCGCAGGGTCGCGATGGTCGGCGGCATCATCAGCAGCTCGCCCTTGTCGTAACCGGCCGCCGCCTCACGCGGGGCGATCCACACCGTGCGGTCGGCCTCCGTCGAGGCGTTGCGGGTGCGCTGCCCCTCGGGGAGCGCGGCCACGAAGAACCAGGTGTCGTAGCGGCGGGACTCGAACTCCGGGGTGATCCAGCGGGTCCAGGCGCCGAGCAGGTCCGAGCGCAGGACGAGTCCGCGGCGGTCCAGGAACTCCGCGAAGGACAGGTCCCGGGCGACCAGGGCGGCACGGTCCGCCTCCCAGTCGGCGCCCGTGGTGTCACCGACGACCGAGTCGGAGGCCGGCCCGGCGAGCAGCACGCCCGCCTCCTCGTACGTCTCCCGTACGGCCGCGCAGACGATCGCCTGGGCCGCCGCCTCGTCGACGCCGAGCCGGTCCGCCCACCACGCGCGCGTGGGGCCCGCCCAGCGGACGTGATGGTCGTCGTCGCGCGGATCGACCCCGCCGCCCGGATAGGCGTACGCGCCTCCGGCGAAGGCCATGGAGGCGCGTCTGCGCAGCATGTGGACGGCGGGGCCGCTGCCGGTGTCCTTCAGGAGCATGACGGTGGCCGCGCGCTTCGGGGTCACCGGGGTGAGGGTGCCGGCCGCGAGGGCGCGGATGCGGTCCGGCCACTCCGGGGGGTACCACTGACCGTTCGCCATGGGCGCGAGGCTATCCCGTGACGGGCGGATGTTCGAGTGGCCCCGGAGACGGATCGCGCAGCTGGGGCCGTCGAAGAGGGTGCCGGGCGGGTGCTACGCGAGCTCCACCTGGATCTCGACCTCGACCGGCGCGTCCAGCGGCAGCACGGCCACGCCCACCGCGCTGCGCGCGTGCACGCCCTTGTCGCCGAGCACCTGGCCGAGCAGCTCGCTCGCGCCGTTCAGCACCGCGGGCTGGCCCGTGAAGTCCGAGGCCGAGGCCACGAAACCGACCACCTTCACCACGCGCGCGATGCGGTCCAGGTCACCGGCGACGGACTTGACGGCGGCCAGGGCGTTCAGCGCACACGTGCGTGCCAGCTCCTTGGCCTCCTCCGGGGTGACCTCCGCGCCGACCTTGCCGGTGACCGGAAGCTTGCCGTCCACCATCGGGAGCTGCCCGGCGGTGTAGACGTAGGGGCCGGACTGCACGGCCGGCTGGTACGCGGCCAGCGGCGGGACCACGTCGGGAAGGCTCAGGCCGAGCTCGGCCAGCTTCGCCTCGACGGCGCCCACTACTGCTTCGCCCGCTTCAGGTAGGCCACGAGCTGCTCGGGGTTGTTCGGCCCGGGCACGACCTGGACGAGCTCCCAGCCGTCCTCGCCCCAGGTGTCCAGAATCTGCTTCGTGGCGTGGACGAGCAGCGGCACGGTTGCGTATTCCCACTTGGTCATGCGGCCGACTCTAGCCGCTGCCGCAGGGGGTCACACGGCCGCCCACGGCCCCGGTCGTCCACAGGCCACGGTCGCGGTTGTCCACAGCCTCCCGCGTAGCCCGGGCGCGGACTGGTTAGGCTCGAATACGTGAGCAGGCTCCAGGTCGTCAGCGGCAAGGGCGGTACCGGCAAGACCACGGTGGCCGCGGCCCTAGCGCTGGCCCTGGCCACGGAGGGGAAGCGGACGCTTCTCGTCGAGGTCGAGGGCCGTCAGGGCATCGCGCAGCTCTTCGAAACGGAGGCGCTGCCTTATGAGGAACGGAAAATCGCGGTAGCACCCGGGGGCGGGGAGGTGTACGCACTCGCCATCGACCCCGAACTGGCCCTTCTGGACTACCTCCAGATGTTCTACAAGCTGGGCAGCGCCGGGCGGGCCCTGAAGAAGCTCGGCGCGATCGACTTCGCCACCACCATCGCGCCCGGCCTCAGGGACGTCCTCCTGACCGGGAAGGCCTGCGAGGCGGTGCGGCGCAAGGAGCGCAGCGGCCGGTTCGCGTACGACTACGTCGTGATGGACGCCCCGCCGACCGGGCGGATCACCCGCTTCCTGAACGTGAACGACGAGGTCGCGGGCCTCGCCAAGATCGGCCCGATACACAATCAGGCGCAGGCGGTGATGCGGGTGCTGAAGTCGCCGGAGACGGCCGTGCACCTGGTGACGCTGCTGGAGGAGATGCCCGTCCAGGAGACCGCGGACGGCATCGCCGAGCTGCGTTCGGCCCGGCTTCCGGTGGGGCGGATCATCGTGAACATGGTCCGCCCGGAGGTGTTGGACGAGACCGACCTGGAACTCGTACGCACGGTCCCGCGTTCCACTGTCGCGCGGTCCCTGTCGGCCGCCGGGCTCGGCGGGGCGCGGCGCGGCGGGCACGCCGAGCGGCTGGTGGACCCGCTGCTCGCGCAGGCCGCGGAGTACGCCGAGCGGTACACGCTGGAGCACGAGCAGCGTGCGGTCCTGACCGAGCTGGGCCTGCCGCTGCACGAACTGCCGCTGTTCGCCGAGGGCATGGATCTGGCGGGGCTGTACAAGCTGGCCCGCGAGCTGCGCGAGCAGGGCGTGTCATGAGCCAGGACAGACAGGCACAGCCCGTCATGAGTCGGAAGCAGGGGATGTCATGAGTCGTCCGGACCCGGCGCACACCCACGACCCGGCCCGCCCGCACCTCGCCCCCGCACGCCTGCTCGACATCGATCCGCTGCTGGAGGACCCCACCACCCGGATCGTGGTCTGCTGCGGCTCGGGCGGGGTCGGCAAGACCACGACCGCGGCGGCGCTGGGCCTGCGCGCGGCCGAGCGGGGCCGCAAGGTGGTCGTCCTGACCATCGATCCGGCCCGCCGGCTCGCCCAGTCCATGGGCATCGACTCCCTGGACAACACCCCGCGCCGGGTGAAGGGCATCGACGACTCAGCGGGCGGCGAGCTGCACGCGATGATGCTCGACATGAAGCGCACCTTCGACGAGATCGTCGAGGCGCACGCGGACGGTGAGCGGGCGGCCGCCATCCTGGGCAACCCCTTCTACCAGTCGCTCTCCGCGGGCTTCGCGGGCACGCAGGAGTACATGGCGATGGAGAAGCTCGGGCAGCTGCGCGCCCGGGACGAGTGGGACCTGATCGTCGTCGACACCCCGCCGTCCCGCTCGGCGCTGGACTTCCTGGACGCGCCCAAGCGGCTCGGGTCGTTCCTGGACGGCCGGCTGATCCGGCTGCTGACGGCACCGGCGAAGCTGGGCGGCCGCGCCGGGATGAAGTTCCTGAACGTCGGGATGTCGATGATGACCGGCACCCTCGGCAAGCTGCTGGGCGGTCAGCTCCTCAAGGACGTCCAGACGTTCGTGTCCGCGATGGACACGACCTTCGGCGGCTTCCGCACCCGCGCGGACGCGACGTACAAGCTGCTCCAGGCACCCGGTACGGCGTTCCTCGTGGTCGCGGCCCCGGAGCGGGACGCGCTGCGCGAGGCCGCCTACTTCGTGGAGCGGCTGGCCGCGGAGGACATGCCGCTCGCCGGTCTGGTGCTCAACCGGGTGCACGGCAGCGGCGCCGACCGGCTGTCGGCCGAGCGGGCGCTCGCCGCCGCGGAAAATCTTGAAGAGCCCCGCATTGTGGATCAGGAGGGCGGGAAAGCAGTACTTCGTAACTCCACCGACACACAGGACAGTTCAGAATCTCCCACGCCCGGAACACCAGCTCAGGCTCCGGCATCGGCTCCCGAGGATGGCTCCCCCACCGAAGACGCCGAGGACACCGAGCACGCTGAGGACACCGAGCGGTCCGTCGACCAGCTCACGGCCGGCCTGCTGAGGCTGCACGCCGATCGCATGCAGGTGCTCTCCCGTGAGCAGCGCACGCGTGACCGCTTCACCGCGCTCCACCCCGAGGTGGCCGTGACGGAAGTGGCCGCGCTGCCCGGCGACGTGCACGACCTCTCGGGACTGCGCGCCATCGGCAACCGGCTCGCGGCCGACGAACGCGAGCTTCCCGACCCCGCCGACCAGCCCGAGGCGAGTGCCTGAGGGCAACCCGGCGAGGGCGTAGGGCCCGTGAGCGACGGCTGAGGGCTCACAGGCGATGGCGAAGGGCCCGGCAAGGGGCCCTCAGACCTGGACCTGGGGAGCTCCCGGAGGGGAGCCCTCAGCTCACCGCCGCGTAGTTCTCGTAGATCTCGTCGTCGTCGAGGGGCATGACACCGCACCCCCGCTCGTACTCCGTGCGCGCCGTCTCCAGCAGCCGGCGCCAGGAGGTCACAGTGGGACGCCTGCGCAGCAGTGCGCGGCGCTCCCGCTCCGTCATGCCTCCCCACACGCCGAACTCGACGCGGTTGTCGAGCGCGTCGGCCAGGCACTCCGTGCGCACCGGGCATCCGGTGCACACCGCCTTGGCCCTGTTCTGCGCTGCTCCTTGAACGAACAGTTCATCCGGATCGGTAGTGCGGCAGGCCGCCTGCGCACTCCAGTCGGTTACCCAGCCCATACCGGCGCCGTCCTCTCCCGAATCGAGGCTCCCCCACGGCGGCAGCGGCATATTCACCGCCGCCAGTTGAGGACGTTACGGAAGGTGGGCACAGCGCAACACCCCCTTCGGGCCCAATCTTGAATGGCCCGAACGGACTATGGGTAAGCGGCAGATCACCCGGGGGAGTGAGCTGGCGACATGCGTAACCTTCCCGACAAACCGGGACAGTTCAGTTGCGTCACAACGGACGCCGCATGACACACGAGGCGGATTCGGACACGGCCCCACCAAAAAAGTTGGGGAACACCCGGAACGATTCGGGGTCGCCGGACGTATTGATACGTGACCTCACTGCTGTGACAGTTGAGGGCAGCTTAGGCCAAGGCCTATACGCCTGTCCGGCGAATGAGAACGTAGGCTGCCCTCATGCCAAAGAAGCGCTCGGGCGGTGGTCTGTCTCCCACGCAGCAGGCCGCCAAGTTCCTCGGTGTCAGTGTCCTCGCGGGAGCCGTGCTGGCCGGCATCGCCCTCCCGGCGGTGGGCGCGCTGGGACTGGCGGCCAAGGGATCGGTCGAAAGCTTCGACGATCTCCCGGCCACCATGAAGACACCGCCGCTGAGTCAGCGCACCACCATCCTCGACGCCGACGGCGGCCCGATCGCCACGGTCTACTCACGCGACCGCACGGTGGTCCCCCTCAAGGACATCTCGCCGTACATGCAGAAGGCGATCGTCGCCATCGAGGACTCGCGCTTCTACGAGCACGGCGCGGTCGACCTGAAGGGCGTCCTGCGCGCCCTCAACAAGAACGCGCAGACCGGCGGGGTCTCCGAGGGCGCCTCCACCCTGACGCAGCAGTACGTGAAGAACGTCTTCGTCGAGGAGGCGGGCGACGACCCGACCAAGGTCGCGCAGGCCACCCAGCAGACCATCGGCCGCAAGATCCGCGAGCTCAAGTACGCGATCCAGGTCGAGGAGGAGCTGGGCAAGAAGAAGATCCTCGAGAACTACCTGAACATCACGTTCTTCGGCCAGCAGGCCTACGGTGTCGAGGCCGCCGCCCAGCGCTACTTCTCCAGGTCCGCCAAGGACCTCAGCCTGGAGCAGTCGGCCCTGCTCGCCGGCATCGTCCAGTCGCCCAGCCGGTACGACCCGGTCAACGACGAGGCGGAGGCCACCAAGCGCCGCAACACCGTGCTGCAGCGCATGGCGGCCGTCGGCGACATCTCCAGGGCGCAGGCCGCCGACGCGATGAAGGCACCGCTCGGCCTGAAGGTCAGCAAGCCCAAGAACGGCTGCATCACGGCGGTCAAGGGCGCCGGCTTCTTCTGCGACTACGTGCGCGAGGTCTTCCTGAACGACCCGGTCTTCGGCAAGACCAAGGAGAAGCGCGCGAAGATCTGGAACCAGGGCGGTCTCACGATCCGCACGACCATGGACCCGCAGTCCCAGAACGCGGCGCAGGCCTCCATCAAGGACCACGTCTACAAGAGCGACGAGGTGGCCACCGCCGCCACCCTCGTCCAGCCCGGCACCGGCAAGATCCTCGCCATGGGCCAGTCGCGTCCGTACGGCTTCAAGAAGAACGAGACGCAGATCAACCTCTCGGTCGACCAGTCGATGGGCGGCGGCATGGGCTACCAGCCCGGTTCGACGTTCAAGCCGATCGTGGCCGCCGCCGCCCTGGAGGACGGCATGCCGGCGAACAAGGTCTACTCCTCGCCGTACCAGATGCCGTACCCGAGCCCGGTCTCGGCCTGTGACGGCAAGCGGTGGATGAACGACCCCAACAACCCGGCCAAGCTCCAGAACGAGAACTCCTCCGAGGTCGGCCCGTACGACATGCGGGAGGCGACCGCCAAGTCGGTCAACACCTACTACGTGCAGATGATCAGCGACATCGGCATCTGCCCGGTGACGACCATGGCGAAGAAGATGGGCGTCGTGCGGGCCGACGGCGACAAGATGCCGCAGGTGCCCTCCATCGCTCTGGGCACCCAGGAGATGTCCCCGCTGACCATGGCGAACGCGTACGCGACCTTCGCCTCGCGCGGCATGTACTGCACACCGGTCGCCATCGAGTCGGTCAGCCGGCGCGTCGGCGACAAGACCACGTCGCTCAAGGTCCCGAAGTCGACCTGCTCGCGCGCGATGTCGGAGAACACCGCCGACACCATCAACGCCCTGCTGAAGGGCGTCGTCGAGGACGGTACGGGTAAGAAGGCCGGCCTCGGCAGCCGCCCCAGCGCCGGTAAGACCGGTACGACGGACGAGCGCTACGCGGCCTGGTTCGTGGGTTACACGCCGAACATGGCCGGTGCCGTGTGGGTCGGCGACCCCGCGCACAAGCGGAAGATGGTGGGCATCACCATCGGCGGCCGCTCGTACGGCAAGGTCTTCGGTGGCGAGGTTCCCGGCCCGATCTGGGGCGACATGATGTCCGGCGCGCTGGAGGGCAAGCCGGTCGAGGACTTCAACGACGTCCACATCCCCGACAGCAAGCCGCGGGACCGCGGCGACGGTGACGGCGAGGACGGGGACGGCGGCGGCCGTGACGACGGGGGCAACGGCGACAACGACGGCTTCATCGGCGGCCTGGTCGGCGGCAGCAACGGCGGAGGCGGCGACGAGCCCACGCCTTCGTTCTCCATCCCGGAGGGCTTCATCCGGGGCCAGGGCAACGGCGGGAACGGCAACGGTGGCCGGTTCGGCTGAGCCGGCGTGTGGCGGCCGACTGGGGAGCCGGCGGTGTGACGGCCGACTCGGGGCTGAGCCGGCGGTGTGACGGCCGGCTCGGGGCTGAGCCGGCGGTGTGACGAAGACGGCCCCCTCTTACCCGCATGGGTAGGAGGGGGCCGTTTTCGTCCGGCTGAGAGGTCAGCCGGCCAGCAGCTTCTTCACCGCGGCGGCGACACGGCCGCCCTCGGCCTGGCCGGCCACCTTCGGGTTCACGATCTTCATGACCGCGCCCATGGCCCGCGGCCCCTCGGCACCGGCCGCCTTGGCCTCCTCGACGGCCTGGGCGACGATCTCCTGGAGCTGCTCGTCCGACAGCTGCTGCGGCAGGTACGTGGCGAGCACCTCGCCCTCCGCCTTCTCCCGCTCGGCCTGCTCGGCACGACCGCCCTGCGCGAAGGCGTCGGCCGCCTCACGCCGCTTCTTCGCCTCCCGGGTGATCACCTTCTGGACCTCGTCGTCGGAGAGCTCGCGCTTCTCCTTGCCCGCGACCTCCTCCTTGGTGATCGCGGCGAGCGTCAGCCGGAGCGTCGAGGAGCGGAGCTCGTCGCGCTCCTTGATCGCAACGTTGAGGTCTTCCTGCAGCTTCGACTTGAGCGTGGTCATGGGCCGATTGTCGCAGGTGCGGGACGAACGGCGCCCCTCGATTTGCGGGGCGGGCCTCCAAAGGCCCGGCGCCGTCAGGGGATTTCGGGCACCGCCCGGGCACGGGCAACGGCCGGGGTCTGACACGATGGTCGTATGCGCGCGCGATACGGAGTCCCCCTGGGAATCGCGGCGGCTGGTGCCGCCGGTCTGTTGTACGCCGCGGGCTTCGAGGCCCGCTCCTTCCGCCTCCGCCGGGTCACCGTCCCGGTCCTGCCTCCGGGAATGCGCCCCCTGCGTGTGCTCCAGGTCTCCGACATCCACATGGTCGGCGGCCAGCGCAAGAAGCAGCGCTGGCTGCGGTCCCTGGCGGGTCTGCGCCCCGACTTCGTGATCAACACGGGCGACAACCTCTCCGACCCGGAGGGCGTGCCGGAGGTCCTGGACGCCCTCGGTCCTCTGATGGAGTTCCCCGGCGCGTACGTCTTCGGCTCCAACGACTACTACGGCCCCAAGCTGCGCAACCCCGCCCGCTACCTGCTCGAGAAGGCCCAGGGCCGCCACGGGCTCAACGGCAACGCGCCGGCCGAGGGCGTGGTGCACAACCCGTGGGAGGACCTGCGCGACGGTTTCGACGCCGCGGGCTGGCTGAACCTGACGAACGCGCGCGGCGAGCTCAAGCTCGAGGGCGTCTCGGTGGAGCTCACGGGCCTGGACGACCCGCACATCAAGCGGGACCGCTACGCGCGGGTGGCGGGCGGCCCGTCCGAGGCGGCGGACTTCTCCATGGGCGTCGTGCACGCCCCGTACCTGCGCACCCTGGACGCCTTCACGGCCGACGCCTACCCCCTGATCCTGGCCGGCCACACCCACGGCGGCCAGCTGTGCATCCCCTTCTACGGCGCCCTGGTCACCAACTGCGACCTCGACACGGACCGCGTGAAGGGCCTGTCCACGCACACGGCGGAGGGTCGTACGTCGTACCTCCACGTCTCGGCGGGCTGCGGCACGAACCGCTACACACCCGTACGGTTCGCTTGCCCTCCGGAGGCCACGTTGCTGACGTTGGTCGCGCGCGAGGACGTGGGGAGGTAGGGCGAGAGGATCGAGCGGAAGCGCGAGGGGTCCTACCGGGTAGGGCCCCTCGGGCCGCCCGGTAGGGGCACGGGGGAAGCCCGAAAGGCGGGCCCAAGACGTGGCGCGTCGGGGCCCGGCCGGGTAACCCACACAGCCCCGCCCACATCGCCCCCTATGTCCGTTTCTGCCAGCGTGGGGGCATGACCGCCCCGATACCCCGGGACATCCCGGACCTCCCCGCGATCCCGTCCCCGCCTGCGCTGAAGCCCGCCCCCGTGCCCGCCACGGCCGTCGTCACCCCGGTCCGCCGCCCCGCGGCCGCGACCTACCGCCTGATGATCGCCCTCGTGGCGGCCGCGGGCGTGACGCTGGAGCTGCTCCTCGGCGACCCGTCCCGGACCCTCAGCCACTTCGCGATCCAGAGCAACATGCTGCTGGCGCTGGTCATGACCCTCGCCGCCCGCCGCGCGTGGACGGCACGCCGCCCCTTGCCCGGTGCCGTGCTGGGCGCGACGCTGCTCTACGTCGTCATCGCGGCTCTGGTGCACCACCTGCTGCTGGCGAACGAGGCGAGCCCCTTCTCCCTCACGGGCGAGGCCGCCGCCCCGACGGGCTGGCAGGCCCTCCCCCACGTCCTACTGCACACGGTGACCCCGATAGCAGCGGTACTGGACTGGCTCCTGCTCACGTCCCCCGGCCGCCTGCACCTCCGCCAGGCCAGCACCTGGCTCCTCTACCCGTTGGCCTACCTGGCCTTCTGCCTCGTCCGAGGCGAGCTGCTCCTCCCGGGCACCCAGGACCGCTACCTCTACCCGTTCCTGGACGTCGGCCAGGACGGCTTCAAACGCGTCCTCGGCAACGCCCTCCTCCTGGGCCTCTCCTTCTACGCCCTGGCCGTGCTCCTCGTGGCCCTCGACCATGCCCGCCCGAACCCCATCCGCCACCGCGGCAAAACCGGATTTCGTCTCTAGCCACCGGTGGGCTAAAGTAAACGTCGTCGCCGCGACAGCAGCGACATCGGGGTGTAGCGCAGCTTGGCAGCGCGCTTCGTTCGGGACGAAGAGGTCGTGGGTTCAAATCCCGCCACCCCGACAGTGAAGTACCAGGTCAGGGGCCTGATCCGCAGCGCGGGTCAGGCCCTTGAGTGGTTTCTGAGATCGTTTGGGAAAACTCTGGGAGAAGGTCTTGGCCGGGTGGTCGACGTCGAGCCGCACCGTCCGGAGTGAGACTCACGCCCGGAAAGCCTCCGGCCCGACCTCGACACCTTGGAACGTGGGTGAGGTGCCGCCCGACGGCGGCTGGAAGAAGCGGCGGCCTACGTGAGCGCGCACAACAACAACCGTCTGAACCAGCGCCTCGACACCTACGTCAGAAGCCAGAGGGGCACGTGGGCGAACATCCATCGCGTCAGGCCGGAGTGGTGCTGATGCCCAGGACCTCAGGACTCAAATGGCTCACAGCGGCGCTCGTCGCCCTGTGTCTGGGCGGAGGCGCCCTCGCATGGTGGCTGCTCCGCGAACCGGCGGCCCCCTACGCATTGCGGGACACTCCCGAGGTGAAGGTGACGGTACGCGCCGCGGAGTCCACCTACCCCGAGGCCGAGGAGGTCGCCTACGAGGTCGAATTGGTCCTCAAGGTGTACGCCCAACGCCTCCGGGGCGGTGACGCCGCGGACCTCGCCGGGATCGGTGCCCCGTGGTACACCGATCGGGAGGAGGCCGCCCAACGCCTGATCGCCGAGTTCGGCACACACGCCGACAAGCCGGTCGAAGCAGTTGTGGCCGACCCCGTCGCACCGGGCCTGACCACTGTGAACCTCCGCTTCAACGACGGCCAGCAGCAGGCACTCGACCTCACCCGCGACGACCATGTGTGGTGGCTGAGCATGGGGAACGGTGATCCGGTGAAGCCGTAGGCACGGAGAACCCCTACGAGATCGCGGACGCCGTCCAGGAGCCTTGTGCTTGGGGACGGCGATTCTCGTCGGCCACGACGTGGGCGAACTCCAGCAGTTCGGGACGTAACAGATGGTCATGTATCGAGGCGCCCTGGCTCAGGGCGGTCACACTCCGCGGCGCAGCGCGCCGTTCAAGCCTGCCCATGCTGTCGTCGGGGCGTGCTCCGGCAAACTGACACGAAGACATGTGGCTTGATGTGCAGACTGGTCCCGGTCCGCTTTCAGCGCCCGGTTCGCGGCCCGTTCGGCCCTAGGACAGCAGCCCGGCGAGCGTTCCCGCCAAGGTGAGCGCCAGGAAGACCGCGCTCCACGCCATCGCCTGCCGAATGCGGCGGTGCTTCGTGCACGTCGTGCGAACCAGGAGCTGGGGTGGGGCGTCGGCCGTCGGGACCGGGTGGGGCCTTCTCGCCAGGCTCAGGAGGACCAGGGACGGGGCGCAGGCCGCGCAGCCGGTCCAGAGGAGGAGTTGGGGGATCGTCGCGTACTGGGTGGGGGTGATGACGCCGGCGGTGATCGCGGTGAGGAGGGCGGTCAGGGTCGCGCCGAGGGTGGCCAGGGTCAGGCCCGCTCGGTGGTCGGCCTTCGCCAGTTCCTCGCGGACCGCCTCCGGCAGGAACGGCCGGTCGAGTTTCGCCGTGTGCTCGCCTGGGAGTGTGGTCATGCGTATCCCTCGCTGATCAGCGGTCCTTCACGAGTACCCCGAAGAGGCTGTGCTACGCCGCAGTTCAGGTGTTCCACGTCTCGTCGTACGGGTCGTGCGGGGTGGGGACCGGCCTGGCCGTCGTGACCTGGAGGTACGGGACGGGGCCGTTGTTGACCGGGTCCTTCGTGCGGCGGGGTGTGTACCTGCCGGTGATCTCCAGCCAGGTGTCCGGGCGCAGGACCGGTGGGATGTCGCCCGTCAGGGCGATCTTGACCGGCTGGGCGTCCGCCGCGCAGCAGTTGAGGCCCATGCGGACCAGGTAGGGGGTGCCCGTCCGGTCCAGGGTGATGAAGCCGGTGATCTTCAACTCGCGGTCGCGCAGGGAGCGGCCGTCGTCGTAGATCGCGCGGCCGGCGTAGTCGGCCACGGCGAGGCGCAGGGGCGCGTCACCGGTGGGGAGCGCCGGGAAGCCGAAGGGTTTCGTCAGGGCCGTGCCGGTGTGGGCCGCGCTGTAGGAGCCCAGGGCCGGCGGGGCGACCAGGATCAGGGCGAGGACCGGGAGCGTGAGGAGCCAGGAGACGCGGGGTTCGCGGTGGTGGTGGTCGTGGCCGGGGGCGCTGCGGCGGTCGTACCAGAGGGTTGCCGCCGCCGTGGTGATGAGGACCGCGCCCGCCAGGAGGACCAGGGGGCGCAGGCCCTCCTTGACGTAGCGCAGGTAGAGGTCGGTCGTGCCGGCGTGCAGGAGGGTCGCGCCGAGGAGGAAGAGGAGGGCCGTCTGGGCCAGGCGGTTCACAGCAGGACCGTTCCGGTCAGGGCCGATACGACGACGGCCAGGGCGAAGGTCGCGGGGGCGAAGCGCAGGGCGAAGACGCGGCCGAAGGTGCCCGCCTGCATCGCGAAGAGTTTCAGGTCGATCATCGGGCCGACCACCAGGAACGTCAGGCGTGCGGTCAGGGAGAACTGGGTCAGGGACGCCGCCACGAACGCGTCGGCCTCCGAGCAGATGGAGAGCAGGACGGCCAGGGCCGCGAGGACCAGGACCGACAGCACGGGGTGGCCGGCCGCGAGGCTCAGCCAGTCCGCCGGGACCATCGCCTTCAGGGTCGCCGCGGCCATCGCGCCGATCACCAGGTAACCGCCCGCGTGCGTCACGTCGTGCCGGACCGAGCCCCAGAAGGCCTCTCCCCTGCCCTGCCCCTCGTACGACGTCCGCTCCGGGGGGCGCAGCCAGTCGGTGCGGCCGAGGCGGTGCCAGAGCCAGCCCATCGAGCAGGCCACCAGCAGGCTCGCGACGAAGCGGGCCAGGACCATCTCCGGGTTGCCGGGGAACGCCACGGCCGTGGCCGTCAGCACGATCGGGTTGATGGCGGGCGCCGAGAGGAGGAAGGCCAGGGCCGCCGCGGGTGTGACGCCTCGGCGGACCAGAGCGCCGGCCACCGGGACGGACGCGCACTCGCAGCCCGGCAGAACCGCGCCCGCCGCGCCCGCGACGGGGACCGCCAGGGCGGGGTGTTTCGGCAGGGCCCGGGCGAAGAACGACGGTGGCACGAACACCGCGATCGCCGCCGACAGCAGCACGCCGAGCACCAGGAACGGCAGCGCCTGGACCATGACCGCGACGAACACCGTCATCCAGCTCTGCATCACCGGCGCGGCCAGGGCCCCGCGGATCGGGTCCTGGAACATCACCGCCGTGAGCAGCAGAAGAGTCAGCAGGAGGGCGGAGTTGAGGTGCCGGCCCTCTTCCGCGCCGCCGTCCGCCTCGGTGTCCTCGCGCTCGGCGCTGTCGTGCGGGGCGGTCTTCGTGGTGGCCACGGGCCCGGTACCTCCGGTGGTGCGCGGGGCTTTCCCCATTCCCTCCCCTTGCGTACGGACGAAGACGGCCGGGCGTTCAGGCGACACCGTCCCCTTCTGGAACCGGCCGTCCCGGTGAGGCAGTCTTCTCCTCGTGGGGAGCGTTCCGAACCAAGGTCAGCCGAGTGATCCGGCCGCGCACATGATCGTGTGCGGGGACGACGGGCTCGCGCACCGGCTGGCCGCCGAACTCCGCGGTGTCTACGCCGAGCAGGTCACGCTCGTCGTGCCGCCCTCGGGCAGACGGGTGCGCCGGCCCGTGGTCGGGCGGGCCCGGGCCGCCTCGGCGGCGCTGCTCGACCGGGTCGTGAACGCCGCCGTCAACCGGACCGGCACGAGTGGCGAACCGGCCTCGAACGAGCAGGTCGTGGAGGCCGCCGAGGTCACCGAGGCCGTGCTCACCGAGGTGGGCGCCGAACGGGCGGCGGCGCTGGCGCTCGTGTACGACGACGACGAGACCAACATCCGGGCCGCGCTCACCGCCCGCCGGCTCAACCCTCGTGTCCGCCTCGTACTGCGGCTCTACAACCGGCGGTTGGGGCAGCACATCGAGGAGTTGCTGGACCAGACCGCCGCCGTCGCCTCCGGGGACGGACCGGGAGCGGGCCTCGACGCGTCCACGACGGTGCTGTCCGATGCCGACACGGCCGCGCCCGCACTGGCCGCCACCGCCCTGGTCGGCACCAGCAAGGTCGTCCAGACGGAAGGGCTCGTGCTGCGTGCGGTGGAGCGGCAGCCGCCGCGGCCGGGCGAGGTGGCCGACCCGGGGCTGTGCACGCTGGCCTTGCTGTCCGCGACGAGCAACGACCCGGCCGGTGCGGACGGTTCGGAGGGCAGCGGGGAGCTCGGGCCGCAACTCCTGCCGGACGAGGCGGCCGTGGCGTCGGCGACCGGGCGCGGGACCGTGGTTCTGGAGCAGGTGTCGTACTCCGGGCCGTCCCTGCCTGCCGGGCGGGGTGGTGTGCCGCCGTTCGCCTCGCTGTTCTCGCGGCGGCTGCGGTGGTCGCTGGCCGGGCTGGTGGGCTGTGTGCTGGCTCTCGCCGTGGCGTTGACGATCGTGACCGGCGAGCATCCGCTGTACGCCACGTACGTCACGCTGCTCGATCTGTTCGGCATCAACGATCCCGCGTTCCACAAGTCGACGGGGCAGCAGGTGCTGCAACTGCTCTCCGGTCTGGTCGGACTGCTGCTGCTGCCGGTGCTGCTGGCCGCGGTGCTGGAAGCTCTCGGCACGTTCCGCAGCGCGTCCGCGTTGCGGAAGCCGCCGCGAGGGCTCGGCGGGCACGTGGTGCTGCTCGGGCTCGGCAAGATCGGGACGCGGGTGCTGACGCGGCTGCGGGAGCTGCACATCCCGGTGGTGTGCGTGGAGTCCGATCCGGACGCCCGGGGGATGGCCACGGCGCGGCGGCTGCGGGTGCCGGTGGTGCTCGGGGATGTCACGCAGGAGGGCGTGCTGGAGGCCGCGAAGATCCACCGCGCGCATGCGCTGCTGGCGCTGACCAGTGCGGACACGACGAATCTGGAGGCCTCGCTGTACGCGCGGTCCGTGCGGCCCGATCTGCGGGTGGTGCTGCGGCTGTACGACGACGATTTCGCGACGGCCGTGTACCGCACGCTGCGGGCGGCGCACCCGCGCGCCCTGACGCGGAGCCGGAGTGTGTCGCATCTGGCCGCGCCCGCGTTCGCCGGGGCGATGATGGGGCGGCAGATCCTCGGGGCGATTCCGGTGGAGCGGCGGGTGCTGCTGTTCGCCGAGGTGGATGTGGCCGGGCATCCGCAGTTGGAGGGGCGGACCGTGGCGGAGGCGTTCCGGGCCGGGGCCTGGCGGGTGCTGGCGCTCAACACGTCACCTCCTGGCGGGCGGCGGGGCGAACCGGAGACGCCGGGCGAGGAGCGGCTGCCGTCGGCCTCGGGGCTGGTGTGGGATCTGCCTCCTACGTATGTGCTCGGGGCTGGGGACCGGGTGGTGCTGGCCGCGACGCGGCGGGGGCTGGCGGAGCTGCTGGGGCGCAGGCGGCGGGAGCGGGCCGGGGCGTGAACGTGACGCCGAGCGGTGCGTTCGCACGCTCGGCGTCACGAGATGCGCGGCGTCGCAGCCGGCGCGGTGGGGTGCCGGCTGGGCCCGCCGTCCCGGGTTACGGACGTGAGCCCAGGTGCCGCTCCGCGAACTCCAGCTCCAGCCTGACCTGCTTGATCCGCTCGTCCACCACCAGGGAGCCGTGACCGGCGTCGTAGCGGTAGACCTCGTGGACCGCGCCTCTGGCCTCCAGGCACTTGACGTAGTTCTCGATCTGGCGGATCGGGCAGCGCGGGTCGTTGACACCGGCCGAGATGTAGACCGGGGCCTTGACCTGGTCGACGTAGGTGAGGGGGGACGAGGCCTCGAAGCGCTCGGGGACCTCCTCGGGGGTGCCGCCGAGGAGGGTGCGGTCCATCGCCTTCAGCGCTTCCATCTCGTCGTGGTACGCCGTGACGTAGTCGGCGACCGGGACCGCCGCGATGCCGAGGGCCCACGCGTCGGGCTGGACGCCGAGGCCGAGGAGCGTCAGGTAGCCGCCCCAGGAGCCGCCGGTGAGGATCAGGCGCTCGGGGTCGGCCAGACCGGAGTCGACGGCCCATGCGCGGACGGCGGCGATGTCCTCGAGCTCGATGAGGCCGACCCGGTGCTTCAGGGCGTCCGTCCAGGCACGGCCGTAGCCCGTGGAGCCGCGGTAGTTGACACGGATCACCGCATAGCCGTGATCGACCCAGGCCGCCGGGGCCGCGGCGAAGGAGTCGCTGTCGTGCCAGGTGGGGCCGCCGTGGATGTCGAAGACCGTGGGGAGCGGGCCGGTGGTGCCCTGCGGCTTCTGGACGAGGGCGTGGATGCGCCCTCCCGGCCCGTCCACCCACACGTCCTCCACCGGCACCGATCCGGGGGACTTCATGCCGGGCGGGTCGAGCACGACACCGCCCGTCGTGGAGCGGACCGCCGGCGGCTCGGCGGCCGAGGACCACAGGTACTCCACGCTGCCGTCGGGCCGGGCCGTCGCGCCGGAGACCGTGCCGGGCGGGGTCGGGATCTCCGTCAGGGCGCGGCCGGCCAGGTCGTAGCGGAAGAGCTCGCTGCGGGCCTCGAAGCTGTGCACGATGAGCAGACCGGTGCCGTCCGGGTACCACTCGGCGCTGACGTCGCCCGGCAGCTCCAGCGCCAGGTCCGTCTGCTCGCCGGTGGCCACGTCCCACACCAGGGGTTCCCAGCGGCCGCGGCGCTGGTGGCCGATGAGCAGGCGCGTGTCGCCGTCGACGGGGGCGAAGCCGAGGACCTCCAGGCCCAGCTCACGGGTGCCGCCCTCGGTGTCGTCGAGGTCGGCGACCGCCGTGCCGTCGGGGCGCAGGACGCGCAGCGCCGAATGCATCGCGTCGCCGTGCTCGGTGTGCTCGACGGCGATGAGCGAGCCGTCGTGGGAGAGGTCGCCGACGCCGGCCGACTCGCGGTGACGGTAGATCTCCACCGGTTCCCCGCCGGTGCGCACGAGGTGGATGGTCGTGCCGTCCTCGTCCGTGGAACGGCCCACGACGGCCGTGCGCCCGTCGCGGCCGAGGGCGAGGCCCGCCGGGTAGGAGGCCTCCAGGCCCGCGGCGGCCGGTTCGTCCGGGCCGCCCTCGAAGGGCTGGCGGCGCCACACGCCGAACTCGTCGCCGTCCTTGTCGTCGAACCACCAGATCCACGCGCCGTCCGGGGACAGCACGCCGTCCGTGGTGCCGTTCGGCCGGTCCGTCACCTGGCGCTGCTCGCCCGTCGACCGGTCCCAGGCGTACAGCTCGTACGTCCCGGTGGCGTTCGAGACGAACAGGGAGCGGTCCGGTGCGTCCTCCGCCCAGTCGGGCAGGGACACCCGCGGCGCCCGAAAGCGCTTCTCCCACTCGGGCATCCGCTCCTGCTGTCCCGCCCGTACGTCCTGCTCGTGCTGGTCCCGCTGATGACGCGCGTCGGACCCGTTGCTCTCAGTCATGGCCCCATAGTGCCCGCACCGGCCGACAATTCGCTGGCGAGGTCCCCAGCCTGTGGATAACCTCCACCGGTCCCCCTCCGAGCAGGTCAGGAGTCGCACACTTGCACTCCCCCACCCCGGCCGACCGGAACGAGGCCAACCGCGCCCACTGGGACGAGCGGGTCCCGCTGCACATCGCGGGTGATTTCTACGACCTCGACGCCTTCCGGGCCGGTCAGGACCCCCTGCGCGACTTCGAGCTCGCCGAGGTGGGCGAGGTCGGCAACCGCTCCCTGCTGCACCTCCAGTGCCACATCGGACTCGACACGCTGTCCTGGGCCCGGCACGGCGCCGCCCGTGTCGTCGGGCTCGACTTCTCCGAACCCGCGATCGACCTGGCCCGGACTCTGGCCGGGGACCTCGGCCTCGGCCCGGACCGGGCGGCGTTCGTCGCGGCGGACGTGTACGACGCGGCGGACGCGGTCCCGGACCCGGCGTACGACATCGTGTACACCGGCGTCGGCGCGCTGTGCTGGCTGCCCGACATCGGGCGCTGGGCCGAGACCGCCGCGTCGCTGGTGGCGCCCGGCGGGTTCCTGTACCTCTCCGAGTTCCACCCGCTCACCGACGTGCTCGACGCCGAGACCGGCTCGCGGGTGGCGCACGACTACTTCGCCCGTGGCGCCTGGGTGGAGGAGGGACCGGGGTCGTACGCGGCCGAGGGTGCCGAGTTCACGCACAGCCGCCGGGTCGAGTGGCAGCACCCGGTCGGCGAGGTCGTCACGGCGCTCGCGGCGGCCGGGCTGCGGATCGAGTTCCTGCACGAGCACGACGTGTCGCTGTTCCGGCGGTTCGGGAGCTTCGAGCGGCGGGACGGCTACTTCCGCTTTCCGGCGGACCGGCCGCGGATTCCGCTGATGTACTCGATCCGGGCCCGCAAGGACCGACCGTCCGGGGCTCGTCCGCCGTCCGGAACCGGCCCACGGGCCCGCTTCATCGCCGACCCCGCGGGCCGGGGCCGCCCGACAGCCCCGTACCGTGGGGGTGTGTACCGGTTTCTGCTGACGCCCCGATGGTGGGGGATCAACGTCTTCGTGCTGTTGTCCATCCCCTTCTGCATCTTCATGGGGTCCTGGCAGCTGGGCCGGTTCGAGGACCGCGTGCAGGACCATCGCGCCGCGACCGAGCAGGTCTCCGAGGCCCGGCACGAGGCGCCCCGGCCGCTCGCGGACATGCTGCCGGTGGACAAGGCGACGTCCGGCAAGCTCGTCACCGCGACCGGACGCTACGGCAAGCAGTTGCTGGTGCCCGGGCGGGAGCTCGACGGCAGGCAGGGCTTCTACGTGCTGACGCTGCTGCGGACCGGCTCGGGTGAGGCGCTGCCGGTGGTACGGGGATGGCTGCCCGGTTCCGCCGGCACGGCGAAGGTTCCCGCCCCGCCGGCCGGTGAGGTCACCGTCACCGGGGCGCTGCAGGCCTCGGAGACGCCGGGGGACAACGGGGTCAGTGCGCAGGGCGGGCTGCCGGCCGGGCAGACGTCGGCGATCAGCGCGGCGTCACTGGTGAACCTGGTGCCGTACGACGTGTACGACGCCTGGGTCACGTTGTCGAAGGGCGACTCGGGGATGAAGGCGGTGCCGGCCGCCGCGCCACCGGACTCGGGGCTGGATCTGAAGGCCTTCCAGAACCTGGGCTACACCGCCGAGTGGTTCGCCTTCGTGGGGTTCGTGATCTTCATGTGGTTCCGGCTGCTGCGCCGTGAGGTGGAGTTCGCGCGGGACGCGGAGCTGGGGCTGGTGGCGGACGAGGAGCCGGTCGCCGTGGATGCCGCCGTGAGGTGAGCGGCATCTCCGCCCGGGCCGCGGCCGGGCGGAACGGGCCGCCGGTGCGCCCGCCCCCGCCCGCATGCTCGCGTCCGGGCGGTTACGACCCCGCCAGGACTCCCGTCCAGTACACCGTCCCCGCGCACGCGTTGGACACCGTGACCGAGGTACCGCCCGAGCCGGTGCCCGGGGTGTAGGCCACCGCGACGCTGCCGTCGACCGTGCCGTCCTCCGTGGCCAGCTGGGGTGCCGTGCCCGTGTCGCCGCCGGTGGAGGTGCCGGCCGTGGTCGCCGGGTCCTCCGACGGGGTCGGGTCCGGGCTCGGGTCGGGGCCGCCGACGCTGCCGCCGGGGGTGGGGCAGGTCTCGGAGGGCACCCAGGCGAACTTCACGTCGTAGCCGAGGCCCGGCTGGAGCACCAGCTGGGCGGCCTCCAGGGACGGGTCGGGCAGGAGCCCGGCCGCCGCGTCCCCTGCGGTGTGCCGGACCGCACCGACCTTGCTCATGTCGGCCGCGCCCTGCGGCAGCGCGCTCACCGAGCCGGGGCCGGTGACCGTACAGGCCGCGCCGGAGACGTTGACGACGCGGAAGGAGCCGGAGACCGCGCCCGTGGAGTCCGGGGCGTTGCTGCTTCCGGAGGCGGGGCCGAGCTGGGCCGGGGTGCAGGCCGGGATGCCGGCGGCGGTGGTGGAGGAGGGGTCGGTACCGCCCTGGGACGCGCCGGTGGAGGCGCCGGTTCCCTTGCCCTTGTCCTTCTCCTTCTTGTCGCCCTTCTCCTTGTCCTCGGCCTTGCCGGAGGAGCCGCCCGAGGTGCTCTCGCCGCCGTCCGGGCCCTTGCCCTCGCTCGCGCCGCCCTGGGTTTCGGAGGCGTGCCCGGCGACGGACGGGTTGGCGTCGGAGCCGGTGGCGTTGGAGACGTGTACGAGGGCGGGGATGGCGGTGCCGATGAAGAGGGCGGCGGCCGCCATGCCGACGACGGCCTGCCGCTTGCGGGCCCGCCGCTGCGGCACCGCCTTCCGCAGATAGTCCAGGGTGCCGTCGCGCGGTTCCACCTCCTGCACCACTTGGTGCAGCATCGTGCGCAGGTCCAGCTCGTCCGAGTCGAACCCTTCGGGGTTCTGATCGTCGGGGCCGTGGTTCACAGTTCCGTTCCCAGCGTGCGATTGCTTCGGATCTTGCCCGTGCAGCCTTGTCGGCGCCTGCCACCCGTCCAGGCGCTCGGCGGGCTCGGGGCGGTCGCGCCCCTTGCCGCCCGCGCCGTTGCCGTCACTCATGCCGGCGCCTCCATGGCGACCCTGAGTGCCGCGATGCCGCGCGAGCCGTACGCCTTGACCGAGCCCAGCGATATGCCGAGCGTCTCGGCGACCTGCGCCTCGGTCATGTCCGCGAAGTAGCGCAGCACCAGCACCTCGCGCTGGCGGCGCTGCAGCCCCTTCATCGCCTTGATCAGGGAGTCGCGCTCCAGCTGGTCGTAGGCACCTTCCTCGGCGCTGGCCATGTCGGGCATGGGCTTCGACAGCAGCTTCAGGCCGAGTATGCGGCGGCGCAGTGCGGAGCGCGAGAGGTTGACGACGGTCTGGCGCAGGTACGCCAGGGTCTTCTCGGGCTCGCGGACCCGCTTGCGGGCGGAGTGGACACGGATGAACGCCTCCTGGACGACGTCCTCGCAGGAGGCGGTGTCGTCGAGGAGGAGCGCCGCGAGACCCAGCAGCGAGCGGTAGTGCGCCCGGTAGGTCTCGGTGAGGTGGTCGACGGTGGTGCCGGCCGCTACGCCGTCCTCCGCGCCGTCGCGCTGGTTGGGTATGCGGGCCGGCCGCGCTGCGGGCACGGGCGCGATCACCGGCATGCCACCGGGCGTACCGGGCATGCGGGGTCGGAGAGCCGCCGGACGGGGCGGTCGAAGGACCGTGCCGCGTGCCGCGCTGAAGTCGAGTACCTCTGCCACGCCTGTTGGACACGCGTACCCCTGTGAGGGTTGTACGTGCCGGGCATCACTTTCACGCCGACCGTCGCCGTCGACGGTCTACCCGCGTCAGGCAGCACAACCGATGGTGCATCAAATGCCCTCATGCGTCCCGCTCTTCCCCTATGTCCAGATGTGAACGGACGTCCCCACGCCCGGTTCCAGGCGTCCCCACGCCTGATGAAGCGCTCCCACGGTCGAAGGGCGACCGCAAAGACGCTCCCCGCCCTTCGCGCGGTTGCGGAGAGCGGGGAGGTAAATCCTCTGCTGTCGAAGCGCCCGGGACAAGTGATCCCGACCATCGACCGGCTCACATGTCGTCCGCAGATCCTACAAACCGCCTATGACATCGGCCGCGGGGTTTTCGGCACGGCGAAACTTCACGAAAACCGGGCGGACCACCGGGTTCAGGACAACTCGGCCGCGACCAGCTCGGCGATCTGCGCGGTGTTGAGCGCGGAGCCCTTGCGCAGATTGTCCCCGCACACGAACAGTTCGAGCGCCGTGGGGTCGTCCAGCGCCCGCCGGACCCGCCCGACCCAGGTCGGATCGGTGCCGACCACGTCGGCGGGGGTCGGGAACTCCCCGGCGGCCGGATTGTCGAACAGCACGACGCCGGGCGCTGTGGCGAGGATCTCGCGGGCCTTGGCGACGGTGACCTCGCCCTCGAAGCGGGCGTGCACGGTCAGGGAGTGCGTGGTGATCACGGGAACCCGGACACAGGTGACGGTCACGGGGAGGCCGGGCAGCCCGAGGATCTTGCGGGACTCGTCCCGCACCTTCAGCTCCTCCGACGACCAGCCGTCCTCCTGGGCCGTACCGGCCCACGGCACGACGTTCAGGGCGACCGGCTCCGGGAACGGCCCGGTGTGGTCCCCGACGGCCCGGCGGACGTCGCCGGGACTGGTGCCGAGCTCCGTGCCGGCGACGAGGGAGAGCTGCCGGCGCAGGGTCTCCACGCCGGCGCGCCCGGCGCCGCTGACGGCCTGGTAGGAGGAGGCGACCAGCTCGCGCAGCCCGAACTCGGCGTGCAGCGCGCCCAGGGCGACGATCATGGAGAGCGTCGTGCAGCTGGGGTTGGCGATGATCCCGCGCGGACGCATCCGCACGGCGTGCGGGTTGACCTCGGGCACGACGAGCGGCACGTCCGGGTCCATCCGGAACACGCCGGAGTTGTCGACGACCACCGCGCCCTTGGCGGCGGCGACGGGCGCCCACCGCTCGGCGACCTCGTCGGGGACGTCGAACATGGCGACGTCGACGCCGTCGAAGGCCTCCTCGGCGAGCGCGACGACCTCGGTCTCCTCGCCGCGCACGGTCAGTTTGCGGCCGGCCGAGCGCGGGGAGGCGATCAGCCGGATCTCGCCCCACACGTCGGCCCGCTGGGACAGGATCCGGAGCATGACCGTGCCGACGGCTCCGGTCGCCCCCACCACGGCAAGCGTCGGACGCCCGGACCGTCCGGTCCGGGCGTCCTGTCGGAGATCGGCCATCAGCGGCCGGTGCCTCCGTAGACGACGGCCTCGTCGCTGTCGGAGTCGAGCCCGAACGCGGAGTGCACGGCGCGGACGGCCTCGGGCACGTCGTCGGCGCGCGTGACGACCGAGATACGGATCTCGGAGGTCGAGATCAGCTCGATGTTCACGCCCGCGTCGGACAGGGCCGTGAAGAAGTCGGCCGTGACGCCCGGGTTGGTCTTCATGCCGGCGCCGACGAGGGAGATCTTGCCGATCTGGTCGTCGTAGCGCAGCGAGTCGAAGCCGATGCCGGCCTTGTTCTTCTCGAGCGCGTCGATGGCCTTGCGGCCCTCGGTCTTCGGCAGCGTGAAGGAGATGTCCGTCAGGCCCGTGGAGGCGGCGGACACGTTCTGCACGACCATGTCGATGTTGATCTCGGCGTCGGCGATCGTGCGGAAGATCGAGGCCGCCTCGCCCGGCTTGTCCGGCACACCGACGACCGTGACCTTGGCCTCGGAGGTGTCGTGCGCGACACCGGAGATGAGAGCCTGCTCCACCTGCTTGTCCCCTTGCGTAATCGGCTCGCTGCTGACCCAGGTGCCCTGAAGTCCGCTGAAGCTGGACCGGACGTGGATCGGGATGTTGTACCGGCGGGCGTACTCCACGCAGCGGTGGAGCAGCACCTTCGACCCGGATGCCGCCAGTTCGAGCATGTCCTCGAAGGAGATCCAGTCGATCTTCCGGGCCTTCTTCACCACACGCGGGTCGGCGGTGAACACGCCGTCGACGTCGGTGTAGATCTCGCAGACGTCGGCGTCGAGGGCGGCGGCGAGAGCCACCGCCGTGGTGTCGGAGCCGCCGCGGCCGAGGGTGGTGATGTCCTTGGTGTCCTGGCTGACGCCCTGGAAACCGGCGACGATCGCGATGTTGCCCTCGTCCACCGAGGTCTTGATCCGGCCCGGCGTGACGTCGATGATCCGGGCCTTGTTGTGGACCGAGTCGGTGATGACACCTGCCTGGCTGCCGGTGAACGACTGGGCCTCGTGGCCCAGCTTTTTGATCGCCATGGCCAGCAGGGCCATGGAGATCCGCTCTCCGGCGGTCAGCAGCATGTCGAGCTCGCGCCCGGCAGGCATCGGGGAAACCTGCTCGGCGAGATCGATCAGCTCGTCCGTCGTGTCGCCCATCGCGGAAACCACGGCAACCACCTGGTTGCCGTTCTGCTTCGCTTCCACGATCCGCTTGGCGACGCGCTTGATGCCCTCGGCATCGGCTACGGAGGAGCCTCCGTACTTCTGCACGACAAGGCCCACGTGCGCTCCTCGCTCAATCCGTCTCTGTCCGCTCATACGCATTCGTACCGCGGTCGGCTCAGTCTAACGAGCGTCCGAAAAACCCCTCCGCGATATCGCATGGTGAGATCCCGGCCCGCCCGTCCAGAGTCGCTCATGCCCATCTGGGCACGGGCCACTCGGGAAAGTGCCCGGGGTCACAACCCTCCTCCGGACGATCCCGGTGACCCAACTTTCAAGCATTAGGGTTCGCCTGTGCGCGTACTCCTGGTGGAAGACGATGAACCGGTCGCCGAGTCCCTGCGCCGTGGCCTGAAGCGCTACGGCTTCGAGGTCGAGTGGGTCACCACGGGCGGGGCGGCCCTGCGGCACGAAGGTCCGTACGACGTCGTCCTGCTGGATCTCGGCCTGCCCGACACCGACGGCCTGGACGTCTGCAAGACGCTGCGCGAGCGCGGCGACGTGCCGATCATCGTGATCAGCGCCCGCAGCGACGAGACCGACCGGGTGGTCGGCCTGGAGCTCGGCGCGGACGACTACGTCTCCAAGCCGTTCGGCGTCCGGGAGGTCATCGCGCGGATAAGGGCGGTCATGCGCCGCACACAGCCCCGCACCCCGACGGGCACGCCCGACCCCGGCCCCGACCGCTACGGCACCCGCCTGACCGTCGACCGCAGGGCGGCCCGGGTGCGCCTCGACGGCGAGGAGGTCGCCCTCGCGCCCAAGGAGTACGACCTGCTGGCCTTCCTCACCGAGGAGCCCGGGGCGCTGATGTCGCGCGAGCAGATCATGGAAGCGGTCTGGGACGCGAACTGGTTCGGGCCGACGAAGACACTGGACGTGCACGTGGCGGCGCTGCGGCGCAAGCTCGCGGGGGCGATCACCATCGAGGCCGTGCGCGGGGTCGGCTTCCGGCTGGAGATCATCAGGGACACCGGCGCCGACACCGACGCGGGCGCGGGCGCGGGCGGCGGCAGCGGGGGCGGCGGCACGGGCGGGGCCGGCGGCGCCTCATGATCCGCCAGCTCGTCCGCAGTTACGTCCTGCTCGTCGCGGTCGCGATCGCGCTGTTCACCGTGCCGGTGGCGTTCACGCTCACGGGCCAGCTGCGCGGCGACACCAAGTCGGCCGTCCTGCGCGAGGCCGACGCCATGGCCCTGCTGCTGGGCGACGGCCGGCCCGCCTCCTGCGAGGCCCTGGAGAAGATGGCCAGGGCCTACGACGACGAGATCCAGGTGACCCGCACCGCGAACTGCCCGGCGGACCTTCCGCGGCCGACGGCCGACGCGGCACTGACCCGGGCCCTGAAGGACGGCACGCCCACGACCGACTGGGGCTCCTCCTTCATCTGGGGCCCCGAACTGGTGATCACCGTGCCCGCCCGCGCGGCCGGCACGGACCGGGTCGTCGGCGCCGTACGCATCATCTACTCGACCGACGAGATGACCGGCCGGCTGTGGCAGATCTGGGGCTTCCGGGCGGTCCTCGCCGTGCTCGTCCTCGGGGTGGCCGCCCTGCTCGGCGTCGGGGTGGCCCGGCGCCTGACCAGACCGCTGCGCCAGCTCAACGACATGGCCAGCAAGTTCAGCGACGGCGATCTGACCGCCCGCTCCCCCGTGACGGGCCCGCCCGAGACCCAGACCCTGGCACGCACCCTCAACCAGGGCGCCGAACGCCTGGACACCCTGATCGCGGCCCAGCGCATCTTCGTCGCGGACGCCTCCCACCAGCTGCGCACCCCGCTGACGGCGCTGCGGCTGTCCCTGGACAACATCGCGGACGGGGTGGACGACGAGTTCGTACGGGAGGACGTGGAGCAGGCGACGGCGGAGGTCGTGCGGATGAGCCGGCTGGTCAGCGGGCTGCTGGTGCTGGCCCGGGCCGAGGCGAAGGTGACGGCGGCCGAGCCGCTCCCGCTGATGGACATCGTGCGGGAGCGGCTCGCCGTGTGGAGGCCGGCCGCCGACGAGCGCGGAGTCACCATCGCGCTCAGGGGGAGTATCGACGGCCGGCCGTCCGTGCTGGCCAGCCCTGGTGCCCTGGACCAGATGCTGGACAACGTGCTCTCCAACGCCCTGGAGGTCTCGCCCGACGGCGGAACGATCACCGTGCGGGTGGAGCCCCGGGGCGATGTGGTGGGGGTGTCGGTCCTGGACGAGGGACCCGGCATGTCGGACGCCGAGAAGTCCCGTGCCTTCGACCGTTTCTGGCGTGGCCAGGGCCTGACCGGCAAGTCCGGCTCCGGCCTCGGTCTCGCCGTCGTCAGGCAGCTGGCGACGGACGACGGCGGGACCGTGGCGCTGACGGACTCGCCCGGTGGAGGCCTGTGCGTGACGATCACGCTCCGGGCGTCCCACCGGGGCGGCGGCTGACCCGGCTCAGCCCTGCGGCATCTTCGAGGAGTGGTGGTTCACGATCAGCCACGTGCCGTCGGACTGCTTCTCGTAGGCGTAGGTGTAGCGGGCCTTGACGGTTCTCTTCTCGCCCGTGTCGTGGTCGGTGAGCACGAACTCGTACACACCGGTGTCGATGACGGTGTCACGGTCGAGGACGTTGACGACCGACTCGACCTTCGTCCCGACCGGCTTGTTCCGCAGGAAGTGCTCGAAGTAGTCGACGATCCCGGCTCTGTCCGTGCGGACCTGGTTGGAGACGGTCGGCAGCAGGACCGCGTCCTTCGCGTACAGGTCGGCGACCTTCTTCGGGTCACCGGTCCCCAGCGCGGCGTTCCAGCGGTCGAACAGACTGAGCACCTGCGCCTTGGTCACCGGCTCGGCGTGCTTCGTGCCCTTGCTCCCGGAGTCGGCTCCGGCGATCCCGGCGCCGAGGGCGAAGGTGCCCGTGGCCAGGACCGCGGTGGCGGTGGCGACGGCTATGCGACTGCGGACGGGGCGACGGTTCATGTCGTCTCCAGTGCGTTCGAGGGGAGTTGACCTGCCTCCGCGTTCTCTGCGGTGGAAGTGGCTCCAGCCTCGCGTTTCACCGGTCAGGGGTCGTACAGCCCGCGTACAGGGCCCGTACAAGGAGCCCCCAAATCACGCTGCGTGACAGGGGGCCGGGCGCTACCGTCGGGGCATGGAGATACTGCGCTACGTGGCGTTCAGCACGGATCCCGAGGGCGGCAACCCGGCGGGGGTGGTGCTCGACGCGAGCGGCGCCGACGACGCGGCGATGCTGGCGGCCGCGGCCGAACTGGGCTACTCGGAAACGGCGTTCGCGATGGAGTCCGGCGACGGCTCCCTGGACGTCCGCTACTTCAGCCCCCTGGCGGAGGTGCCGTTCTGCGGCCACGCGACGATCGCCACGGCCGTCGCCCACGCGGAACGGCACGGCACCGGGCGACTGCCGCTGCGCACCGCGGCGGGCCCGGTCACCGTCACCACGGACCGCGCGGCGGACGGCACCCTCGTGGCGACCCTGGTGAGCGTCGCGCCGCGCACCGTCCCGCTCGAGGAGGCCGACCTCGCCGCGCTGCTCGCGATCCTCGGCTGGTCCGCCGATGACCTGGACCCGGCACTGCCGCCCCGTGTGGCCTTCGCCGGTGCCTGGCACCCGATCGTCGCCGCCGCGAGCCGGGATCGGCTGGCGGACCTGGACTACGACATGGCGGCGCTCACCGCCCTCATGGCCCGCAGGGACTGGACCACGATCGACCTGGTGCGGCGGGAGTCACCCACCGTCTACCACGCCCGCAACCCCTTCCCGCCCGGCGGCGTGGTCGAGGACCCGGCGACGGGAGCGGCGGCTGCCGCGTTCGGCGGTTACCTGAGGGAACTCGAACTCGTGCCCGTGCCCGCGACGCTGACGATCCATCAGGGTGCGGACATGGGACGCCCGAGCACGATCACGGTGTCGGTGCCGGCGGACCCGCACAGCGGAATCGGCGTCACCGGTACGGCCGTTCGGATCTGACCGGTTACTTCGCCGGGCGCAGACCCAGGGGCCCGGCGATCTCCTCGGCCATCACCCGGCCCGCCTCGATCTCCAGGGTGTCGTCGCCCATGCCCTGGTCCGTGTCCAGGCCGTCGAGTTCGGCGAGGGGCTGGTTGAGGCGGACGTGGGCGAGGATCGACTGCAGGGCCCGGAGGGTGGCCGACGCGGTGGAGCCCCAGTTGGAGAAGTAGGAGAACTGCCACCACCACAGGGCCTCGCTGGTGCGGCCCGCGCGGTAGTGGGACATGCCGTGGCGCAGGTCGGCCATGACGTCGGCCAGGTCGTCGGAGATCCGGGCCGGCACGGGCGCCTTGCGGGGCTCGTAGGGGTCGAAGACCTCCGAGTAGACGTCGATCGGGTCCAGCAGGCGGGCCAGGTTCTCGCGGAGCGCGTCGACGTCCGGCTCGGGGCCCGAGTCGGGTTCGTAGCGCTCGTCGGGCACGATGTCCTCGTGCGCGCCGAGCCGGCCGCCGGCCAGGAGGAGTTGCGAGACCTCCAGGAGGAGGAAGGGCACGGCCGATTCCGGCTCGTCGCCCTTCGCGACCTCCGTGACGGCGACCAGGAAGCTCTCGATCTGGTCCGCGATCTGGACCGCGAAATCGTCCGGGTTCTGGTCGGTCGCGTGCAGCGTGGCGTCAGACATCTAGGAGTCGTCTCCCCTCGAAGGCGCGGCCGAGTGTGACCTCGTCCGCGTATTCCAGGTCGCCACCCACCGGGAGGCCGCTGGCCAGGCGGGTGACCTTCAGGCCCATGGGCTTGATCATGCGGGCGAGGTACGTCGCCGTCGCCTCGCCCTCCAGGTTCGGGTCCGTGGCGAGGATGAGCTCGGTGACCGTGCCGTCGGCGAGACGGGCCAGCAGCTCCCTGATGCGCAGATCGTCCGGGCCGACCCCGTCGATCGGGCTGATCGCGCCGCCCAGGACGTGGTAGCGGCCCCGGAACTCACGCGTGCGCTCGATCGCCACGACGTCCTTCGGCTCCTCGACCACGCAGATGACGGCCGGGTCGCGCCGGGTGTCGCGGCAGATGCTGCACAGTTCCTCCTGCGCGACGTTGCCGCAGGCCGCGCAGAAGCGGACCTTCGCCTTGACCTCCATCAGGGCCTGCGCGAGACGCCGTACGTCCGTCGGCTCGGCCTGGAGGATGTGGAAGGCGATCCGCTGCGCGCTCTTCGGACCGACGCCGGGCAGCCGCCCCAGCTCGTCGATCAGGTCCTGGACCACGCCTTCGTACAACGGACTGCCCTTCCTGGGTCTTCGGGGTCGGTACGCACCGTCCCGTACGTACCGTAGTTGTCAGCCGCCTGTCCGAGGAAGGCGGTGCGCCGGGTCAGAACGGCAGGCCGGGGATGCCGCCGCCGCCCAGCCCCTGCGTGAGCGGGCCCAGCTTCTGCTGCTGGAGCGTCTGCGCGTTCTCGTTGGCCGCCTGGACGGCCGCCACGACCAGGTCGGCGAGGGTCTCGGTGTCCTCGGGATCCACCGCCTTCGGGTCGATCTTCAGGGCGCGCAGCTCGCCGGCGCCGGTGACGGTGGCCGTCACCAGACCGCCGCCCGCCTGCCCGTCGACCTCCGTCTGCGCCAGTTCCTCCTGCGCCTGTGCCAGGTCCTGTTGCATCTTCTGGGCCTGCTGGAGCAGCTGCTGCATATTGGGCTGGCCACCACCGGGGATCACGATCAGCTCCTTGCTCGGTACGGGTTTTCCCGTTCGGCACGAGCCTACGTGGTCGGGGCTGCCGTCGCCCCAGCACTCTTTCGAGTGAGTCCCCCTCGCGCCCTATACCCGATCAAGGAATACTTCCGGGCGGAAAAGAGGCGAAAGCTACGTCTTCGCCACCCATTGGGAGGTAGGAAGGGTCGGGCGCGTTCGGGAGGCGGTCTTTCGCCCCTCGCGCAGCGTGATCGGTGAGTGAACCGTGCGTGGTCGTTCGTGGTCAGTGAGGAGTGCCGGGTGGGTCAGCCGGAGATGCAGCCCGAGGGGCCGCCTCAGGACGGGCGGGGCGAGCAGGCGGCGGCCGGGCTGCGGCCGGGCGATCTGACCGGGCGGGTCTTCCCGCTCGGGGACTGGGGCGAGCCGGCGGTCCGGCTGGACGAGCTGTACCGGTGGGTGGAGCGCGGGGCGCTGCGGACGGCGGCCTGGTACCTCGTGGACCGGGTGTGGAAGCGGCGGTGCGCGCGGGTGCTGCGCTGCGGGGCCGCGGCCGGGGCGGTCACCGGGGTCGCGCTGCCCCTGCTGGATCTGACCGGCGTCGCGGACGGGATTGCCCCCTGGGGGTGCCTGGCGCTGCTGCTGGGCGCCGCGTGCGTGGCCGTCGACCGGTACTTCGGGGTGACGTCCGGGTGGATGCGGGACGTGGCCACCGCACAGGCCGTGCAGCGGCGGCTTCAGGCGTTGCAGTTCGACTGGGCGGCGGAGAGCGTGCGGGAGGTGCTGGGGCCGGCGGAGGGGACGGCCGGCGAGGCCGCCGAGCGGTGCCTCGGGGTGCTGCGGAGGTTCTCCGAGGACGTGACGGAACTGGTGCGGGTGGAGACGGCGGACTGGATGGGGGAGTTCCGGTCGGGGGGTGCCGCGCCGGTGGGGTTGCAGGCGGTGGTGTTCCCCGGGCCGGCGCGCGGCCCCGAGGCGGGGGTGAACGGGCGGTTCGCCGTGCCTCCGGCGGGGGGCGCGCGACCGAACATGCCCCGGCAGCGGCCGCCGGAACCGCGCTGAGGAGCCTCAGCTCCCGCCGTCGCGCGCGCACAGGGTGAGCCCTTCCGGGGTCCAGCACGGCAGAGGGCGGTGGGTGCGGATGACGTCCTGGCCGTTGCCGCGGGCCGGGTACGGGAGGAAGCTCGACGCCAGGGAGCCGGCCGGGGGGCGGCCGTAGGTGTAGGCGTACTCGATCTCGCGGTGGGGGTAGTCGCTGGTGCCGTGCTCGATGGCGTCGGCCGAGGCGGGATCACCGTCCAGGCGCAGGGAGTGCAGGCCCTTGGCGCGGGCGGCCAGATTGAGTTCGCTGTAGCCGAGGGCGCCGGGAAGGCCGGCGACCGTGGCCAGGACCTGTTCGGTCGAGTCGAGTTCGCAGCGCGGGACGGCTGCCGTCGGGGCGTCCTTGTGGAGGCAGTCGACGGAGGAGTCGGCGATCTCGCCCCGGAGTTGGCGTCCCGGCTGACGAGGCGCACGGGCAGGTCGGGGCCGCCGACCTGCCGCCCGTTGCGGATCCCGCCCCGGTAGAGGCGCCGGACGTCGCCGGTCGACAGGTTCGTCAGCTTCACGTCGTCGTTGACCACGAGTGCGAAGACGGACACCGCCACCCGGTTCTCCCGCAGGTCGGGCAGGCCGGCGGGCTTGGGGCCGTCCGACAGGGCCACCACCGGCGGGGGATCCCGGGAGTCCCGTTTCGCCCGGGCGCCGGCCGCCGTGAGTTCGCGTATCCCGACCGTCGAGCCGTGGGCGTCCACGTCGATGACCGGATCGCCGCCGCAGTCCCGCTCGTACTTCGCGGCCACCTCGCGCAGGACGGGGGCGAACGCGGTGGAACCGGTGAGGGTGAGGGTGCCGCTCGCGCAGCCGATCGGGGGCGGGGTGTCGTCCTGGGCGACGACGATCGCCGCCAGGGTGACCGCGCTCGCCGTGAGCGCGAGGGCGATCAGCCGTGCGGCCCGGCTGAACAGCGGGGGCTTCTCGTCCGGCGTGGCACTGCGGTTGGGGTGCACCTCGCCGTCGCGCAGTCCGCCGACCGCCGGATCTCGTCGCCGACGTCCCCGCCGGACAGGAGCACGAGCAGCTTGAAGGGGTCACTGCGGTTGAGCGGGACGCGCGGGATGCGCAGGGTGTTCCCGTCGTAGGCTCAACCACTCCCTCGTGGGTGCCCCCGCCGCCGCCCGGACGCTTCGATCGTCCGGTCACCGTACGGCCGCGCGAGCGCCCCTCCGGTGTTCGTCGGCCGGAATTCGCCCGACGTTCAACGACCTCCTGTCCCACAGGAGTCGGTCACTGCTTCGTGTACGTCAGCCGTTCCCCGCTGCTGGTGTTCACACGCTGGAGCGTGCCGTCCGGGAGGAGGGTGACCTCGGTGGCCGCGCCCGGGGTGCACGCCGTGCGGGGCTGTCCGGTCTTCACGCTGGACGGGCCGATCTTCAGCGCACCGTCCGAACCGGGCTCCGTGGTCAACCGCCCCTCGAACACGCAGTGGTAGGTACCGCCGCCCTTGGTCGGGCCGTCGGCCACGAGGGACAGGACCGGGTCGCCCGGTTCACCCTGCTGGATGGTGAGCGAACGGCTGTGCTCACCGTCGGCGTTGTCGATGGTCGTGGACCAGGTGCCGAGGTACCCGGTCGGGATCGTGCCGTCCGCCGGGGAGGAGGAGGTGTCGGGCCGCGAGGCCGTCGGGGACGGGCCCGGGGTGGTCGGGGGCGCGCCCGTGCTGTGTGTGGGGCCGGGGCCGTCGTCGGCCCGGTCGTCACCGCCGCCCTGCATCAGCGCGTACACCGACCCGCCCGCGGCGAGCGCGACGACCAGGGCGATCACGACCAGCAGCGCGGTGGAACGACCGCCTCCTCGCGGCGGCGGCTGCGGGGGGCCGTACGGCGGGGTCGGGCCGTAGGGCGGCGGGCCGTAGGGCGGGGTGGAACCGAGACCGCCGTAGGCGGGGTGGGGCGGGGCGACGCCCGGGACACCGGGCTGGGGGTGCTGCTGGGGGTAGCCGTACGCCGGGTACGGGGCCGGAGCCGGCTGCATGTGCGGGTGGGACGGGGCACCGGCGGCCGGGAGCTGCCGGGGCGCCGGGGGCGCGCTCTGCCCCGCGACCATGGTGGGCAGATGGTTCACCGGCGGCCCCTCCCCCGGCAGGCCCGGCGGAGGCGGCCCGGGGGTCGCGGCGGGCAGCGCCGGGCGTGGCGACGACTCGTCGGCGGCGGGCGCGTGTTCGGGGGTCGGGCCGGGACCGGACCCGGCCGGGGCGGGCGGTGCGGCGGGACCGGGCCCGGGACCGGGGGCCCCGGAGGGGACAGGCGGTGGGACGGCGCCGGGGGCGGAGCCGCGCTGATCGGCCGGCTCGGCTCCGGGACGCTCGGCGGTACCGGCCGGCAGCGCCACGGCACCGCCCTGCCGCGCCGCGGGAGTGCCGCCCCCCTCGCCTTCCGGATCCTCCGCGTCCAGCAGCCGCACGGCGTGCCGCCCCAGCTGGGCGACCAGTGCGCTCGGCAGCCACGGGTCGAGGGCGCGGCCGTCGGAGACGGTGTCGTCGGCGCCCGTGCGTTGCAGGACGCGGTCGAGGGAGGGCCGGGCGGCGGGGTCCTTGCGCAGGCAGTCCCGGACGAGGTCGGCGATGCCCTCGGGGACGCCCTCCAGGTCCGGTTCCTCCTGGGCGATGCGGAACATCAGGGCGTGCACGCCGCTGTTGGCGGTGCCGAAGGGCAGGGCGCCGGTCGCGGCGTAGGCGAGGACCGAGCCGAGGCAGAAGACGTCGCACGCCGGGGTGATGCGGTCGCCGCGCACCTGCTCGGGCGCCATGAAGCCGGGTGATCCGACGAGCGCGCCGGTGCGCGTGAGCCCGCCGTCCGTCACCGTCTCCAGCGCGCGGGCGATGCCGAAGTCGATGACGCGCGGGCCGTCGATGGTGACCAGCACGTTGGACGGCTTGAGGTCGCGGTGGACGATGCCGGCGGCGTGGATGTCCTTGAGCGCGTGCGCGAGCCCGGCCGCGAGGATGCGGACCGTCCGCTCGGGCAGGGCACCGTGGTCGTGCCCGACGACCTGCTGGAGACTCGGCCCGGCGACATACCCCGTGGCGACCCACGGCACCGCCGCCTCGGTGTCCGCGTCCAGCACCGGCGCGGTCCAGTAGCCGCCGACCCGCCGCGCGGCCTGCACCTCCTGCCGGAACCGCTCCCGGAACTCCTCCTGCGCGGCGAGTTCCTCACGGACCAGCTTCACGGCGACCGTGCGGCCACGCTCCGAGCGGGCCAGATAGACGTGCCCCATGCCCCCGGCACCGAGCCGCGCCAGCAGCCGATACGCGCCGATCCGTTGCGGGTCCCCGGGCCCCAGCTTCTCCATCGCTCAGCCGCCTTCCCCCCACACGCGAGCAACGGATCGAGAATAGTGCGGGTCGGGGCCGGGGCGGCCCGGGCAACGTCTACGGTTCCGTAACAGGCGAAGGGTGGGGCAGCCCCGCCTGGTCGAGTGCCTTCGACAGCCGTTCCAGCGTCCGTACCGCCTCCGTGAGCTCCGTCTCCCCGAACGCCTCGGCCAGCCGGTCGGCGAACGCCGCGTGCCCGGGGTCGATCCGGGCGATCGCCGCACGGCCCTCGCCGGTCGGCGCGAGGAGCTTGGCGCGGCGGTGCGCCGGGTTGGGCCGGTACTCCGCCAGGCCCCGCTCGACCAGCAGGTCGGCGATGCGCTGCACGCTCTGCCGTGTGATGCCCATGGCGCGGGCGATGCCGGAGACGGGCAGCGGTTCCCCGAGGACCGCGCCGAGCACCTGCCACCAGGCGGCCGTGAGCCCGGCGGGCCGGGCCAGTTCCTCCGCGACGGCGAGGAACTGGCCGTTGAGCCGGAACACCCCGAGGGCGCTGCGGCTGAGCAGGTCCTGGCGTTCGCGGCTCACAGCGCGCCGGCCTTCTCCAGCACCCCGTACGCCTGTGCATCGGAGTCGTGGAACAGCCGGTACCAGGCGTCGAGCACCTCGCCTTCGTAGACCCCGAGCAGGCGGAGGATCTCGCGGGCGAAGGCGACCGGTTCGGTCGGACCCGCGGTGACCAGGCCGGCGTCGGTGACCGCGTCGGCCTCGACGTAGCGTCCGCCGCCCGCGTAGCCGGTCGCGGCCAGGTAGAAGGAGACCGCGCTGGTGTGATCGCGGTCGTCGAGCAGGCCCTCCCGGGCGAGGCCGGCGGTGGCGCCGCAGATCGCGGCGACCGGGACGCCCGCGCCGAGGAATTCCCGGGCCTTGCGGGCGAAGGGGGCGAGGTCGCCCGAGGTGTCCCAGAGGTCGGCGCCCGGGAGGATCAGCAGCGCGCTGTCCTCGGGGCGCAGGTCGTCCAGGGCGAGGTCGGGCCGGATGCGCAGGCCGCCGACGCTCCTCACCGTGGCCGTGGACGGGCCGACGGTGCGGATCTCCCGGCCGGCGCGGGCGAGCTGGGCCGTGGCGTGGCCGGTCTCCCAGTCGGCGAGGGTGTCGTAGACGGCGAGATGGACGGGCTTGCCGTGCCGGGCGGTGGTGGCGTTCATGGCTCCTCCTCGGTCCCGTGCGCTTATGACAGTATTCTGTCTAGAACGCAGCATGCTGTCAATAGCTCGGTCCCGTCTGGACAACCTGTCGCGGAATGCCGCCGACGCCAGACAGGCCGCCGATTTCACCGCCCTCTCCCCCGCACCTACGCTCGCCCGCATGACCCCTCAGCCGAACCCCGAAGCCGGCGCCGCCGTGAAGGCCGCCGACCGTGACCACGTGTTCCACTCCTGGTCCGCTCAGGAGCTCATCGACCCGCTCGCCGTCGCCGGTGCCGAGGGGTCGTACTTCTGGGACTACGACGGCCGGCGCTACCTCGACTTCTCCAGCGGGCTCGTCTACACGAACGTCGGCTACCAGCACCCGAAGATCGTCGCCGCGATCCAGGAGCAGGCCGCGAAGATGACCACCTTCGCCCCCGCCTTCGCGGTCGAGGCCCGGTCGGAGGCGGCCCGGCTGATCGCCGAGCGGACCCCCGGCGACCTGGACAAGATCTTCTTCACCAACGGCGGCGCCGACGCCGTCGAGCACGCGATCCGGATGGCCCGCCTGCACACGGGCCGCCCGAAGGTGTTGTCGGCGTACCGCTCGTACCACGGCGGTACGCAGCAGGCTGTGAACCTCACCGGCGACCCGCGCCGCTGGGCCTCCGACAGCGGCACGGCCGGGGTCGTGCACTTCTGGGCGCCCTACCTCTACCGCTCCCGCTTCTACGCCGAGACGGAGGAGCAGGAGTGCGCGCGGGCGCTGGAGCACCTGGAGACGACGATCGCCTTCGAGGGGCCCTCGACCGTCGCGGCGATCATCCTGGAGACGATCCCGGGCACGGCCGGGATCATGGTCCCGCCGCCCGGCTATCTCGCCGGGGTGCGGGAGATCTGTGACAAGCACGGGATCGTCTTCGTCCTGGACGAGGTCATGGCCGGGTTCGGGCGGACCGGTGAGTGGTTCGCGGCGGACCTGTTCGACGTCACGCCCGACCTGCTCACCTTCGCCAAGGGCGTGAACAGCGGATATGTGCCGCTGGGCGGGGTGGCGATCTCCGCCGCGATCGCGGAGACCTTCGGGAAGCGGCCCTACCCCGGCGGTCTGACCTACTCCGGGCATCCGCTGGCGTGCGCCGCCGCCGTCGCGACGATCGGCGTGATGGCCGAGGAGGGCGTCGTCGAGAACGCGGCCCGGCTCGGCGAGTCCGTCGTCGGGCCGGAACTGCGGGCGCTCGCCGAGCGGCACCCGAGCGTCGGCGAGGTGCGCGGCGTGGGCATGTTCTGGGCACTGGAGCTGGTGCGCGACCGCGGGACGCGGGAACCGCTGGTGCCGTACAACGCGGCCGGTGAGGCCAACGCGCCCATGGCCGCCTTCGCCGCCGCCGCCAAGAAGGGCGGGCTGTGGCCGTTCGTGAACATGAACCGGACGCACGTGGTGCCGCCCTGCAACATCAGCGAGGCGGAGCTGAAGGAGGGGCTCGCGGCGCTGGACTCGGCCCTCTCGGTGGCGGACGAGTACACCCGGTAAAGACCTGTAAACCCGTCAGTAACCGACATTCTCGCGCCTCATTCGAACGCGTAAGGTGGCGTGCTCGTAGACATGTACGCGCACGCCACCCGAACGCCACGAGGGAGACGCCCTGACCATGCCCGCCAGCACCGGCAACGGCGCCGTGACGCGCAGCACCCTGCGGCAGCAGATCGCCGACGCTCTTCGTGACGAGGTGCTGGCCGGGCGGCTCCAGCCGGGGCAGGAGTTCACGGTCAAGGAGATCGCCGAGCAGTACGGGGTCTCCGCGACGCCGGTGCGCGAGGCGCTCGTCGACCTCTCGGCACAGGGGCTCCTGGAAGCCGACCAGCACCGCGGCTTCCGGGTCCACGAGTACTCGGTCGAGGACTTCCGCGGCATGATCGAGGCCCGCGGGCTGGTCATCGAGGGGATGTTCCTCGCGCTCACCGAGGGACGCCCCAACGCGGTGCGGCCGGACGATCCCCGGTCCGCCGCCGTCGTCGCCGGGGTCCGCAGGCGCGGCGAGGAGGCACAGCGGGCCGCAGCCGCCGGTGATCTCACCGTCCTCATCGGCTACGACCTGCGCTTCTGGCGCGAGCTCGGCGCCTGCTTCGGCAACCCCTACCTCGCCGACTTCCTGCACCGGCTGCGCGTCCAGACCTGGGTCTGCGCGGTGCAGCACCTGCGCCGGCTCACCGATCTGCGCGGCGAGCTGTGGGCCGGTCACACCGAGCTGGTCGACGCCCTGATCGACCGCGACAACGACACCGCCCGGGCGATCATCGCCGCGTACAACACGCACTCGCTCAGCCTGATCGAGCGTCTCGCCTCCGGATGACCCGAGTCGTCGCTGTCCGTATGGGTATGGGACATGCACGGCGGGAGCCGTGACCGTGCCGCACCGCTACCCTTCTTGACCATCGTGCTACCCGACCACCGCGCTGAGCGAGGAGCCTTCTTTGGCCTGTGACCTGTGGCTGGTACCGCTCGTCGACGTGTTGTGCCACACGCCGGACAACCCCTTCGCCGAGGAACTCGCGCAATACAACAAGGTGCTCGCGGAGGCCGGTCTGCCGCCGGTGCCGGTGTACCAGTACATGCCGGGCCTGAACGGCGAGGTCGCGCCGGTCGCGGGCTTCGACTACGACGCGCTGCACTTCCTGCGCCGCGTCTATCTGCTCCAGGTGTGCGGCCTGCCGGTGACGCCGGTGGACGAACTGGGCGGCGACTACGAGCAGCTGCTGGAGATGTTCGAGTCGACGGCCCAGCAGTCGCACCTGGTCTGGCACTACGACCACGCCGGCGCCTACGTCCCCGTCGACTTCCCCCGTCCGCTCGCCGACGACGATCTCCTCGCGGGCGGCGGCCCGCTGGGCTCCTCGCACGCCCTGCTGCGGGAGCTGGAGCTGGTCGCCCCGGCGCTCGGCATCGACCCGGCCAACCCGCCGGCGGCCCCCCAGCCGCCGCTCGCACCGACGGAGCTGGAGGAACCGGCCGTTCCCGCCCCGTACGACCCGAGCCCGTTCGCCCGTGAACGGCACGTGTGGCTCGGGCTGCACGCGGCCGTGACCCGCAGCCTCGCCCAGGGGTCGATGATCGTCTTCAGCTGAGCCTCGCCGGGCTCAGCGTCCCAGCTGGGAGAGGCCCTTCTGCACGTCCTCGACGTTCATCACCGGCGTGTAGGTGATCTCCGCGTTGAGCTGGAGGAAGAAGGGCTCGCTGAGCACCGGCATCTGCGAACTGTCCTGCATGTCGAAGACCAGGAAAGCGGTGCGCTTGCCGTGGTCGGAGGTGAAGTAGGCCGCTTCGGGTTTGATCTGTTCCAGCGACTCCTGGATCAGCTTCCCCATGGTGCCGTTCCGGATGGCCTCGTTGGCCTTCTCCGTGTCCATGGACGCCTTGAGCAGTACGCGCATCGCACTCACCTTCTTCTGGTCGACGCACGCGGGGGTATGGCTTCCAGCGTATGCCCGTTCCCGGCAACTCTCCCTGCGGGAGAACGCGGGCCGCCCCCCGTGCGCACGGGGGGCGGCCTGCGGACGCGGGGGCGGATCAGATGAACGAGTTGATCTCGATCGTCTCGTCCCGGCCCGGGCCCACACCGATCGCGGAGATCGGGGCGCCGGACATCTCCTCCAGCGCCTTCACGTACGCCTGGGCGTTCTTCGGCAGGTCACCGAAGGTCTTCGCCTTGGAGATGTCCTCGTTCCACCCCGGGAGCATCTCGTAGACCGGCTTGGCGTGGTGGAAGTCGGTCTGGGAGTACGGGAGCTCCTCGACACGCTTGCCGTCGATCTCGTACGCCACACAGACCGGGATCTGCTCCCAGCCGGTGAGGACGTCGAGCTTGGTGAGGAAGAAGTCGGTCAGGCCGTTCACGCGGGTCGCGTAGCGGGCGATGACCGCGTCGAACCAGCCGCAGCGGCGGTCACGGCCGGTGGTGACACCGCGCTCACCGCCGATGCGGCGCAGCGCCTCGCCGTCCTCGTCGAACAGCTCGGTCGGGAACGGACCGGCGCCGACGCGGGTCGTGTACGCCTTGAGGATGCCGATGACCCGGCTGATCTTCGTCGGACCGACACCGGCGCCGGTGCAGGCGCCGCCCGCGGTCGGGTTCGACGAGGTCACGAAGGGATACGTGCCGTGGTCGATGTCGAGCAGGGTGCCCTGACCGCCCTCGAACAGGACGACCTTGTCCTCCTCCAGCGCCTGGTTGAGGACCAGGACGGTGTCGGCGACGTACGGCGCGAGCTTGTCGGCGTAGGCCAGCAGTTCCTCGACCACCTGGTCCACGGCGATCGCGCGCCGGTTGTAGAGCTTGGTGAGGATCTGGTTCTTGACGTCGAGGGCCGCCTCGACCTTCTGCGTGAGGATCGACTCGTCGTACAGGTCCTGCACGCGGATGCCGACGCGGTTGATCTTGTCGGCGTAGGTCGGGCCGATGCCGCGCCCGGTCGTGCCGATCTTCCGCTTGCCGAGGAACCGCTCGGTCACCTTGTCCACCGTCACGTTGTACGGCGTGATGATGTGCGCGTTTCCGCTGATGAGGAGCTTGGACGTGTCGACGCCACGCTCGTTCAGACCGCTCAGCTCGGAGAGCAGGACCGACGGGTCGACGACGACGCCGTTACCGATGACCGGCGTGCAGCCGGGAGACAGGATTCCGGAAGGGAGGAGGTGCAGTGCGTACTTCTGGTCACCCACGACCACCGTGTGGCCGGCGTTGTTGCCGCCCTGGTAGCGCACTACATAATCCACTGAACCACCGAGCAGGTCGGTGGCCTTTCCCTTGCCTTCGTCACCCCACTGAGCACCGAGCAGCACAAGTGCGGGCACGCGCGTACACCCCTTCCGGGCGGGGCATGTCCATGGTCGAGGGCGTACGCGGAGGAACAGCTGTCGCGTGCACCGCGACCGCCGTTGGCCGCCAACCGTCGGACCGGATGCCCCGGAATAGACGAAGCCCCTGGCGCAATAGCGCAAGGGGCTCTTGCACAAAGATGCTACCCGAGGAAGCGAGGCATGGCCGAGGTGGCGACTTCCGCGACGTCCGAGCAGCTGCTGGTGGTGGTCGACCCGGTCGCCCGCCGGTCGGACGGAGAGTCCGTCAGGATCGCGAAAGACGTGCTCGGCGCGGGTGCCGGCATGAAGCTGTGCCTGCCGGACGGGCCCGAGGAATTCGCGCGGGCGCTGGCCCGGCGGGGCTCCCGGCGTCCGGTGGTGGTCGGCGACGACCGGGCCCTGATCCGTGCGGTGGCGCTGCTGCACCGCCACCGGGAGCTGGCCGGATGCGCGCTGTCGGTGGTGCCGGTCGGTGGTGCGCAGTCCCTGGCCCGGTCGCTCGGGGTGCCGACGGGGACGGTGGCGGCGGCGCGTGCGGTGCTCGACGGGGTCGAGCGGCGGATGGACCTGATGGTCGACGACAGTGACGGGGTGGTGCTCGGCGCACTGCGGATACCGCCGTTGTCGCCCTCCCCGGCCGGGACCGGCCCGCAGGCCGCGCCGGACCCCGGCCACGCGCCGGGCCACCCGTGGCTGCGGACCTGCCAGTCCCTGGTCCGGACCCTGGTTCCGGCGGGCCGCCCGTCCCGGCTCGCCGCCGCGCCGGAGCCGGGGCCGTCGCGGCTGCGGGTCGAGGTGGACGGCGAGACCCTCGTCGACCTGAACCAGCCGGTGGAGGCGGTGTCGGTGTCACCGTCCGCGGCGGGGATCGCGTCGGTGGAGGTCAGACCGGTGTCCGTGGGCGCGGAGGCCTCACCGCTGCTGGCGGAGGGCCGGACGGTGACGGTGTCCGGGGCACACTTCCGCTACCGGGCCGACTCGGTGGTGTCGGGGCCGGTGCGGACCCGGACGTGGGTGGTGCGGGAGGGGGCGTGGGGGCTGACGGTGCCGTCCGGGCAGTGAGTCAGCGCTCGGCATCCGGTCCGAACGTCCTGGCCCGGTGCACGCGCCAGCGTTCCATCAGCTCCGCGATCTCGCCCTCGAGGAACTCGAAGAACGCGAGGGTCTCCGCCAGGCGGCGGCCGGCCGGGGTGTCGGAGCCGAGGCTCGTGACGCCCTCGCGCAGGGCGACCTCCCACCGCTTCAGGACGGCCTCCCGGTTGGTCAGGGCCTCGTACCACTGCTCTCCGTGCACCCGGTAGCGCTCCCGGCGCGAGCCCGGTTCCCGCTCACGCGAGACCATGTGCGTCTGGGCCAGGTAGCGCACCGCCCCGGAGACCGCCGCGGGGCTGATCCGCAGCTGCTCCCCCAGCTCGGCGGAGGTCATCGAGCCCTCGTCGCAGGACAGGAGCGCGGCGAAGACCCGGGCGGGCATGCGCTGCATCCCCGCCTCGACGAGCTGCGCCGCGAAGGACTCCACGAACCTCGACACGGCCTCCACGTCCCGGCCGCTCCCGGCTGATTCCGCCATGGAACTCATCCTAGCCGCGCTTCATAGGCTTCTTTATCTTCACAAACTTCTGAAAGAAGCGTACGTTCTGAAGCGTGACGAAAGCCATCACAGTCTCCGGACTGCACAAGTCCTTCGGGCGGACGCACGCTCTCGACGGGCTCGACCTGGAGGTCGCCGCCGGCGAGGTCCACGGCTTCCTCGGCCCCAACGGCGCCGGGAAGTCCACCGCCATCCGGGTCCTGCTCGGCCTGCTGCGCGCCGACTCGGGCGCCGCTCAGGTGCTCGGCCGCGACCCGTGGACGGACGCGGTGGAGGTGCACCGCCGGATCGCCTACGTCCCCGGGGACGTGACGCTGTGGCGCAACCTCACCGGCGGTGAGGTCATCGACCTCTACGGCCGGCTGCGCGGAGGGCTCGACGCGCGGCGCCGCGCGGAGCTGGTCGAGCGCTTCGAACTCGACCCCACCAAGAAGGGCCGCACCTACTCCAAGGGCAACCGGCAGAAGGTCGCCCTGGTCGCCGCGTTCGCCTCGGACGTCGACCTGCTGATCCTGGACGAGCCGACCTCGGGCCTGGACCCGCTGATGGAGGCGGTCTTCCGGCGCTGCGTCGAGGAGGAGCGCGACCGGGGCCGGACGGTCCTGCTCTCCTCCCACATCCTCAGCGAGGTCGAGGAGCTGTGCGACCGGGTGAGCATCATCCGCAAGGGCCGTACGGTCGAGAGCGGTTCGCTCGCCGACCTGCGCCACCTGACCCGCACCAGCGTCGTCGCCGAGCTGGCGGGCCCGCCCAACGGCCTGGCGGAGCTGCCCGGTGTGCACGACCTCGACGTGCGGGGGCACCGCGTCCGGTTCCAGGTCGACACCGGCCGGCTGGACGGCGCCCTGCGGTCGCTGAGCGAGTCGGGCGTCCGGTCGCTGACGTCGGCACCGCCGACGCTGGAGGAGCTGTTCCTGCGGCACTACCGGGCAAAGAGCCCGGAGGAGTCCCGATGACGACGAGCTTCGCGGTGAGGCCCGGCAGTTCACGGCAACTGGCCGGCACGGGGACGTTGTTGCGGTTCGCGCTGCGCCGCGACCGGCTGATGGTCCCGGTGTGGATCGCGGTGAACGCGCTGATGGTCCTCTCCATGCCGGGCACGCTGGAGGGCCTCTACGGCACCCCCGCCGAACGCGCAGACCTGATCCGGCAGGTGGAGACCAACTCCTCGCTGCGCGCGATGGTCGGCCCGGTCTTCGGCGACTCGCTGGGCGCCCTGACGGCCTGGCGGACCGGCGTCTACGCCGGTGCCCTGGCGGCCGTGATGAGCCTGCTGGTCGTCGTGCGGCACACCCGGGACGAGGAGGAGAGCGGCCGTCAGGAGCTGGTGGCGTCCGGGACGGTGGGCCGCCGGGCCTCCCTGACGGCGGCCCTGCTGGCTGCGGCGGTCGCGAACGGGGTGCTGGCGCTGCTGCTGACGGCCGGGCTGGCCGGCCAGGGCACCACCGGGGCCCTGGCCCTCGGGCTCGGGATCGCCGGGACCGGGATGGTCTTCGCCACGATGGCCGCGATCGTCGCGCAACTGACGGAGAGCGCCCGGCTGGCACGCGGCCTGACAGCGGCGGTGCTCGGGGCCGCGTTCGTCCTGCGCGCGGCGGGCGACTCGGCCACGGACGACGGTTCGTCCCTCCTGACCTGGCTCTCACCGCTGGGCTGGCTCGAGAACCTGCGACCGTACGCCTCCGAGCGCTGGTGGGTGCCGGCGCTGCCCGCCGGGGCGGTGGTCCTCCAGGGCGCGGTGGCCTACGCACTGGCCGGCCGCCGGGACCTCGGCATGAGCTTCCTGCCGACCCGCCCCGGCCCCGCGTCCGGGCGTCTGGGCAGCGCGGGCGCCCTGGCCTGGAGGTTGCAGCGGGGCGGCGTGCTGGGCTGGAGCGTCGGCTTCTTCCTGGCCGGGGTCGTCTACGGCGGTATGACCGAGGGTGCGGCGGACCTGGTGGGCGACAACGAGAACGCCCGGAAGATCTTCGAGCGGATGGGCGGCCACTCCGGCCTGACGGACGCGTTCCTGGCGTCGATGACCGGCATGCTCGGCCTGGTCGCATCGCTGTACATCGTGGCGTCGGTGCTGCGTCTGCACGGCGAGGAGACGTCGGCCCGGGCGGAACCGGTCCTGGCGAACGCGGTCGGCCGCCTGCGCTGGGCCGCCGGGCACCTGCTGATCGCCTTCGGCGGCGCCGCCCTGATCATGCTCCTGGCCGGACTGGGCCTCGCCGTCGGCTACGGCAAGGAGACCGGCCCCGTCCTGGGCGCGTGTCTGGTGCAGCTTCCGGCGGTGTGGGTGATCGGCGGGCTGGCGGTGCTGCTGTACGGGGTCCTGCCCCGGGCGGCCCTGGCGGCATGGGGCGTCGCCGGGGCGGTGCTCCTGATCGGCTGGGTCGGGCCCGCGCTGGACGTGCCGCAGGCGGTGCTGGACGTCTCCCCGTTCGGGCACCTGCCGAAGCTGCCGGGCGGCTCCGTGCACTGGGGGCCGGTGCTGGTGCTGACCGGGCTGGCGGCGGTGCTGGTGGCCGGCGGGCTGGCGGGGTTGCGGCGGCGGGACATGACGACGTGATCGGCCGAGGTACGCCCCGACCGTGATCAGCCCACCTCGACGGCCAGTCCCTCCAGCCCCCTGATCACGAAGTTCGGCTTCCTCTCCGGCTCGGTGGCGAGCCGGAGCGTCGGGGCCCTCTCCAGCAGCGCCCCCATCGAGGCCGCCAGCTCGATACGGGCCAGGGGGGCGCCGATGCAGTAGTGGATACCGGCGCTGAAGGAGATGTGGGGGTTGTCCGCCCGGGTCAGATCGAGGGCGGACGGGTTCGGGAACACCGAGTCGTCGTGGTTGGCGGAGCCGAAGAGCATGGCGATCTCCGCGCCCCGGGGGATCGTCGTACCGGCGATCTCGATGTCGTCCAGGACCCAGCGTTCGAACAGCTGGAGCGGGGTGTCGTAGCGCATCAGCTCCTCGATCGCGGAGGGGACGAGCGTGTGGTCCGCGCGCAGCAGTTCGAGCTGGGAGGGGTTGCGGAACAGGGCGTACCAGCCGTTGACCGTGGCGTTCACCGTGGCCTCGTGGCCGGCGTTGAGCAGCAGGACGCAGGTGGAGATCATCTCCTGCTCGGTGAGGCGGTCGCCCTCGTCGTGGGCCTCGATGAGACCCGAGACGAGGTCCTCGCCCGGCTCCTTGCGGCGGGCCGCGATCAGCTCGCGCAGGTAGTCGGAGAACTCGACCGATGCCCGGACCGCCTTCGCCGCCGTCTCCTCGGACGGGTTCAGCTCGTACATCCCGCAGATGTCCGCCGACCAGGGGCGCAGCGGGGCCCGGTCGGACTCCGGGATGCCCAGCATCTCGGCGATCACCGCTACGGGCAGCGGCTCGGCCACGTCCTTCAGCAGATCGCCGCCACCCGCCGCGACCAGGTCCGACACCAGTGCGTCGGCCAGCCCCCGCACATACGGCTTCAGCCGCTCCACCGTGCGCGGCGTGAACGCCTTCGACACCAGGCGGCGGATCCGGGTGTGGTCCGGCGGCTCCAGGTCGAGCATCCCGTGGTCGTTGAGCGTGTGGAACGGCTCGTGCTCCGGCGGGGGCGCGGCGCGGCCGAACTCCTCGTGCGTGAACCGGTGCTGGTACGTCCGGCCGAGGCGCCGGTCGCGCAGCAGTGCCGAGACGTCCGCGTGGTGCGGGACGAGCCACTGGTTCGTGGGCTCGAACCAGTGCACGCGGCCCCGGGCACGCAGCTCGGCGTAGGCGGGGTACGGGTCGGTGAGGAACGCCGGGTCCCACGGGTCGAATGCAGCCATGCCGGGACGCTAGCCCCCCACCCCCGTCTCTGACCAGGGGTGTTCTTTCAGATGGCCGAGGCGGGCCGCCGGAGCAAGATCGTTAGGCTGGGCCTGCCGCTTCTGCGGCGCAAGTCTTTCGCACGGAAAGAACCACATGACACAGCAGCGAACCAGGCTCCGCACCCGCGTCCCCGCTCGGCTGGCCGCCTCGGCCATGCCGGCCCTGTCGCTGACCGCCGGTGCGGTCGCGACCAGCGCCCCGGCCGCCACCGCCGCCGAGATGCCCTGCAAGCCGCGCGTCTAGTCGAAGAGCGGGCTGGCCAAGGGCACCACCGGCTGGGTCTCCAAGGCGTACGTCAGCGACTGCACCCCCATGCAGCTGGACTGACCCGTCCGCGTCGCCCCGGGCCCCCGTGCCCGCGGGGCGACGTCCCCGGCTGCCCTGGGCCGGCTATCCGGGCGTCACCAGCCGCGCCTCGTAGGCGAACACCGCCGCCTGTGTCCGGTCCCTGAGGCCCAGCTTCACCAGGATCCGGCTGACATGGGTCTTGATCGTCGACTCGGCGACCACCAGCCGCTCCGCTATCTCCGAGTTCGACAGGCCCTGCGCGATGAGGACCAGCACCTCCGTCTCGCGGTCGGTGAGGTCCCCGTACGCCGCCTGCGCGGACGGCATCAGGCGCGGGGTCGCGGAGAGCTTGGAGAACTCGGTGATCAGCCGTCTGGTCACCGACGGGGCCAGCAGGGCCTCCCCGGAGGCCACCACGCGCACCCCGTCGGCGAGCTGGCGGGCCGAGGCGTCCTTGAGGAGGAACCCGGAGGCACCCGCGCGCAACGCCTGGTACACGTACTCGTCGAGGTCGAAGGTGGTCAGCACCAGCACCTTCGCCGCGCCGTCGGCGGCGACGATCTCGCGGGTCGCCTCGATGCCGTTCAGCTCGGGCATGCGGATGTCCATCAGCACCACGTCCGGGGCGAGCTCGCGGACCTTCGCGACGGCCTCCCGGCCGTTCACCGCCTCGCCGACGACCTCGATGTCCGGCATCGCGTTCAGCAGGACCGAGAAGCCCTCGCGCACCATCATCTGGTCGTCCGCGATCAGGACCCGGATGGTCATGCGTCGTCCTCGTCCGGCAGGGTGACCGGCAGGAACACCGCCACCTCGTAACCTCCGTCGTCCGTGCCGCCCGCCGTCATCTCGCCGTTCAGCATCGACACCCGCTCCCGCATGCCGGTGATGCCGTGCCCGGCGCCGGGCGAGGGCTTGATCAGGCTCGGGTTGGGCGGCGGGCCGTTGACGATGCGCAGGCCCAGGCCGCCGAGAACGTACCCGATCTCGACGCGGGCCGTCGCGCCCGGCGCGTGCCGCAGGGTGTTGCTGAGCGCCTCCTGCACGATGCGGTACGCCGACAGCTCCACGCCCTGCGGCAGTTCCCGCACCGCCCCGGTCACCGCCTTGTCCACCGCCAGCCCGGCCTCCCGCACGTTGGCCAGCAGCCCGTCCAGGTCGGCGAGCGTGGGCTGCGGGGCGTCCGGGGCCTCGTAGTCCTCGGCGCGGACGACGCCCAGCACGCGGCGCAGTTCGGTCAGGGCCGCCACCGCGTTCTCCCGGATCGTGGCGAAGGCCTTCTCCAGCTCCGGCGGCGGGTTGTCCACCCGGTAGGGCGCGGCCTCCGCCTGGATGGCGACCACCGACATGTGGTGGGCGACGACGTCGTGCAGCTCGCGGGCGATCGTGGTGCGCTCTTCCAGCAGCGTGCGGCGGGAGCGCTCGTGCGCGGTGACCGTCTGCTGGGCAGTGACCTCCTGCACGGCGTCCCGGCGGACGTGCCAGACGGTGACGCAGAGCAGGATCATCGCCGAGAAGACCAGCATGGGCGCGGAGTTGGTGCCGTACATGTCGTTCGGGCCGATGCCGGTGTCCGCGACGAGGGCGTACAGCGCGGTCATCGCCCACATCCACCCCGCCGTGCGCGGCCTGGTGCGCATCGCCACGACCGTCAGCACCGTGAGATGGCAGGCGAAGCTGCCGGCCTGCCACGGCCATTCGCCCCAACTGCTGCCGAGCAGGCCGGTGATCGGAGTGGCGGCCATCGACAGCCAGAACGCCCCCACCGGCCGGGTCATGGTCATCAGCACCGGGATCACGGTCAGCGGCACCATGAGCAGTGGCCAGCCGCCGGTGTCGACGCCTGCGAGCAGCAGGGTGATCAGAGCGGCCAGGATGATCAGGGCGTGCGGCGCCCAGGCCGCGTACTCCCGCGGCCGTGCCGGCAGCCGCCGGAGGAAGCGTCCGTCCGGGCTTCTTCGGGGCAGCGGCCGGTAGGCGAAGGCGTCGCGGAAGAGGTCCTCCCGCAGCCCGCGCAGGGAGTCCACGGCCACCCGGTACTCCGGGCTGCGCGGCTTGGCCCCGCCCGCCCCGCCCGCCCCGTCCCCCGGCGGCGTGGTCTGTATGTGAGTCGTCTCGGTCACGTACAGAACGGTAGGCGTACCCCGGGGTCGCGGTCGTCCCCAGTGAGAGGGGTCATAGAGCGTCCCTCTCAGGTACTACGGGGGTGACCGGGGAGGACCGGCACCGCCCTCAGTACCCCGACGGCCGCACCAGCCCCGACTCGTAGGCAAACACCGCGGCCTGCGTCCGGTCCCTGAGGCCCAGCTTCACCAGGATCCGGCCGACGTGGGTCTTCACCGTCTGCTCGGCCACGAACAGATGCCGGGAGATCTCCGCGTTCGACAGGCCCTGCGCGATCAGCGCGAGCACCTCCGTCTCCCGCTCGGTGAGGTCGCCGACGCGTTCCTTGAGCGGGATGCGGGGCCTGCCGTCCAGCCGGGAGAACTCGGCGATGAGCTTGCGCGTGATGACCGGGGCGAGCAGCGCGTCCCCGGCCGCGACCACCCGGACCGCCTCGGCGAGCTGCTCCGACGACGCGTCCTTCAGCAGGAACCCGGAGGCCCCGGCGCGCAGCGCGTCGTACACGTACTCGTCGAGGTCGAAGGTGGTGAGCACCAGCACCCTGATGTCCGGGTACGCGGCCGTGATGCGCTCGGTCGCCTCGATGCCGCCGACGCCGGGCATGCGGATGTCCATGAGGACGACGTCGGGGGTGGTCTCGGCGGTTCTCACCTGGGCCTCCGCGCCGTCCCGCGCCTCGCCGACGACCTCTATGTCGGGCTGGATGCCGAGCAGCACGGTGAAGCCCTGCCGGACCATCGCCTGGTCGTCGACGATGAGAACCCGGATGGGCTCTCCGGTGCCGCTCGTCATGAAGTCCCTCCGCGGGGGGCCGTGGGGTGGTCGGTGCCGGGGGTGCCGGCGGGCGGGGTGTCGGGGAGGAAGGCGGTGACCTTGAAACCGTCCCAGTGCCACGGGTGCGCGGTCATGGTGCCGCCGAGCATCGCGACCCGCTCCCGCATACCGAGCAGTCCGTGCCCCGCCCCCGTCGACGGGGGCGGGGGTGCGGTGGGGCGGCCGTTGACGATCTCCACTTCCAGGCCGTCCGGCTCGTAGGTGAGACGGACCATGATCCTCGCGCCGGGCGCGTGCCGCAGGGCGTTGCTCAGCGCCTCCTGCACGATCCGGTACGCCGACAGCTCCACGCCGGGCGGCATCGGGCGCCGCTCGCCGTTGATGTCGGTGACGACCTCGCGGCCGGCGGCCCGCGTGTTCTCCACCAGCGCGTCGAGCCGGTCGAGCGTGGGCTGCGGGGCGTGCGGGGTGGTGTCGCCGCCCGGACCGGCGAGCGGATCACCCGGCCCGGCGTGCTCCGAGCGCAGCACACCCAGCACCCGGCGCAGTTCGGTCAGGGCCTCCAGCGCGTTCTGCCGGATGCCCGCGAGGTTCTCCCTGAGCTCGTCGGGCGGGTTCTCGACGAGATGCGGGGCGACCTGCGCCTGGATGGAGATGACCGACATGTGGTGGGCCACCACGTCGTGCAGCTCCCGCGCGATGCGGCTGCGCTCCTCCAGCAGGGTGCGCCGGGTGCGTTCCTCGGCGGTGAGCGTGGTCTGCTCGACGAGTTGCGCGCGGGCCACGCGCCGGCCGCGCAGGGCGGTGCCGAGTATCACCACGACGGTGAACAGGGAGATCGCGAGCACGCCGGTGGTGTCGTAGCGCTCCCCGGTCCACAGTCTCTCGAAGACGTGGGTGACGAGTCCGGTCACCGCCAGGGCCACCACCGCCGCACGGGTGGGCACCCGCAGCGCCAGCAGCAGCAGCACGAACATCTGGGCGATGATTCCGGCGGCGGTCCAGGGCCAGGTGTAGGTCTCCAGGTCGAAGCCCATCCGGGTGCGCACCGTGGCAGCGCCCAGGGTGAACGCCACCAGGGACAGCCACCACGCCGGCACCGGCCGCCACATCCCCAGCACCACGGCGCCGCCCTGCCCGCCCGCGACCAGCAGGGCCAGGCCGGAACCGAGATTCCCGTTGTCCACCAGATCGCCCGCCCCGCCGACCACGATGCCGAACGCGGCCAGGCACAGCAGCCCGTGCGGCAGCCAGCGCAGCCAGGTGGAGGGCGGCAACGGGTCCGCCCGGACGGTCCACAGGTCCTCGCGCACGCCCCGCAGCCAGCCCGTGCCGCGCGCTCGCAGCGCGCGGCCCACCCCCGTGTCCGTCACGCGGCCCACCCTAGACATGACGCGCCTTCGCCGCTGCGGCCCGGTCGGACGGACGGTGCGCCCGCACCACCCGGGATCCGCGGGCCCGGTCGCCGCGCCGCTCGAAGGAACGAAAGGCGGCCCAGCAGACCGTGAGGGCGAGCGCGAACACGGGCAGCCACAGGAGCCGGGCTCCGACCCAGCCGAGCCCGTCGGGCACCGTGTGCAGGCCGGGCAGCCGGCCCGCGAGGAGGCCGGTGGCGGTCGTGGCCATCAGGGCCGTCTGGTGCCAGAGGAAGACGGTCATCGCAGAGAGGTTGACGAGCGCCACCGCCGCCCACGCCACGGGCGCGCGCAAGACGTGCCGCAGCCGCTCGCGCAGCAGCAGGGCGAGACCGCACTGGGCCAGGCCGAAGGTGACGACGGCCAGGGTCGGCGGGTCCAGGTTGGACATGCCCTCGCCCGGGACGCCGACCATCGACGCCGGGTACCCCGCCCACGCGATGAGTGCCGCGGTGGCCGCCGCCCCGGTACCGAGCAGGACCCAGCCCGCGCGGGGGCGCTCCAGCTCGCCGCGGGTCCAGGCCGCGCCCAGCGTGTACGGCACCGTCCAGCCGGCCGCCACGTTGACCCAGCCCAGCCAGGCGGGACCGCCGAGGCCGAAACGCAGCAGGTCCACGTGCAGGACGACGGCCAGCGGCCAGAGCGGGTTGAGCCGGGTGAGCAGCGGGGTCGCCGCCGTCAGCCCCGCGAACACCACGAGGAACCACAGCGGGGCCAGGGCCAGCTTCACCAGGGTGCGCACCGTGCCGAACTCGGCGCCCGACAGCAGCAGTGCGAGTGCGGTGACCGTCCACAGGGTGAGGACGGCCGCGACCGGCGTGAACAACCGGGTGAGACGGCCTGTCAGCCACTGGCGGTAGGGGACGCCACGGGCACGGGCCGAGGTGTAGCCGCGGGTGGCGACATGACCGCCGACCAGGAAGAACACGGCGAGGGTCTGGAACACCCAGGAGACGGGCGTCAGCCAGGGCATGTGCTGCAGGGGGCTCGCCGTGCGCAGCGTGCGGCCGTCGGAGACCAGGGCCGTGACCAGCCAGTGCCCGAGGACGACACCGAGGACGGCGGCGGCCCGCAGGGCGTCCACGGCCCGGTCGCGGCCGGGCGGGGTGGCCGTGGCGATGCGGCCGGCACCGCGGTGCACCGTCCGCCGGACACCTCGTAGGCCGAGGTCAGTCATGGGTCACCGCCTTGGTCTCGCCCAGGACGATCCGGGCCAGGTTGGTCAGGGAGGTCGAACCGGGGCTGAAGTACGTGCTGTGGCCGGCGTCACCGGCCGCGAAGGCCCGGGCGCCGAAGGCCGGGGAGACGGGGTCGGTGCCGAAGCCGACGGTGGTGCCGAACAGGTCCGCGCTGAGGTGCGGTACGTGCTCCACCCAGTCGTCGGTGCCCCGGGCCGCCCAGACGCGGGCGCGGGTGTGCAGATCGGCGGCGGTGTCCGCGCCGGTGCCGGGGCTGCCGACGAGCGCGATGTCGTCGACGGGGAGCCCGGCGGCGGAACGGCCGCAGACGACCGAGCCGTAGGAGTGGCAGAGCAGTGAGATGCGCGCTCCGGTACCGGCGATCGCCCGCAGGTCGGCGACGAGCGTGCGCAGTCGCGGGGCGGCCTGCTCCGCCCTTCCGGTCGTCGTGACCGTCGTGCTGACCGTGCCCGGTGTCTCGTAGCCCAGCCAGGCCACGACCGCGGTGTGGGTGCCCGCCGGGACCTGCCGGGCGAGCTGCCGGTGCAGCGCGGCGGCCGCCGCGTGGAACCGGCCGTAGGTGTCGAGGCTCGTGTCGGAGCCGGGGACCAGGACGGCGACGCGGTCGGCCCGGGCGAGGTCGCCGAGGACCTCCGTCACCCGGCCGGAGCCACGGCCGTCGAAGCGCAGGAGGTGCCGGGCCGGGGCGGCCAGACGGCGGTCCGTCGCGGCGCGGCCCCGGTCGTGGTGCGCGGCGGCCATGCGGGCCGCCTCGGCGGCATTGGCCCGGTTGGCCGCGTACGCCTCGTCGAGTGTCGACGCGCTGAGCGGTGCGAGGGAGGCGGGGGGCGGTGCGGGGGTCTCCGGCCGCACGGCCGCGGAGAGGGGGAGAACCACCGCACCCGTGATGAGGGCGGCGAGCGCGGCGCGGCGCCATCGGCCGGCGCGGCGGCCACCCCCGTCGCCACGGCGGTACTCCGATGCGGGCCCCATGGCCGTCCCCCTCCAGCGCACCCGCCCATCGGGTCCGCGTGGAAGGGAAGTTACGGAGCGGGACGCCTCGTCCGCGTCCCACCGGGGAACTCACCTGCGGCGTAGCTCTCAGGTACTACGGGTATGACCGGGCACCCCTCCTACGGGTTCGCCGAGGACGTCACCCGGGAACCGCCGGGAAGCCGCGCGGCGCGCCGCTCACCAGGCCAGTTGCGCGATCTCCTCCAGCACCACCGCGCACGCGTCCGCCGCCGGGTCGATGAGCGGGAAGTGCCCCACGTCCTCCAGCAGCGTGACCCCCACCATCTCCCCGGCCTTCGCCGCCGCTTCCGCGTACGACTCGGCGACCGCCTGCGGCACGTCGAGGTCCGCGCGGCCCTGGACGAGGGTGGTGGCGATGCCGGTGGGCAGCAGCAGCGCCGGGTCCGCGTACGGCTGCCGCTCGGCGAAGTACTCGTCCCCGCCGAGCAGTTGGCGCGCGGCACCGCCGCACACGTCCAGCTTGTCGGCGATCGCGAGATCCGCGATCGGGGCGAGGGCGACGACGCCGCGCAGCGTCACCGGACTGCCGCCGCGCCAGGGCGAGCCGGCCGGCAGGACGTGCCGGGCGGCACCCCACAGCGCGAGATGCCCGCCCGCCGAGTGACCGGTGAGGACCGTACGGCGCGGGTCGGCCTGCGGCAGCACCTCCCGGACCAGCGCCGGGAGGGCGTCCAGCGCCGCGGCGACGTCGTCGAAGGTGTCGGGCCAGCGGCCCGCGACGGAGTCGGCGCCGCCACCGCGCCGGTACTCGACGCTGGCCACGGCGAACCCGCGGCGGGCGAGGAAGCCCGCGAAGGGGCTGAGGTGACGCCGGTCGTGCGGCGCCCGCCAGGCACCGCCGTGCAGCACGACGACGACCGGGGCCGGTCCGGGGCCGCCCTCGCGGCGCGGTGCGAAGAAGTCGATCACCTGGTCGGGGTGGTCGCCGTAGGCCGCGGTGGCGTCGGGGTCGACGGGCGCGTGGGAGAAGGCCGACTTCTCCTCGGCAGCGGCCCGTGCTGCTGCGACGTCGTCCGTCATGCTCCAACCTTCCAGCGATGAACCGTACGCGGCCGACCAGTTGAGGGGTCAGCCGTTGGCCGGGACGGTACCAGGCGCGTGACGTGCGGGGACACGCGGTTGTCACGCTCGGTGAAGCCCGGACGGGGCGGCGGGGGCCGGGACGCCGCAGGGGCGTCCCGGCCGCCGCCGCCGCTCAGGCCAGCGTCCGCGCCAGCACCCGTGCCGCCCGCTCCACATCCGCGAACCCGACGTACAGCGGTGTGAAGCCGAACCGCAGCACGTCCGGCGCCCTGAAGTCACCGACCACACCCTGCTCGATCAGCCGTTTCATGACGTCACCGGCGTCGGGGCAGCGCAGGGCGATCTGGCTGCCCCGCTCCTCGTGCGGCACCGGCGTCACGCACTCGACCCGGCCCTCGGGCACATGAGCCGCCACGCACTCCAGGAAGAAGTCCGTCAGCGCGAGGGACTTGGCCCGCACGGCCTCGACCGACACCCCGTCCCAGACCTCCAGGGCCGCCTCCAGGGCGAGCATCGAGAGGATGTCGGGCGTGCCGACCCGGCCGCGCAGGGCACCGGGGGCCGGCTCGTAACCGGTCCGCATGCCGAACGGCTCGGCGTGCGAGTTCCAGCCGGGCAGCGGCGAGTCGAAGCGGTCCTGCAGCTCGCCGCGCACATACAGGTACGCCGGTGAACCGGGGCCGCCGTTCAGGTACTTGTAGGTGCAGCCGACCGCGAGATCCACGCCGTGCTCGTCCAGCCCGACCGGCAGCGCGCCCGCGCTGTGGCACAGGTCCCAGACGGCGATCGCCCCGGCCTCGTGCACGGCGGCCGTCAGTCCCGGCAGGTCGTGCAGCCGGCCGGTGCGGTAGTCGACGTGGTTGAGCAGGACGGCGGCGGTGCGGTCGCCCAGCGCGCCCGGCACGTCCGCCGGCGCCACGGGCCGCAGGGTGCAGCCGGTCATACGGGCGGCGGACTCGGCGATGTACCCGTCGGTGGGGAAGGTCGTCGCGTCGACGAGGAGCTCGTCACGGCCGCCCCCGGCCATCCGCACCGCGCCGACCAGTGCCTTGAAGACGTTGACACTCGTCGAGTCGCCCACCACGACCTGGCCGGGCGCCGCCCCGACCAGCGGGGCGATCCGGTCACCGATCCGCTCGGGCGCCGTCCACCAGCCGCTCTCCTCCCACGACCGGATGCGCAGCTCGCCCCACTGGCGGCGTACGACGTCCTCGACCCGGCCGGGCACGACGGCGGGCAGCGCGCCCAGCGAGTTGCCGTCGAGGTAGACCGTGTCGTCGAGGACGAACTCGGCGCGCTTGGCCGCCAGTTCGTCGACGGCGTCCAGCTTCTCCGCGCGCACGGTCAGCTCAGACATAGGACCGCGCCGTCCACAGCTCGGGGAAGACGTTCTTCTGCGCGCGCTTCTCCAGCCACGCCACCCCGGCGGAACCGCCGGTGCCGGTCTTGGCGCCCATGGCACGGCGGGTGGCGACCAGGTGGTCGTTGCGCCAGCGCCACACCAGCTCGGCGACATCGCTCAGCGCCTCGCCCAGCCGGGCGACCTCGTCGCTCTCGTCGCCCGAGTAGACGGCCGTCCAGGCCGCCTCCACCTGCGGCGACGGCTCGTAGCGCTTCGAGACGTCGCGCCCCAGCACGGTCTCCGGGATGTCGTACCCGCGCCGCGCGAGCAGCCGCACGACCTCGTCGTACAGGCTCGGCTCGTGCAGCGCCTTCTCCAGCTCGGCGTGCACGCGCGGGGCGCCCCGGTGCGGGACGAGCATCGACGCGGACTTGTCGCCGAGCAGGAACTCCATGCGCCGGTACATCGCCGACTGGAAGCCGGAGCCCTCACCGAGGGCGCTGCGGTAGGAGTTGAACTGGGCCGGTGTGAGCTGGGCGAGCGGCCTCCAGGAGTGGTTGAGCGCCTCCAGCTCGCGTACCGACCTCTTGAGCGCGGCGGTGGCGGTGGGGATGTCGTCACCCCTGAGCGCGCGTGCCGCCGTCTCCCACTCGTGGACGATGACGGTGAACCACAGCTCCATCACCTGGGTCGTCACCAGGAAGACCATCTCTCCGGGATCGTCGGAGAGGGTGTGCTGGAGGTGCGTGAGCACGTCCGCCTTGACGTAGTCCTCGTACGGCGTCGTGCCGTGGAAGTCGAGATGCGGGGTCTCGGGCTCGTGAGCCTCGTGGGACATCGCTGTCTCCTGCGTATTACTCCGGGTAGCGGTCCGCCCCTGCCGAATCCGACACGGGGGCCCCGGTCCCCAGGGGCATCTTCCGCAATGGTCCCCCGAAACCGCAAGGCCCGCCTTTCGTGGACGGGCCTCGCGTGCACGGACCGTGTTCTCAGCCCAGGACCTGCGCCGCCGTCGGCGAGGAGTCCTTCAGGAACTGGGAGCAGCGCTCGTACTCCTCCTGCTCGCCGATCGCCTGCGCGGCGCGGGCGAGGGCGTGCAGGGCGCGCAGGAAGCCGCGGTTCGGCTCGTGCTCCCACGGCACGGGGCCGTGGCCCTTCCAGCCGTTGCGGCGCAGCGCGTCCAGACCGCGGTGGTAGCCCGTGCGGGCGTACGCGTAGGACTCCACGGCGGCGCCCCGCTCGAACGCCTCGTCGGCGAGCTGCGCCCAGGCGAGCGAGGAGGTGGGGTGCGCACCGGCGACCTCGGCGGACGCGGCACCCGACGCGAGCATTTCCCGCGGCCCGGGGTCGTCGGGGAGATGGGTCGGGGGCGGACCCCCGAGAAGGTTCTCGTGAATGGACATGGGGTCAAGTCTGCGCCATGCCGACCGGCACAGCGCAGGGGGCGGGGGGACGGACCGGACGACTTCACGGCGAGACCCCACACCCGGTCCCACGTAAGGCCCCGCAACCGCTGCTACGACAAGGCCTTCCGCACCGGCTCCCCCTCCAGCGGCGGCGCCGTCACGCCGCCCTGCCGCAGGCACTCCGGCCGCTTGCAGTCCGGCGGCGGCCTGCGCACCACGGCGGCCGCGATCACCGCGCCCACCACCAGCGCCCCCGCACACCACCCCATCGCCTTCCCGAACGCCGTGTCGAAGGCGGCCGGCTCCCGGTACGCCTCCTCCCCCATCCCCACCAGCAGCGGCAGCGCCGCCACCGCGATCAGACCCGCCGCCCGGGCCGCCGCGTTGTTGATGCCGCTGGCCAGTCCGGCCCGCGCCACGCTCACCGAGCCCAGCACCGTCGCCGTCAGCGGCGCCACCAGCGTGACCAGGCCCAGTCCGAGCACCACCAGCGCCGGCAGCACATCGGCGAGGTAGGACGCCCCGGGCCCGACCCGCAGCATCAGCAGCATCCCGGCCGCGCACAGCAGCGGCCCCACCGTCAGCGGGATCCGCGGCCCGATCCGGTCGGCCAGCTCCCCGGAGCGCGCGGACAGCAGCAGCATCAGCACGGTCGTGGGCAGCAGCGCCGTACCGGCGGCGAGGGCCGAGTAGCCCACGACCACCTGGAGCTGGAGCGCGGCGAGGAAGAAGAACCCGCCGAGGGCCGCGTACACGCACAGCGTGACGATGTTGACGGCCGTGAACTGCCGGGACGCGAAGATGTCCGGCGGCATCATCGGATCGGGCCGGCGCCGCTCGACGAGCACGAACGCGACGGCCGCGGCCAGCCCGGCCACCGCCGAGACCGCCACCACCGCACCGCCCCCGCTCGCCTCGATGAGCGCGTACGTCACCAGCGCGAGGGCCAGCGCCCCCAGCACGGCCCCGAGCACGTCGAACCGCCCGTGCGCCCGCTGTCCCCCGCCCGACTCGGGCACGTGCCGCAGCGCGACGGGCACGCACAGCAGTGCGAGCGGCACGTTCAGCAGGAACACCCACCGCCAGCCCGGCCCGTCCACCAGCCAGCCGCCGACGAACGGCCCGACCGCCGCCCCGATCCCGCCGAAGCCGGACCACAGGCCCACGGCCCGCCCCCGGTCGTCGGGATGGAAGGACGCCTGGATCAGCGCCAGCGACCCGGGAGTGAGGAGCGCGCCGCCCACCCCTTGCAGGGCCCGCGCCGCGATCAGCACGCCCGCGTTCGGCGCGATCCCGCACAGCAGCGACGCCACCGCGAACCACACCACACCGATGACGAACACCTTCCGCCGCCCGAACCGGTCCCCGAGCGCCCCGCCCAGCAGGATCAGCCCGGCCAGCGTGACCATGTACGCGTTGACCGTCCACTGCAGCGCGGACAGGTTCGCGTCGAGGTCGCGGCCGATGCGCGGCAGGGCCACGTTGACGACGGTCGAGTCCAGCATCGCCATGCTGGAGCCGAGGACGGTGGTGAGCAGGACCCACTTGCCCTGCGGGGAGGCCAACCGGACATCGGGCATGCAGGGAGCATACGGAAGAGCCCGGCACCCGAGGAGGTGCCGGGCTCGACGCGAGCGGACCGGGACTACTTGATCTTCGTGCCGGTCGAACGCAGGTGACCGCAGGCCTCGACGACGCGCGCGGACATGGAGGCCTCGGCCAGCTTGCCCCAGGTGCGCGGGTCGTAGGTCTTCTTGTTGCCGACCTCGCCGTCGACCTTCAGGACACCGTCGTAGTTGCGGAACATGTGGTCCGCGACCGGGCGCGTGAACGCGTACTGGGTGTCGGTGTCGATGTTCATCTTGACGACGCCGTTCTCCAGCGCGGTGCGGATCTCCTCCTCGGTGGAGCCGGAGCCGCCGTGGAAGACGAAGTCGAACGGGGAGCCCTTGCCGAACTTGGCGGCGACGCCCTCGTTCAGCTCCTTCAGCAGCTCGGGACGCAGGACGACGTTGCCCGGCTTGTACACGCCGTGCACGTTGCCGAAGGACGCGGCCAGCAGGTAGCGGCCCTTCTCGCCCAGGCCGAGGGCCTCGGCGGTGCGGATCGCGTCGTCGACCGTGGTGTAGAGGGAGTCGTTGATCTCGTGGGTGACGCCGTCCTCCTCGCCACCGGTCGGGGTGATCTCCACCTCGAGGATGATCTTCGCGGCGCGGGCCTGCTCCAGCAGCTCCTGCGCGATGGAGAGGTTGTCGGCGAGGGTCTCGGCCGAGCCGTCCCACATGTGCGACTGGAACAGCGGGTTCAGACCGGCCTCGACACGCTTCTGGGACAGGGCCAGCAGCGGACGTACGTACCCGTCGAGCTTGTCCTTGGGGCAGTGGTCGGTGTGCAGCGCGATGTTCACCGGGTACTTCTCGGCGACGATGTGCGCGAACTCGGCCAGGGCGACCGCGCCGGTCACCATGTCCTTGCTGTACTGACCGCCCAGGAACTCGGCGCCACCCGTGGAGATCTGGACGATGCCGTCGCTCTCCGCCTCAGCGAAACCGCGCAGGGCCGCGTGCAGGGTCTGGGTGGAGGTCACGTTGATGGCCGGGTAGGCGAACTTTCCTGCCTTCGCCCGGTCCAGCATCTCGTTGTAGACCTCGGGAGTTGCGATGGGCATGCGTCCGCTCCTTGTATCTGCGGGTTGACGTACTGCTGTGTCTAACGGCCCTGACCTAGACCTTGGGGTGCGACGTCATCGTCGGCCCCATCTTTCCAGACTTGGCCGGAAGGTCCAGGCCACCGTCCACGCCCTGGTCAGTCGAGGCCCAGCTCGTCCTTCGAGAAGGCGAAGAGGTACGGCACCCCGGCCCCCTCCTGGATCTTCTCGGCGGCGCCGGTCGCCCGGTCGACGATGGTCGCGACGGCGACGACCTCGGCCCCGGCCTCACGGACCGCCTCGACGGCGGTGAGCGGGGAGCCGCCGGTGGTGGAGGTGTCCTCGACGACCAGCACGCGGCGGCCCGCGATGTCCGGACCCTCGACGCGCCGCTGCAGACCGTGCGCCTTGGCGGCCTTGCGCACGACGAAGGCGTCCAGGCGCTTCCCGCGCGCGGCGGCCGCGTGCAGCATGGCGGCGGCGACCGGGTCGGCGCCCATGGTGAGGCCGCCGACGGCGTCGAACTCCAGCTCGCCGGTCAGGTCCAGCAGCACCTGCCCGACGAGCGGGGCGGCCTCGCCGTCGAGGGTGATGCGGCGCAGGTCGACGTAGTAGTCGGCCTCGAGGCCCGACGACAGGGTCACCTTGCCGTGCACCACGGCCTTGTCCTTGATCTGCTGCAGCAGCGCGCCACGCGTGTCCGTCATGGCGCCCAGCTTAGAGGCGGCGCCAGCTCCAGGTGGTGGCGGCCTCCAGCGGCTCCAGGGGTGTGACCAGGCGCGGCGACGTGTTGAGGCCGTTGGGCGGGCCGGTCTGCGGCTCCACGCACACGGCCGCCTCCTGCTCGTCGTAGACGACGACCCACTCCTGGCGGCTCGCCACCTGCAGCTCCAGCTGCCCGGGCCAGGTCAGGGTGACGTCGACGCCGCCGGGCATCCCGAAGCAGTCGTCCCAGGGGCCGGGCCTCGGGTCGAGGCGGTTGCCGGTGGGCAGGTGGTCCTCGCCTCGCTCCTCCTGCCAGGCGGGGTCGAAGTGGAGGGTCACGTCCTCCCCGCCGAGGTTCCGGTTGAACCAGGGGTGCCAGCCGATCTGCGCCGGGAAGGACGACTCGTACGTCTCGACGGACATCGTCAGCGTCAGCGCGTCCTCGGTGAGGGCGACGATCTGGGTGACGCGGCCCGGGTAGGGCCAGGGGTCGACGAGTTCGTACGTGAGGACGGCCTCGTCCGTGCTCGTGCGGGCGGTGCGCCAGGCGCCGTCGCGGACGGTGCCGTGGATGGCGTGGGGCGGGGCGTTGAGGGGCATCTGGCGCACTTCGGCGCCGTCAAGGAACCGTCCGTCCCGGATCCGTCCGCACCACGGCACCATCGGGAAGCACCCGAACCGCTCACCCTGGCGGAGCAGTTCGACGCCGCCGATCCGCAGCCCTCCCACCCGGCCGCCGTTGCCCGGCTGCACGGTCACCTCCGCGTCACCCGCGGTCAGCGTGATGTCTTCGTCACTCACGGGACGACCCTACTGCGGTGATCAAGAGGGCCTCACGGGGTGCGGGGTGCTTCGGCCATGTCCGCCCCGCCCGCGGGCCCGTCCGGCTGCCGAACGGCTCAGCGACGTCTGCGCAGGGCCCGGACCGCCACGACGGCCGACGCCAGCGCCAGCGCCGCCGCCGGGGCCGCCCAGCGCAGGGGGGCCGCGGGCGTCACGGTCTGCGGCGCCGGAACGGGGGCGTACCGGCCGCGCGGCGGCGCGTGGTCCACCTCCTCGGCACTGCGCCCGATCATGGTCCGCCGCGCGTGCGCCGCCTCGGCGATGCCCTCCTCGTCGTCCTCGTCCGCGGCTCCGAGCGGGGACGGCGGGACATCGGCGCCGAAGACGGAGGGGCGCTCGGAGGCCGGGGGTTCCTCGGTGAGACCGGTATCGGCAGGGGCCTGCGCCCCTTCCCCCGCGCCGGCCCCGGCCGGGGGCCGCGGCGCCTCGTCGTCCGCGTCCGCGGCCGTCGCGGCCAGCTGCTCCGCGAAACGGTTCAGCAGCCGGGCGACCGCCCCGTCCACCGCGTCCGCGGGGAGGTCCTTGATCCGGCCGTCCGCGGAGGCGGTGCCGTCGTACACGAGGGTGCAGCCGTCCGCGGCCTCGCGCAGGGCGATCCGCAGGGCGAACCGGACCGAGCCGCTGCCGCGCGCCTCCTGCACCTCACCCTCGACGGCGTACGCGTCGTCGTCCCGCCGGAGCACCCGCATGGCACCCCGGTACGTGACGGAGTGGCTGCCGACCCGGATCTTCAGCCGTCCGGCGACGGGCTCGGCGCCGGCGTCCTGCTGGAGCCCGGGAACAGCCCGGGCGACCCGCGCCGGGTCGTCCAGCACCTCCCTGAGCCGCTCCGCCGGAACCGGAACGAACACCTCGTGCTCCATGTCGACGGACTCTACCCAGCGGAGCCCGAAACGCACCCCCGCCTGAGGGATTCGCCCCCGATCCACCCCCGCCAGGCGTATCCTCCCGGCCCCTTGGGGGCGCGGCTCCCTCAGTACCGCGGATGCACCAGCGTCGACGCCGGCAACCCCTCGATGCGCGTCGCCCGCGCCGCCCGCTCCCCCGCCGCCAGCAGCTCCTCCGTGAGGACCCTCGGCCGCGGACCGTCCGGGTCGAGCCGCGCGCGCGGGTCCGTGCGGGCGGCCAGGACGAAACCCCGGTCCCGGAGCGCCCGGGAGCGGTCGGAGCCGGTGTGGCGGCCGCCGGTGCCGTAGGGGGCGGTGTCGAAACCGGCCGCGCGCAGCGTCGCCTCGACCGTCCAGTAGACCCGGGGGCCGGCCGCGACCGGCCCGGCGTGCACCACCAGCCGCCCGCCGGGGGCCAGCACGCGCCGGGCGAGGCCGTAGAACTCCTGCGAGTACAGCTTCGTGCTCGCCGTGATCCCCGGGTCCGGCAGATCCGAGACGACCACGTCGTACGTCGCCGGGTCCGCTCCGCGCAGCCAGCCGAAGGCGTCCTCGGTCGTCACTCCCACCCGCGGGTCGCCGAACGCGTGCTGGTTGAGTGCGGACAGGCCCGGGTCGGTGCGGGCCAGCCGGACCACCTCCGCATCCGGTTCGACGACGTCGACCCGGTCCACTCCGGGGTGGCGCAGCACCTCGCGTGCCGCCAGGCCGTCGCCGCCGCCGAGGATCAGCACGCGGGCGTGCGGCCCGCTCATCGCGGGGTGGACGAGGGCCTCGTGGCAGCGCGGTTCGTCGCGTCCGCTGACCCGCAGGCGGCCGTCGAGGAACAGGTCGAGGGGCCTGCCGTGCGTGCCCCCGGTGAGGACGATCTCCTGCACCCCGCTCTGGCGCGCCACGCGGACGTCCCCGCCGTACACCGCCTGCCGCGCGGCCTGTTCGAAGTCGTCGACGAGGACGGCCGCCGAGGCGAGGATCGCGAGGACGAGGGCGTTGCCGAGCAGCAGCAGCCACCGGGCGCGCCGGGTCAGGTCCCGGCGGAACAGGCCGAGCACCAGCGCACCGCCGACGACCGCGTTGACCGCGCCGGTGAGCAGCGCGCCGGTCAACTGGCCGAAGTGGGGCAGCAGAAGGAAGGGGAAGGCGAGGCCGCCGACGAGGGCACCGACGTAGTCGGCGGCGAACAGGTCGGCGACCGCGCCGCCCGCGTCCTGGCGCCGGATGCGCTGGATCAGCTCCATCAGCAGCGGGACCTCGGCACCGATGAGCAGTCCGGTGGCCAGGGAGAAGGCGACGAGCAGGCAGCGCGGCCCGCTGGCCCACACGCCGCCCCAGTCGCCGGTCCAGGCGAACACGGCGTACAGGGCCATCGCGCTGCACCCGCCGACGAGCGCGAGGGTGGCCTCGACGGCACCGAAGCCGGCCGCGGCGAGCCGGCGCAGCCGCTTCGCGGCGAGGGAGCCGATGCCCATCGCGAAGACCATGACGGAGAGCACGACGGACGCCTGTGTGACGGAGTCGCCCATCAAGTACGAGGCGAGCGCGACGAGTTCCAGTTCGTACACGAGTCCGCAGGCCGCGCAGACGAACACTCCCGCGAGGACCAGGAACCGTCCGGTGCCGGGCCGGACGGGCAGTCGCGCCGGGCCGCCGGGGCCGCCCGGGTCGCTCCAGGGCGGCGGGCAACCGGGCGGGGCGGGCGCGTGCGGCTCGATCACTCTGCGACGTTACGTCACGCCTCGACCGCGGTTCGTCACCCACACGTGTGGTGCCGGTTTACAGACGCCGGGCATCGGTACGAGATCCGGATCACCGTATGCGGTCCGGTGGGCCGCGCAGCCCTCGGCCGCGGTCAGTTGACGAAGGCCGTCGCCGGTACGCGCACGCCCACCTTCGTACGGGTCGCCACCAACTGCCCGTCCTGCGGGTAGGCGTGCCAGGTCCGCCAGTGCACCTGCCCTTCGTGGTGCTGGGCGAGCAGGGCCGTGAAGGCGTACGGGCTGCCGGGGAAGACGCCGACGAGGCCGTGCGGGTGGTCGGAGACGAGGGCCAGCAACTCCTGGGCGCGGCCCGCGAAGGAGCCGGGTGAGAGGACCTCGACCCGGGCCGCGAACTCGTACTCCCAGTCGTCCACCCGCTTGGCGACGCCGAGCGGCAGCGGAGTGCTGCTGCCGGCGATGCACGCCACCGTCTCCGAACAGACGCCCCGCTCCTCCTCCAGCAGGACCTGGTGGGACGCACCGAGGAGCCGCAACTGCAGTTTGGTGTCCGCCAGTTCGAGGTCGAGCGTGGCCAGTGCGGGAAGCGGCTCGCGCCCCAGGGCCCAGGCGAGATCGGCCGCGCGCGTGTCGGTGTAGGAGGTGTTCAGGGTCGTGAGCATGGATCGGCTCCGCAAGCACACAAAAGGAGAGGGAGAGGGGTCCGCTGCGCCCCGGTCGCACCGGGGGATGTCGGCCCGGGTCAGCCCGGTCGGCCGGTTACAGGAAGGTGTCCGCGAGACGTCCGAGGGGCTGCGTCGGTGGCTTAGAGGGAATCATGAACGGTGGCACCGCCACAGCGTTTTTACCCAAGTTCGTAGGGTTTCCATCCCTCAGAGGGCTCCACAGCTCAACTGTTCAACTACGGCGTGCGCCGGGGCCGGGGAGGCGTGCGCCGGTGCGCCGTGGTTCGCGCCCGGCGCCGCGACGGACGGGAGCCCGGGATTTCGTCCGGCCTTCGAAGGGGCCGCGCGGCGCGCACAGTTGCCGGAGTGACGCCCTGACCGAGAGCGCGCGGCGCCAGCTGTCCTACAGGCATGGAATTGTGCCGAAATCATCCCGAGCCGCTCGACAGACATTCGAGGGCTCATCCGTCCGGGCAGCTCCGATCCGCACATGACAACGCGGGGTCCGGGTGCGGACCCCGCGCTCGGTGGATGCGGCTTCCCCGCGGTGAGACGGCCGGCGTAGGTCAGCTGCCTCCGCCGCCGCAGCCACCGCCGCCGCCTCCGCAGGACGACCCGCCCCCGCAGGACGATCCGCCGCCGCAGGAGTGCCCCCCGTGGTGCCCGCCGCCGGAGGAGCCGGAGTCTCCCCCGCCGGCCCACCAGCTGTTGTGGCTGCTGCTGCTCGAGCCGGTGGACGCCCACGCCCCGCGACGCGCCGTCCGTCCGGAAGAGCCCCTGCGGGCCTTGGAGACCAGCGCCCCGACCAGGACGACTCCGACCACCGCCAGGATGATGCCGACGATCATGGCGTCACCCTCCTTTCGTTCCCCCGAAGCGGCCCCCCGTGGGCGCCTCGCTCTTGCGTGAAGCGGTGATGCCCTCCCCGCTCACGGCCCAAAGCGGAGTTGAGGAACTCCAGAGCTTCGGCGCAGGATGACCGGCATGACCTCCAGCGCGCGCCCCCTGCTGAACCGCCGGCTCGCCGAGTTCGGGACGACGATCTTCGCCGAGATGTCCGCCCTGGCCCTGAGCACCGGTGCCATCAACCTCGGGCAGGGCTTCCCCGACACCGACGGCCCCGAGGAGATCCGGGAGGCGGCCGTACGGGCCCTGCGGGACGGCCGCGGCAACCAGTACCCGCCGGGCCCCGGCGTCCCCGAGCTGCGCGCCGCGATCACCGCCCACCAGCAGCGCCGCTACGGCCTGTCCTACGACCCCGACACGGAGGTCCTGGTCACCGCCGGCGCCACGGAGGCCATCGCCGCCGCTCTGCTGGCCCTGGTGGAGCCCGGGGACGAGGTGATCGCCTTCGAGCCGTACTACGACTCCTACGCGGCGTGCATCGCCATGGCCGGCGGGCGCCGGGTGCCGGTCACCCTGCGGGCGCACGAGGAGGAGGGCCGGTTCCGTCTCGACCTCGACGAGCTGCGCGACGCCGTCACCGACCGCACCCGGCTGCTGCTGATCAACACCCCGCACAACCCGACCGGCACCGTCCTCAGCCGCGAGGAGCTGGCCGCGATCGCCGAGCTGGCGGTGGAGCGCGACCTGCTGGTGGTGACGGACGAGGTGTACGAGCACCTGGTCTTCGACGACGCCGAGCACGTGCCGCTCGCGACGTTCCCGGGGATGCGCAAGCGCACGGTCACTATTTCAAGCAGCGGAAAAACATTTTCGTTCACGGGTTGGAAGGTCGGCTGGGTGACGTCGGCCCCGGAGCTGGTCACGGCGGTGCGCTCGGCGAAGCAGTACCTGACGTACGTCTCGGCGGGCCCGTTCCAGTACGCGGTCGCCGAGGCGCTCGCCCTGCCCGAGTCGTACTTCGCCGACTTTCGCGCCGACATGCTGGCCAAGCGGGACCTGCTGGCGGCGGGCCTGGCGGAGGCCGGGTTCCGGGTCTTCCGCCCCTCGGGCACCTACTTCATCACCACCGACATCCGCCCCCTCGGCGAGACGGACGGCTTCGCCTTCTGCCGCGGCCTGCCGGAACGCGCCGGGGTCGTCGCCATCCCCAACGCGGTCTTCTACGACCACCGCGAGGAGGGCGCGCCCTTCGTACGGTTCGCGTTCTGCAAGCAGACCAAGGTCCTCCAGGAGGCCGTGAAGCGCCTGAAGTCGTAGCTCAGGCCGCGGGGGCCGCACCCGCCTGGGGGGTCCGCTCGCGCGGCGCGTCGAGTGACGGAGGGTGCCGACGCGAGCGGCCGGCCGGCCCTCCCGCACCCTGTCACCCCTGTTCCGGCCGAGGCCGCCGCAACCAGGAACTGTGCCCAGCCCTCCTCCGTCCCGGCTTCGCCCGGGAAGAAGGACCCCCGTCGCCCCGGAGGCGCATCGGGGTGCCGAGGGCACTGGGGGCACATGGCGCCTCGCGCGAAGCGCGCCCGCATGATCGGATGACAGGTTCTTCAAAGGTTTTTCACGACCTCCGGCCTACGGTCGGGATGCCCGCCGCGCCCGCGGTCGGGTCCGACAGGAGGCGGGAGAACCAATGAGGACGAACCGGGTGCTGATGGCCGTGGTGTCGGCGTCGGTCATGGCGATCACCCTGGTCGGCTGCGGCGGCGAGGGCGACACCCCGAAGGTCCCTACGGCCGGCGGCGACAAAGCGTCCGGCAAGACGGCCGCGCCGGGCGGTCGCGACGACGTGGCCGCGTATGTGAGCGCCCAGCGCGAGTGGGTGAAATGTCTGCGGGACAACGGGGTCGACGCCCCCGACCCGGACGCCAAGGGGCAGGTCGACTTCGGCGACAACGCGGCGTTGAAGAAGGACACGAAGTTCCTGAACGCCTCCGAAAAGTGCGCCTCGCTCAAGGCGGCCGTCCCCGAGAGCCTCGAGAACGCCAACCAGCCCAAGCTCACTCCCGAGCAGATCAAGGTCAAGCGTGACTACGCCGACTGCATGCAGAAGAACGGCGCCCCCGACTTCCCCGATCCCGGTCCCGACGGGACCGCGCAGGGCTCCGAGTGGGACCAGACGTCGGCGGGAGCCAAGCGTGCCACCCGTGTCTGCGCTCCGATCATCGGCGACCCGGTGGACCAGCCCGAGGGCAAGGGCTGACGATGACGGAGACGGTCATGCAGACCGATCACGAGCGCGGGGCGGCTCCCGCGCCGCCGCCGCGCGGACGGCGCGGCCGGCGTGCGGTCCTGGTGGCCTCGGCTTTGCTCGTCGTGGCGGCAGTCGCCGTGGTCGGTGCGCTGGGCCTCGGCGGGGGCGGCGCGGAGGACGGCTCCTCCGCCCCGCCCCGCTCAGGCTCCACCGTCCCGGTCACCCGGGCTACGCTGACCGAACGCACCACGGTGGACGGCCAGTTGGGCTACGGCACTGAGATACCGCTGCCGGTCAAGGCGACGGGCACCGTGACCTGGCTGCCCGCGGAAAGCCGGACGGTGCAGCGCGGCGGCACCCTGCTGCGCGTCGACGACCGGCCGGTGGTGCTGCTGTACGGGACGCTGCCGATGTACCGCGATCTGGGCCTGACCGCGGGCGCCCGGCAGGGCACCCGGCAGGACGCCGGGACCGAGGAGGACGCCCAGGGCAGGGGTGACCAGGGCCTCACGGACGACGCCTCCAAGGCCCCGGCTCCCTCCGGATCGCCGGCGCCGGGTGGCGCCGGGGCCGGAGGGACACGGGGCACTCTGCGCGGGATGGACGTCCTGCAGTTCGAGAGCAATCTCGCCGCTCTCGGCTACACCGGCTTCACAGTCGACGAGGAGTTCACCGGCCTCACCGCCCGCGCGGTCAAGCGCTGGCAGAAATCCCTCGGGCTTCCCCAGACCGGCACGGTCGGCGTCGGGGACGTCGTCTACTCCGCCGGCGAGGTGCGGATCGGCCACGCGGGGGTCCGGCTCGGCTCGGCAGTCACCGAGGACGTCCTCACGTACACCGGTACGTCTCGGAAGGTCGTCGTCAACGCCTCGGCGGAGGAGGACTCCTGGGCCGTGCGCGGCGCCGCCGTCACGATCGGGCTGCCCGACGGGACATCGGTGAAGGGCGAGGTGGCCTCGGTGGGGAAGAAGGCGACCGCACCCGAGGAGGGAGGCGGGGAGGGTGGCTCCGGGGCACCGACGGTTCCGGTGACCATCACCATCAAGGACCAGAAATCCGTGGGAAGGCTGGAGAGCGCGCCGGTCACCGTCGAGTACGTGGGGCGGGAACGGACAGACGTCCTCACCGTCCCGGTCGCCGCGCTGGTCGCCCTTGCCGAGGGCGGCCACGGCCTGGAGACCGCGGACGGCCGGTTCGTCGCGGTGAAGACCGGGCTCTTCGCGGACGGCCGGGTGGAAGTGAGCGGAAGCGCGGTTCGCGAGGGCATGAAGGTGAGGATCCCCGAGTGAGCGGAGCGTCGGCGGTCGTGGAGTTCGACGCGGTCTCCAAGACGTACCCCGGTGGTGTGGCGGCCGTTCGGGACGTGAGCCTGAGCATCGGGCGCGGCGAACTCGTCGCGGTCGTCGGCCCGTCGGGCTCGGGCAAGTCCAGCATGCTGAACCTCATGGGCAGCCTCGACCGGCCCTCCGCCGGACGGGTGCTGGTCGACGGCCACGACGTGGCGAAGCTGACGGACCGTGAGGTGTCTGCGCTGCGGGCCACCCGGATCGGCTTCGTCTTCCAGCAGTTCCATCTGGCGGTAGGAGTTCCGGTCCTGGACTCGGTGGCCGACGGGCTGCTGTACGCCGGGGTTCCGCTGCGCCACCGCCGGGCCAGGGCGGCGGTGGCACTGGAACGGGTCGGCCTCAGCCACCGCGTCCACCACCTTCCGCACCAGCTGTCCGGCGGCGAGCGCCAGCGGGTGGCGGTGGCCCGGGCGGTGATCGGCGAACCGGCGGTCCTGCTGGCGGACGAGCCGACCGGCAACCTGGACTCCGCTTCCGGGGAGGCCGTACTCGGTCTGCTGCGCGAGCTGCACGCCGCCGGGACCACGGTCGTGATCATCACCCACGACCGGGAGATCGCGGCCGGACTGCCCCGCCGTATCGAGATGCGCGACGGCCGCGTGGTGGCGGACACCGCGACCACGGACGCACCGAGCGAGGCGGTCCGATGACCGACGGTACGACGAACGGCCTGCCCATGGACGACGCCCCACCCACCCCGCCGTCCGGCACCGGCACGGACGCCGGACACGGTCGCGGACGCGGACGCGGACGAGCGAGCGGTGCCGCCGGTGGCAGGGGCGGCCGGCTGCGGGCCGCCCGCCTCGGTCCCCGGGACGTCGTGCGGCTCGGTGGGACCGGGCTGCGGACTCGTCCCCTGCGGGTCTTCCTCTCCGCGCTCGGGATCGCGATCGGCGTCGCCGCCATGATCGCGGTGGTCGGAATCTCCGGCTCCGGCCGGTCGGAGGTGGACCGCCGACTCGACGCGCTCGGCACCAATCTGCTGCGGGTCGCCCCCGGCGACACGCTCGACGGCACCGAGGCCAAGCTGCCCCACGAGGCCGTCGCGATGATCGGCCGCATCCCGCCCGTGCAGCAGGTCGCCGCCACCGGCGCGACCGCCGCACACGTCTACCGCAATGAGCACATCGCCATCGGCCGCACCGGCTCCCTCGATGTCCTCGCGGCCGGCAGGGGCCTGCTGCCGGCAGTCGGCGGCCACGTCCGCCGGGGCCGCTGGCTGGATTCCGCGACCGAGGAGTACCCGGCGGTCGTGCTCGGCTCCACGGCCGCGCGGCGGCTCGACGTGTACGCGCCGGGGACCCGGGTCTGGCTCGGCGGCCGCTGGTTCTCCCTCGTCGGCGTCCTCGATCCCGTACCGCTCGCGCCGGAGCTCGACAGCGCGGCGCTGGTCGGCTGGCCGGCGGCCCGGACGTACCTGCGCTTCGACGGCCATCCGTCGACGGTCTATGTCCGCGCCGAGGACAGCCAGGTCGCGGAGGTACGGACCGTCCTGCCGGCCACGGCGTACCCGGAGAAACCGGGCCAGGTCCAGATCTCCCGGCCCTCCGACGCGCTCGCCGCCCGCGAGGCCACCGAGTCGGCGCTGACCGGGCTGCTGCTCGGCCTCGGTGGCGTGGCCCTGCTCGTCGGTGGCGTGGGGGTCGGCAACACGATGGTCATCTCGGTCCTGGAGCGGCGCCCGGAGATCGGCCTGCGCCGGGCGCTGGGGGCGACCCGCGGCCAGATCCGGACCCAGTTCGTGACGGAGTCGCTGCTGCTGTCGCTCATCGGCGGCCTCGGCGGGACGGTGCTGGGGACCGCGATCACGGCGGCCTACGCCCTCAGCCGCGACTGGCCGACGGTCGTCCCGGTGTGGGCGAGTGCGGCGGGGATCGGCTGCACCCTCGTCATCGGCATGATCGCCGGGCTGTATCCGGCGGTGCGGGCGAGCCGGCTGTCGCCGACGGAGGCCCTGTCCGGCCCCTGAACGGCCCGCCCGTCGTACGGGTCAGGGGCGGCCTCGACGAGACCGCCCCTGACGCACCATCAGTCCGGCCTGCTCATCACTCCTGCGGGAGTGCCGGCCGACGTACTAGAAGCCGCAGTACACGAGGCTGCCGCCGTCGCTCAGCAGGTCGTCGCGGACCCAGCCGGACGTACCGGTGGTGTCGTTGCGGAGGTACGTCCAGGTCTCATCGGTGCTGCCGATGCGCGTGTAACAGTGGTAGTCGAGACGGTGGGTGTTGTAGGCGATGCCATTGCTGGCGCAGCTGGTGCTGGATCCGCTTCTCTCGTTGGCGCCGTTGGCCGTCCTGTTCCAGGCGCTGCTGTCCATGTCGGAGGCGGTCCTGCCGCAGGACGCGGCTGCGGTGGCCGGGGTGGAGAGGGCGAGCGGGACGGCCATGGCCACCGCCGCCAGGGCGGGTACGACCGCCGCGAGTCGACGCTTCACTTTTGAACCCCCATGAATGCGTTTTCTGTTGGCACTGCTCCCCCAGGCCGTTGGATCACACCTGAGCGAAACAGCGACCACTGCATCAATCGGTGTGCAAGTGGCGTCAGTACGATCACAGCCAAAAAGACACTGAAGAAAGCATTCCGTCCTCAACCGTCCAATAATTGCCCACGAGAGACCGAAAATACCGGAAGAGGAAATGCGCCACTCCACAGTCCTTTCGTCCGGAAGCGCCCCCTTGACGAACATCCGAGTCCCGTTGAACACACACGTCCTGACAGGTGGGCGGGGTGGCACGCGATGAGCTTCCGGCTGCGGGTACTCGGCCTGGTGATGCTGGTCGCGATGGCCGCCACCGCCGCCACCGCCTGGTTGACCCTGCGTCAGGCGAACCGCCAGGTCCAGGAGAGTGTCACCGCGGGACGGCAGGAGGTCTCCCGGATCACCGGCGACCTGCGCGCGTACGGATTCGCGCACGGCACCTGGGAGGGCCTCTCGCCGACGGTGAGCCGCCTGGCCAAGGACACCGGCCAGCGCATCCGGGTCGCCACCGAGAACGACGTCCTGCTCGCCGATTCCGACGCGCTCGCGGGCCGTGCCCCCCGCCCGGTGAGCGACCAGCCGCCCGTGCTGGTCGATCCGCGTCCCCTTGTGCGGATCCCCGCGGGACAGCTACCGCGGACCTCGATGAAGCTGACGGCGACCGCGATCGCCCAGTACCGGGCCGAAGCGGCGTACGCGGCCTGTCTGACCCGGGCGGGGGCCGAGGTGACGGCCCGGCCGGACGCCACCGGAGTGCCGCGGACCAGCACAGAGGGCCGGCCGGAACAGTGCAAGGAGCCGAAAGGCGAACCGGACCCGCAGACTCCGCAGGACCTCGAGGTGATCCGGACATGCGAGTCGGAGCAGCAGTTCATCACCTGCCTGCAGCGGGTGTTCAACGAGCGCGTGGGCTCCGCCGCCCCGCCACGCCTGGTGATCCGTCTCGGCGTCCGGGACGAGTCCCCGCCCACCCTGGCCGCGGCACCCACGATGGCCGTCGCAGGCGGCGTCGCCCTCGCCGCCGTGCTCGGCGCCCTGCTCCTGAGCCGGGCGGTGCTGCGCCCGGTCCGTGCCATGACCCTGGCCGCCGGGGGGCTGGGCGAGGGAGACCTGGGGCGGCGGGTCCCCGTCTCCGGCCGGGACGAGATCGCCCAACTCGGCCGTGCCTTCAACCGGATGGCGGAGTCCATCCAGGCCGTCGAGCAACGCCAGCGCCGCCTCACCGGTGACATCGCCCACGAGCTGCGCACTCCGCTGGCCAATCTGCGCGGCTATCTGGAGGCCCTGCGGGACGGGGTCGTCGAGCCGACCCCCGAGCTGCTCGATTCCCTCCACGAGGAGGCACTGCTGCAGCAGCGGATCGTCGACGACCTGCAGGATCTCGCGCTGGCCGAGGCCGGTGCACTCACCTACCACCGAGTGCGCGTCGACCTGCGTGAGCTCCTCGAAGCCGCCGGCACGGCTCACCGTGCCCAGGCCGACGCGGCAGGTGTCGCGCTGCGGCTGGAGGCGCCGCGGCCTGTGGACGTCATCGCCGACGCCGACCGACTGCGCCAGGTCGTCGGCAATCTGGTCGGCAACGCGCTGAGGGCCACAGCACCGGGCGGCACGGTGGCACTGGTCCTGGGCCGGCACGGCGATCTTGCGTTCATGCAGGTGCGGGACACCGGAACCGGGATACCGGCCGAGGACCTGCCCCATCTCTTCGACCGCTTCTGGCGGGCGGACGCGGCACGGGGCCGCGCCACCGGAGGAAGTGGCCTGGGGCTGTCCATCGCCCGCCAGATCGTGACCGACCACCAGGGGACGATAGACGTGAAGAGCGCCGTTGGCGTCGGCACGACCTTCACCGTCGCCCTCCCCATGGCCCGGCCGTCGCAGGCCGACGCCGGCTGATCGACCCCGTCAGGACCCCGCGAGTGCTCGGGCCGGCGCTGAGCCTTCCACCAGGCGGTATCCCCGGCCGTACACGGTCTCCAGATGGCGCGGCCGGGCCGGGTCGTCCCCCAGCTTGCGGCGCAGGTTGCGCACATGCGCGTCCACCGTGCGCTCGAGTACATCGCTGTCGAAGCCGAAGGCACGCTCGATGATCTGGGCCCGGGTGAACACCCGCCCCGGCTCGCGGGCCAGAGCCTCCAGGATCGAGAACTCCTTGGAGGTCAGCGCCACCGGACGGCCTGCCACCCGGACCTCGAAGCGGGCGGTGTCCAGTTCGACCGCGCCGACCCGCAGCACCTCGCTCCCGGCCGCGCCGCCTTTCCTGGAGCGCCGCAGCAACGCCCGTACCCGCGCGGTGAGTTCGCGGGGACTGTACGGCTTGGTGAGGTAGTCGTCGGCCCCCAGGTCGAGGCCGAGGAGCATGTCCTCCTCGGTGCTGCGGGCGGTCAGCAGCAGAATCGGCACCTCGAAGGCCTCGGCACGCAGAATGCGGCATACGTCGAGTCCGTCGACGAGCGGCAGCATCACATCGAGAACGATGAGATCCGGCCCCGTCGAACGCGCCCGTTCCAGCGCTGCCCGGCCGTCGGCCACGACCTGCACCGCGTTGCCTTCCCGTTCCAGATAAATCCGGATGAGACGAGATTGTTTTTCGTCGTCTTCGGCGACCAGGATGCGCGCGCTCAACGATTCTCCTCAGGAGGCCCTGCACGATGCCAGCACCGTTGATACCGACGCGCCTCCGGAATTCACTCCTCCGGAATTCATTCCTCCGGAAATTCCCGGAAAGGCCGCGCCCGCTGAACAGTACCGCGAGCCGGTCCTTCCTTCGGCACCCAGCCGACACCCAGCTCTACCTCCATTCGGATGTCGGGCGACAGGCCACCATGAGCCCCACCGGCTCAGCCCACCGCACCCAGACGTTCCCCGGCGAGACGGTCCCGGCAGCTCCGGCAGTGTCCGGGCCGCGGGGCGCGGAAGGCGCGCTCGCAGCCGTCGCAGGTCTGGAAGGGCAGCACGGCCGGGCGCTCGGCGCTCGGCGGGAGCGGCGCAGGGGAGGGCAACGGCAGCGGGGTTTCCCGGAGGCGGAAGGCCAGGACGCTTGCCGGGCGGGCCCGGAAACGGTCGGGGAGCCGTACCGTCAGCAACTCGGTGATCTCCCCTGACCCCACACCGGCCGCCAGCCACTCGGCGACGGCCGGTGCCAGGCGGGCGGCCTCCTGGGCGGAGAGGACGAGGCGGGGGTCGACCCGGCGCAGGGCGGTCAGTACGGCGACGGCCTCGGGGTCGGCGTCGGCGAGTGCGGGTGCCGGGCCGCCGGGCTCCTCAGGAGCGGGAGCGGGCGCCGCCGCCCGTCGGGTCTCCGGGACGGTGGGCTGCTTCCGTGGCCGTGGCTTCGGCGGCTCGGGCGGGTCGTCCGGGCCTTCGCTCCGGGGTACGTCGTAGAAGTACGTCCGGGTGCGCACCTGCCCGGTGGGCGTCCGTTCGCGGCGGCGCTCCAGGTACCCGGCCGATTCGAGTTCCCTGAGCGCTCGCGAGATGAGGATCTCGCCCTCGCTGAAGTGCTCGCACAGGGCGGTGATGGTCACGGGGCAGCCATCGGGCAGGGAGGCGATGTACGCCGCTACGCCGACCGTGACCGCGCTGCCGCGCCGCTGGGCGAGGGCGTTGGAGATCACCGTGAAGTCGGCGGTGAGGCGGGTGCGTACGTGGATCACGCCGGAAGTCGGAGCTCCGGCGTCGGCGCGCAGGGGCGCGTTAGACTGCGGGTCAGCCATCGGGAAGGCGTCTACTTCCTGATCGGTCAGGCCCTCGATCGGGATTGCCGTCCCGGCCGGGGGCCGTATCTGTTTGCGGTTGTCGCGGCGAACGTAACGGCCCGTTACCCGCGCCTGCAAGCTGGTCACTCGGACGGGTGACGCCCGCCTTCCGGCGCGGGGAGGGTGGGTGGGCGGGTAGTTCTGTCCCCGGTTCTTTCAGGAGGTCAGTGGCCTGCCGGGCCCTCGCGGACAAGGGCCCGGTGAGCCCGAAAGGCCGCTTCAGGGACGAAACTGCTCTCGCGCCAGGCGGCGTTGCTCAGATCGGGACGGGAACACCGGGACGGGACATTCGGCCACGGCAGTCGCCCCCCTCGCGGACCGGATCATGTCGAGTGACGTGACCGGGGGCAGTGCTGCCGCCCGCAGGCGACCGTAAATCACCTCGTAGCGGCTGACCTTGGCCGGGATTACCCGGCGACCTCGGTCGGCTCGTGAGGGGGCTTGTCGGGGTAGATCAACCGCACGCCACCGCCGATCACCAGGAAGCAGCTCAGCAAGAGGGCGAAGCGCACGAACCTCGCGCCGCCCTCCCAGTCAGCGGTAGGCCCCAAGACCAACCAGAACGCGAGCGCCATCCCCGCAATTAGAACCGCTACGCCCAGTAACCGGCGCACCCCTGCTCCCTCTCTCACGATCTTCAGCAAGCCGTTCACTCTATTCCTCGGAAACAACGGCGCAGGGCCGGGTCCGTCCGTGTGCGAAAAAGGCAAACGGCGCGTACAGCGCGTACCTGTGCGTACGCGCCGACGCGCCGTAGGGGCCCCGGTGGGAGGGCCTACTCGTCGTCCTCGGGCTTCTCCGCCTCGTTGATCTCCTCTTCGAGACCGAGCTGCTCGACGAGCCACTTGTCGAACTCGATCGCGGCGCGCACCCAGCTGACCGTCGAGGAGACGAAGTGCTCCAGGCTGACACCCATGCCGATCAGCATCTGGGCCTCGCCGATCAGGCGGACCGTGCCGTCGTCGTGGGTGTGGCTGTAGACCTTGGGCCACAGCGTGCGGCGGTTCCAGTCGTCGATCGACTCCAGGATCTGCGGCTTGGCCTCGATCTCGTGAGGCCGGTCGTAGAACGTCCGCACGGAGAAGACCTGCTGGTCTCCCTCACCCCGGAACATGAAGTAGGTGCGGAACTGCTCCCACGGCGCCGCGAGGTCTCCCTCGTCGTCGACGACGTACTTGAGCTCCATCTGGTCGAGGAGCTGCTTCACGAGGTCCTGATCCGGGACGACGGGGCCGGCCGGGCCGCCGGGCTGCGGCTCGGGCTGGCCCCCGAAGTTCGGAATCGAGGACGGGTCGATGGTCACCGTGAATTTCCCTTCGTACGGATTCCGCCATCCTCCCCCATGCGGGGAGGGGGGTGGCAAGCCCCGACAGACCCTGTCAGCCGTCGGCTGACACGATCCGGTCAACCGCAACCTCCGGGTACCCCGAACCGTCCTCCTGAGCAGCCGACAAAGGGGGACGCAGTCATGCAGGCAGCGGACAGAGGTCATACCCGGTGGGGCATCATCCTGCCGTTCCTGGCACTGCCCGTGGTGGTGCTCGGCGTCCTGATCGTCGGCCTGTTCTTGTGGGCCTACTCGGACGACGACGACGGCACCCGTGCGGGCGCGGCGGCCACGGTCCCCTGCACCGAGGCCCTGGCCTTCGGCGCCGCCGAGCCCCCCGCGCACGCCCGCGTCCGGGACTGCACCGTGCAGCGGGGCATCGACACGTCGTACTCGGCGGTGCTGCGGATGCCCCGCGAGGACGTGAGCGACTGGCTGCGCGAGACGTACCCGGACGCCCCGGAGCCCCGCACCGGCGGCGGCGTCTGCGGGGCGCTCTGCCTCGACGTGACCCACGAGGACGGCCTCCCCGGCACGGCGGAGGCGCACGTGGTGCAGGTGCGGGTGGAGTACGAGAACGCCGAGACGGCGCTGGTGCGCTTCTCGGCGTTCACGATGTGAGGTTTTACAGCGTCTTGCCCGTGGCCGGGCCCACCAGGAGCCCGTCCTCGAAGCGGTCCACCCGGACCGTGTCGCCGTCCTTGATCTCCCCGGACAGGATCTCCTTGGCGAGCCGGTCGCCGATGGCGGACTGGACGAGCCGCCGCAGCGGCCGGGCGCCGTACGCCGGGTCCAGGCCCTCCTCGGCGAGCCAGGCCAGGGCCTCGGGCGTGATGTCCAGGGCGAGGCGCCGCTCGGCGAGCCGCTTGGCCAGGCGGTCCAGCTGGAGCTTCGCGATGCGCTCCAGCTCGGACTTGGTCAGCGCGGCGAAGACGACCAGGTCGTCCAGGCGGTTGAGGAACTCCGGCTTGAAGGAGGTCCGCACCACCTCCAGGACCTGCTCCTTCTTCTCCTGCTCGCTGGTGATCGGATCGACGAGGAACTGGCTGCCGAGGTTCGACGTCAGCACCAGGATGGTGTTGCGGAAGTCGACCGTGCGGCCCTGTCCGTCGGTCAGGCGCCCGTCGTCCAGCACCTGGAGCAGGATGTCGAAGACCTCGGGGTGCGCCTTCTCCACCTCGTCCAGCAGGACGACGGAGTACGGCCGCCTGCGCACGGCCTCCGTGAGCTGGCCGCCCTCCTCGTAGCCGACGTATCCGGGCGGGGCGCCGACCAGCCGGGCCACGCTGTGCTTCTCGCTGTACTCCGACATGTCGATGCGGACCATCGCCCGCTCGTCGTCGAAGAGGAAGTGGGCGAGGGCCTTGGCCAGCTCGGTCTTGCCGACGCCGGTCGGGCCGAGGAAGAGGAAGGATCCGGTGGGCCGGTCGGGGTCGGCGATCCCGGCGCGGCTGCGGCGTACGGCGTCGGACACCGCGCGCACGGCCTCGGTCTGGCCGATGAGCCGCTTGCCCAGCTCGTCCTCCATGCGCAGCAGCTTCTGCGTCTCGCCCTCCAGCAGCCGCCCGGCGGGGATGCCCGTCCAGGAGGCGACGACGTCGGCGATGTCGTCGGCGCCGACCTCCTCCTTGACCATGGTGTCCTTGGCGACCTCCTCCTCGGCCTCGGAGGCGGCCTCCAGTTCCTTCTCCAGGGCCGGGATCTCGCCGTAGAGGAGCTTGGAGGCGGTGTCGAAGTCGCCGTCGCGCTGGGCGCGTTCGGCCTGGCCGCGGATCTCGTCGAGGCGTTCCTTCAGTTCACCGACGCGGTTGAGGGACTGCTTCTCCTTCTCCCAGCGGGCGGTGAGGCCCCGCAGCTCCTCCTCCTTGTCGGCGAGGTCGCGGCGCAGCTTCTCCAGGCGCTCGCGGGAGGCCGCGTCGGTCTCCTTGCCGATCGCCAGCTCCTCCATCTTGAGCCGGTCGACGGCGCGCTGGAGTTCGTCGATCTCGACGGGCGAGGAGTCGATCTCCATGCGCAGCCGCGAGGCGGCCTCGTCGACGAGGTCGATGGCCTTGTCGGGCAGGAAGCGGGAGGTGATGTACCGGTCGGACAGGGTCGCCGCCGCGACCAGGGCGCTGTCGGCGATCTGCACCTTGTGGTGGGCCTCGTAGCGGCCCTTGAGTCCGCGCAGGATCGCGATGGAGTCCTCGACGCTCGGCTCGGCGACCAGCACCTGCTGGAAGCGCCGCTCCAGGGCGGGGTCCTTCTCGATCCGCTCGCGGTACTCGTCGAGCGTGGTCGCACCGACCATGCGCAGCTCGCCGCGGGCCAGCATCGGCTTCAGCATGTTGCCGGCGTCCATGGCGGAGTCGCCGCCGGCACCGGCCCCGACGACGGTGTGCAGCTCGTCGATGAAGGTGATGATCTGCCCGTCAGAGTCCTTGATCTCGGCGAGGACGGTCTTGAGCCGCTCCTCGAACTCGCCCCGGTACTTCGCGCCCGCGACCATGGCTCCCAGGTCGAGCGCGACGAGCCGCTTGTCCTTCAGCGACTCCGGCACGTCACCCTTGACGATCCGCTGGGCGAGCCCCTCGACGACGGCGGTCTTGCCGACGCCGGGCTCGCCGATCAGCACCGGGTTGTTCTTGGTCCGCCGCGACAGCACCTGCACCACGCGCCGGATCTCCTGGTCCCGGCCGATGACGGGGTCGAGCTTCCCCTCCCGCGCGGCGGCGGTGAAGTCGGTCCCGAACTTCTCCAGGGCCTTGTACTGCCCCTCGGGGTCGGCCGTGGTCACCCGGCGCTGTCCCCGCGTCTTCTGGAAGGCGGCCTGGAGCTTCTTGGCGTCGGCCCCCTGCCGGGCCAGCACCTCGCCGGCCGCGCCGCCCTTCGCGGCCAGGGCGACGAGGAGGTGCTCGGTGGAGAGGTACTCGTCCCCCAGCTCCTTGGCGCGGGCCTGCGCGTCGGCGACGACGGCGAGCATCTCGCGGTTGGGCTGGGGCGGCGCGACGGTCGACCCGGTCACGCTCGGCAGCCCGGCGAGCACGCGCTCGGCTCCGGCGCGTACGGCCGCCTGGTCGGCGTCGACCGCGGCGAGCAGGTCGGTGATGTTCTCGTTGTCCTGTCCCTGGAGCAGCGCGAGCAGCAGATGGGCCGGGGTGAGGTCGGGGTGCCCCTCGGTCACGGCCCGGTTGCTGGCAGCGTTGATCGCGTCCCGGCTCCGGTTGGTCAGCTCGGCGTCCACCTTCGCGTTCTCCTCCTTGCACTGACCCGAACGGCTTGCACAAAGTTGAGTCTAGTGCACTCAAGGACGGTTCCGGGAGGGCCGGAGGGTCTAAGTTCCGGGGCATGGCGACCAAGTACTCCGTCGACCCGGGCGCTCCGGACCCGTCGTATCTCGGCTTCTGGCGGGAGCGGCACCTGTGCACCCTGACGACTCCCCGCCCGGACGGCACTCCGCATCTGGTACCCGTCGGGGTCACATACGATCCCGAGGCCCGTCTGGCTCGGGTGATCACCAACCGGGCGAGCGCGAAGGTGCGGTACGTGCGGGCCGCCGGGGAGCAGGGCGCGGCCGTGGCCGTCTGCCAGCTGGAGGGCCGCCGCTGGGCGACGCTGGAGGGGCGGGCCTTCGTGAGCGAGGAGCCGGACCGGGTCGCCGAGGCGGTGCGGCGCTACGCGGAGCGCTACGGCAGGACCCCGTCGCCGAACCCGGCGCGCGTGGTGATCGAGATCCACCTGACGCGGGCCATGGGGCGAGGTTGAGCGAAGTGAATATCCACACCGGTGATCGATTGGATCCGGCCACCCCCGGACTGGGTCGATACCCGGAAATGTCCCGGAAAACTGCAGCGGCGTCACCGTGTTCAGGTCACGGTGACGCCGCTGCGGGGGGAAGCACCTGAGCGATCTGTTACGACGGGGGAATCGCGTCAGGCACTGCGGGGGGTGGCAGAGATGGTCCGCGGGACAGGGGAGTCGGCCTCCACCTGCTGGTGATCCCGTTGGTCCAGGTTCACAAAGATCATTCCGTACCGTACGGCACATCGCACTGGCTGCGGCGCCCCCCGAGGCCGCCGCAGACACCGGTACGCCCGTACGTCCTCGTCGTCGTCCCGCGTGACGACCACCGGCTCGCCGAAGACAGTCACCATCAACGAGTCACCGCTGTGGGGGATGGCGGTGACCAGGTCGATGAAGTGCCAGCCCGATCGGTAGGCGGTGGCCATCTCACGACGGAAGGAGCGGTCGTCGGGTGGAGTGGTCACGGTCAGCTCCCGGATCCGGCTGCCGTGGGCACCACGGACCGGGCCGCAGCCGGCCACACACTGTCGGCCAGAACATGACTCTTGGCAGCCGCCGGCCAGACACTGTCCGCCCGGTCATCGCCGTTCGCACCCGACAGGCCACTCACAGTTCCGAAGGCCACGACGGCAGAGAAGGCGGCGACAAGCCCCAAGCGAAGCATTCTGTTACGCATAGTCGGCTTCGTCCTCACTTGAAGGTCCCCTCTTCCCCCGTCGAATACGACGATGGCTCATTCGGGCACGTCATGGCCACAGAATCGATGCATCATGTTCCTGCATGTTCAGGACCCTGGGGGGTGGAGATTTGACAACGAATCGGACCAAGGTGACACATCCCCATGTGGTGACCGAGATGTGCGAGGAAGGTGGCCGACTTTACGCGAACGCCCTGCGTGCGGGACGCGTTCTGCGAACGGACGTCGAAGCGGCGCCCTGCCTGATGGAGTTCGCCCTTCTCCACCCGGACCCCGACGACCCGGACTGGCTGCGTCCCATCCCCCCGGCCGTGGCGCTCGCGCAGCGGCTCAATCCCATCGAGAACGAGATCACCGAGCGCAGGCGTGTGTCGATCGAACTGTCCGACACCTTCGCCCCTTTCATGGCGCTCAGCGCACAGGCCACGACCACCAGCGACTCCATCACGGTGCTGGAGGGCAGCGAGCGCATCAATGCGGCACTCAACCTGGCCACGGCCCAGTGCCAGACCGAGATGCTCACGATCCAGCCGAGCGGTCACCGGCCCGAACGCAGCCTGATCCAGGGTCTGGAACGCGACCGGCCGCTGATCGAACGTGGTGTGCGCATACGGACGCTGTATCCGCACACGGCGCGGTACAACCCCGAGAGGCTCACCTACGCCGGCCAGTTCCCCGACGGCAAGGTGGAACACCGGACCATCGACGGACTGGTCGAGCGGCTCATCATCTGCGACGAGACGGTCGCCTTCATCCCCACGCGCGACGACCAGAAGGTCGCTCTCGAGCTCCGTCATCCCGGGCTGGTCTCCTACCTGATCAAGGTCTTCGAATTCATGTGGGACCGAGCCGTCCCGCTGAGCGCCGGCGCCCCTTACGAAACCGCCCCCGACGGCATCACGGAGATCCAGCACTCCATCGCCAAGCTCCTGGTCGAGGGCCACGTCGACGAAGCCATCGCCCGCCGCCTCGGCATGAACGTCCGTACCTGCCGGGCCCATATCGCCAAGCTGGCGTCGGCATTGGGCAGCGGGAGCCGCGCCCAACTGGGCTACCTCATCGCGCAGTCCGGCATCCTGGAGCCGCAGGGCGCGGCGCAGTGAGCGCACGGCACCGCGAGCACGGCACGGAGGATCTGTGCCCCGCGGGCACGGACCTGTACGAACGGGCACTGCGCCAGGGGCGGTTACCGGCCGAGGACGCCCAGGCCGCCCCCTGCCTCGTCGACCTGGGTCTGCTGCACCCCGCCCTCGACGACGCCACCCGGCTGGAGCCCGTCGCCCCGGTCGTCGCGCTGCACCGGCTGCTGCGGAGCTCCGAGGAACGGATCGCGAGCGAACGGCAGCGCGAGGCACGGCTGGCCGAGACATTCGGCTCCCTGATGCGGATCGCCGACCCGCACCGCACGGCCGACGGCACTCCCACGATCCAGCTCCTCACCGGCACAGAGCGGATCAATCGGGCCATCACCGACGCGATGGCCGATGCCTCCGAGGAATTGATCACCGTCCAGCCCCGCGCCGGCCTCACCGGCGAACGCGGTCAGGTCGCCGACGCCGCTTCGCTCGGCCGTGACCAGGCAGCACTGGACCGTGGTTGCCGCATCCGCACCCTGTACCCGCACACGTTGCGTCACTTTCCGATCATCGTGGCCCGTTGTGAGCGCCTGAAGGGCGACGTCCAGATCCGCACGCTGGACGAAGTCCCCGACCGCCTTGTCCTCATCGACCGCACGGTGGCCTTCGTCCCGGCCGGCGAGGACGGCAAACTCGCTCTGGAGATCCGGCACCCGGCCCTCGTGGATCACCTGGCCGTCACCTTCGACCGCCTCTGGCGCCTGGCCACGCCCATGTACCCCGAAGCCGCCCCCCAGCCCTCCCACAACGGCATCACCGCCCGCCAGCACGCCATAGCGGCCCTCCTGGTCGAGGGCCACACCGACGCCGTGATCGCCGACCGGCTCGGCATGAACATCCGCACCGCCCGCGTCCACATCGCCAAGCTCGCCGCGACGCTGGGCAGTCAGAGCAGGGCGCAGCTCGGGTTCCTCATCGGACGCTCGGGGATTCTTGACCAGGAAGACTGAGGGGCGGTGCGGAGTGTTGTGAGCCGTCCAGGCCCGCCTGGGCGATGCGCACGCCGAGTTGCGTACGGCTCGCCGCCCCCAGCGTCTCCGACAGCCGGGCGATGTGCGCCCGGCACGTCCGCACGCTGATCCCCAGCCGCTCCGCGATCACCGCGTCCTGGTGCCCCTCCGCCAGCAGCGCCGCGATGGACTGCTCCCGGTGGGAGATGCCCTCGATGCCGGTGTCGGGGAGCGGGGCCGTGAGGGGGATGGCGAGACGCCACAGCCGGTCGAAGACGGTGACGAGGTAGGAGACGAGCGCGGGGTGCCGCAGTTCCAGGGCCATCGTGCGGTCGGTGTTGGCGGGGATGAAGGCCACCGTCCGGTCGAAGAGGATCAGCCGGTCGATCACCTCGTCCAGCGTGCGCGCCTCCACCGCGTCGCCCATCAGCTCCAGATAGTTCAGCAACCCCTGCCCGTGCCGGGCGACATGGGTGTACAGGTCCCGCATCCGCACCCCGCGGCCCCGCAGGGCCAGCGCCCGGTGCAGCCCCTCGGACAGCTCCGCCTCGCGGCGGATGCCACCGGGCTGGACCGTGAGCACCTCGGCCGTGCACGCCCGGGTCGCCTCGTCCATCGCGGCCTGGATCCGGGCGAGTCCGTCCAGGACCCGGATCGCCGGGCCCTCCGCCGCCGACGCGGCCGGCCGCACCTGGCGGCCCAGTCCGGCGTACCACTCGACGGCCGTGACGGCCGAGCCCAGCCGCCGCTGGCTGGCACTGACCTCGTCGTACATCCCGCGCAGCAGCCGGGTCATGACCTCCTGCGGGGAGGTCGGCACCAGCCAGTCCATGTCGTCGGGGTCCGGGTGCAGCAGGGCGAGTTCCAGCAGGCAGGGCACCGGTTCCGCGTCCCGGCGCGGCACCCGGCCGCGCCGTACGGCCCGGGAGTACACGCGGTCCCCGGCCTCGCACAGTCGGTCGGCACCATGGGGATGCTCATCCGCCCCGTGCCCGGCCATCGCCCATCCCACCCCCGGTTCCGCCGTCTTTCCGCAGCGCAACTATGCGCGGACGGGCCGTGCTCCGCAACACGGCTCGACCCCAACCGAACCGCTTTTCGGCCCCCTTGAGACCGGTATGTGCGGGGCGCCGCGGGCCGGTGACTGCACGCCGGGTGATGTGCGTGCAGCGTTGCGCGACCGACCGGCCGGTCAGTCGTGCGGGGCGGGACCGGAGCCGTCGGTGGCGGAGGCGCACCAGCCCGCCGCGAGCAGCGCGGCGGCGGACCGTGCCAGGGGCGTGCCGTCCCGCCCCAGTGCCCGCAGGGCGCCCAGCACCGCGGCCAGCCCGGGCCGGTCGTGCCGCTGGGCACACACCACCAACAGCGCTTGCCCGGCGGTGGACCAGGCCGTCCGCTCCTGGTCGGTCGCCCGGGCCGCCGCGGCGCGGACGGTCGCGGACCAGCGGCGGATCTCGTCCGCGTCGGGGGCCGCGTCCGGGGACGTGGTGGCGAAGGGTGCGGTGTGCGGTGGCGTCGCGCGGGCGGGCTCCGGCCGGCGGGCCACGCGGCCCGCCCCGGAGCGGGAGTTCAGGCGGACCGCCGCGGCCAGCCCTGCGGCCAGCGTGGTGTGGTAGCAGGTGCCGAAGAGGTAGGCGTCCGCCTTCTCTCCCGTCAGGCCGGGCAGTCGCTCCGGCCGGTGCACCGGTCCGGGCACCGCTCCGTCGGGTCGCTGGGCACGGGCCAGCGTGTCCCAGCCTCGCGTCACGGGATCCCCGTCCGGCCCGTCCCCGTCCCGCGGTCCCGCCGGGCACAGCAGGTCCGCGCACAGCAGCAGTTCCGCGACGAGGTCGAGGTGACCGCGCGTCAGGTCGACGTCGAGCAGCAGGAGCACGGTCTCCAGCAGGAGGCCGGGGTCCGGCTCGCCGGCCGGCAGGGGACGCGCGCCGAAGTCCGTGGCGTAGAACAGCGCGTGGGTGAAGGCGTAGGTCTCGCTGTCGTCGAGGAAGAGCGGATCCGGCCCGAGGGCGGGCAGGCTCTGCCCGTAGAGCGTGGCGGTGTCGGGCAGCCCGGGCGGGGCCGCGATCCCCGCGCGGTCGAGGAAGAAGCGCATCTCGAGCCGGTTGAGGACGGGCTTGTGGGGCCGGGTGTGCCCGCCGGCGCCGACGGCGAGCAGGGCCAGGCACTCCTCGCGCAGCGCGGGCCGGGGGCGGCCCAGTATCCCGAGCAGCGCGACCAGGTTGAGGTGGTAGGGGAAGTACGGGTCGGCGCGGCGCAGCCGCGTCGCGAAGCCGGGGTCGTCGACGACGCGCTCGGCCAGCGCGAGCGCGCCCTCACGCAGGGCCGCGGGGACACGCACGCGCGCCGGGGCGGCCCGGTCCAGCAGGCGCAGGAGACCGAGCAGTTCGAGAAGCGGTCCGGGCCGGAACGGCCGCCGCGGCAGCATCCGTTCCCACTGGTCGGGGTCGAACCAGGCCAGATGCTCCTCCAGCCACCGGATCACGCCCGACAGCAGGGCTACGGCCGGGTCGTCGGGGACGGCCGCACCCGGGGCGCGGGAGCGGGTGTCCGACGCGCTCACCGGCCGCTCCGCAGCCGCAGCAGCGTCAGGGCCAGGGCCAGGACGGCGCACAGCGCGGCGAGGTCCGCCTGCCAGGGGTGGAGGCCCGCGCCCCCGAGCAGACACTGCCGGGCCAGGTCCACCGCGTACGTCATCGGGTTCAGGTGCATGGCGGCGGCCAGCCAGCCCGGGGCGTCCTGCGGGCTGAACACCGAGCCGGACAGGAACAGCATCGGGAACATGGCGAGCTGGACGGTCGACTGCAGGGTCTGCACCCGCTGGATGAGGGTGGCCAGGCACAGGCCGATGACGCTGAACAGCGCGGCGGTGAGCGCGAAGCAGCCGGCCGCCGCGGCGAACCGGAACGGAGTGAGCGGCACTCCGGCGAGCGGGGCGAAGGCGAGCATCACCACGCTCTGCACGGTGACCATTCCGGCGCCCGCCGCGACCTTGCCCAGCGGCAGGCAGATCCGGGGCACCGGGGCGACGAGCAGTTCGCGCAGCACTCCGTACTCCCGGTCCCAGGCGTACGTCTGCCCGGAGGCCACACCGACCGAGACGACCTGGATGGCGATGATGCCGGGGAACACATAGGCGCTGAACGGGGTCCCGGAGCCGACCGAGCCGATCATGCCGTCGAAGCCGACGGCGTAGACGAGGACGAAGAACACGATCTGCACGGCCTGGCTGACCAGCATGCCCGGCCGCTTGACCTGGCGCAGCAGGTCCCGGTGGGCGATGACCGAGATGGCGCGCAGGCCGGTGGACAGACGGTCCGCGAGCGTTTCCCCGGCGCCGTCCGCGGTGCCCGGGGCAGGCCTGACGGGTCCGGCGGCGATGTCGGTGGTCATGGGGTGCTCACCTGCCTGTCCTCGGCCGCGGCCAGATAAACGTCGTTCATGGAGGGGTGCCGCACGGCGAGCGTCAGGCCGGGCACCTCCACGGCGCGCGCCACGTCGGCGATCCGCGTCTCGGGATCGGAGCAGTGCACGGCGAGGCCGTCCGGCTCGGTGAGCGGGTCGAACCCGGCGGCGCGCAGCTGGGCGGCGGCGCGGGCGTCGTCGTCGCTCGTCACCACGATCCGCGAGGAGTCCAGGCTGCTCTTGAGCCGGGCCGCGCTGCCCTGCCGGACCACCCGGCCCTCGCGCAGGATCACGATCTCGTCGGCGTACTCGGCCTCGTCCATGTAGTGCGTGGAGTACAGCACCGTCACGCCGAGCTCGTCGCGCAGCCGGGTCAGGTCGGTCCACACGTCGCTGCGGGCGCTCGGGTCGAGGCCGTTGGTCGGCTCGTCGAGCAGCAGCAGCCCGGGCCGGTGCAGCAGGGCACGGGCGATCTCCACCCGCCGGGCGAGACCGCCGGACAGCTCCTCGACGGGCTGTCGCCGACGGTCTGCGAGCCCGAACAGGTCGAGCATCAGCGTGATGCGTGCCCGGGCGTCGGAGCGGCGCATCCCGAACAGCCGGGCGTGGAACCACAGGTTGCGTTCCACGGACAGTTCCTTGTCCAGGGTGCGTTCCTGGAAGACCAGCCCCAGCGCCCGCCGGGCGGCCGTCGGTGACCGGCGTACGTCGTGGCCGAAGATCCGCACACTGCCCCCGTCCGGGCGGGAGGCGGTCGACAGCACCCGCATCAGGCTCGACTTGCCGGCGCCGTTCGGCCCGAGCAGTGCCGTGATCCGGCCGGGCGGGGAGGCGATGTCGACGCCGTGGACCGCGGTGACCTTCCCGTAGCGGACCACCAGCCCCCGCACCTCGTAGGCCGCCACTCCCGCCGGTCCCGGCCGGGGGGTGGCCGCGCCGGCCGTGTGGCTCACCGAGTCGTCCACCCGTACACCCACGTGCCGCTCCTCCCGGATGTCTGTCCGTTCCTCCTGCGCGATGGCCGTCAGGCTGTCCCGCGGGCCCGCCGTGCCGGGCCGTGTGCCGCTCATGCCAGCCCCAGACATCGGTCCCAGGGCAGCGGTCCGGGGCGGTCCGGCAACAGGGCCAGGGCGACGCCCGCCGCACCCTCCAGCATCCCGGCGACATCCAGGGCGCGATGCGGGACGGGTGAGTGCGCGGCGGCGGGGAAACGCATCAGGTGGCGGAAGCCGAACGGGGCGTCCTCGTCGAGGCAGTCCAGGATCAGGCCGGTCAGCCGGGTCCGGCCCGTTTCCAGCACGGGGTCGTGTGCGTCGCGGGTGACGCGGGAGAGGACCGCGAGGAGGCCGGCGTAGCCGTGGCAGACGGTCGGGCCGTCGACCGCCCAGCGCGCCTCGTCCCGGCGCAGCGCCGCGTGCAGGGCGTCCACCGCGGCGGCGCACCAGTCCGGCTCGTCCAGGACCCGGCCCGCATGGTGCAGGGCCGCGGCGACGCCCGGCGTGCCGTAGCACCAGGCGGTCCGGGTGAACAGGGCCCGGGGCCGCTCGGCGGCCGTCTCGTCGTCCCAGCCCGCCCGGGCCGGCCAGTAGGGGCCGGTGTCGTCGTGCAGCGTCCATCCCAGCAGCCAGTCGGCGATGCGGTGCAGGGCCTGCGTCAGGCCCGGCACGTGCCGGCCGCGTTCGGCGGCGGCCGCCAGGACCGTGAGCGGGCCGGCGATGCCGTGCGCCAGGCCGAGGTTGAAGTCGCCCCGGGGGTAGTCGCGCCGGTCCCGGTCGCTGATCTGCAGGGCGGCCGGCACCCACCAGCCGGGCACGGTGCGGGTGCCCCCCGGGACCGCCGCCTCCACCGGCTCGGTGATCGCGACCAGGTGACGCAGCGAGGCGTCCAGTGCCCGGGCCACCTCCGGGGAACCCTCCGCCGGGTCGTCCACCGCGTCGAGCAGCAGCCGTGTCGTTCCCGACAGCCCGTTGATCAGGTCGTAGGCGGCCCAGTCGACGCCCTCCTCACCGCGCGCGGCGCGGGCCCGGAAGGCCGCGAGCCGTTCGAGCTGGTCGTCCGCGACCCAGGCGGCCAGGCGCCGGCGCAGCGAGGCGTAGTGCCCGTCGGCACCGGCGCAGGTCTGGGCGGCGGCGAGCAGGGCGGCAGGCCCGGAGAAGAGGCCCCGGCTGGGCGCGTCGGCCATCGCCCGGCCGGCGGCGGCCAGGTGCCGGTGGGCCACCGTGCGCCACGAGGGGTTCTCGCGCGACAGCTCGCCGTACAGCAGGGCGGTGCCGGGCAGGCCGTTGGCCAGGGTGAGGGGGCCCCACATGACGGCGTCGTACACGGGGTCCCGGTTGTCGTCCCGGGAGGCCACGGCGGCCACCGACTCGGGGTCGGCGAGCCGCTCGGCGACCAGGGTGACGGCGTGGCGGGCCTGCTCCGCCCAGGGGGCCGGCGCGAGGTCCGGTGTACCGGCGGTGGGGCTCATGACACATGCCTCCGGCGGTTGAGGTGGTCCTGTACGGCGCCCCGGGCGATGCCGAGCACGGTCGTCTCCCGGGCGGTGGATCCGCCCAGCAGCCGGTTGCACACCATGTGCATCAGGCTGCCCACGACCCGCCCGTCCGGGGTCTCGCGGGTGTCCCTGACGAGCCGGCCGAGCCTGCGCACGGCGTCGTCCCGGTCGCGCAGGGCGCTGAGCACGCGGGCGCCCAGCGGGTCGGCGGACAACTCCGGCCAGCCTCCGTACGGATCGACCACACGGCGCCAGTGGGCGGCTCGTTCACGGAACGCGGCGGGCAGATCGCGTCGCGACCCGGTCATGGACAGCCAGGCCGCCGCGGCGTCGTCCCCGCAGTCCTCGACGAGCAGCGGGTGCCCGGGGTCGGGGGGCCCGAAGGCGTGGGCGAGGGCCGCGCAGGAGATCACGGCGAGATCGTCCACCCGGCAGCCGGTCAGCGGGCCGGGGCCGGCGTCGGACGGGTGGCCCCGGCCGGTCTCGTGGGCGATGCGCAGCAGTTCCACGGCGGCCTCGCTGTCGTACCGGAAGACGTCCTCCGCGGCCTCGATGGCGTCGGCGCCGCCGTACCGCTCGGTCTCCGGGTCGTACTGCGCCACCACGTGGGAGCGCAGCAGACCCCGCCGCTGCCAGTCGTCCAGGAGCTCGCCGACGGACGCGGCGACCGGGCCCCACAGCGTGCGGCGGTCGGCGTGCAACCGCACTCTCAGGTGGTGGCCGGCGTCGTCGGTGTAGCGGATGAAGAACCACCGGTCGGCACCGAGCTCGCGGGCCCGCCCGACCAGGTCGGGCAGATGGGTGCGCACCAGGTCGTCCTGGGTGCGCGCGGAGCCGTGGAGCTTGAGGTGGAGCCAGTCGCCGCCGAGCCCGTGGACGGTGCGCCGCGCCGACAGGTGGCCGGCGTACGGGCGGTACGCCGGGGCGGCGGAGCGGCGGGCGAGCGGCACGACGAGTTCCGCCGTGTGCCCGGCGAGCGGGCTGTCCAGCAGGCCTTCGTGTTCGCCCGGCACCTCCTGGGCGATGAGGTCGGGGTTGCGCAGCAGTTGGTCGCGCAGCAGTTCCCGGTGCCAGACGTGGTCGAGGTCGAGCAGCAGCCGCTGGTCGGCGGTGACGGCGAGGACCTGGCGCGGCACGTCCCACCGCTCACGCCACGCGCCGACCGCCCCGTCCCATCCCTCGCGTCCGGTGGTGCGGGCGTCCTCGGCGGGTCCGCGCAGTTCGTCGAGCCGCCAGACGGCCCCGGCCAGGACGAAGCGGCCGTAGCGGATCCTGGGCACGCACGGCGCCTGGGCGAGCGGCCCCCAGTTCCACGGCTCCCACAGGCGCTGCCCCTCCAGGCCGATCTCCCACAGCAGCCGGGCCGCGTTGGGCGCCTGGGCCGGGGCGCTGACCATGTTGCCGAGCACGGGCACGATCTCCCGGCCCGTGGGCAGGTGGACGGCGGTCAGCCGGTCCAGGGTCGCGCCGATCCCGATGTCGGCGAGGCGCAGTTCCTCCACACCGGGTGCGTCGGGCACGCCGACGGAGATCCGCCGGCCGGTCGCGGGGACGGTGTGCGCGAGGTTGGACGCCCGGCCCGACCTGGTCCGGAACGCCAGGTCGGCGGCGACGGCACCCTCGACGTGCACCGGTGAGCGCCGGTGCAGTTCGGCGAACGGGCCGCCCCAGCCGGGTTCCTGGTCGGCGAAGCGGGCGAAGGTGGAACCGGCGCGGTGGGACCCGGGCGAGGGCGACAGGAACACGAGGAACTCGCCGTCGGTCAGCGCTTCCGTGGAGGCGGCGACCACCTGCACGGTGATCTCGCAGGAGTTCTGGACCGACTGCGGCTCGGGCTCGTCGTGCGCCAGTTCGGCCAGCTCCGCGTCGGTGATGACGATCTCGCGCCGCCGGTCGCGCAGCGCCGTGGCCGCGAGTCGCGCCATGGCCCGGTCGCGTCGGGCGGTGCGCACGTCGTCCGGCGGCTGCGGGGCGGCCTCGCTGTTGGGCCAGCCGTAACCGGCCGGCGCCCCCAGTCCGGTGGCCGGGTCGAGGAGGTCCAGAACGGGCACCAGGCGGTCGGCGCCGTACACGTCGAGGAAACGCCGGTGGTAGTCGCGCAGCGCGAACAGCCCGCGTTTCGGCCGCGACAGCCGGTACATCACGTCCGCCGCCCGCTCGATCTCCTCGCGCACCGTGTATGGCAGGTGCAGGACGGCGTCGAGCCGGGTGTCGATGTGCAGGGGCGTGTCGTCCCGCTCGACCTCCCGTGCGGCGTCGAGCATCCGGCGCAGCGACTCCCGCCCCGCGCCCGGTGGCCGCGCGTCGTAGGCGGCGCGGTCGCGGTCGAGACGGTGCAGCGCGGTGCGGACCTGTTCGGCGGCCGGGGACGCGTCCGGTACCGCGTCCAGGACGGTCAGCACGTGCCGCAGGGGGTCGCCGCCGTTCAGCGGCGGCCGCAGTGAACTGATCAGGATCTCCTGCCGGATCAGCTCGTCCAGCAGGGACCGCACCCGGTTCTCGGGCGCGCCCGGGAAGGCCGCGGTGAGCCGTTCGACGAGCAAGGGGTACGGCACCGGCCCGCGGGACTCCCGCACGGCCCGCGCCACCACCGGGGTGTTGCGTACGGACACGGTGGCGTGGCCTTCGCCGTCCGCGCCCGGCGCCGTCGCCGGGGCCGAGGGGGCGGTCAGGACCAGCCGGTCGCCACGGACGGTCAGCGCCTGGTGGGCCTGCACGTCCAGGGCGGCCCGCACGGTCGGGTCCTGCTCGAGACGGTGCGTCACCTTGGTCAGCCACTGCATGTCGACGTGGGTGCGGGTGCGGTGCCCGGTGCCGCGCGCGGCCTTGGCCGTGGAGTCGAACTCCCCTGTCGTCACGCCCGCGAAGAGGCCGAAGGGGGTGGGCCGGGTCCGCATCCGGATGTCGTAGCGCAGCACGGCCAGGGCGGCCCGGCGCAGCCGGCTCGCGGTGAGTCCCGCGTCTCCCTGCCGGGCCACGCGGCGCACGAGCGCGCTGAGCGCGGGTGAGGCGAGGAGAAGGGCCTCGTCCAGGACGGGATCGGCGGCGGCACCGGCCAGCAGCGCCACGCAGGCACCGGTGTCCTCGGGCGGGGTGCCGTCCCCGGGGAGGGTCGGGCCCGGTGCGGCGGCCTGGGCCGCGGGTGCGCGGAGCAGGAAGAGGTCCGCCGCGCGGAACAGCGTGTCCCCCAAGATCTTCCCCCTTGTGTGGACGGGCCGGCATCGGTGGGCGGGCCGGTTTGCGCGAGGGCCCGTTTTCGGACGGGAGCGAGGCCCGGAGGCCGGCCGGGGTCCCGGCCGGCCTCCGGGGGCAGGGCGTCAGCAGCAGTGGCTGCAGCCCGAACCGCCGCCGTCGCTGGTGCAACCCGGCGTGCAGTAGGAGATGGACGTGATGGCCGGGCCGGCGACCGACTTCTCCACGCCGATCTCCAGGTCGAGGTCGAACAGGTCGGCCTCGTCGTGCTGTGCGATTCCGTGCGTGCCCATGTCAGGCTCCTTCGTCGGAAGAACCGGAAATGTGTTCGTCGGATCGATCCGTGGAGCACGCAACCATGCCCCGAGGCGGGCGCTCAACGGCTCGCGGCCGGGCTGGCAGTAATGGCAGTCCCCTGGCAGCGGTGGTTACGCCGGGGCGCCACCGGAATCACCGCTGCGGTGGCCGCGGAAGCGGCCCCGCGGAAGTGGCCGAAAGTTTCGGTGCCGACGTGAACCATGGCAGCACCGCGCGCTACGTACTTCATGTGTGTTCGGACGAAGCCCTGCTGACCGCCGCCGCCCGTGGTGACCAGACCGCCCTGCGGACCCTGTACGAGCGGCACGCGGCCGCCATGCTGCGCCTGATCCGCAGACTCACCTCCGAACCGGCCGTGGCGGAGGAGATCCTGCAGGAGTCCTGGCTCGCGGTGTGGCGGTCCGCGGCCGGCTTCCGCGGGGAGTCCTCGGTCCGCAGCTGGCTGCTCGGGGTGGCGCGTCGGCAGGCGCACAACCAGCTGCGCCGGTCGCGCCCGCACCTCACCGATCTCGCCGAGGCGGAGCACGTGCCGCACCCGGATCCCGGGGTGGAGGAACAGGTCATGGTGGCCGCCGAGCGCACCGAGCTGCGGGAGGCCGTACGCGCCTTGCCCGAACACCTGCGTGAAGTGCTGGGGCTGGTCCTCGTGGAAGAACTCGCCTACCCGGAGGTGGCCGCCGTCCTCGGCATCCCGGTGGGCACCGTCAAAAGCCGGATGTCCCACGCGCGCAGGCGGCTGGGCAGCATGCTCGCCGCCTCGCGGCTGGAAGGAACAGGACGACGATGAGTGAACACCTCGCGGACGAGGAACTGGTCCGGCTGGTGCGGGACACGCCCGGTGAACAGCAGGCCGCCCGGACGCGGCACCTGGCCGAGTGCGCCGGCTGCCGGACCCGGCTCGCGGACTGGCGCGCCGTCGGGCGGGCGGCGGTCGAGGCGGAGGACGTCCGCACCCTGGCCGTACCGTCCTTCGACCGGTTGCTGGGGCCCGCGCTGGCCGCCGCGACGGCCGGCCCCCGGGACGCCGCCGGAGCGGCCGGGCATGCGCCGGAAGACGCCCGGGCGCCCGGAGCCGGGGCGGGCGCACCGCCGGCACCGGTTCCCTCCCCGCACGGCCCGGCCGCCGCGCACCGGATGCCGCGCTTCCCCTCCCCCTGGCGTCTGGCCTGGCAACTCGCCCGGACCGAGGCCGCGATGCTGCCTCGGTCACTGGCTCCGCTGACCGCGATCGGGCTGATCGCGGCCGCGGTGCTGGCGCCCATGCTCAGCGAGGAACGCCTCGGGCTGCGGCTGTTCGGCGCGGTGTGCGTGCTGCTGGTCCTGCCGGCGGCCCTCACCGTGGCATCACCGCGCCGGGATCCGCGTCACGAACTGCAGTTCACCCTTCCCTTGCCTCCCGGCACCGTGTTCCTCGCCCGGATGGCCGTCGTGCTCGGCGCCGACCTGCTCCTGGCCGTGCTGTGCTCGGCGCTGGTCGGGGGGCCGGGGTGGTGGCCGGTGGTGACCGACTGGCTGGGCGAGGCGCTGCTGGCCGCGTCACTCGCCCTGTCCCTCGCGGTGCGCGTCGCGCCGGCGGCCGGAGCGGCGGCAGGCGGCACCCTGTGGCTGGCAGGCGTCGTGACAGGGCCTCAGGGGCTGGTGTCGTCGCCGTTGGAGGCCGTCCTGGGGCACGTGCTGTCCACCACGCCGTGGACCGTGGCCGTGTCGGTTCTCCTGCTCGCCTGGGCCGCCACGGCCATGCGCCGCTATCCGTCCGGACACGCTCCCTGAGGTGACCACCACGGGAAAAGCGAACCGCAACTCCTGTGAACCCCTGGCCGTCCTGGCGCTACGTACAGGGTGGCCGCCGTCTTCTCGCCGGGTACTCCCCCGGCCCTGCGAAGAGGCGGCGGCCTCCGAGCCGCAGAGAGGAGTACGTGATGACTGCCGGCGCCTGGCACGCATGGCTCCACGAGGCCCGTCGCTGCGGGCGTGGCGCCCTGGTCCTGCCGCTCCTCGCCGCACTCACGGCGTGGGCGGCGACGGCCACCGGGCCGGGCGGCGGGGCGCTGCTCTCCCGGGCGCTGATCACCACGGCGGTGCCCGCCACCACGGCCCTGGCCTGTGCGACCGTGGTCGCCCGGGAACCGATGGCGGAACTGCACCTGACGCTGCCCACCGGCTATCCGCGGACCGTGGCCCGCCGCCTGTGCTGGCCGGCCGGGGTGACGGCCGCCGCCGCTGTCGGCCTGGCCGTCGCGCTCACCGCCACCGACCGGCCCCTGGGCATCGCCGTCCTGCTGACCGAACTCGCCGGACTGACGGTGCTGCTGACGGGCTGCGCGGTGTGGGCCACCGTGCGGGCCGGGTCGGCGGGCGCCGGCGCGGGTCTGATCGCCGCGGTGTGCCTGGCCAAACTGCTGCTGGTCGACCGGATCGCGCCGCACGGCGCTCCCCAGGGGCTGCCCGCCTCCATGACCGGCATCGCCCTGACCGCCCTCGCCCTGCAGACTCTCGGCGACGCGGAACGGTCGGGCGTTCTGACGAGGGATCACCAGGAGGGTTGAGTGTCCGCACACGGAACACCACAGAGCCGGGCCCGCACGGCGGTACCGGCCCCTGGAGCCCGTACGGCCGCGCTGCTGTGGAGCATCCGCTACGAGGTGCTGATGGCGGCCCGGCGCCGTGCCGTCTGGGCCGCCGTGCTGCCGCTGGTCGCGCTCACCCTGCTGCTCGCGTTCACCTCCCCGGTCGTCACCGGCGCCTCGGATCCCGTGGCCCGGGTCGGTGTCACCGCCGTGCTCGTCAACTCCTTCTGCACGCTCGGTCTGGCCCTGGCGCTGACCGACCGGCTGCGCCGCAACCTGGAGGCCCGGGGCCTGCCGGAGCTGCTGGCCGCGACCCCCGCCGGCCGGCTGCCCCGCCTCATGGGCTCCCTGCTCGGTCCGCTGCTCACCGCACTGGCCCCGGTCGCCGCGCTGCTCCTGGCCTACGGGGCGTTCCTGTCGCTCACCGCCGGCAGCGGCAGACCCCTGGCCGCGGCCGTGGCGGCCCTGGGTACGGCCGTTCTGCCCGCCGCGGTGCTGGCGGCGGCCGTGGCCGGGCTGCTCGGTGTGCTGATGCCGACGGCAGCCGCACGGGCCGTCACGGTGGTGCTGTGGCTGTGGGCGACCAATTTCCCGCCCCGGTTCTCCCCCGTGCCCACTCCCACCGGCACGGTGCTGTCGCCGCTCGGCGGCTACCCCCTGGTGGCCTGGGCCGGCGCCCCGGACATCTGGGCGGCGCGCGGCGCGGCCGGTCCCCTGCGCCCGGACGTCACCACGACGTCCGCCCTGCTGAACCTCGCCCTGGTGCTGCTGACCGCCGCGGGGTGCCACGCCCTCTGTCTCCTCACCGCACGTCTTCGACGACACGGAGCCTGACCCCGATGAACATCACGACGGAACGCCTGACCAAGGTCCACTCGGGTGGCCGGCGCGCTCTGGACCAGGTCGACCTGCACATCGAGGGCGGCACGGTCGGTCTGCTGGGTGCCAACGGTGCCGGGAAGACCACGCTGCTGCGCATCCTGACCGGGGTGTTGCGGCCCACCTCGGGCCGCGTGGTCGTCGGGGGCCATGATCTGGCCACCACGGCGGGTCTGACCGCGATGAAGCGGGCCCTGGGGTATCTGCCACAGGAGCTCTCCCTGTATCCGGACCTGTCGGCCCGGGAGTTCCTCGACTACATCGCCGTGCTGAAAGGGCTGCACGACAAGCGGGAACGCCGCAGGCAGGTGGAGACACGGCTGGCCGAGGTCGGCCTCGAGGAGGTCGGACGGGAGCGGCTGGGCGGCTTCTCAGGCGGCATGCGGCGGCGGGTCGGCATCGCCCAGGCGCTGCTCGGCGATCCGTCCCTGCTGATCGTGGACGAACCGACCGCCGGCCTCGACCCCCACGAGCGGATGCGGTTCCGCGCCCTGCTGGCCGGGCTGGGCGGCGGCCGCACCGTGCTGTTGTCCACCCACATCCTCGACGACGTGGCCCAGACCTGCCCGGAGGTCGCCGTGCTCACGGCGGGGCGGCTGGTCTTCCACGACACCACCGCCGCGCTCGTCAGCCACGCGGCCGGCTGCACGTACGTACTGCCGGCCGGCGCGCCGGCACCACCGCCGGGCGCGGAGGTGGTCAGCGCCGTCACCACTGCGGCGGGACCCGAGTACCGAGTCGTCGCCACCGCCGCCCCGGCCGGCGCCCGGCCCGTTCCCCCCACCCTCGAGGACGGCTACGCGGCGCTCCTCAAGGCCACCGGCCGCTCCGTCAACGCTTCTGCCTCATCCGAGAGTTCATCCGCGAGTTCCAGCGAGGTAGCCAGTACATGACTCACGACACCGCATCCCCCCACACCACCCGCCCCGGACCGGCCCTGCGGTCCAGGACCGGGCCGGTCCTCGCCCTGTGCGCTGCCCTGCCGTTTCTGCTCACCGCCTGCGGCGGCAGCGGCACCTCCCATCCGAGCACCACCCGCCCGGAGCCCCTGCCCAGCCCGACCTCCACCACCCAGCGCATCAGCGAGCGCAACCTCGGCTACACCTGGCCGCTCACCGTCGACCACGGCACCGCCCGGTGCGGAAAGGACAACCAGGCCCTCTTCACCAGCCCCGACGGCACCACGTACGCGCTGAACGACCGCGCCCGTGACGCCGGTTACCGCGACATCGGCCCGCTGCGCGCCAAGGGCGACGACGGCGACCCGATCAGTCTCGGATCCCTGCTGACCAAGACACTGAGACTCTGTGGGGCCGCCGGCTGACCACCGGCCCTCGCAGCGCCGCCCGGACCATGCGGCGCTCTGCCTTCTGCCCACCGCAGATTGACGAACCACGGGGGAACAACGCTGTGCCGCAGCTCATTGTCAAAAACCGTCTTCACGTCCTCGCGCACGCCGGCCTTCAGGCCCTCCTGTCGACGCCGGACACCCCGCTCAGCCTCCTGCTGGCCGGGCTCGACCGCGTCGACTTCGTCGACGACGCCCGGCTGGCCGCTCCCGGCGAGCCCCAGCTGCCCGTCCTCCTGCCGGTGTCCAGCGAACTCCAGGCGGACCGGCTGCGCGCGCTGCGCACCCGGCACGCCATGGCCCTGCTGGTCGCGGTCACCGACGACGTCTCGGGACACCTGACCCACGACGCCATACGCGCGGGGGCGAGTTCCGTCTTCAACCTCGCCATCACCGAGGAACGGCAGACCGACCTGTTGCTCGCGCAGTTGCGCGCCCACCGCGCGCCCGGCGCGCCCTCCACCCCGGTCCGGCTGTGCTACCTGCCGGACGGTCCCGTGCACCGGCCCGCCGCGGCGGCACCGGGCCCGGCCCTCCCGGCGTCGCCGCGGATCCCGCCCCGCCCGCAGCCGGGCGGCGGGGCCGGCTACGACGCCGAGTTGCTGCGGATGCTGTGCTCCCCGGCGACGGTGTCGGAGATCGCCCGGCGCAACTACTGCTCGGAGCGGTCGATGTACCGGCGCATCCGCCGGCTGTACGACACCTTCGGCGTGTCCGGCCGCAGCGAGCTGCACGCCCGTGCGGCCGAGCTCGGCCTGATCGGCGAGGACGGCCCGCGCGAGCGCATCCGCCGAGCCGGCTGACACCGGCATCGCAGGGGGTGCCGCACCGGCCCCGGCCCGACGCGGCACCCCGACACCCCGCCCAACCCCCACCGAGTTCCCGCCCACTTCCCGGCGCCGTGGGACTCCTCCCCCGACCCCTCCCAACACCCCAACCCGGCCCCACCAGGCTCCCGAGCCCGGCCACTCCCGGTGCCGTGGGACTCCTCCCCTGCCCCCTCCGGCACCACAATTCGGCCCCACCAGGCTCCCGAGCCCGGCCACTCCCGGTGCCGTGGGACTCCTCCCCTGCCCCCTCCGGCACCACAACCCGGTCCCACCAGGCTCCCGAGCCCGGCCACTCCCGGTGCCGTGGGACTCCTCCCCTGCCCCCTCCGGCACCACAACCCGGCCCCACCGGGCTCCCGGGCCCGTGCCGTTCTCGGTGGGCGGGGCCCCGGCGCGGTGGTGCGGGGCGCCACCGGGCTAGCGGATTCCCGCGTCGGCCGTCTCCACCAAGCGGAAGAAGCCCGCTTCCACGTTCCCGTCGACGGCGAGTCCGTCCACCGGCCCCTCGTACCGGGTCCGGCCGGCCACCAGAACCTGCACCCGGTCGCACACCTGGGCCACTTCCGCCAGCTGGTGGCTGGCGATGAGCACCGCCACCCCCTGGCCGGCCAGCGACCGGATGATGCCGCGCATCTCCCGGATGCCCACCGGGTCCAGACCGTTCGTCGGCTCGTCCAGGACGATCAGCCGCGGCCGGGCCAGCAGGGCCACCGCGATACCGAGCCGCCAGCGCATGCCGAGCGAGTACTCCTTCACCCTGCGCTGCCGCGCGCCGGTCATGCCGACCAGTTCCAGTGCCGGGTCGATCCACTCGGTGGGCACCCCGCGTAGCCGGGCGTGGATGCCCAGGGTCTCGTCGGCCGTGAGCTGGGGCCACAGGCCCGGCACTTCGATGAGCGCCCCGACCTCGGCGAGACTCTCGCGCCCCACGGGCCTGCCGAGGATCTCCAGCGTGCCGCGGGTCGGCCTCTGGAGCCCCAGCAGCACCTTCATCAGGGTGGTCTTCCCGGCACCGTTCGGGCCGAGCAGACCGTAGACCTCGCCCGGCTCGACCGTCAGGTCCACCCCGTCCAGGGCCCGGTGGGCGCCGTAGTGCTTGTGCAGGTCACGGATCAACAGCGCGTGGCTCATCTCAGATCTCCTTACGGATCATGTGAAGTCGCCCCACGGCGAGCAGCACGGCGGACAGGACCGCGGCGAGGATCACGGCGAGCGGGATGGCACCGGGGTCGGTGACGGGGCTGTCGTCGGGCAGCGGCACGCCGTTCGGCCCGATCCCGGCCAGCGGCAGCACCACCCGCATCGGCCAGGCGAAGGGCACAGCGAACCAGAACGTCTTGTCGGAGACCAGCGCCCCGCACAGCAGCCCGGCGACGCCCACCCCGATGCTCGGGCCCATGCCCCACACGACGGCCACCAGCGTCGCCATCGCCGTCATGGACAGGCCCACCAGCCAGGGCAGGTAGACGGCGGCGGCGACGGTTCCGAGGGCGTCCGGGAACTGCCCGCTGAGCGCGGCGCCGAGGGTGAGCATCACGAGCAGGACGGTGGACGAGACGAAGCCGAGCACGCCCAGGGCGGCCACCTTCCCCACGAAGTACCGGCCGCGCGGCACACCGTAGGAGAGCAGCAGCCGCCACGCGTCCTGGTCCGCGCGGACCGAGAGCGCCGCGGCGAGGCCCGCTGTCATCGGGACGAGGACGCCCCAGAACTCCAGCGTGACGTTCCGGAACACCTCGAAGGTCTGCCCCGACTTGGCCTCCGAGGAGCCGAGGGCGCCGAGGAAGAGCGGAACGGTGATGATCACCGGTGCCAGCAGGTGGTACCAGACGAGGAATCCCCGCTTGAGCCGGGTCAGTTCCGTGCCGGTCACGGTCACCAGCGAGGGCTTGTCGCGTTCCGCCGGCGTCGGGGCGGCGGCTGTCGTGTCGTGTCGCATGCCCGGTACGTAGCCGCGCGCCGGGCTCCGGTTCACGACGGGACGCGAAACGCGGCCGGGCCGGGCACGGGAGACGGTGTCCGTCCCCGTGCCCGGCCCGGGCCGAGCGGCCGCTCGCGGCTAGGGGGTGTCGTCCTCGCGGGCGAGCAGTGGCTCCACCCGCTCGTACGCCGCCCAGTCGCGGAAGTGACGCGTGTACAGGTCGGCGTCACTGCCGAGGTCGGTGTCCTCGGCCTCCTTCACGTCGACGATCGCCTTCAGTCGCCAGGTGACCGTCTCCTGCCGGTCGTTCAGGTAGCTGGTCTCCGCCGCGCGCGCCCGCCGCTCGGCCCGCTCTCTGGCGGACCGCTCGTCGGTCGCGTGCACCAGGACGAAGTTCTCCTGGTACAGGGGCTGCTCCGGTTCCCCGGCCGGGGCCGGTCCGGAGGTGGTCGCCTCCATCACCACCAGGGCGACGTAGGGCTGCGGGGCCGGCTGCTCGGCACCGGTTAGGTCGGTCACGCTCGCTCCTGTCCGCACGTCGGTCAACGCGCCGAACGCCCTCCGCTACTTGTCGAAGCGGCGGTCGTTCAGCAGCTTCCACGCCTTGACATCATCCCGGTCGCCGCGCTGCTTGCCCGCGAAGATCTCGCCGAGCGTGCGCGACAGGCGGTCCGTGGGGAACTCCCGCCGGATGGAGCCCTTCTTGCAGCGGGAGATGAACTTGGCGGCGACCTCGTCGTGGTTGTCCCCGGCACGGCAGTTCCGGGCGGCGGCCAGGTCGTCCGCGGCCGAGACGGCCACCTGCCCGGACACCTGAGCCGGTGCCGCGGACACGGCGGGCGCCACCAGACCACCGATCGACAGGGCCAGTACCGCGGACGCCAGGACACGGCGCATTGCCTTCATCTCGAACCTCCAGAGGGTCGGGTCGTCATCGGACGATCCGACCCTTCCACCGCCCGCGCGCCCGCAGCGGCGTTGGCAGGGAGGTTGGCAGTCCCGCGTCAGTCTCCCGCCCGCGCTTACTTCAGGCCGATGGCCTGGCACGCCGCCCTGTACTTGGCCGTGCAGATGTCCGCCAGCTTGTAGATGTCGTCCGCGACCACCGTGTCCTTGATGTTCTCCCTGGTGAGCGCGACCACGGGCACGAGCTGCGCCGGGATGCCCTTGTCCGTGGGGCTGTCGACCTTGTCCCGGGTCAGGGCGGCGAACTGGATGTCGCGGCCCTGGACCTTGGCGACGGCCATCTCCGCGGCGTTCTCCGCCTCCTGCGGGTACGACTTGTAGACGCTCATGTACTGCTCGCCGCTGATGATCCGCTGCACGGCCGGCAGCTCCGCGTCCTGCCCGGTGATGGGCGGCAGTTCGGTCACGCCCGCTGCCTGCAGCGCCTTGACGATGCCGCCGGCCATGCCGTCGTTGGCGGAGTACACCGCGGCGATGTCGCCCTTGCCGATCTTCTCGATCGCCTGGGCCATGTTGGCCTCGGCGTTCTCCGGCTTCCAGTCCTTGGTGTCGAAGGACGCGGCGATCGTCACCTTGCCGTTCAGCTCGGACATCGCCCCGGCCTTGAACTGCTTGGCGTTCGGGTCCGTGGGCGAGCCGTTCATCATGACGATCTTGTCGGAGAGGCTCGCCTTCTCGCCGATGGCCTCCAGCAGGGTGCGGCCCTGGACCTCGCCGACCAGCTCGTTGTCGAAGGAGATGTAGGCGTCGATCGGGCCCTCGGCCAACCGGTCGTAGGCGATGACCGGAATGCCGGCCTCCTTCGCCTTCTTCACGCCGCTCGCGATGGCGTGCGAGTCGACGGCGTCCAGCAGGATCACGTCGACCCGGTCGTCGATCATCTGCTGCAGCTGGCTCGCCTGCTTGTCCGCGCTCGCCTCCGCGTTGGCGTACGCGACGCGGCCCTTGTCGTTGGTGAGCGACTCGACCTTCGTCTTGATGATGGGGTAGTCGAAGTTCTCGTACCGCGTGTTCGCCTTCTCCGGCAGCAGCAGTCCGACGGTGATGTCGTTGCCCTTCGCCGGGCTCGCGTCGTCACTGCTCCCGGTCGCGTTGAGCACGCCGCAGCCGGCGAGCGTGACGGACATCGTGGCGGCTGCCACGGATATGGCGATACGACGCATTCGGGAGCTCACTTCGCGTGTGATTCGGACGTGGGCGCAGCTTTCCGCCCATGTGACTGAAAAGCCAACGCGGACGCGACCCCCAGCGTCAAGCGGAACCACTTAACGAGATGACAACACCACGCTCCGCAGCAGTTGTGAAGACCCTGCGGAATCATCTGCAAGTGCCGCGCACGTTCAGGTCATCCACAGGAGAACGGGTGAAACCGGCCCAAGGCATACGAAAAGGGCCGGGAGTCGACTCCCGGCCCTCTCGCGTCGCCTGCGCGTCAGTCGGACTGCTGCTGCCTCTTCGGCCGCCACACCACCAGCGCGCTGGTCTGCTGCACCTCCTGGTACGGCACCAGATCGCGGCGGTAGGACGCGTGCACCGCCGCCTCGCGCTGGCGCATCGCCGCCGCCGCGCCGTCGAGCGCGTCCTCCAGCTCGGCGACCCGGGCCTGGAGCGCGGCGACCTGGTTCTCCAGTTCGATGATGCGCTTGATTCCGGCCAGGTTGATGCCCTCGTCCTGCGACAACTGCTGGACCGTGCGCAGCAGCTCGATGTCGCGCGCCGAGTAGCGGCGGCCCCGGCCGGCGGTGCGGTCGGGGGACACCAGGCCCAGCCGGTCGTACTGGCGCAGGGTCTGGGGATGCAGGCCGGACAGCTGGGCCGCCACCGAGATGACGTAGACCGGGGTTTCCTCGGTCAGTTCATACGGGTTGCGCCGACGACCGTCCATCTGACTCATGCTCCCTTCGCGGCCTGGAACAGATCCGCCCGCGGATCCTCCTCCGCGGTCACCTCGCGATACGCCTCGAGCGCGTCACGAGCCTTCCCCGTCAGGTCCTTCGGAACACTCACCTCGACGGTGACCAGGAGGTCCCCGCGGGTGCCGTCCTTGCGGACCGCGCCCTTGCCCCGGGCGCGCATGGTGCGCCCGTTGGGCGTGCCCGGAGGCAGCTTCAGGGTGACGGGCGGGCCGCCCAGGGTGGGTACCCGCACCTCACCACCGAGGGCCGCCTCGGCGAAGGTCACCGGGACGGTGACCGTGAGGTTGTCCTCCTTGCGGCCGAACACCGGGTGGGAGTCGACGTGCACCACCACGTACAGGTCGCCCGCCGGGCCGCCGCGCTCGCCCGGTGCTCCCTTGCCGCGCAGCCGGATCCGCTGGCCGTCGCTGACGCCCGCGGGGATGCGCACCTGCATGGTCCGCGAGGACTTGGCCCGGCCGCTGCCCTTGCAGACCTCGCAGGCGTTCTCCGCGATCAGGCCGCGGCCCTTGCAGTCCGGGCAGGGGTCGGTGAGGGAGAAGCCGCCGCCGCTGCCCCGGGCGACCTGCCCGGTGCCGACGCAGGTCGGGCACACGCGGGGTGTGCCGTTCTTGTCGCCGGTGCCCGAACAGGCCTTGCAGGGGGACTGCGACGACATCCGCAGCGGGACGGTCGCGCCCTCGATCGCCTCGGTGAAGCTGAGCGTGACCTCGGACTCGATGTCCTGGCCGCGCCGGGGGTGCGCGCGTGTCCCCGGTCCGCCCGCGCCGCCGCGGTTGAACAGGCCCCCGAAGACGTCACCGAGTCCGCCGCCGAAGCCGCCGGCTCCCTGACCGCCGCCCTGGGCGCCGCCTCCGAAGAGGTCACCCAGGTCGAAGTTGAAGGAGCCGCCCGCGCCGCCCGGCCCCGGGCGGAAGCCGCCGTTGCCGAAGAGGGCGCGCGCGTCGTCGTACTCCTTGCGCTTCTTGGGGTCGCCGAGGATGTCGTTGGCCTCGGAGATCTCCTTGAAGCGCTCCTCCGCCTTGACGTTGCCCTTGTTGGCGTCCGGGTGGAACTCGCGGGCGAGCTTCCGGTACGCCTTCTTGATCTCGGCCTCGGTGGCGTCCTTGGGGACGCCGAGGACCTTGTAGTAGTCCTTCTCGATGAAGTCCTTGGTGCTCATCCTCGACGCCCCTCCTTCCCTTCGTCTATGACGTCAGCCCTCGTCCGGGCCACCGCTCTCCTTGTCGTCGGCGTCGGCGGACTCGTCCGCCTTGACCGTCTGCGCCCCCGGCTGGGGCTCGGCCACCGCCACCCGCGCGGGGCGGATGGTGCGCTCGCCGATCCGGTACCCGGGCTGCAGGATCGCCACGCAGGTCGTCTCGGTGACGTCCGGTGCGTAGCTGTGCATCAGGGCTTCGTGGATCGTCGGGTCGAAGGGCTCGCCCTCCTTGCCGAACTGCTGCAGGCCCATCTTCGCCGCGGTGCTCTCCAGCGACTCGGCGACGGACTTGAAGCCGCCGACCAGTTCGCCGTGTTCACGCGCGCGGCCGATGTCGTCGAGCACGGGCAGGAGCTCGGTCAGGAGGTTCGCGATGGCGATCTCCTTGACCGCGATCCGGTCACGCTCGACCCGGCGGCGGTAGTTCTGGAACTCGGCCTGGAGGCGCTGGAGGTCCGCCGTGCGCTCGTTGAGCGCGGTGCGGGCCTGGTCCAGCTGGGCCACCAGAGCCACGTCCTGGCCCGTGTCCCCGGCCGGGGCCGCCCCCTCCTCCGGGGAGGGGGAGGCGGCCTTCGGCTCGGCGTCGTCGGAGGTGGCGCCGGAAGGGACGTCGGGCTGCTGCGACTGCTGCTCGTCGAAGCCCGGGGTCTCCTCCGTCACGCGGCACCGTCCTTCCGCTCGTCGTCCACGATCTCGGCGTCCACGACGTCGTCGTCGGCGGCCTTGGCACCACCGGCGGCACCGGCGTCACCCGCGGGGCCACCGGCGGCCTGGGCCGCATTGGCGTCCGCGTACATGGCCTGGCCGAGCTTCTGCGAGACGGCCGCGACCTTCTCCGTGGCCGTGCGGATCTCGGCGGAGTCCTCGCCCTTGAGCTTCTCCTTCAGCTCGGCGACGGCCTCCTCGACCTCGGTCTTGATGTCGCCCGGGACCTTGTCCTCGTTGTCCTTGAGGAACTTCTCGGTCTGGTAGACGAGCTGCTCGCCCTGGTTGCGGGACTCGGCGGCCTCGCGGCGCTTGTGGTCCTCCTCCGCGTACTGCTCGGCCTCCTGGCGCATGCGGTCGACCTCGTCCTTCGGCAGCGAGGAGCCGCCGGTGACGGTCATCTTCTGCTCCTTGCCCGTGCCCAGGTCCTTGGCGGTCACGTGCATGATGCCGTTGGCGTCGATGTCGAAGGACACCTCGATCTGCGGGACGCCGCGGGGCGCCGGCGGCAGACCGGTCAGCTCGAACATCCCGAGCTTCTTGTTGTACGCCGCGATCTCGCGCTCGCCCTGGTAGACCTGGATCTGCACGGACGGCTGGTTGTCCTCGGCGGTGGTGAAGATCTCGGACCGCTTGGTCGGGATCGTCGTGTTCCGCTCGATGAGCTTGGTCATGATGCCGCCCTTGGTCTCGATGCCGAGGGACAGCGGGGTGACGTCGAGGAGCAGGACGTCCTTGACCTCGCCCTTGAGGACACCGGCCTGCAGGGCGGCGCCGATGGCGACGACCTCGTCCGGGTTGACGCCCTTGTTGGCGTCCTTGCCGCCGGTCAGCTCCTTGACGAGCTCGGCGACGGCGGGCATACGGGTCGAGCCGCCGACGAGGACGACGTGGTCGATCTCGCTGATGGAGATGCCCGCGTCCTTGATGACGTTGTGGAACGGCGTCTTGCAGCGCTCCAGGAGGTCCGCGGTCAGCTGCTGGAACTGGGCGCGGGTGAGCTTCTCGTCGAGGTGCAGGGGGCCCTCGGCGGAGGCGGTGATGTAGGGCAGGTTGATCGAGGTCTCGGTGGACGAGGACAGCTCGATCTTCGCCTTCTCGGCGGCCTCGCGCAGACGCTGCAGGGCCATCTTGTCCTTGCCCAGGTCCACGCCGTGACCGGACTGGAACTGCTGGACCAGGTAGTCGACGACGCGCTGGTCCCAGTCGTCACCACCGAGGTGGTTGTCACCGTTGGTGGCCTTCACCTCGACGACACCGTCGCCGATCTCCAGCAGCGAGACGTCGAACGTACCGCCACCGAGGTCGAAGACCAGGATGGTCTGGTCGTCCTTGTCGAGGCCGTACGCCAGGGCGGCCGCGGTCGGCTCGTTGACGATGCGCAGCACGTTCAGACCGGCGATCTCGCCGGCCTCCTTCGTGGCCTGGCGCTCGGAGTCGTTGAAGTACGCCGGGACGGTGATGACCGCGTCGGTCACCTTCTCGCCCAGGTAGGCCTCGGCGTCGCGCTTGAGCTTCTGGAGCACGAAGGCGCTGATCTGCTGCGGGTTGAAGGGCTTCCCGTCCAGCTCGATCTTCCAGTCGGTGCCCATGTGACGCTTGACGGAGCGGATGGTCCGGTCCACGTTCGTGACCGCCTGGCGCTTGGCCACCTCTCCGACGAGCACCTCACCGTTCTTGGCGAAGGCGACGACGGACGGCGTGGTCCTGGCGCCCTCGGCGTTGGTGATGACGGTGGGCTCGCCGCCCTCCAGAACGCTGACGACGGAGTTAGTCGTGCCCAGGTCGATGCCGACCGCACGTGCCATTGTGATTCCTCCAGCTGACTTGAGTGGAACGGACTCAAGTGTGCACGACGGCCCCCGACCGGTCAACAGAGCTGAGTCGGGCAGGCTCAACTCTTATCCGTTCCTTACACGCAATGGCGCTCTGACCTGCGGGGATACGCTGCGTCGAGGTCCGTACACAGGGACCCGCGCGAGGGCGAACACCATGACGAGCGCCCCTCCCACCACCCACCACAGGGCGCCGGAGCCGATCCGGCCGGCATGCGCGAGTACCCCGACGAGCATCGCCGACAACGCCCCGGTCCCCAGCAGCAGAACCGCCCCCGGCGCGGTCAGCCCGAGCCGCCGCAGCCGGTGCGCGAGATGATCGGGCCCGCTGCGGAACACCGCCCGGCCGGCCAGCCGTCGCGTCCCCAGCACGAGGACGGCATCGGCGGCGGCCACCGCGGTCAGCGCGAACAGCACCCCCGCACTCTCCCCGATCCCGGACCCGGCCCGGGCGTACACGGCCCCCACGGCGATCACGAACCCCGCGGACATGGACCCGCAACTGCCCAGCGCCACGCGCGCGGGGTGCCAGTTGTGCAGCAGGAACCCGGTCAGGGCGGCGGCCAGCACGCTCATCAGCCCCGCGATCCCGTCCATCACCTCGACGGCCGCGCAGGCCGCCACCCCGAAGGCGGCCACGACCCCGGCCGTACCCGCCAGCCCGTCGGCGTGGTCGAGCCCCCGCAGTCCGAACACCACCGCCACGACCCACACGACGGCCAGCAGGCCGGTCGCCACCCCCGTCTCCCCGTACGGCACGACACACGCGGCCGCCACGCCCGTGCCGGCGACCAGCACCCGCCGCCGCAGCCGCCACACGTCGTCGACCAGCCCGAGCAGGGCGACCGCGCCCGCGGCGACGAGCACCCCGCGCGCCTCATCGGCGGCCGGCGCGACCCCCCACCACCCCCCGGCCCCCACGACCAGCCCCGTGACGAGCACGACGGCCACGCCCCCGGACAACGGCACGTCACGCTGCCGCCGCCGCTCGGTCAGCCGAAGCCGCAGGGCGGGGGCCCGCAGGGCGGCCGCGAGCAGGGCGGTGAGGAGGAGGGCGGTGGCGGCGGCGGTGATCCCGTAGAGCACGGATATAAGGTAGGCGGGATTATGACAATTCGGTATGAATAACACGAGGGGATCACGGCCGGGTCACGCCGCGACGTGCGACGGGATCCCTGCCGAAACCGGCCCGTTTCTGAGGCAACCCTCAGCGATTCAGATCACTGCCCACCCGGCTACAGTGCGGCGGAGGATGAGGGTAGTCTCAGACGGACTGCATAAGTTACCGCTTAGTAATTTCGGGGAAGCCTGAAGAACGACAGGTCACCCCGACGAAACCCCTCGCAGGCCCGAGGAGCCCCCATGCAACTCGCCGCGATCATCGTGTCGCTGGTTCTGACCGTGGTCGGCGTCGCGCTGCTCGCACGCGCGATCGGCCAGTTCGTCCGGTACTTCAAGCTGGGCCAGCCGGTCCCGGCCGGTGCGCGGACCGACAACCCCTACCAGCGCAGCGTGACCCTGGTGAAGGAGTTCCTCGGGCACACGCGCATGAACCGGTGGGGCATCGTCGGTGTCGCCCACTGGTTCGTCGCCGTGGGCTTCCTGACCCTCCCGCCGACCCTCGCCCAGGCCTTCGGCCAGCTGTTCCAGGCCGACTGGGTGCTGCCGGTCGTCGGTGAGTTCCTGCCGTTCGAGCTGTACATCGAGTTCATCGGCGTGATGACGATCCTGGGCATCGCGGTGCTCATCGTGATCCGCCTGCTGAACCTGCCCAGCCGCCCGGGCCGCAAGTCCCGCTTCGCCGGCTCCAAGGCCGGCCAGGCGTACTTCGTCGAGTACGTCATCCTCACCATCGGCCTGGCCATCTACGTGCTGCGGGGCCTGGAGGGCGCGCTCCACCACGTCGACCACTACGAGGCCTCGTACTTCGCCTCGTACCCCCTGGTCCTCGCCTTCAAGGGCCTGTCGGTCACGGCGCTGCAGAACCTGGTCTACCTGGTCGCGATGATCAAGATCGGCACCTCGTTCATCTGGATGATCGTGGTGTCGCTCAACACCAACATGGGTGTCGCCTGGCACCGCTTCCTCGCCTTCCCGAACATCTGGTTCAAGCGCGAGGCGTCGGGCGGAACGGCTCTCGGGGCGTTGCAGCCCATGACGTCGGGCGGCAAGCCGATCGACTTCACCGACCCGGGCGACGACGACGTCTTCGGCGTCTCCCAGGTCGAGCAGTTCTCCTGGAAGGGCCTGCTGGACTTCTCCACCTGCACCGAGTGCGGCCGCTGCCAGTCGCAGTGCCCCGCCTGGAACACGGGCAAGCCCCTCTCCCCCAAGCTGCTGATCATGTCCCTGCGGGACCACGCGCACGCCAAGGCGCCGTACCTGCTGGCCGGCGGCGGCAAGACGATGGAGGGCGAGGAGAAGGCGTCGCCCGAGGCGCTCAAGGACGTCCCGGCGTCCGCGCTGGCGGAGGCCGAGCGCCCGCTGATCGGCACCGCCGAGGAGAACGGCGTCATCGACCCCGACGTCCTGTGGTCCTGCACCACCTGCGGCGCCTGCGTCGAGCAGTGCCCGGTGGACATCGAGCACGTCGACCACATCGTCGACATGCGCCGCTACCAGGTGATGATCGAGTCCTCGTTCCCGTCCGAGGCGGGCACGATGCTCAAGAACCTGGAGAAGAAGGGCAACCCCTGGGGCCTGGCGAAGAAGCAGCGCCTGGAGTGGCTCAAGGAGGTCGACTTCGAGGTCCCGGTCGTCGGCAAGGACATCGAGGACCTGTCCGAGGTCGAGTACCTGTACTGGGTCGGCTGCGCCGGTGCCCTGGAGGACCGCGCGAAGAAGACCACGAAGGCCTTCGCGGAACTCCTCCACATCGCGGGCGTCAAGTTCGCGATCATGGGCGGCGACGAGAAGTGCACCGGTGACTCCGCCCGGCGTCTCGGCAACGAGCCCCTGTTCCAGGAGCTCGGCATGGAGAACGTCATGGCGCTGAACATGGCGTTCGGCGAGGAGATGGACGACGAGGGCAAGGTGACGCCCGAGTCGGCGAAGCCGAAGTCCTCCAAGAAGATCGTCGCCACCTGCCCGCACTGCCTCAACACGCTCGGCAACGAGTACCCGCAGCTCGGCGGCGACTACGAGGTCATCCACCACACGCAGCTGCTCCAGCACCTCGTCGACGAGGGCAAGCTGATCCCGGTCACGCCGGTCGAGGGCATCATCACGTACCACGACCCGTGCTACCTGGGCCGCCACAACAAGATCTACTCGCCCCCGCGCGAGATCATCGCCAGCGTCCCGGGCATCCGCAACGAGGAGATGCACCGCCACAAGGAGCGCGGCTTCTGCTGCGGCGCGGGTGGCGCCCGGATGTGGATGGAAGAGCGCATCGGCAAGCGCATCAACAACGAGCGCGTCGACGAGGCGCTGTCGGTCAACCCCGACATCGTGTCGACGGCCTGCCCGTTCTGCCTGGTCATGCTCACGGACTCCGTCAACGGCAAGAAGAACGACGGCAAGGCGAAGGAGTCCATCCAGGTCGTGGACGTCGCCCAGCTGCTGCTGGACTCGGTCAAGACACCGGTCCAGGCGGAGGCCGACGACGGCGACGACGACGAGCCGCCGGCCGGTACGGCGGACTCGGAGAACGCACCGGAACCGGAGCCGGTGAAGTAGACGCTCCCCGCCGGTCGTCCTGACGCCCCCTGCCCTGAGTCATCGGGCAGGGGGCGTCGGCGTTCCGGAGCCGGTCCGGCTGTGCCGGCTCCACCGGGGACCGGGGCGGTTGACACTGCGTCCAGGTACCGCACCCCGGCTGGACAGATCACGTATTGGCGCCGTCCGGAGCCATCGACATGCTCAGGAGGCCGTGGCAGAACGACGACGCAGGCCGGGAGACGAACATGACCCCGCTGTCGCCGCGCCTTCGCCAGGCCACCCCGTGGCGGCCCGAGGCCGTGGCCGGGCAGGGGCCGGGCCCGGGCCCGGGCCCGACGCGTCGGGCGCACCGGCTGCTCAAGCACCCAGGAAAGGCAAGATCATGTCGCTTCTGAAGACCATCGACACCGACCCCTCCTTCGCCCCGAAGGAGTCCGGGCCCCTCCCGGAGCGCCTGATCTCGGGCAGCCCCGCCTACAAGACCTGGCCCCTGGACGTCGCCTGCGAGGAGACGATCAAAACGGGCATCTGGGAAGCGACGCCCGGCGAGACCCGCTCGATCAAGGGCGACACCTTCGAGTTCTGCCACATCCTCTCCGGCGTCGTCGAACTCACGCCGGAAGGTGGCGAGCCGGTGATCTACAAGGCAGGCGACAGCTTCGTGATGAAGCCCGGCTACGTCGGTGTCTGGAAGACCATCGAAACCGTGCGCAAGATCTACGTGACCGTGAATTGATGCCGGTGCCGATGCCGCGCGACGCCGCCGCAGAGACCACGCACGGGACCACGTGCGTGCTCTGCCGGCCCCGGTGTGACGCGGGAACGGCCGACGGCTCGCCGCGTACACGGGTCATCGCGGACCGGCCGGCTTCCGGCATCCGCTGAACGGTGCGACCGCGGCGCCGACGCGTCCGGGACGGCCTGCACCGGTACGTCGAGTCCGGAAGGCTCGTCCCGAGCGCGTCGGCGCGCGCGGCACACCAGGGACGTCAGTGGCCCACTCTCACGGCCTCCGACGTCGCCGCGCGGAACGACTCCGTCTTGTCGAACCGGGCGCGGTAGTAACCCCGCCGCCCTTCGGCGATGTCCGCCGAGAAGGCGTGGCCTTGACCGGACCAGGAGGCCTGCGCCGTCACCAGGTCCGTCCAGCGCTTGCCGTCCCGCGAGTACTGGATGTGCACCGGGATGTCCGCGGGGGTCCAGCCGTCGGGGAAGTCCATCGCCCCCTCCACGCGCACGCCACCGTCCTGTGTGCGAGCGGCCGAGAACGAGGTGAACACCGAGGCGCGCAGGACGGTGATCTCGGCGCTGTTCGCGGAGGCGGAGGCGATGAACGGGTCGTCGCTGTGGGACGCCACGCGGAAGGTGCCGGTCTCCCCCGGGGTGTGGGTGAAGGTGGTGGCCTTGCCGTCCGCGCCGGTGGTGAAGTAGCCGACGCTGGTCCAGTTGTTGCCGGAGGAGGCCTCGTAGAGGACGCCGCCGCTCTGGCCCTCGAAGGGCACCCAGCCCTGCCGGGTCTCGCGCTCCAGTGTCGCCGTGACGGTGACCTGCTGTCCGTAGTCGATCGTCCGAACTTCCGCCGGGGTCTCGAAGGTCCAGCGGGTGGCCACCTGACGGATGTCGATCCGCGTCGACTCGGACTCCCCGTACAGCACGTACGGGTTGGCGCTGTCGTGCCGGTAGACGGCCTGGACCGGTACCGCGTCGTTCACGGTGACCGTGCCGGAGAAGCGGCCCTGCGCGTCGGTGCGGACGGTGTTCTCCGTCCAGTTGTCCACGTCGAGATCCACCCGGTGATCCGCCAGGGGCTTCAGCTCGCGGGTCGCCGGCCAGCGTCCCTTCAGGGTGCCGTCGATGCGCACCTGGCGGTGGTCGGTGTCGATCTCCGTGCGGTCGGGGTGTACGTCCTCGAACACCGCCGCGACGAAATAGGCGAGCGTGCCCGCGGAGTTGTCGACGCCGCGGTCACCGTCGGCGTCCGTGGCCTCGATCCGGACGTCGTAGCTGCCCAGGTCGGGGAGGTCGAGAGGCTGCTTCGTGCGCCACACGCCGTCCTCCGGCGTGCCGGAGACGAGGCCGAACGCGTCGCTCTCCACGACGGCGACCTCCTGCCCCGTGGCCGCGGAGACGAGGTGGGCCCGGATGCCCGTGATGGCGCTGTCGGAGCTGATGCCGACCTCCAGGGTGCCGAGATCACCCGTGGCGCTGTGCGCGTACCGCACATCAGGAGCCTGCGCCTCCGCGGCCTGCGCCGCCGGAGTGCCGGTCACCAGGAGTGCGACGACACCGATGGCGGCCGAGGCCGCCCGGTTTCTGAACAAGGTCCCCCCACAGGAATGCGTCAAGGCCGTCCCTACGGCCGAACACCCTTTCTATCGCACGGCGTTGACGGTGGTCGCGCGAGTTTCCTCGACCTGGGATGACCACGGGTAACCAGCATCAGCGCGCAGCGGTGGTACGGGGGGCGCACACAGGGGGCGCGCGATATTCGCGAACGCATCCGGCCCGACGCGCTCGACGGGGTCGCCTGTTCGATCGATTGTGAAGATCGTCAGATCCGACAGACCGCCAGTTTCGGCCGTTGACCAGGCGCCATCCCTCAACGAACGCCAGCAGCAGCGCACTTCACATATCGAAACAGTAAAGAGGGTTCCGTTCAGCGAATTATTGTTGAACCATGAAGGTCCACAAATGAGGGGGGTTTGTGAAGATCGCCGGTTGCGCTTTGCGCATGATCGGGCAAGGGGGCCCGGCAGACCGGTGACGCGGTGGTGGTGCCGTTCCCACACCGCTTCTCACGCAGTACCACGCCACGGCCGCCTGCTTCAGGAACAGGCGGCCGTACTTCAGGGGTGAGGAATCCACCATGCACATATGTGTGCTGGGGCAGGGCTATGTCGGCCTGCCCCTGGCCGTGAGGGCCGCCGAGGCCGGCCACGCGGTCACCGGCTACGAGCCCGACCGGGCGCGTTGCGAGGCGCTGGCCTCCGGGTCGTCGTACGTCGAGGACATCGGCGACGACCGGCTCCAGGCGGTGCTCGGTTCGGACGCGTACTACGCGACTTCCGACCCGCAGGACCTCAAGGGGTTCGACGTCGCCGTCATCACCGTGCCGACGCCGCTCACCGACCGTGCCCCGGACCTGAGTTGCGTACGGGACGCCGGTCGCGTGCTCGCTCGCTGGATCGAGCCGGGCGCCACCGTCGTGCTCGAGTCGACGACCCACCCCGGCACCACCCGCGACGTCCTCGTCCCGCTGCTGGAGGAGGGCTCCGGCCTCGTCGCCGGGCGGGACTTCCACGTCGGGTTCAGCCCCGAGCGCATCGATCCCGGCAACGCCGACTGGCGTCTGGAGAACACACCGAAGATCGTCGCCGGGCTGACCGAGGACTGCCTGCGGCGGGTGAAGGACTTCTACGACACCGTCACCGATGTCACCGTGCCCGCCTCCGGGCTCGAAGAGGCCGAGCTGGCGAAGGTGTTCGAGAACACCTATCGGCACGTCAACATCGCGCTGGTCAACGAGCTTTCGCGGATGGCCCACACCCTCGGGGTGGATGTCTGGCACACACTGGAGCTCGCGGCGACCAAGCCGTTCGGGTTCACCAAGTTCCTGCCGGGGCCCGGCGTGGGCGGGCACTGCCTGCCGATCGACCCGGTCTACCTGAGCCACCACGTCAAGGCGCGGCACGGGCAGACCTTCCGGCTCATCGAGCTGGCCCAGGACATCAACGAGAGCCAGCCGGATTACGTGGTGCGGCGGCTTCAGGACGCCCTGAGCCGGCGGTTCCGGCGGAGCGTGCACGGGGCGCGCATCCTCGCCCTCGGCGCCGCCTACAAGCCGGGCACCTCGGACGCCCGCCAGTCGCCTGCCGTCGAAGTCATCGACCGGCTGCGGCAGATGGGCGCGGGCGTCACCGTCGTGGACCCCCATCTGGCGGTGGCGGAGGGCGGTTGCCGGGACATCCCCTTCGGATCGACGTCCGCGGCGGCCACCGTCGGCGACTTCGACGCCGTCGTCCTGCTCACCCCGCACGCCGAGTTCGACCTCGTCCGGCTCGCCGCCGAGGCCGCCTACGTACTCGACACCCGCGGCGTCATGACCGGCGCCCCCCACATCGAACGGCTCTGAGAGAGCCACGGAAGGAAAGAGGAACGACATGTACGGACAGAACGGTGTGGGCGCGGCGATCGGGACCGCCACGGGCGGAGCCGCCCTGGCGGCGACCGGCGGAACCGCGCTCGGGTGGATCGTGCTCGCGGCCATGCTCCTCGTGATCGGCGGTGTCGCGGCATTCCGCATGGCGACCCGCGGCAAGCGAGTGACCGCTTGAGCGCGTTCCAGGGCCGGGCTCCGCGGGTGAGGCTCACCGTGGTGACCGCTGTGGTGGTGGCGGCTCTGGCCGCCGCCACCGTGGTGGTGCACCTGCAGTCGAAGAGCCCGATCCTGACGTTCTACTGGTGGCTGGGCATGACCGTGATCGTGCTCTGCCTGGTGTCGTTCCTGAAAGGCCGGTCCTTCACCCACCTCCCGGTCGCCCCGGGCCGAACGGTGGCGATCGTCCCGGCCTTCGAGGAGCCCACCGGGAATCTGCACCGCACGGTGCGGTCGCTGCTGGCCCAGACCCATCCGATCGACGAGATCCACGTCATCGACGACGGCTCGCGCCGGCATCCCGTCGAACCCTTCGAGCACCCCCGGGTCTTCTGGCACCGGCAGGAGAACAAGGGCAAGCGCGGGGCCCAGGTCACCGTGCTGCGGCACCTCCAGGAGCAGGACAAGCACTTCGCGTACGTGCTCACCATCGACTCCGACGGTGAGCCCTTCCCGGACGCGCTGGAGCAGCAGCTGAGGGCCATGAGCAACCCGCGGATCCAGGCCACGACCGGCATGATCTACATCCGCAACTTCGAGGAGACCTGGGTCTCCCGGGCCGCGGACATCGACATCGGCACCTCGTGCGTGATGATGCGCTCCTCGCGCTCCATGCTCGGAGCCCTGGAGACCACCTCGGGCGCCCTGGCGCTCTACCGGGCCGAGCTCCTCTACGACCACCTCGACGCCTACGAGGTGGAGTGCGGCACGGGCGACGACCGCTGGCTGGCGCTCAGGGCGCTCATGCGCGGCGAGGTCGTGGCCGTCAACGAGGCCGGGGTCGTCACCGACATGCCGACGACCCTGCGGAAGACCTACCGGCAGCGGCTGCGCTGGGCGCGCTCGTGGTGGTGGATGCTGCCGTTCGTGTACGCGCGGCTGTCGCTGAAGCAGCTCATATCGCCGACGTTCGGGCTGCTCCAGCTCGTCATCACGCCGGTGATGCTGGCCTGGATCGTCGTCATGTCGCTCCTGACGCTCGGCGGGCGGTACCACAACCCCGGCATCGCCCTGCTGTATCTCGCCGTGTACCTGGTGGTGCGCTTCGGTCAGTCCGGGCTCTACGTCCTGATGCGCCCGGACATGACCACGCGCCAGCGCTGGCACTCCTGGCTCGTCGGCACCCCGGCGGCCGTGTTCATGAACATCGTGCTGCTGTGCCCGACGCGGTACTGGGCGCTGTTCAAGCTGCGCGACAACGCGTGGCAGTCGCGGGGGCTGACGGCGAAGACGGCGCTGCCCGGGGCCGGTCGTCACCGCGCGGGGTCGAAGGATCTCCAGAACGCCTGAGCACCACGCGTTCGGCTGCGCCGGGTCGGCGACGCCCGTCGAGTGACCGGCCCGCGCACCCGTCGTGCCGCCCGGCCGTGCCGGACCATCACCGCGCCCCGCACACCCCGGAAACTCACCGAACTCACGTACAACCCTTACGTCACTCCAGGGGTCTCTTGATCGCCGAACACCCGTGAACGCCCGGACAACTCCCGGCGAACACGGACAGTCCGGCCCTTCATCGACTGTGGATGTCCGCCAGACATCCCCCGCATGCAGCAGGAGACCCCGCATGCAGCAGCACGAGCGTCCCTCGGGGCGCCGGCACATGTCCGCCCACCCGTCCCGGCGCCCCCGCCTGCGGCTCGCCCTGGCGACCGCCGCGGCAGCCGCGCTGACCGGCACGCTGCTCTCGGCCACGGCCGGCCCGGCGACGGCCGCGGACGGCACACACGCCCCGCGGGCCGACTTCAACGGCGACGGCATCGGCGACGTGGCGTTCTCCGCCTCCGGCGCGTACGTGGGCGGCAAGAAGGACGCCGGTCAGCTCGTCGTCCTGTACGGCACGAAGACCGGAGTGTCCTCCGCGAAGCGGTCCGCGATCAGCCAGAACACCACCGGCAACCCGGGCACGGCCGAGACCGGTGACGTGTTCGGCGCCGACAGCGCCCACGCCGACTTCAACGGCGACGGCTACGACGACCTCGCCGTCTCCTCCCCGATGGAGGACGTCGGCGGCGACAAGGACGGCGGCGCCGTCGCGGTCCTGTGGGGCTCGGCCCAGGGCATCACCGGCAAGGGCGTCTCGATCGCGGACCCGGCCCCCACCCGGCACGACCGCTGGGGCAGGAACCTCGCCGCCGGCGACTTCGACGGCGACGGCAAGGCGGACCTGGCCGTCGGCAACACCTCCGACACCGTCTACGTGCTCAAGGGCGGCATCAGCGCCTCCGGCACGGCGGTCAAGGGCCGGTACGGCGTCAAGACGCCGGTCCAGGCGTCGGGCGACGGCTCCGGGCCGCTCAACATCACCGCGGGCGACGTCAACGGCGACCGCCGCACCGACCTGGTCGTCGACGGCTTCGAGACCGCCACCGGCCAGTACTGGAACGCCAACCATCTCCTCCTCGGCACGGGGTCCGGCCTGTCCGCCACCGGCGCCCGGCCGCTGAAGTCCGGTGTCATCACCGGCATCGGCGACATCAACGGCGACGGCTACGGCGACATCGTCACCGGCATGCACTGGAACAAGACCGACGACGGCGTGACCTTCCCGGAGGCCGCCGACGGCGGCAAGGTGTGGATCACCTACGGCGCCGCGGACGGCGTCGGCTCCACCACCGGCATCACCCAGAACACCGGCAGCATCCCGGGCAGCTCGGAGAAGAACGACTACTTCGGCTACGAGCTGGACCTCGGCGACGTCGACGGCGACGGCTACCAGGACCTCGTGGTCGGGGTCGCGGGCGAGGACATCGGCTCCGTCACCGACGCCGGCCAGCTCGTCGTGCTGTACGGCTCGGCGTCCGGCATCAACACCTCCTCCGGCACCCAGTCCTTCGCGCAGAGCACCGCGGGCGTCCCCGGCTCGGACGAGAAGGGCGACTTCCTCGGCACCGACGTGAAGCTCGACGACGTCACCGGCGACGGCCACGCCGACGTAGTGGCCGGCTCGTACGAGAACGACGGCAACGGCGCGGTCCTCTACCTGCCGTCCAACGGTACGAAGATCACCGCCACGGGTTCGCGCACCGTCTCCCCCAGCGACTCGGGCGTCTCGACGACGGGCTACCCGAACTTCGGCGCCAACTTCGCCGACTGAGCCCCTGGCACCGACCGAGCCACCCGGCACCGACCGAGGCACCGGGCTCCGACCGAGCGGCCAACGCCCGGCGGAGCCACCCGCACCGGCCGAGCCACCGGCCCGGCAAAGCCACCCGCACCGACCGGGCCACCTGAGTCCGGCCGAGCGGCCAACGCCCGGCCGAGCCACCCGCACCCACCGGACCACCTGAGTCCGGCCGAGCGGCCAACACCCGGCCGAGCCACCCGCACCCACCGGGCCACCCGAGCCCGACCAAGCCACCCGCATCCACCGGGCCACCCGCGCCCGGCGGAGCCACCCGCACCGCCTCGGCCACCCGCGCCGGCGGAGCCACCCCGCAACCCGCTTCGGGGCCGGGCCTCCCAGGTCCGGCCCCTTCCCACCCGGAGCCCCACCTTGCGCAAGCGCACCCTTCTGCTGGCCGCCACGCTCACCACCGGCCTGCTCACCACCACCCCCGCCACCGCCGCGCCCTCCGGCCTCGCCGGCGACTTCAACGGTGACGGATACCGGGACGTCGCGGCCGGCGCCGCGTGCGCCGATGTCGGTTCCGCCTCCTGCGCCGGTGCCGTCGTCGTGCTGTACGGCTCGGCGTCCGGGGTCTCGGCCACCCGCAGGGCCGTCATCACCCAGGACTCCACGGGCGTACCCGGCACCGCCGAGTCCGGCGACCTGTTCGGCTCCGCCCTGGCTGCCGGCGACCTGGACCGGGACGGCTACTCCGACCTCGTCGTCGGCGCGAGCAACGAGAGCGTCGGGGACCGGGACGGCGTCGGCTCCGGCACCGTCCTGTGGGGCAGCAAGTCGGGCCTGACCAGCGGAAAGGGACTGCCGCAGCCGTCGACGCTCGCCGAGTACGGCAACTTCTCCCGGGGCATCGCCACCGGCGACTTCGACGGGGACGGCGACACGGACGTCACCCTCACCGGCCAGAGCCACACCCGCCTCTACCAGGGCCCCTTCACCCGCACCGGCGGCCCGCTGACCCACACCCGCGTCGGCGAGGTCGGCACGACGTTCGAGGTGTTCGCGGGTGACATGACCGGCGACGGCGCGGCCGAGCGCGTCTACCCGTTCAACGTGGACGGCGACACCCGCGGCCAGATCGACTACTTCAGCTGGACCGGCATGACGTACAAGATGGCCGATCTGCCGAACGCCGACGGTTACCCCGGCTCCATCGGCGACATCAACCGCGACGGCTACGGCGACCTCGTCCTCGGCGACTACGCGGACCCGTACGACCTCAAGCCCGGCGGCCACAAGGGCGGCCAGATCACCGTCTGGTACGGCGGCCCGAACGGCCCCGACCCGGCCCAGCAGCCCACCGTCGTCCACCAGGACACCGAGGGCGTGCCCGGCGCGGGCGAGGCCGAGGACGGTTTCGGCGGCGCGGTGAGCACCGGCGACATCAACGGCGACGGGTACGCCGACGTCGTGGTCTCCGCCCCTGGCGAGGACATCGGCTCGGCGACGGACGCGGGCTCGGTGACCGTGCTGTTCGGCTCCGCCTCCGGCCTGAAGACCACCGGCGCGAAGTCGTACACCCAGGACACCGCCGGCGTGCCCGGATCCGCCGAGTCCTCGGACCGTTTCGGTTCCTCGGTCGGCCTGAGCGACGTGACCAAGGACGGCAAGGCGGACCTGGTCGTCGGCGTCCACGGCGAGAACTCCACGGGCGGCCTGTGGACCCTGCGCGGCTCCGCCTCCGGCCTGACCACGAGCGGCGCACAGGGCATCACCACCACCGCCGTCTCCCTCAAGGGCAGCGTCAACCTCGGTTCGGCGGTGGCCCAGTGACGATCCGACGACTCCCCCATGAGGCACGTACGCCCCGGCGCACCCGCATCACCACCGCCGTCCTCGCCGCGGCCCTGAGCCCGCTCGCCCTCACCCTGTCCGTCCCCGCCGCGCACGCGGCGACGGCCGCCGCCCCCTACGACTTCAACGGCGACGGCCGCACCGACCTCGCCATCGGCGCGCCGGGCGCCACGGTCTCGGGGCAGGCGAAGGCGGGCGCCGTGACCGTCGTCTACGGCAGCACGAGCGGCCCGAAGAGCTCCACGCGCACGCTCCTGACGCAGAACACCGCCGGCATGCCGGGCGCCGCCGAGGCCGACGACGCCTTCGGCTCCGCGCTCACCTCCGCGGACCTCGACACCGACGGCTACGCCGATCTGCTGATCGGCACGCCCGGCGAGGACGGCAGCGACAACAACGACGGCACGGTCACCATCGTCTGGGGCGGCGCCTCCGGCCTGTCCGGCGCCCGTTCCCTGTTCAGCTTCTTCAGCACCGACTACGACCGCTACGGCCAGACCCTGGCCGCCGGCGACTTCGACGGCGACGGGGGCACCGACGTGGCGGTCGGCTCCACCGGACCGATCACTCTCTCCCTGGTGAGCGGCCCGATCACCAGGACCAGCGCCTCCAACGGCGGTTCCGGCTCGCGCAACGACGGGTGGGCCTCCTCCTACGGTGTCACCCACCTGTCCGCCGGTGACATCACCGGCGACGGTCACCCCCGGGTGGTCCTGCACGGCCGCGCCGCGCACACCGACGACGCGACGACCGCCCTGGCCGACATGAAGATCGGCAACTACAACGACTGGCTGCAACGGCTGCCCGCCGGGTACGTCTCCGCCGTCGGGGACATCGACGGCGACGGCCACGACGACATAGCCGTGGGCAACGACCGGGAGGCCTCCGCCGACCCGGCGGGCGTCCTCGGCGGCAAGGTCGCCGTCGTCTACGGCGGCCCCGAGGGCCCGGACCCGGACCGCGCCCCGCTCGTCCTCACCCAGGACACCTCCGGTGTGCCCGGCGCCTCCGAGAAGGGCGACCGCTTCGGCAGCGGCGTCTCGCTCGGCGACGCCAACGGCGACGGGTACGCCGACCTGGCGATCGGCGCCCCGGGCGAGAACGGCTCCGCCGGGGCGGTCACCGTGCTGTACGGCTCGGCGTCCGGCCTGACGACCAAGGGCGCGACGTCGTACACCCAGAACACCGCCGGTGTGCCCGGCGCCTCGGAGCAGGGCGACCGGTTCGGCGAGCGCGTCGCGCTCACCGACCACACCGGCGACCGCCGCGCCGACCTGTCCGTCTCCGCGCCCGGCGAGAACGCCGGCGACGGCGCGGTCTGGTCCCTGCGCTCCACTTCGACCGGTCCGACGGCCTCGGGCTCGACGAGCTTCGGCCCGGGCACGACCGGCATCTCGACGGCCGGCGCCCCGGGCTACGGCACCGCCCTCACCTCCTGATCACCACCACCCGACCCGACGACCCGATGAGGACCCCGATGCGCAAGCGCACCCTCCTCCTGGCCACGGCCCTGACGTCCGGCCTGCTCACGGCGCTGCCCGTGACGGCGGCCACCGCCGCGCCCGCCACCGGCCCCAGGGCCGACTTCAACGGCGACGGCTACGGTGACGTCGCGTTCGCCGCCCCCTACGCCAAGGTCGACGGCCTGGGCATGGCCGGCTACGTCGCCGTGGTCTACGGCGGCGCCGACGGTCTCGACCCGGTCAGGCGGACCGTGGTCAGCCAGAACACCGCCGGCGTGCCCGGCGCCGCCGAGGCCGAGGACACCTTCGGTGACGCGCTCGCCGTGGCCGACCTCAACGGCGACGGCTACACCGACCTCGCGGTCGGCTCCTCCGGCGAGGACGTCGGCACGGACGAGGACGGCGGCTCCGTCACCGTGCTGTGGGGCTCGGCGAGCGGCCTGAAGAACGGCACGACGGTCAAGGACCCGGCCGTCTCCGGGCACGACAACTGGGGCAGGCTGCTGACCGCCGGCGACTTCGACGGCGACGGCAAGGCCGACCTGGCCGTAGGCACGGGCTCGTCGCACGTCTACGCCGTTCGCGGCCCCTTCACCACGACCGGCACCACCGGCGCCGCGCAGAAGATCTCCACACCGGAGACGGCGTACCTCGTCGACGCCATGGACGCGGGCGACACGAACAAGGACGGCCGCTCGGACCTGGTCCTCACCTATCGCGTCCGTCTCGACTCGGACGAGTCGGGCAGCTGGTCCAAGGGCGTCGCCTACCTCGGCTCCCCCAGCGGCCCGGACACCTCGGTCCCCCGGCCCCTGAACGGCGGCACGTCGATCGCCCTCGGCGACATCGACGGCGACGGTTACGACGAGATCGCCCTCGGCAACGTCTTCACCAGGGACGACGACCACAGCGGCAGCCTCGGCGGCCGGGTCGTCGTCATCCGCGGCTCCGAGGGCGGCCCCGTCAACGGCGACGCGCCCATGGCCGAGCTCACCCAGGACTCCGAGGGCGTCCCCGGCGCCGACGAGGCGAACGACGGCTTCGGCGGGGCGGTCTCCATCGGCGACGCCGACGGCGACGGCTACGGCGACCTCGCGATCGGCGTCGTCTTCGAGGACGTCGGCACCATCGAGGACACCGGCGCCACGATCCTGATGAACGGCTCGGCCTCCGGCGTCTCGCGCACCGGCGCCCGCACCGTCACCCAGGACACCGCCGGCGTCCCGGGCTCGGCCGAGGCCATCGACTACTTCGGCTCCGACGTCCTGCTGGCCGATGTCACCAAGGACGGCCACGCCGACTTCACCGTCACCGCCGGCTTCGAGGACGAGGGCATCGGCGCGATCACGACCCTGCGCGGTTCCGCCGGCGGCCCCGTCACCGAGGGCGCCCGCACCTTCGGCCCGGGCAGCCTCGGCCAGACCCGCTCCTACGGTGCCTTCGGCACCGGCCTCACCGGCTGACGAACCAGGAGAACCCCATGCGCAGATCCGCCACGACCGCCCTGGTCGCCGCCCTGCTGGCGACCGGCGTCACCCCCGTGTTCCTCGCCGGCCCCGCCGCCGCGGCGCCGGCCAAGCACTACGACGACTTCAACGGCGACGGCCGCCGCGACCTCGCCTACGGCGGCTACGACGACGTCGGCCGCGAGGGCGGCACGATCACCGTCGTGTACGGCACCGCCACCGGCCTCGACACCACCCATCCGACGTTCCTCCACCAGGACAGCGCCGGCGTCCCCGGCTCCGGTGAGGAGGACGACCAGTTCGGCGCGTCCCTCGCGAGCGCCGACCTCAACAAGGACGGCTACGCGGACCTCGTCGTCGGCAACCCGTTCGAGCACGTGGGCGCCGACGACTACCGCGGCACGGTCACCGTCCTGTGGGGCTCGAAGTCCGGCCTGTCCGGCGGCACCGGCATCACCCCCCTCGGCGGCTCCGTCGGCCACTTCGGCCGCGACCTGGCGACCGGCGACTTCACCGGCGACGGCTCCCCCGACCTGGCCGTGATCGGCGGCGAGGAGGCGTGGCTGTACCGCGGCCCCTTCACCAAGTCCGGCACCACCGGCAAGGTGAGCAAGATCGACAAGGAGTCCGGCGGCTGGTACTCCTCCGCTCTCGGGGCCGGAAAGGTCGACGGGGACGGCAGGACCGACCTGGTGGTCATCGGCACGGAGATCACCGGCAGCGACATCCGCGAGCGCGCCTGGTACCTGAAGGGCACCTCCTCCGGCCTCGCCTCGGGCGCGTCCAAGACCCTCAGCGACCGGCAGGAGGGCCTCTACCCGAGCCCTGTCGTCGGCGACTTCGACAAGAACGGCTACGGCGACATCGTCCTCGGCGTGCCCGACAAGGACAACGGCAAGGGCGCGGTCACCATCTGGCGCGGCACCTCGTCGGGCCCGGGCACGTCGGTCACCCTCACCCAGGCCACCTCGGGCGTCTCCGGCAGCCCGGAGGCCGACGACAACTTCGGCTACGCGATCTCGGCCGCCGACGCCAACGGCGACGGCTACGCGGACCTCGCGGTCGGCGTCCCGCACGAGGACGTCGCGGGCGACCAGGACCAGGGCGGAGTCCACGTCTTCCGCGGCGGCTCCGGCGGCCTCAGCGGCGCGCGCTCCTCGTGGATCGCCCAGACGGTACTCGGCCCGGCCGACTCCCACGCCGCCTTCGGCTACACCGTCCGCCTGCGCGACCTGACCGCCGACGGCAAGGCCGATCTGGCCGTCGGCGCGGCGAACGGCGCGCTGCTCATGCCGGGCACGGGCACGGTGCCGACGAAGACCGGCGCGATCACCCTGCCGGAGCTCGGGGGCTCGCTCCCCGACTGACGGAGACCGAGCGCGGCCGGACCCGGGCGAGGGGTCCGGTCCGGGCCCCGGGCGAAGCCCGACTCCGGTCGACGCGGACCGGGGCAAGGGCCCGTACGGCCGAACCCCCCCACGGATCCCCAAGGCCCCAGTCCCTTAAGGGATGTCACAGCTCGGCCGCAAAGCCGGGCCCGGAAGCCCGGGCCCGGCACGCCACCGCCGGGGACCAGGTACGTTCGAAGGCGTGGCTGGATTCAGGATCGGACGCGGCCGGAACAACGGCGCTCCTCAGACGCGACCGCACAACCCTCCGAACGGGCAGCAGACGCCGCAGGGGCCGTCGTACGGCTACCCGCAGGCGCCGCAGCCGTACCCGCAGGCGCCGCAGCCCTACGGCAACGGCGGCGGCCCCTCCTGGCCGCAGCCGAACGCCGGGCACGGCGGGGGCTACGGCGGCCAGGGCGAGCCGGAGTACTTCGGCGACGGCGCGTACCCGCCCGGCCCGCAGGGCCCGCCCGACCCGTACGCGGCGAACAACCCGGGCCACACCCAGGCCTTCTCGGTCGGCGAGGACCCCTACACGCAGGGCGACACCTACCGGGCCGGCGCGGCCGCCCCGCCGCCCGGCCCCATCGGCCCGCGCCTGCACTGGAAGGCCCTGCTCCGGGGGATCGTCCTCGCCCCCAACCAGACGTTCCTCCAGATGCGGGACTACTCGATGTGGGGCCCGGCCCTCATCGTCACGTTCCTCTACGGCCTGCTCGCCGTCTTCGGCTTCGACGGCGCCCGCGCGGATGCCATAAACGCCACACTGTCGAACGCGGTGCCGATCGTCCTGACGACGGCCGTCGCGATGGTGCTGAGCGCCTTCGTCCTGGGCGTGGTCACCCACACCCTGGCCCGCCAGCTCGGCGGCGACGGCGCCTGGCAGCCCACGGTGGGCCTGTCGATGCTGATCATGTCCCTCTCGGACGCGCCCCGGCTGGTCTTCGCGATGTTCGCGGGCGGCGACGCGATGTTCGTCCAGGTGCTGGGCTGGGCCACCTGGGTCGCGGGCGGTGCGCTGCTGACCCTCATGGTCGGCCGCTCCCACGACCTGCCCTGGCCGAAGGCGCTCGGCGCGTCGGCGATCCAGCTGATCGCCCTGCTGTCGATCGTGAAGCTGGGCACGGTCTGAGGTCCCGCACACACGAGAGAGGGGCTCCCCACCGGGGAGCCCCTCTTCTTCTCACGCCGGTCAGGCGTCGAGCACCTGGCCGGCCCGCCGTACCACGGGCGGTTCCACACTCCACGGGAAGTTGATCCAGTCGTCGGTCCGCTTCCACACGTACTCGCACTTCACCAGCGACTGCGACTTCTCGTAGACGACGGCGCTGCGCACCTCGGCGACGGTGTCGAGGCAGAAGTCGCGCACCAGCTTGAGCGTCTTGCCGGTGTCGGCGACGTCGTCGGTGATCAGGACCTTCTTCTGCGAGAAGTCGATCACGTTCGGGACGGGCGCGAGCATGACCGGCATCTCGAGCGTCGTCCCCACACCGGTGTAGAACTCGACGTTCACCAGGTGGATGTTCTTGCAGTCGAGGGCGTAGGCGAGCCCGCCGGCCACGAAGACGCCGCCGCGGGCGATGCTGAGGACCACGTCGGGCTCGTACCCGTCGTCGGCGATGGCCTGCGCGAGCTCGCGCACGGCGACGCCGAACTTCTCGTAGGTCAGGTTTTCCCGTACGTCACTCATGCCCGTGCCGCTCACACCTGGGTCCGATGGAAGTTGAGGAAGGACCGCGAGGCGGTCGGCCCGCGCTGCCCCTGGTACCGGGACCCGTACCGCTCGCTCCCGTACGGGAAGTCGGCGGGCGAGCTCAGCTTGAACATGCACAGCTGCCCGATCTTCATGCCCGGCCAGAGCTTGATCGGCAGGGTGGCGAGGTTGGACAGCTCCAGGGTCACGTGGCCGCTGAACCCGGGATCGATGAACCCGGCGGTCGAGTGCGTGACCAGCCCCAGCCGGCCCAGCGAACTCTTCCCCTCCAGCCGGGAGGCGAGATCGTCGGGCAGCGTGATGACCTCGTAGGTGCTGGCCAGGACGAACTCGCCGGGGTGCAGGATGAACGGCTCGTCCCCCTCCGGCTCCACGAGCCGGGTCAGGTCGGACTGCTCGACGGCGGGGTCGATGTGGGGGTACCGGTGATTCTCGAACACCCGGAAGTAGCGGTCGAGGCGCACGTCGATGCTCGACGGCTGCACCATCGATTCGTCATACGGATCGATGCGTACGCGTCCGGCGTCGATCTCGGCCCGGATGTCCTTGTCTGAGAGAAGCACGCCCCGAGGATACGCAAGGCGCGCGGAGCGACCACAACCGGACGTCTCCGCGCGCCTTATGCCTGTTGCCTCTAGCTTTGTCCGTTACCGCTGCTGCGGCCGCCGCTGCTGCTACCGCTTCTGATAGCTGACGGGCACCACGCTCCGGAGCCGCGCACATCGCGGACACCGAAGCAGCCGCCCGGGGCCGAGCCGCTCGGCCTGCTGCATCGGGAACGAAGCGGTGCTGAACACGTGCCCATCGGCACAACGGACGACGGTGCGCTCCATCAAGTCCAAGAGTCCCTTCCCCAAGAGCCGCGTCTGGCTGCTGCTTGCCTGACGACAAAAGCCACAGTACGGGATCAAAGGAACGGCCCTCCAGGCGGCACTCCGGTCCCGCCCGGACCCTCTCAGGCCCTCCACCGTACGCCCCAACTCCGTTCCCCCGCAGCCGCATCCCACCCCTGAAACGGCTTCAGGCCCCGCGGCGCGAACACCGGGGGCCTGGCATGAGGTAAAGTGGCGACCGTTCGGACACCGACTCCGTCGGCGTCTTACGCGGGTGTAGTTTAATGGTAGAACATCAGCTTCCCAAGCTGAGAGCGCGAGTTCGATTCTCGTCACCCGCTCCATGTGAAACCCCCAGGTCAGAGGCCCGGGGGTTCTTTGTTGTCCAGACCGGTGGCCCGGGTGTGCGGCATCGCGGCGCCACATCCCAGGGGCCTACGGCGACGAGTAGCCCCGTCGTCGCAAAGACCTGGGCCTTCAGTTGCTCGCAGCGATCCCTCGCCGCGTGCCAGATTCGTTCCGCACGGCTCGTCGCGTTCTTCTTCGCGGCGGTGTCGCGTGCCCAGTTCGGCGGGTGGCTCCGAGACCCCCGACAACAGGTGTATCAAGAGGCACACCTGTGCGATCATTCGCCTGATTTCGCCGTGCGCCGCCCTCGACCCGCGGTCACCCGGGGCCCCGGCATTCACCTGCGTCGCTCGACGCCGTCCCGGGGGGAACGCAATGCCCTACCGCCTGTGCGTACGCGGGAGATCCGCGGCGTACACCGCGCTCCTGTTCACACTCACACTGTCGGTCCTGCTGACGACCTTTCTCCCGGTCGGCGCGGCACAGGCGTCCGACGGCACCATGACCACGGCCGCGTCCGATGCCACCACATCGGCCACCATGGCCGGCAGTACCGCGTCGTCCGCCCCGGCCTCCGCCGCCGAAGACTGCGCCACCCTTCCGCTCGCCCCCTTCGGCGACCCGGGTTCCGCGGTGGGCAAGGCGACGGTCGACTCCGACGGCAGTGCCTGCTTCACCTTCACCGCCGAGCAGCCCGGCCTGCACCGCGTGTTGACGGAGAGGACCGCGACGACCGCCGAGGTCTTCGACGGTGAGACCCAGTTGGACTGCTACGACGCCACGTGGGGCAGCGGCTGGTGCGTGCTGCCGCGCGCCGGCGCCTTCACCCTGAAGCTGACCAACACCAGCTGGGGGACCGGGAGCCGCGAGATCCCCGTGACCGTCACCCCGCTGGCCGCCACCGCGGGCTGTGCGCAGGAGACCGGCACCTCGTGGGACCTGCCCCCGGTCACCGGATCCGCGGTCTCCCCGTACGGCCTCGTGTGTCATCCGTTCAAGGGAAAGGCCGGCGAGCGGATCACGGTCGACTTCGGCACCGACACGTACGGCGAGAGCGTCGACTGGATCACCGATGAGACGGGTGCCCATATCTGCCCGCACTTCAACGAGGACGACAGCGACGGGTGTGTGCTGCCCGGCGACGGGCCGTACCGGGTGCTGGGGCACGTCCGCCAGGCCGAGCGCGGCTTCCCCGCCCCGTACACCCTGAAGATCCGCCGGTTGTCCGACCCCGCGGGGTGTGCGCGTGTCCCCGTGAACGCGTACAACTCCGCGGCCACCACGGTGGATCCGGCCACCGGCTGCAAGGTCTTCACCGCCGCGGCGGCGGGACGGTACAGGGTGTACGAGGTGACGGACGGGGCCCGTTCCTCCCTCGCCGTGTACAACCGCGAGGGGAAGACCGTGTGCGCCGGCTGCGGCATCCCCGCCGGTGACTACACCGTCCTCACCGACCACGCCACCCTCATCCTCGACCGCGCCGGCACTGCCGGCTGCGAGCCCGTCGAACTCGGCACCCACCGGGGCACCTTCGCCACGGCGGGCGAGATCGACTGCCTGACACTGCCGCTGCCCGTGGGTGCCCGGATGGCCGCGCTGACGCCCCTGAGCGGCCCTGCTCCGCAGCCGGAGGTCGTGGTCGTCGACGCCGACGGCGTCCAGCGATGCGACTGGGAGTCCCTCGGCACGGGCACCTGCGCGCTGACCGGCTCCGCCCCGTTCCGCGCCCTGGTGTCCACCGACGACGACAACACGGCGACCGGCTCGTACCGCCTCGCCCTGCACCGCACCGACACGGCGAACGGCTGCCCGGCCATTCCTGCGGGCGACTTCACCGTCGGCGGCGCCACGGCCCGGTTCGGCACCGGCGACGGCGTCTTCTCACACTGCCTGTCCATCCCGGCGGACGACCACAGTGCGATGGAGAACCTCCAGCTGCGGGCCGTCTCCGGTGGCTCCACCGCCGAGTTCTCGGTGCTGGACGCCGACGGCAAGCAGGTCTGTGACGTCTCGCCCTCCCTGTCCACCTGGACCACCTGTGCCCTCGCCCCGGGCGTCGCGCACACGGTGCTGGTCACCGGCCGCGACACCGCCGCCGAGTACACCCTCGCCCGGCGTGACGTCACCGCCACCGCCCAGGGCTGCGCGGCGAACCCGGCGACCGCGGTGGACGGCCCGTCCACGGGCGGCACTCCGGCCGCACCCGGCCTGCTGCGATGCCGTCAGGTGACCACCGCCGACGCCGGCGACACCCTGCACCTCGATGTCCGCGACCCGCTGGGCACCGCCAACATCCTGGTGTACGACGCGGAGGGCGACGCCGTCTGCTCGTACCGCAACAAGGCGTGCGCGGTCACCGGCTCCACCAGCTACCAGGTCCTCGTCACCGTCCCGACGAACCGGTCGGCCGCCGAGTCCTACCGGTTCGACGCGCTGCGCATCGCGACATCCGCCGGACCGGCCGCCGAGTGCGCCAAGGCCCCGAACGTCAGCTACGGGTACGGGCCGGTCACCGGCACCCTGGACGAACAGCACACCGCGGTCTGCGCAGCACTGCCCACCGCGTACAGCGACCGCTTCGACTTCGTGGTCAGCGACACCGCGGGCGGGACCCAGACGGCCGTGCCCGCGCTGTACGACCCCAGCCTGGACAACACCTGCACGCTGCACATCCCGACCGGCTACAAGTGCTCCGTGAATGAGCCGTACACGACGGAGGTCACCCCGAGCATCCTGGTCGTCGGGCTGCCCGAGAAGGCCTCGCAGACCGCCTACAGGGCGGAACTCGTCTGCACGTCCTCACTCTGCGGCACCGAGAAGATCACCGTCGGCACGGTCACCCCGGCCAGCGGCGTCAGCGGCACCAAGACCACGGTGACCGTGACGGGCACCGCCCTGCACGAGGACGACAAGGTCCGGATCAGCAAGTCCGGCAAGACGGTCGTGTCCACCACCACCTCGGTGGCCTCCGACCGGAAGTCCCTGACGGCCGTTCTGGACCTGACCGGACTCACCCCGGGCGACTGGAACCTCAGCGTCCTCACCCACAACGGCTGGGAGTACCCGCGTGGCTCCTTCACGGTCAGCGCGGCCCCGCTGAAGAACACCACGGCGCCGGCCGTCACCGGCACCGCCCGGGTCGGCTCCAAGCTCACCGCCGCGCCCGGCTCCTGGACGCCGGCCCCCGACTCGTACACCTACCAGTGGAAGGCCGACGGCCAGGTGATCTCGGGGGCCACCGCCTCCACGTACCTGGTGCCCGCCTCGCTGCGCGGCAAGAAGGTGACCGTGGCCGTCACCGCACGCAAGAGCGGCTGGGAGAGCACGACTGCCGAGTCCTCCGCACGCGTCATCACGGCGGCGCCCAGGGACCACGCGGGTACCGGTTCGGTGCCGGACGGCGTCGGGGATCTGCTGACGCTGAACTCCAGCGGCTCGCTCACCTTCCACCATGGTTCCGGTACGGGTGTCTTCTCGGGCAAGACCAGCGGCTCGGGCTGGTCGGCATCGGTCAGGGCGATCCCGTTCGGGGACGTGAACGGTGACCGGTGCAACGACGTGCTGGTGCGGATGGCCGACGGCTCCCTGCGGGCATACCGGCCGGGCTGCGGGAAGGCGGTCACGCCGTCGACGTCGTACGTCTCGCTGGGCACGGGCTGGAACCAGTACAACGTGCTGACCTCGCCGGGGGACATCACCGGTGACGGGCTGGCGGATCTGATCACCCGCAACTCCTCCACCGGGGCGGTGTACCTGCACAAGGGCACCAGCGACGGGAAGCTGGCGACGCGGGTGAAGCTGTACGACGACTGGCGGGGCTACAAGAAGATCGTCGGGGTCGGGGATCTGAACGGCGACGGCCACGGGGAACTGCTGGCGCAGGACGCCTCGAACGAGCTGTGGCGCTACAACGGCACGGGCACAGGGAAGTTCGCGTCCCGGACGAAGGTGTTCGACGACTGGGGTGCGGCGTACGACGTCGTCGTCGGCGTCGGGGACATCACCCGTGACGGGAAGGCGGACCTCGTCTCCCGGGACACCTCCGGCAACCTGTGGCGCAACAGCGGCAACGGCAACGGCTCGTTCTCCGGCCGGGTGAAGATCGCCACCGGATGGCAGGGCTACAAGGCACTCTTCTGATCCGACGCCGTGAGAGAACGAGGAAGGCCCCGACCGGTTGTGGTCGGGGCCTTCCTCGTCCTCAGGGGCGGAGACGTTCGCAGCCGGCTACTCCAACGGGAGCGTCACGCCGGCGTCGGCGTCGGCGTTCAGCCGGTCGCTGCTTCGGCGAACTGGTTGGTGTCGAACAGTTCGTTGATGTGTCCGCCGAGTTCGGACCAGTGGCGTCCGGAGAGTTCGGCGGCTGCGCGTGCGTCGCCGTCGGCGCAGACCTCCACGAGATGGTCGTGGTGTTCGATGGTGTTGCGGCCGCCCAGCAGAGTGGAGAACTTGCGGTAGAGGATGCGGTGGATCTGCGGATGGAGCTGCTCGACGATTCGGCTGAGCACGGGGTTGTCCGCGGCCGCGATGGGGACGGCGTGGAAGCGGTCGTCCGCGGCCAGGGCTGCTGCGGTGTCGTTGGCGGCGACGGCCCGTTCGAAGTCGCGGTTGGCCTCGCGCATGCGCTGCAGGTCCTGCTCGGTCATGACCGGAACCGCTGTCTCCACGGCGAGTTGGTCGAGCGCGCGCAGGACGGCGAGGGTCTTTTCGACGTCGCGGCGGTTGAGGGTGGTGATGCGGGTGTAGACACCGGGCTTCGCTTCGACCAGGCCGATGTCGGCGAGCCGGGCGAGCGCCTCGCGCACCGGGGTGCGGCTGAGGCCGAGGCGCTCGGCGAGCTCACCGTCCTTGACCTTCTCACCGGGGACGAGTTCCCCACGCACGATGGAGTCGCGCAGGCGGTCGAAGACCTCGTCACTGAGGAGGCGGCGAGAGACGGGACGGTCGAGTGACATATTGCGTACAGTACATCGCTGCTTCTCGTCCTACCCGGCTGTGCTTTCGGTTGTCCTTTCGGTTGTGGCCCTGCGGATCAGGGCCTGGGCCAGGGCGAGCGCCGGGTCGATGAGGGGGACGTCCACGGCGTCGGCGGGAAGGCCGAGCGGGATTTCGGTGCAGCCGGCGATGACCGCCTGCGCGCCTTGTTCGGTCAGGCGTCGTGCTGCGCGGGACAGGAGCGCGGTCGTCGTGTCGTCGCGGGTGCCCGCCTTCACCGCGTGGATGGCGGTCATGACTTCGTGGTCCTGGCTGGGGGCATCGGGGAGTACGAGGCGGATGCCGAAGCGGTCCAGCCACTCCTGGTACAGGCCGACCCGGACGGTGCCGGTCGTGGCGAGCAGTCCGGCGGTGTGCACGCGCGGCCGCAGGCTGGTGAGGCGATGTGCGGCCTCGCCGATCATGTGGACGATGGGCAGGCCGACGTGGTCGGCGATACGCGGGACGAAGGCGTGGGCGGTGTTGCAGGGGATGGCGATGACGGTGGCGCCTGCCTCACGCAGGACGCGGCAGCCGTGGAGGAGCCAGGGGGTGGGGTCGGGTCCGTCGCCCAGGAGGGCCTCGGTGCGGTCGGGGATGGTGGGGTCGGACCAGATGACCGTCCGGAGGTGGTTCTGGTCGCTGGAGCCGGGGGTCGTCGAGACGAGCTTGGCGTAGAAGTCGGCGGTGGCTGCCGGCCCCATACCGCCGAGGACGCCGATGATCTCGGTGGTGGGAGAAGGGGGGATCACTGTGCGGGTTCCTTCTGGAGGGCCGTGGCCTCGGGCTCGGCCGGGGTGTGGGAGGGTCGGCGGCTGCCGCGTTTGATTTCGCGCCGGTTCTCGGAGCTGTCGACGACGGCGGCTGCAAGGGAGTTGCCGATGACGTTCACACCGGTGCGGGCCATGTCGACGATGAAGTCGACGCCGAGGAGCAGGGCGACGCCTTCGGCGGGCAGGCCGATGGAGTTTCCGGCGGCGATGAGGACGACGATCGAGGCGGAGGCGACGCCGGCCATGCCTTTGGAGAGGATCACCAGCACGCCGACCATGAGCAGCAGGGCGGGCAGGGAGGTGTCCGCGCCGTAGGCGTTGGCGAGGAAGACCAGCGCGGCCGCCTGGTAGAGGACCGAGCCGTCGGTGTTGAAGGAGTAGCCGAGGGGAACGACGAAGGAGGTCGTGGAGCGGCTGACGCCGAAGTCCTCCAACTTGCCCATCAGGGGCGCCAGTACGGACTCGGAGCTGCGGGTGACGAAGGCGATCCCGGCCAGCCCGGCGATCGACTTCAGCAACTCGACGTAGCGGACGCGGTAGATCGCGGCGATGAGCGGGAAGAGCACGCCGATGACGATGGCCAGACCCGCGTAGACCACGGCGATGAAGCCCAGCAGGCTGCGCAGGTTACCGAAGCCGTAGTAGGCGACGTCGTACGAGATGAAGCCGAGCACGCCCAGCGGCGCGACCCGGATGACGTAGCCGACGACCTTGAACATCACCGCGGCGACGGACTCCAGGACCGAGGCGAAGGGTTCGGACTTCTCCCCGATCGCGGCCATCGCCACGCCCACGAGGAGGGCGAAGACGATCGCGCCGAGCAGGTTGCCCTCGCCGAACGCGGCGAAGATGTTCTTCGGTACGGCGTGCAGGACCAGTTCGTGGAAGTCGATGCCCTGGCTCAGACCGTCCAGGCCCTCGGCGTCGGCTCCGTGGACGGGGGCGCCCTTGCCGATCCCCGTGAGCTTGGCCAGCCCCACCGCGATCAGCAGGACGACGGTGGTGACGATCTCGAAGTAGAGGATGGCCTTGCCGGCGATCCGGCCGACCTTCTTGACCGACTCCATGCGGGCGATGCCCAGCACGATGAGCGGGAAGACCAGGGGCAGGACGACGACCTGCACCAGGTTCAGGAACACGTCTCCGAGGATCTTCATCTGCTCGCCCGCGGAAGGGGCGAGAGATCCGATGAGAGCGCCGAGGCCGACGGCGATGACCGACTGGACGCCGATCGGCATACGGAGACAGCGCCGCCAGAACACCGAGGGGCGGACCGGTGGGGTGTCTGTGCTGGTTGGGCGGGGACGAGCGGTGTCCATGAGACCTCCTGACGTGCGCAATATATTGCGTTCTGCATGTTGGGCGGTAACACTGAGGCCGAGAACGATGGCCTGTCAAGGGGCCCACGAACGAGGAGCAGTAGATGGCGCAGCCCACGCGCATCGAGAACGACCTGGTCGGAGACAAGGAGGTCCCGGCCGACGCCTACTACGGGGTGCACACCGTGCGGGCCGTGGAGAATTTCGCGATCACGGGGTCGGCCATCGCCCAGTTCCCCGATCTGATCGCCGCTCTGGCCGCGGTCAAGCAGGCTGCCGCCCAGGCCAACCGCGACCTCGGCCTGCTGCATCCCTACATCGCCGGAGCGATCATCCGCGCCTGCGAGGAGATCCGGGCCGGAGAGTTCACCGAGCAGTTCGTCGTCGACCCCGTCCAGGGCGGGGCCGGAACCTCCACGAACATGAACACCAACGAGGTCATCGCCAACCGAGCCCTGGAGATCCTGGGCCACTCTCGCGGCCGGTACGACGTGATCCACCCCCTCGACCACGTCAACCTCGGCCAGAGCACCAACGACGTCTACCCCACCGCCGTACGCCTGGCCCTGGTCACCTCACTGCGCCGGCTCGGTGACTCGCTGAGGGCGCTCGCCACGGCGTTCAGCGAGAAGGCGACGGAGTTCGGCGACGTACTGAAGATGGGCCGAACCCAACTCCAGGACGCCGTCCCCATGACGCTGGGCCAGGAATTCACCACCTACGCCGTCATGATCCAGGAGGACCGCCACCGCCTCACCGAGGCCGCCGCACTGCTGCTGGAGTCCCATCTCGGCGGCACCGCCATCGGCACAGGCATCAACGCCCACCCCCGCTACGCCGAACTCGCCTGCGCGTATCTAGCCGAGATCAGCGGCGAACCCGTCCGGCCCGCGGGCGACTTCATCGAGGCCACCCAGGACTGCGGGGCCTTCGTCCAGCTCTCCGGCGTCCTCAAGCGCGTCGCCGTGAAACTCTCCAAGACCTGCAACGACCTGCGCCTGACCTCGTCCGGCCCCACCACCGGACTCGGCGAGATCAACTTGCCGCCGGTACAGGCGGGTTCGTCGATCATGCCCGGCAAGGTCAACCCGGTGATCCCCGAAGTCGTCAACCAGGTCGCCTTCGAGGTCATCGGCAACGACCTGACCGTCACCATGGCCGCCGAAGCCGGGCAGCTCCAGCTCAACGCCTTCGAACCCGTCATCGCCTACAGCCTGTTGCGCTCCCTGACCCACCTGCGGGCCGCCTGCGACACCCTCGCCACCCGCTGCGTCCTGGGCATCACCGCCAACCGCGAACACCTTCACGACAGTGTCCACCGCTCCATCGGACTGGTCACCGCGCTCGCCCCGCACATCGGGTACGCCGCCAGCACCTCCCTCGCCCGCCAGGCCCTGGCCACCGGCCGCGCCGTCAGGGACCTCGCCGCCGAGGCCGGCTTGCTCACCGCCGACCGACTGGACGCACTCCTGCGGCCCGAAAACCTCACCGGACAGTCCGCCCGCCCCTCGACGGCGGCCATCCCCACCCGCCCCTGAGGGCCCGTGCTACGTAACTCTGTCCCCGGGAACCGGAACGCGGAATCAACTGTGCAGTCGACCGCCGTCCGTCACCGATCCCGTGGGTGTCACCTGACATCCCCGGTCGACATCAACGACGACGTACGCCAGCAGCCTCGGGCGCTCGTCGGCATCGGCTCAGACACCGCGGCATCCGACCGGTGAGAGTTTCGGTTCGAACTCCTCAAGCGGTGTTCCAGGAACGCCGGCGCCTCCCACCGGCTACCGTCGCTACGCTCGACCCGTGAGCGAAGCCGCCCGACTCATAGCGAACCACCGAGTCCACGTCGTACCCGTTGTCTTGGCTCTGGCCAATCCACCATGGCAGCGGGACGTGTGGCTTCACCCATCGGCGTTCGAAGACTTGGACCATGTCTTCCACACACTCTTCGACGACTTCTGCGACGCCGACGAGCCAGAGCGGTACCTCGGCGTCAGCCTTCGAAGTGACGAAGAGGTCGTCCTGATGAGACAGCTCGGTGCCGCGCTCAACGCCGCGGCGGCCGAGGCACCCCACGACACCGACGCAGAGTATCTCCAGGCATCCGCCTGGCCAGAGGTCGTGGCCGTCGCCGGACGCCTGGAGAACCGGCTGAGCGCGGGCGGGAGCGGGTCTGTGCGATGGCGATGGCTGCTTCCACGCCGCTTCTGGGCGGCAGGGCCCGACTCGGGTCCTCTGACGCGTGCCCCTGGCGTGCCCGTACACGCGGACAGCCACGGTCGGCAGCGGTGCGACCAGGCCGTGCGGCCGCGCCACCACAACGGTATACCCGCAGGTCAAAAGCCATGCCGACCTGTAAGCGCCGTCGCTTCCCAAGCCAAGAGCGCGAGTTCGATTCTCGTCACCCGCTCCATGATGAGGGCCCAGGTCAAGGACCTGGGCCCTTGTGCTGTCCGCTGTGATCAGTGGGCGCGTGCCAGAACCGCTGATCGTCTGGATCACCGATGTCTGCATCGAGCGGGGCCCTGGGCCCACCCGCCGGGGCACGGGCCATAGCGCCCGCGCCCTGACGCCATGCGGCGCCGGACCGGCCCGGTCTCAGCGGCGGGTGACCCACTGACCGGAAGAGAGGTCCGCGCCGGGCAGCCCCTCGGGAAGCGGTCGCCGGGCGTCTGCGGCCGCCTCACGGGACTTCGGGGTACGGCAGAGCGCCTTGACGATGTGCACGTTGATGGCGTCGTCGATCGCGCTCGGCTCGAGCGCGGTGCCGTCCTCGTTGAGGCGCTGGTACTTCATGAGGTTCCAGCCCATGGCGAGTTGGCGCTTGCCGTCGCGGCTGGACAGCGCGATCGTGCCGGCTCCGAAGACCGCTCCGTCGTGGCCCCAGAAGCGGCCGCAGCCGGGCAGGTCGAGCGTGTAGATGCCGAGGCCGTAGTCGATAGTGGTGCCGCCGGCGGTGACGCGGACCGTGCGCAGCATCTCCTCCAGGGCCGCTGGTCCGATCAGCCTGCCCGCCAGCAGGCCGCGATAGAAGCGGTTCAGGTCGTCGGTGGTCGAGACGATCGAGCCCGCGGTGGACGCCCAGGACATGTTGTAGACGCTGTAGTCACGCGGCGGGTCGATCAGGCCGTAGAACGATTCGTACATCCGGGAGTGCGGGCCCTTGATGTACGGGGTTCGCGGATAGGAGGTGGCGCGCAGCCCGGCCCGGTCTATGACGTTGCGGGTGATGTACGTCCCGGCGTCCTTGCCGGTGACCTTCTCCAGGAGCAGCCCGGCGATCACGTAGTTGGTGTTGGAGTACGACCCCGGCTGCTCGCCGGGCCGTCCCGTGGCGGGTGCTGTCAGACCGAGCCGCACCAGTTCCTCGGGCCGGATGGAACGGAAGCGTTCTTCGTCGAGGCTGGCCGTCGAGTTGTGGGTGAGGGACGGGAAGGCGCCCCCTATGTAGTCGCCGATACCGCTGGTGTGGTTGAGAAGCATCCGCACGGTCACGTCCCGGCCCCGCTCCCCCTGGATCAGGTCCGGGAGGTACTCGCCGATGGGCGCGTCGAGCCGTATTCGGCCGCGTTCCACCTGCTGGAGCACCGCGACGGCGGTGAACGTCTTGCTGATGCTGCCCACTCGGTGTCGCATGCCGGGCCTGACCGGACGTCCGGTGTCCACGTCGGCGAGCCCGGACGCGCCGGTCCACCGCTCGGACCCCTCACGGACGGACGAGTAGCTGCCGTACATGCCCGCTTCGTGGACGGCACCCAGCGTGGTGCGCAGAGCGGCACGGTCTAAGGACTCGGTCGTCGACGCGTTTTCGGTGCCGGCTGACGCAGTCGGCACCGCGGTGGCCGTCAACAGCGTGGCGCCGAGGATGATTCCGACGAATCGGGTGATGCGCAAGGCTTGTCCTTCCCTGGTCTCGGCCGAGGTCGGGGTAATCCTCATGGGCCATCAATGCGCCTTACATCCTCCCTGCGGATGATCACCGGCGAGACGGTGTCCTGACATGCCGTCACCTTTCGGGACTCGTCAAGGGCTCTCCACGGACAGGCCGGCACTGCCGAGCGGCACAAGCCGCAGTGCGAACCCGCACACGCACGGCACCGCCTCGGAGCGTGGATCCGCCGTTCCTTCACGGCTCAGCGGGCTACTCGCGCCGAATGAGCGACGCTCGGCCGGCGGCCGCCGCGGTGGGCGGGCCGCCGGACGGCTCCATCAGGGCTGGAAGGGCATCGTCCAGCAGTTGGACGCGGTCGGGTCGCCCTCCAGACGGTCGGTGAGCCAGGAGATCGCCGCTCCCTGGTCGGTGAGGAGGGGGGCGAGGTGGTTGGTGAGGATCCTGTCGCCGAGGTTGGGCAGGTCGACGGCCGCGTAGGTGACGTTGCCGCCCTTGCGGCACCAGTCCACGGCCAGCTGGCGGGCCTGGGCGTGCGGAACGATGTCGTCGTAGACGCCGGTGGCGACACGGACCGGACCGGACGGCTTGAGCGTCCCGATGCGCTGTTCGTCGAGGACGGCCTGCGCGCGGGGTTCGGCGGCGATGATGTCGGCGATGGACTTGCCACTGGTCGTCCACGCCGTGCTCCGGGTGAAGCCGTAGCCGATGACCGCTTCGCCGACGCACATGGTCGACGTGTCGGCCAGAGCCTTGCGTCCGGCGTCGTTGAGGTTCGCCTCGGTGACGCTGCGCAGGTCGGGGTAGGTCTGGGAGAAGCCGTTGATCGCCCAGCCCAGAGCGCTGACCAGGGCGCTTCCGTCGATCCCCTTCATGACCGCCGTCAGGTTGGCGGGGGGCGCGCCCGCGTATGTGCCGGCCAGCCGCACGTCGGGCGCGTAGCTGGGCTGGATTTCGGCCGCCGAGGCGCTGGCGCCGCCACCCTCGCTGTAGCCGTACAGGCCGACGCGGGAGCCGGAGGTGAGGGACGTGCCGGGGAGATTGCGCGCCGCACGGACGGCGTCCAGCACCGCGTGCGCCTCGTCCAGGCGGTTGACGTAGGTGTGCAGACGGTCGGTTGCGCCCAGACCGACGTAGTCGGTGACGACGACCGCCGCTCCGGTGGCGAGGAGACGGTAGACCGCCAGGTTGTCGTAGGCGATGGACAGGGTCTCCGCGCCGACGGTGAGCGGGTGTTGCAGGGCGAACGACGGCGCGCACTGGTCGCCCTGGCCCATGGTCCCCGAGGCCACCGCCACCAGGGGGCGGGGCCCGTCGCCCTTCCACTGCGCCGACGGCTCGATGTAGGCGCCGGTCACCGCGACGGGCGTTCCGCTCGAGTCGGTGGACTTGTACATCAGGCGGGTGGCCGTGCCCGGCAGGGGACGGCCGTCGAGGCCGGGCAGCGAGAGTCCGAGGGGGAGGGGCTCTTGCCGGATCAAGGCGCCGTTGGCGGTCGGCAGTTGGGCGGGCGGGGTGTAGAAGGCCGGGATGGTGACTCCCCGGGACACAACAGGTTCGGTGTCGGTCCCGGTGGCGGCGCCGGCGGGGGTCGCGCCGACACCGACGCAGGCGACGGCGGCGATCGCGGCGGCGGTCAGGCGGTTGAACGTGGAACGCGGACGGCTTCTGTAGCGGCTCACAGTGCACTCCTCGCGCTGCTTCGATGCAGGGTGCGCGAAAACTAGCACTGGTAGTTAAAGTTGGTAGCGCCTTGATAAGTTACGCTGCGGTAACGATTCTCCGGAGTGGGCACGCGCAGGCCCCTGCGCACAGCGGCGAGGACCCGTGCCGGAGCCTTCGGTCAGCCGCCCATGACCGCAGGTGAACGCAGCCGGACAGCGCCCAGGGGGCCTGCCGGCACAGTGGGAAGGCCTGTTGGGTCACCCCTCGCGCGTTCCGTCCTCCCACGCGGCCGGCACTCCCGCCGCCGCGGTGCCCCGGGGACCGTCTCGGAAGCCTGTGCTGACGCGGTGTGAGACCTGCCCGGCAGGGAACCCCATGCAGAGGAGGGCCTGCGCGGCCGTCGGCCGACGAAGCAGCAAGCGCAACCCCGTCTGCGGTCCGGTCTCAGCGGCCCCGGGGCGGCGCCGATCTTCCCTCCCGGAGAGAGTGTCACCACCATGGCCACGAACACCACGGTCCGCCCCCCGCCCTCGGGGACGTCCGGCAGCGACTTCGCCCGACTGTCCAGAAAGATCGCCGATGCCGGCCTGATGGGGCGCCGTCCCGGCTACTACGCACTGCGGATCACAGTCGTGACCGGGCTCTACGTCAGCGGATGGGCGGTCGTCGCACTCATCGGCGACAGTTGGTGGACCCTGGCGGTCGCCGCTTTCCTGGCGGTCGTGTTCGGCCAGGTCGCCCTGCTCGCGCATGACGCGGCCCACCGCCAGGTCTTCCGCCGACGCCGGGCCAGCGAGGTGTCCGGACGGATGGCCGGCGCCGGCATCGGAATGGGCTACGGCTGGTGGCAGGACAAGCACACCCGCCACCACGCCAACCCCAACCACGAGGAACTCGACCCCGACCTCGACCCCGACCTGCTGGTCTGGTCCCAGGACCAGGCCCGGGCCGCCAAGGGGCTCCCCCGCCTGATCGGCCGCTGGCAGGCGTTCCTGTTCTTCCCGCTCCTCACGCTGGAGGGCTTCAACCTCCACGTGTCGAGTGTGAAGGCGCTGGCCAATCGCTCACTCAAGCACCGAGGCCTCGACGGGGCGCTGCTGTTCGGACACTTCGTCGTCTATCTGAGCGTCCTGTTCTGGCTGCTGCCGCCCGGTATGGCGTTCGCGTTCCTCGCCGTCCACCAGTGCCTGTTCGGCGTCTACCTCGGCTCCCTCTTCGCGCCCAACCACAAGGGCATGCCGATCCTGAAGGGCGAGGACCGCCCGGACTTCCTGCGCCGCCAGGTCCTCACCTCGCGCAACGTCAGCGGCGGCCGGCTCACCGACATCGCTCTGGGCGGGCTGAACCACCAGATCGAGCACCACTTGTTTCCCAGCATGCCCAGCCCCAACCTGCGCAAGGCCCGGACCATCGTCCGGCGCTACTGCGAGGAGCTGGGCGTGGACTACGTGGAGACCGGGCTGATCACCTCCTACCGGCTGGCCCTCCTCAGCCTCCATCAGGCCGGAGCTCCGCTCCGGAACGCCCGGGTCCCCTCGTAGGGGCCCCTCGTAGGGGCCGGGGAACGCGGCTTTCAGGCGACCCGGTCGGCGCGGTGACGGGCTTCCCGGAGCCGGACTTCAGACGGCAGACGGTCCAGGCCCGCCGACTCCCGCGCGTGGGCGAGCGTCTCGCGGCTCAGTCGCTCCAGCATCCGTTCCGGGTCCGCGTGCGGCTCCAGCACCAGCCGCACGCGTGCGGCCGGAGCGGTACGGCGGCCCGCCAGCCGTACCGCTGCCCGCGAGACCCCGTCCAAGGCCTGCGCCTCCTCCCTGATCACGCCCTCCAGCGCGCGGCCGTCGAGAGAGGACGCCGCGCCGTCCTCGCCGTCGACGACGACCTGGCCCAGGCGGTGTCTGCGCTGTGCGAGCAGCCACCACATCAGCAGGACCAGCAGCACGGCGAGCACCGCGATGACGGTCGGCCACCACCATCCTTCGTCCCGCCACCGGAGGCGTCCCTCGGTGCCCAGCACCACGTCGTCCGGTCCGCGGAAGGGCCACCAGCCCGGCATGCCGAAGCCCCAGCGGCGCTGCAGGTCCAGCCCGCCCAGTAGCACGCCGCCGCCCAGGACGAAGAGCGCGAGGCCGAGCAGTCCCAGCAGCACCCGGTTCACCTTCGTGCGCATCGGGACCCCCTCAGTCCTTCTTCGGGCGCCTGACGCGCACGGTCAGCGTGGGGTGGCGGGCGAGGCCCAAGGACGTCACGGCTTCGCCCAGCGCGGCGTCCAGGTCCGAGCGAACCTCCTCGGGATCGCGGAAATGCGCCCACGCCCGGGCTTTGACCTTCCGGCGGCCGACCATGACCCGCGCCGACCGGACGCCGGGCACCCGCACGGCCCGGTCGCGCAGGATCAGCGCTGCCGCGCGGCGGTCCAGCCCGGCGCGGACCTCCTGCGTCCCGGAGACGCCGGTGGGCCGCCGCATGGGCAGCAGTCCGCGCCGCCCCGGCGTCACCGCCAGCAGGACGAGCCACAGGCCGAGCGCCAGCGCCACCGCGGCTCCGACGATCACCCAGACGTCATCGAGCGGACGTGTGGCCAGTTCCTCGGCGAGCCGACGCCGCCAGCGCATCGCGGACCGGCCCGCCCGAACCGAGACCACGTCGTACAGGAGCAGTCCGACGGCCGCGACGGACAGCAGGGCCACCAACGCCGCGGGGAACCGCCGCGCGGACCAGAAACGGCGCGCCGGCCGGCGCGGTGCCTCGGCCCCTGCCGTCGAGCCCGTGCCCGGGGTGCCGTCCACGGAGGGGTCCGCCTGTCCGGGGCCGGAGGAAAGGTCGCTGTCACCGGTCGGCTGCCGCCGGGTGTGCGCGCTCATCTCACCCTCTCCTGGTCCGTGTGCAGCGCGTGCACCGAGTGCAGCCGCTCGACCGACACCGCGACGTCGGAGACCTCCATGCCGGCCCAGGTCCTGAGACGTTCGGCAACCTCCCGGCGCACAGCGGCGCACTGCGCCCCGATGTCGGACGGATAGCCGAGCTCGACGGTGATACGCATCCGTACCTCGCCGACCACCGCCTGCCGCCCGGCGGCGGACTCGCCGTCCCCTCGGGCGGCAGCCCGCTCCGGTGCCCGCCGCACGGACGCGGTCACGCGTGGCACCCGGCGACCGGGTGGGACGTGACCGACCGACCCGGTGAACCGGCTCAGTGCCTCGCCCGCCACCTGGGAAGCGATCTTCTCGACGACCCGGTCGGCGACGGTGATCGCCCCGCGCTCCCGGCGGGGGATGCCAGGGCGCCGGCCGGCCTCACCGGTCACTGCCGCCAGTCTCCCCGTGCCCGTCGCCGGTCATCGCGGATCCGGTCCTGCCGGTCTCGGCGGCGGACGAAGTCGCCCGGTTGGAGGTCACCTTCCGTCAACCGCCCGACCACGAGACCGACGACGCCCAGCCCGAGCACCAGCACGAAAGCCCAGAAGCTACCGAAATAGGCGGCGAAACCCAGCGCCATTCCCGCGATCAGGCCCACCACGGCCCTGCTCATCACGCGCTCCTTCACTCAAGTGGACTGCTCCGCCCCGGCTACCGGATCCGCTGGCGCTCTTCCTCTTCGTCCTCCTCTTCGGGGAGCTTCACGTCGCTGACCATGATGTTGACTTCCACGACGTCCCGGCCCGCCATCCGTTCCACAGCGGAGATCACGCTCTCCCGCACCTCACCGGCCACGTCCGTGATGGAGACGCCGTAGTCCACGACGATCTCCAGATCGATGGCCGCCTGCTGCTCACCGACCTCGACGCTGACCCCGCGCGTGACGGACTTGCCACCACCGGCGCCGGGCACCCGCTCGCGCACGGAGCCCATCGAGCGGGCGAATCCGCTGCCCAGGGCATAGACGCCGCGCACGTCCCGCGCCGCCATTCCGGCGATCTTCTCCACCACCACGTCGGCGATCGCCGTCCGGCCGCGGGACCCGGGCGCTCCACCGTGCCTTACGCCGGCGTTCTCAGTCATCGGGATATTCCTCCCTCAACAAGCCCGGCTATCACATCTTTCCAATATATTCCTTTTAGTATGGTTTCGGGGATTGGGACAGAAAAAGAAGCGAGAGGCCAGTGAAAACTGAGACGTGGACGCAGGCGGCCCGATATCAGCTCGAGCTGGGCCGGCTGCTCCCGCTCGGTGGGTCCGAGGACGGGACATGGATCACCGAGCAAGCAGCAGTCCGGGCCCTCAGAGGGGCTGTCACCGGGATTCCCGACGCCCGGGTGGACTCTCTGCGCATCGGGGCGGCGCCGCTCGAGCCCGTGTCCGAGCCGGCCGTCCGTCCGCCGGTCGGCGCGCTACCGCCCGGCCCGCTCAGGATGGAGGCCGCCTTCACGGCCTCCCTCGGGCGACCACTGCCGCAGACGGCGGAACAGGTGCGGAGCACACTGCTCCGCGCGGCCACCGAAGGGCTCGGCCTGACCGTCGTGACGGCTGACCTGAGCGTCACGGATCTCGAGGAGGGCCCGGAGACGGTCGTCAGGCCGCCGATCGCGAAGAGGGCCATGAGGCCACAGCGGGAAGCCACAGCCGGGCGAAGCTCGCCCATGACCGGAACAGGACCCGCGCCAGGACCCGCCGGGAGGCTGGCCGGTGTCGCGGCGGCCGTTCCCGGCGTCGCCCGCCTCACCGCGGTGCTGGGAGGCCGCCCGATCAAGGTGAGGCACGAGGGCGACCCGCCCAGCCGCCACATCGAGGTCCAGATCGCGGTCGCCCCCGGACACCATCCGCTGGAAGTCGCCCGCGCCGTCCGGGCCGCCGTGGCGGAGGCAGCCGCCTCCGACACCCCCGGCCCGGTCACCGCCGCCGTTCTCATCACAGAAACCGCGCTTCGGCCGGCCGGATGACATCGGCTGCCCGATGAGGAGTTGTTCGGCGTGAATGCACACGGAGCGCGACGGGCTGGATCGCGCAACCCGGTCCGCGGGCCTACGTCAGGGCCCGCCCCGGTCCGCGGGCGTACGTCGGGACCCGCCCCGGTCCGCGATCGCATGACGCGACAGCTTTCCCTCATGGTGACCGTCCGCGGATCGACGTTCATCGCAGAGGATCTCAAGCTGACAAGGGGCCGGCGGAAGGAACCACGGTCGTGAGTGGTGGGCAGAGTGGGCTTCCCCGGTTGCTGACAGCGGCGGAGACGGCAGCGCCGGTGGACGCCGCCGACGTGGTCGCGGAGGACCTGCGGCAGCGCTTCGAGGCGGCGAGGGTCTCGTTCCTCATCGTGGATCTGACGGGAAAGGCCGTGGCGCGGCTGTCGACCGCCCCTGCGACGGGTGGCCGGGAGGCGGAACGGATCCCGATGTTCGGCAGCGTCTACGAAGAGGTGATCCGCACCCAGCGGCTGTATCAGGAGGCGACGGGCCAGGGGCATCGGGTGATCATGCCGGTGACGAACCGGGGGGACGCGATCGGGCTGCTGGAACTGCTCCTGCCGGCCGATCCCGGCGAGGACGTCCTCGACGCGGTCGGGGAGGCCGCCCACGTCCTGGCCTACATCGTGATCGCCAACGGGCGCTTCACCGATCTCTACACCTGGGGAAAGCGCTCCAGGCCTCCCACCCTGGCGGCAGAGATCCAGTACCAGCTCCTGCCCCCCTCACTGTCCTGCGAGGCCGCGCAGTTCACCCTGTGCGGGAGCCTGGAGCCCTCCGAGAACCTCAGCGGCGACACGTTCGACTACACCCTGGACCGCGACACCCTGCATGTGTCGGTGACCGACCCCATGGGCCACGACCTCGACGCCGCCCTGGCCGCCACGGTCCTGGTGAGCGCCCTGCGCGGCGCCCGCCGCGCGGGAGCCGGTCTCCTGGAGCAGGCCCGTCTGGCGGACCGGGCCCTGGCCGATCACGGCCACGGTCACGCCACCGGGCAGTTGCTGCGCATCCATCTGCGCACGGGGCAGGCCCAGTTCGTCAACGCCGGTCACCCCTGGCCGCTCCGCATGCGCCAGGGGGATGTGGAAGTGGTCCCCTGCGAGGTGGACCATCCCTTCGGGCTGTCCGTGTTCGCGCCCCACCCCTACCGCGTCCAGGACCTCGATCTGCGCCCCGGTGACCGTCTGCTGATGTTCACCGACGGCATGGTCGAACGTCATGGCGGCAAGGTCGACCTCGCCGCCCTGGTGAAGCACACCCGGGACCTGCACCCGCGGGAGGCCGCGCTGGCCCTGACGTCGGAGGTCCGGGACGCCGCCGGTGGCCGGCTCGAGGACGACGCCACCGTCATGTGTCTGGACTGGCACGGCCCCCACGAGACCCAGCGGCACGTCAACTCCGGGGCGGACACCCGGCAGGCCTCGGCCGTCCGCGAGAAGCGGCAGCCGTGACCAGGTGCTCCCCTTGGGCGGTGCCGGAGGATGCCTGCCGCCCGGGCACTGGGTCAGGACCCTGGGGAGGGAAGCCGAGGGGGCGCGGCCTCAGCGCGGTCATGGGTGTCTTTCCGCTCGGCGGGGAGCACGACGGGATGCTGCGAGCCGAGTGCTCCGCCGGGCCCGCCTTGCGCGGGTACCACCCCGGCGTCCGCCGCTCGGGCCGGTGCCGGCCCTGTGCTGGTCCTCCGCCGTCCCACGCGTCGGCGGAGGTGAGGCAGAAGGGTGTAGAAGCGGTCGGGAAGGAACACCGCGTCCGCGACGATCATCGCCCCGGAGAACAGAGGCAGGCCCATGAGCACGGCGATGCCGATGTGCATGCCCAGCAGCATGGTGAGGACGGGGTACTTGAGTCTGCCGAACAGCACGAACGGGAAGGCCACCTGGAGGAGCACGGTCAGGTAACCGGCGACGGCGATCAGGAGCGTGTGCTCGTCGACGAAGTGCGAGAGCACCGGCCAGGGCCGGAACAGCTCGAGGTTCAGGGCGTAATGGAGCGCGGTGCCGCTGCCCCAGGTACCGCCCTGGACCTTGTACAGGCCGGCTGATCCGTAGAGAAGACAGACCTGCGCCGCGATGAGGAACATGCCGCAGTTGTGCACCGCCGTGACCAAGGTGGTCCGGCTGTCGCGGAGTTGCCGTGCGAGGGGCTTTCCCGGCGGTTGCGGCGCGCTGTCGGCAGGGGCCGGCTTCCTCCTGTTTCTGCGCGCGTCGAGAGACCAGCGCCGGCCGGAGGCGGTGAGGACGAGATAGAGGGCCATCAGCAGGATCAGGTTGTCGCCCCCGTCCGTCATGAAGATCGCGCGAGCGTGGAACGAGGTCACCACGACGGCGAAGAGGACGGACATGATGCGGGTACGCCAGCCCAGCATGAACAGCGCGGACGTGACGAGGGCCAGCGCGTAGCAGAGCTCGAAGTAGGCCCGGCTGCCGGACAGGGCCAGGACGCTGACCCAGCCCGTCTGTTCGAAGAGCTCCTGGGCCAGGGCGGGTGTCCACGGAGATCCGGGGCCCCAGATCTCGTCCCGGTGCGGGAACTCGCGCAGGAGGAAGACCAGGTAGAGCAGCCCGTAGCCGATGCGCAGCACCGACGCGGCGTAGAGGGACACCGGACGCCCGGTCAGGAGGTCCCACACCGCGTGCATCCGGTCGCCGAGCCACCGGTCGGCGCGGGCAAGCCCCGTCCTCTGCGTCTCATTTCGCATGGCGGGTCACCTTCCACCAGGGCAGAAGCCGGTTCTCGGAGGGCTTCGGCGGGCGATCACCGACCGCCGGTCCGGGCGCGGCGACGGGCCGCGTGACGACACGGAGCTGGACGAAGTCGAAAGTGCCGCCTCCATGGGCGGCGAGACGGTCCGCGGCGATGTTGGCCAGGTACTTCCGCATCATCACGGCGCGTTCCGTGCGCACGCTGTCATCTCCTCCGTGCGAGTCGGCATAGCCGGACCAGGCACGGCGCAGCATGTTCTGCGCCGTGTGGCTAGGGAACGCCTGGTGTTCGACCGCGGAGCCGTCCACGGCGGTCAGGTCGAACCAGGGACTCACCCGGACCGAACCATCGGAATCGGTGTGGGCGGTTCTGGCCAGGATCTGCCGGTTGACGGACTCCGGATCCGGCGCGAAAAGCCGCCAATTCTGCTCGAAGAAGGGGAACACCCACCCATTGATCTGCGAGCCGTAACGCTTGGAGACGGTGTTGGCCGGTGCCACATGGAGGAACACCAGAAGCACATGGACGACACTCGCCGCCAGGCACGAGACCACTACGGCGCAAAGGCCCGCTTTCAGTAGACGGGCACCTCTCGGCACCTTGGGTGGAGCCGCCGTGGCGTCAGGACGGTCCTGAACAACCGGACCGGATTCGGAATGCCGGATTTCCTTGACGTCCGCTGCGTCAATTCCGCTCGACATCGCCTACCTGCCTTTCTCGCATCGGCCGCTCACGCCGAGGCGGCGTGCGGCGGACTCGAAGAGATTCCGCCGCACGCCGTCCTCAGGCGAGCCGGCTGATCGCAGTGCGTTGCCTAGCCGTCGTGGCCCTTGGAGTCGTCGCCGACCTCATGGCCCTCGGGCGTCCCGCCGTAGCCGTAGTTCTCGTGGGGCTGCTTGCCGTAGCCGTAGGCCTCGTGGGGCTGCTTGCCGTAGCCGTACTCCTCGTGGGGCCGCTTGCCGTGGTCGGACTCGTCGCCGTGACCGGGCTTGTGGTGGCCGGGCCTGCCGGGCTTGTCGTCGTGGCCGGGCCCACCGGGCTTGTGGTGACCGGGCCTGCCGGGCTTGTCGTCGTGGCCCGGCCCGTTGTCGTGGTCGCCGCCGTGCCCGCCACCGTTGGCGCCGCCGTTGGCGCCGCCGTTGGCGCCTCCGTTACCGCCGGTGGTGTTGCCGGCCGTGTTGCCCTCGGTGTTCCCGGACGTGCTGCCGGCGACGTTGCCCGCGGTGCTGCCGGGCGAGGCGATGGGTCCGCCCAGCAGGCCGCCGGTCACGAGGCCGCCGCTGACGAGGCCGCCGCCGAGGAGCCCTCCGCCGGTGCTACCCGCGGTGGTTCCGGTCGTCGTGCCCGTGGTCGTGCCCGTGGTCGTGCCCGTGGTCGTGCCCGTGGTCGTGCCCGTCGTCGTGCCCGTCGTCGTGCCCGTCGTCGTGCCCCCCGTGGTGGCACCCGCGCACCCGCCGAGGAAGATCCTGTTGTTGTCGAGCGTCACGGAGCCGTTACGCGCCAGCGCCCGGCCCTCGATGTTCGTCCCCGTCGTCACGCTGATCGAGGTCAGCGCCATGATGGTGCCCACGAAGACGGAGTTGGTGCCGAGGGTGGCCGAACTTCCGACCTGCCAGTACACGTTGCACGCCGAAGCGCCGTTGGTGAGGAGGATCTGGCTGGACGACGCCGTGATCAGGGTCGAGGGGATCTGGAAGACCCAGACGGCGTTGGGGTCTCCGTGGGCGTCCAGGGTCAGAGTGCCGTTGATCTGGACACCGCCGGACTCACGGGTGTAGACACCGGGGTCCAGCGTCTGGCCCGCGCCGATCACCGAATCGAGCGCGAAGTCCTGTGCCTGGCCGGCCGCGTTGTTGTACGCCTGGACCAGGTCGGCCTTGGCCTGGAAGGCCTGGGCGTCCGCGCGGTGCACCGCGCCGCGCACCTCGCCGGGCGGGAAACCGGTCACGGCCGGATTCGGGGCGGTCCCGAGGTCGTTGTAGAGCACGGTCGGGCCGGTGTTGGTCACTCCCTGACCCGCCAGAACGGAATAGCTGGCCGCTGTGCCCAGTCCCGGGGCCGTGGCGATCGCGAGCGCGGGGGTCGGCGTCACGGCGACCATCACGGCAGCGACCGTCGCCGCAAGGGTCGAAGCGAGCACGCCGGACAGGGAACGCCGGTCAGCCGCTTGAGGGATCTTCAGCTTCATTTAAAGGCCATTTCCTGTGAGGACCGTGGCGTACCGGGCCCTACCGATCACCCGGGAAGCCTTGTTGCTCTTACGCCGCCGCATATTACGCAGAAATATCCGTGAAAACGGTGGCAACAAGACAGAAGAATTGATACTCAGTCAAACGGCGCACAGCATTCCGAAAATAATTTGACTTCGGGAAATCTGGGCCGGATGCAGTAATCTTCCTACCGGCGCCACTGGCTTTCAGTGCGAGCGCCGCACCGGCCGGTGAACTCGAAACCATCGGGCCGATGCGGTGCGGTCAGACGGCGTGCGTCACTGATGCCGGGTCTGTCGATTTCGCTGCGGCGATCGCCGGCTGCCGCGCACACGCTCTCCGAGACCAGCTGCCGCCCTCGCCGGTGCGGTGCGCCACAAGGCCACGGCTCGGCCATCGAGGCCCCTGGCCACCCTCGCTCCGCCGACCTGAGCCTGCGCATGCCGGTCGCCATGCCGATGGGCATGCACGCCCACTCGACGGCCGAAAAGCAGCGATACACGGACCGGGCTATTCCGACCAGGTGACCCAGCGATCGCAAAGGAAGCGGGGGGCAGTGCGTCTGGAGCAGCATTTCCGAGGGGAGCCTTTTCGTCTGTCGCGAGGTTGGCCGCGACAGACGAAATCGATAGCCCGCCACTCGACGTGCAGGGCCCGGCGTCCCTGCCAGTCGATCATTCGACGACGTGCGCTGATGGCCGCACCGGTCTGCGACCGGCACTCCAACCCGCCCTCTCAAAGTGAGGCCGCCGCCCCTCGCCTCTGGTCGGCGCCGGGCACCCGCCGTTCGCCGACCGGGAAGGCGCCGGGCCCGAGACCGCAGCCGTCCGCGAGGTCGTCACCGCACGGTCGTCGCCGGTGCCGCACGAGAGCCGAACGCCCGTCAGGGCTTCACGGCGTGCAGGATCCGCATCCCTCTGGAGTCCGCGGCGTCGTGGCGGACGTCCAGTCCTGCGGCCCGGCACTGTTCCACCAGCCAGGAGGACCCGAGTCGCAGCTCGGGGTAGCTGCCCGTGTGTTGTTGCCAGGCGCCGTTCGTCCGAGTGTGGAGCAGGTCGTGGACGATCACCGTGTCCTCGTCGCGGTATTCGAGGAAGCAGGTGAGCAGCCGGTCGTCGCTGCTGCGGACCGGGATGAAACGGTCCGTGCCGCGCAACTCCGTGGTGAGATCGCGGTAAGTGACCACGAAGTGGCCGCCCGGGACGAGGGCACGGCAGATGTGGCCGAGCAGTACGGGGACGTCCGCCTTGGACGGGAGGTGGGGAAGCGTGTCCCCCATGCAGACGACTGCCGCGACCGTGCCCGGTTCGGCCGCCTCGGGCAGCACGGTGCGGATGTCGCCGTGCATCGGCCGCACCGCCTCGGTGTCCCCGACGTACGAGAGGAGTTCGTCGAGCAGCCGGCGGCTGGTGTCCACCGCGATCACGGGGGAGAAACCGAGGCGGATCAGCGCCAGCGTCTGCGCACCGGAGCCGCAGCCCAGGTCGACGGCTGTATCGTCTTCGGTCCCCGCCAGGCCGAGTTCCGCAAGCAACTCGGCCTGCCGGGCGGCGACTTCGTGGACGTGGCCCCCCAGCATCCAGGTGTAGTGCTCGGCGAGCAGCCGGTCGTAGTGGTCGACGCCGGTACGCGCGTCAGGGGTCATGGCGTGCTCCTTCGGATGGTCGGCATGCCGTGCCGTGCGCCGGCCGGCGCGAGCAGCGAGGCGTCGGGCCAGGTGAAGCGAAGCTTGGCGGGGGATCCTGCGAGCCGGGACGCCACGCCGCCGGGCGGTGAAACCGGTGCTTCTTCGACGCAGGTGCCACCCAGGGCTCGGTAGAACTCCTGGGCCGCCGCGTTCTGTTCGAGCACCCACAGGTACATGGCGTTTCCCCTCGCGCACTCGGCGACGGCCGCCGCGGCGCGGGAGAGCAGCGCGGTGCCGAGACCCGTTCACCGGCGGTGCGGGGTGACGTGCAGACATCTTCCAGCAGGTGAGCAACACCGCGCCCGCGCGCCTTCCCACGCCCGACTGATCAGGCGGTGGCCGGCGGGAGGTTCTCCCCGCTTGACGGACGAAGGCCGTCGGTATCCGGATGAGGAGACAGTAGGCCCTTACCTCGCGGGTCGTTGATTCGTATGGTGCGGCCGGCCCGGGGGCCGGCCACAGACCTGAAGGGGTGACCCGCGACGTCCGGGCCTACGGTGCCGCCGCGAAAGCGTCGACGCCCGTGAGGTCGGCCGACAGCGCCCACAGGCGGGCGGCCTGCTCGGGGTCGGTCGCGTGGGCGTGCACGCCGCCTTCCGAGCCGTCGCCGGCCGGCTCGGCTATGTCGCAGTCCTCGCAGTACACGCCGCCCATGCCCGCCAGCCGGGGGGAGGTCGCCGCCCACACCTGCGTCGCCGCCCCCTGCCCGGGCGTCTTGAAGGTGGGATCGGTCGGGGTGCCGTTCTCATCGATCCAGCCCGCGTCGACCATCTCCGCCTTCGCGAGGTGGCGCTGCAGCGGGGTGAGGATGCTGCCCGGATGCAGCGCGAACGCTCTGACTCCGGCGTCGCGGCCGAGCGCGTCGAGCTGCACGGCGAACAGCACGTTCGCCGTCTTCGCCTGCCCGTACGCCTGCCATCTGTCGTAGCCACGCTCGAACTGCACGTCGTCCCACCGCATGCCGGTGATGCCGTGGGCGCCGGAGGACACGGCGACCACCCGCGCACCACCGCGCGCGATCGCCGGCCAGAGATGGTTGATCAGCGCATAGTGACCGAGGTGGTTGGTGGCGAACTGTGCCTCCCACCCCGGGCCGACACGTGTCTCGGGGCAGGCCATGATCCCCGCATTGTTGATCACGATGTCGACCTCGCGACCCGAGGCCAGGAACCGCTCGGCGAAACCGCGGACGCTTTCGAGGTCGGACAGGTCGAGGTCGTGGATCTCGACGCCGTCGATGCCCTCGACCGCTTCCTGAGCGGCCGCCCGTCGCCGGGCGGGGACCACGACGCGGGCTCCGGCACCCGCCAGGGCGCGCGTTGTCTCCAGCCCGAGTCCCGAGTAGCCACCGGTGACGATCGCAGTGCTGCCGGACAGGTCGATCCCGCTCAGGACGTCGTCCGCGGTGCTCCGGGCACCGAAACCCGACCCGATCTTGTGCTGAGGTGTCGTCATGACGGAGACGCTAGGTGCTGGATCGCGCTCCAAGGCAAGGGCCGGTGACGGCTGACGCCCGGGTCCAGCCGCTGCGTAAGCGCTGGGCGGTTTCGTTTGGACCACCGAGCCAGGACCGCGTCAAATGCCGTGACACCGGTTGAGGCGGGTCATGCACCGCTCGTCGCTGTTGCGCGAGCTGCGAGGTGTTCAGCCCGCCCGGTGTGGCCGACATGGAGGACTTCGCCGACTACTTCGCCGACTACAAGGTGACACCGAAGTACGTCGTCTCCACCACCCTTGCCGGTGTCCGCCCGGGTGAGGAGACCGATCGCTCGTCCCCATCATGGCGAAGGTTCCATCATGTGAACGCCCCGGCCGTGACGATCTTGGCGCGGGCAAGATGCCTCGCATGACTGAGGGAATACGCAAGGCATACCTGCTGGGCGCCGAGCGGGCTGTGCAGCTGCTGGCCACGGAAGAGGTGGCGCGTTGCTGGGGCGAGGAGTCAGTGCTGCCGGGGATGACGGTGGGTGGACTGGCCGGTCACCTTGCGCGCAGCGTCCTGCAGGTCGAATGGTTTCTCGACGGCGAGACGGCCGGCTCGGAGCCGGTATCGCCCGTGCGCTACTACGCGCGGCTCGTCGGCACGTCTTTGCCGGACTCCGCGCTCAACGTCGGCGTGCGCGCGCGGAGCGAGGAGACGGCAGCCGCCGGCCCCGCCGCCGTGGCTGAGCAGGCGCGCGCTGCATGGCAAAGGCTGGCACAACGGCTGGGCCAAGAGCCAGCCGATCGGCGCGTGGCCATCCTCCACCGGCCTGGAGAGGAAATGCTGCTCGACGGCTATCTCCAAACCCGATGCGTCGAATTGGCAGTGCACCTTGATGACCTGGTTCTGAGCGTGGGCGCTGACGGGCAGACGCCCGAAGCCACGCTCGCCATTGCAGTCGATGTCCTTGTCGCAGCCGCCCGTGACCGGCACGGCGATCAGGCCGTGCTCCACGCGCTCGCCAGGCGTGAACGTGACGCCGACCAGGCTTTGCGCGTGCTGTAAGAAGCCGTAGCCGTTGCCTTGTTCACGGTGAGCACTGGTTCGAGCGAGGGGTCAATCCCCTGGTCGCGCAAAGAGGTTGGTCATGCGGCAAGCCGCGCACTGAGGCGGCCGGCGGCGGTACGAACGACTTCAGCGACTCCGGCGACTTCCACGAGCGTTCCCGAGGCCCGGGGCTCGTCGCGTTCCTGGATCTGAGCCCCGCCCGGTGCTCGAACGGGCCGCGTGTGATCGCGGTTTGCCGAGCTCAGAGCGCAAGTTCGATTCCCGTCACCCGCTCCATGTGAAACCCCCAGGTCAGCGACCCGGGGATGCTTCGTCGTCCAGGGCAGGCCGGGGGCCGAGGCCGAAGTCGCGTTCATCGAGCGGGCGTTGTTCCGGCAGTCTGGGGCTGTGCCGTACAGGGTGGCCGCCGCTCGGTTCGCACGCGAGGCGAAGAGGCCGCGGACAGTGCGTCGGGGGCAGCAGGCAGCGGCTCGCGCCGAGGGAACGCATGACCAGGCGAGATCGCCGAGCTGATCGGCACCGAGTCGGGGGATTATCGATCCACTGGTGTGTCGGTCCGCCGATGCGCCCGCGGTCTTCGGAGAGGGTTTCCATGACGGAGGGGGCGGCATCGTGGAGGGTGTGGCAGGTGAAGGGCGGTGGCGGTCGGCGGCCGAGCCGGGATTCTGGCAGCGGGTCGTCGGGCAGCTGGGCACGGCCCTGATCGTGGTGGATCCCGCCGGACGGATCCTCGCGGTCAATCCGGCCGCCGAGCGGCTGCTGGGGCGCGCCGCGTCGTCGATGCGCGGGGAGGACGCACACGACCTGCTGCACCGCGACGCGGACGGCGGCAGCGTCCCCCGGGAGCAGTGCCCGCTGCTGCGGGCCGTGGCCGAGAGGGCCGAGGCACGCGGGGAGGGCCACCTCTGCCGGCGCGGTGACGGCCGCCTGGTCGCGATCTCCTGGTCCGCTTCTCCCCTGACGGACGACGGCGTCTTCACGGGCATGGCCGTGCTGTTCACCGACGCGGCCGCCGACCGCAGCGCGCGTCGGGAGCGTGCGGCCTACACACGTGCTCTGGAGGACCTCACCGAGCGGCTGACACTGGTCGCGGAGATCACGGACGTACTCGGTCAGACGCTGGAGACCGATGAGGCCCTCGCCCGACTGGGCCGCCTGCTGGTGCCGCGCCTCGCCGACTGGGCGGCGGTCGACCTCCGGTCCGGTTCCGGACAGGTCCACCGCGTGGCGGTGACGGGCCCCGAGGGCCGGGACGCCGCACAGGAGGACTGGCACGAGCGCCTTCCCGAGGCCGGGGAGGAAGCCCGCTCCCCTCTGGTCCGGGTGCTGAACGGCGGTGATCCCGTCCTGCAGCGCGAGGCCGACGTGACCGCACCGACCGACTCGGCCCTGGCCGCCGTTCACAGCGGCTTCCTGCGGGCCGCCCGTGCCACCTCCGCCGTCACGGTGCCGCTGGGCTCCCGGCAGCAGGTCACCGGCGCCCTGACGCTGGTGCGCACCGACCCGGCGCACCCCTTCGACACCGACGACCTGACCGTGGTGAGCGACATCGGCCGCCGGGTCGGCCTGGTCATCGACAACGCCCGCCGCTTCGGCCGCCAGCGCGCCGTCGCCGAGGCCATGCAGCGCAACCTGCTCGCCCCGCTGCCCCAGCCCGGCCGCCTGCGGCTGGCCGCCCGCTACCAGCCCGCCCCGGCCGGCTCCCAGGTGGGCGGCGACTGGTACGACGCGTTCGAGCGGAAGGACGGCACGCTCGCGCTGGTGATCGGCGACGTCGTGGGCCACGACCTGACCGCGGCGGCCGGAATGGCGCAACTGCACGGCATCCTGCGCTCACTGGCCTGGGACCACAGCGGCCCGCCCGGTGCCGTCGTCGACCGCCTCGACGACGCCATGCCCGCCATCACCACCGTCCCCATGGCCACCCTCGTCCTCGCCCTGCTCGAAGGCGACCCGCACACCGGCCCGTGGACGCTGCGGTGGACCAGCGCCGGGCATCCGCCGCCCCTCCTGCTGACCGAGGACGGACAGGCGCGGTACCTCGAAGCCGGACAAGGAGTCCTCCTCGGCGCCCCTCCGGGCACCGGCGCCGGCCGGCCGAGCGCCGCGGAGGTCCTGCCGCCGGGTTCCACCCTGCTGCTCTACACCGACGGTCTGATCGAGATCCCCGGCAGCGACCTGGACACCGGCCTCGCCCGTCTGCGCCGCCACGCCCTCGCGCTCGCCCACGAGCCGCTGGACACACTGTGTGACCAGCTGCCCGCCCGCATGCCGCCCGGCAGCACGGACGACGTGGCCCTCCTCGCCCTGCGCCTGCCGTCGCCGTGAGAACCGGGCCGCGGTGAGGCGGGAGACGGTGCTCAGGCCTCGAGGACCAGAACGCGGAACGGGCCGAGCGGAGGTGTGTCGCCCTCGATGGAGCGCCACCCCCAGGACAGCAGCGCCTCGACGGTCCTGTGGTCGGAGCGGTTGACCAGTGTGACGGCGACGGCGGCACCGTGGTCGGTGAGCAGCCGTCTCTGCAACCGCCGGGCGAGGTTCCAGGCACGGTCCTGGTTCTGCCGGCGTACGCGGGAGGGAACGTGGATCCCCGAGATCACGAAGAGCCGTCCGGAGGCGGCGAGACGGAGCAGCCGCCCCGGAAGGTATCCGTCGAAGCCCTCCCACCAAGGGCCGTCGCCACGTACGGGAAAGCCGTAGGCGCATCCGGTCAGCGCGGTGGTCTCCGCGACCAGCAGCTCGAACCCCGGTCGTTGTACGTCGGCCGCCAGCCGCCGCAGGAAGGCGCCGCGGGCCTGGTTCCACGCCCAGGGGCCGCCGCCGGACGTCTCCGCGTACAGATCGCCCAGTTCCTGCAGATGGTCCTCGATCTGACGCCGGGTCAGCGCGCGGACGCGCTGTCCCTCTCGCGGTGAGGAGCCGCGTTCCGGCCTCGCCGTGCCGGGCTTCCGCATCGCGGGCGGATTCGAACCAACAGGACGCCCGGGACATTCTGTGGTCGTCGGCGGAACCGGCACGTTCACGGTCATGAGGCAAGCCCTGCCCCGGGCACGGGCGATCCGGCCCGGCGTCGTCGGTCGCCGAGAGCGGCACCGGTGTCGGAGCCGGCGTGCGACATGCCCTCGGTGTCTTCCACCGTACTCCCGCGGCCACGCCCCCTTGCGGGCTCGTCCTCCCGCCCCGGACGGAAACCGCCGCAGCCGCGCGGCTCGGGCCGCTGCGGCCGACCACCTCGGCGCAGCACCGAGGCGCGCCCCGGCTCCGCTCCCCTCCCGCATCTGTTACGGTCCGTAACCCCCTTTTCGCTGCCCGCCAGGTAGGCTGAAGGGACCGAGGGGACGACGCACACCGGTGACGGACCGGCTTCCGACCCCCGGCACACGATGACACCGGGCGGTTCCCCGCCCGGACGGGTTCCGCACCTGGCGGCCTGTGTCACCCGCCCTCGACGCCCCTGTCGTGGCACCGCGTTTCCGCAGGCGACCGGCGCGCAGCCGGAACACCGCCCCACCCGCAGCGGCTCAGGAGAGCGTGCCTCGCCTGACGGCCCCCCTTCCACGTCACAACAGTGGCCGAGCACCCGGCCGCGTCCCTCTCGGTCCCTCGTGTCGGCCCGGCGGGAGGAATCCCCCGCACGAGGCCGAGGAGCCCCGTCATGCCGCTCGATTCTTCCGCGACCGTTCCCCCTCACCGGCACAGGTCCCGCCGGGTCCCGCCCGCCCGCCGCAGGGGTACGACGGAACGGCGCCCTTCCCGTCCGACGGCGCGGTGCCCGCCCGCGGCGACGACCGGGGCCAGACCTCGACCCCTCGGCCGCCGTCATCCGCCTCCTCGAACGCCTCGGCCGGGTGTCCGACGTGCGCTGGCCCAGGCCGGACCGTCTCGCCGCCCGCCGCGCCCGACCCGGGCCCACCGCTTCCCGACCCGTCGAAGGAGACACCGTGATCACCACAGCATCGCCGCCCGCACCGCCCGTCCGCCCTCGCCTCCGCCTGCGCCTCGCGCCCCACAGCGCACTGCCGCGTCGCCTCGACGGCGTGTGGTGGCCGCGCTCCTACGACCTTCTGGCCGAGCTTCCGCAGTTGCTCGCCGCACTGCCACGCGCCTGGGGGCACATCGCCGGCGTCACGGTGAACGGAGCGGCCTGGTCCGCGGCGCCCGGCCGGATGCTCGTCGCCAACCAGGTCGTCCGGCTGCGGAAGACGGTCGCGGCGCACGCCCCGGACACCGTCGTCCTGCTCGCCCCCGGCCACGGCCGCTGGGACCTGCTGGTCGTGCCGCCCGGCACCACCGAGGAGGCGGCCGAGCCGATCATGACCGCCGCGCTCGGCGACCGCGCCTGACGCTCCAGGAGTAGCGTGGACGCGAGGAGGGCCGCCCCGAACAGGCAGGTGAGCACGATGCCCGATCCCGATTCCGCGCCTCCGGCCGGTTTGCTGGCGGACGGCGCACACGAATCCCTGCGTCCCGGAACGGCGCTCCTGCGGCTCACCACCACCCACGAACGCCGGAGCATCCTCGACGGTGCGTGGTGGCCCCGCTCCAGGAATCTCGCCGCCGAACTGCCCGGCCTGATCAGCGCACTGACCGAGCGCCTCGGGCCGATCACACGGATCGGCCTGGACTCCGCGGCCTGGGACGACATGCCGACGCGGATGTCCGTCGACGACCGTGTGGTGCACATCGACGTCTTCTCCGTGGGCGACGACACCGCGCTCGTGACCCGAGGGGACCAGGACCACTTCTCCCTGCTGGTGGTCCCACCGGACGCGTCCCCCGAGGCGGCGCGGGCCGCGATGACCGAAGCGGTGCGCACCGGCAGCCCCAAGCAGGCTCAGCAGATCCTGATCGACACCGGCACGGGCCGGACCCGTCCGGCCGTTCCGGCCACCGCGGACGGCCCCCGGCGGGAGGACCGGTGACTCCGGCCGGGCCGCCGACACCCTTCATGGAAGCGGGTGTCGGCGTGGGCTCCCTCGGTGAGGAACTCACCCGGTCGCGAGGTCCTGGAGCACGTCGCGCTCCAGGGCGGCGGAGGCCGCGACGACGCCGCCCATGATGGCGCCGCTGACGCCTGCCGAGGCCACGTCCTGGCCGGTGAGGAAGGAGGCCGGGGACGTGGGTGTGGGCGCCGAGGTCACGCAAGGCGAACCGCTGCGGGGTGTGGGTGAGAGACATGAAGTCGCCCCTCTCCCTGCCGAGGAAGTGGTTGAAGCTGAGCGGCGTCGCCAGCTCGGCGTGGTCGATGCGGCCCTCCATCCCCGGCCGGCCGTGGTGAGCGAGCAGCGGGTCGTCGAGCAGCGGCGAGACCTCGACGCCTCGGGGGGTGACGTCGGGCGGGTGGTGATACCGCTGCCCCAGCACCACGCCGACGGCGCCGAGGGTGAGTTCCCGCAGTGACCTGCGGGGGGCGCGAGGCCGGTTCGTTCAGGGCGGGGGCCACGATCCGGGCGGTGCCCGGACACCGGGAAGGGCAGGAGGGGATGATGGCCGTCATGCGCATCCGCATCGACGCCGTCGACCTGCCCGGCCGCACCCGCCCCGCCTCCGCCGACGGCGAAGTGCCCGCCCGCGGCAACATCCACGTCGCCGTGCAACGCCGCGACCGTCCGGCCGAACTCCTCGATCCACAGCCCGGTGACGCGTCCCGCGCGACCTGGACCCTGGAGTGCACCACGAGCACCTCGCCGGCCGGCACCGAGGTCCGGGGGCCGTACGTGCAGGACCGTCTGGGCCGGCGGTTCATCTACCTGTCGTGGGGGACGGTCGACGAGTCGGGCATGTTCACGATGTTCCGTCGCGCCAAGCTCATGCTCGATGTCATCCCCGCCGATGTGCTCGCCGCCGCGGCCCGCGAAGGGCTGCTGGTCGGACGCCTCGGCCTGACCGACGCGCAGGGCGGGCCCCTGTGCGCACGGGTCGAACCCCCGCACATCACCTGGACCGCCGCACGCGGATGAGGGACGTCGCCCCGGCCGCTCCGGCCGGAGCGGCGGGCGAGGGGTCAGCGCAGCTCCGGTGAAGGAGCCGGCGCGGGAGCAGGACCCTCGTGCCCTTCCGGCACGGCGTCCTCCCGTGCGGTGTCCGCTTCCGGGGCCCGGGGGCCGCCCAGCCGCACAGGGGGGCTCCCGGCGGGTTCGGCCGGGTCGGCCGCCCACCGTGCGGTGGTGCGTACATAGCCGTGGATCACCGAGGCCATCGCCAGGATGAGAAGGGGCCCGGACACCTCCGGATACCGGGCCATGTCCATCGGCAGGTAGCGGTAGGACAGCAGGAGCGCGACGAAGATCGCGGTGCCGTGGACGACCAGCCGGATTCCTCGCCGGTCCCAGCCGCGCTGGAGCGAGCGCAGGGCTGCCTCGATGGTGAGGGCGAAGACCACCCCTGCGACGAGGTCCACGCCGTAGTGGTAGCCGAATCCCAGGGTCGCGGCCAGCGTGGTGATCAGCCAGAACGTGCCCGCGTACCGCAGGATCCGCGGGGTCCCGCGGGTGTGGATGAAGATCGCGACGGCCCACGCCGTGTGCAGGCTGGGCATGCAGTTGCGGGGGGTGATCCCGTCGTACGTCATCGGGGCCGGGGTGCTGATCGGCAGTGACGTGTGCGGCCACAGGTTGGCCGCCGCCCACTCCACGCCGCCGGTGCCGGAGGCGCCCGGGCCGTAGGCGAAGACCGGGCCGACCACCGGGAAGAGCATGTAGATGCCCGGCCCGAGAAGGCCGATCACCAGGAACGTGCGCACCAGGTGATGGCTCGGGAAGCGGCGCTCGACCGCCACGTGGCGCAGCTGGTGGAAGGCGACGACGACCGCGGCCACCGCGAGCTGGCCGTAGACCAGTTGCAGAACATGGCTGCTGACCGGGTCGGTGGCCTCGACCAGCCGGCCCGCCAGCCATGACGGGTTGCCGAGCGCGTGATCGGCCATCGCCACGTACTGGTCGAGGACCGTCGGGCGGGTCTTGGACGTGATGAGGAGCCAGGTGTCGCCGGTCTTGCGGGCGGCCACCAGCAACAGGCCCAGGCCGACGCCCTTGAGCAGCAGGACGCGTTCACCGCCGGTGCGGCGCGTGACGGCGACGACCGCGAAGCCCAGCATCACCCACAGGGCACCGGTGCCGAGGACGTTGCCGTCGGACATGTCGGCGCCCACAGCCCATCGCACCGGCAGGAGGGCGGCGTCGATGCCCAGGGCGGCGCCGGCCGCGATGAGCCGTTGCCGCCAGGTGAGCACCACCATCATCAGCACCAGACCGCCGTACAGGGGGCCCGCCTTGGGAGCGAGGATCAGGGCCTGCACCTGGGTGGTGATCGGCCCCGGTTCGCCGTAGCGGCGGGCGGCGATCTCCAGCGCGATGAGAAATCCGCACGCGACCACGGCCGCCGCGATCCACAGCATCGCGCGCCCATGGCGCCACGCGCCCCGTGACGTCACGCCGCTTATTCGCGAAGACACCCGCGATGCCCTGGCTTTCAATCTGTTGGCCGATTCATCCGAATGGCTGGGGAGATGGAGAGCGATGGAGGGACCATCGCGAGCTCGAACATGCTATCGGAGTGTCGGCGGATGTCAGGGGCGCATGGCGGCACCGCCCTCTCACGAGCTCACCCGCATCGCCGTCCGGATCAGCCCCGCCACCGCCCGGGACCTGCTGTGGGGCGGCCAGGCGATCAGTGTGGTGACCGCCGGCGCGTCCAGGACCGGTACGGCGGTGAGACCCTCCCGCAGGTGGGTCCGGCACGACTCCGGCGCGATCCAGCAGGCACGGCCCAGTGCGATCAACTGGAGCAGCTGCGTATGGTCCCGGGCTTGCGGGCCGGGGCCGTCCGGGTAGCTGCCGTCGGGGCCCGGCCAGCGCGGCATCGGCAGGTCGGGCAGGCCGGTGACGTCGGCCGTGCGGACGTGGGGCCGCGCGGTGAGCGGGTGTCCGGCCGGGAGAACCGCGACCTGGCCCTCCGTGCCGAGCTCTTCGGTGTCGAGGCCGGCCGTGGTGTCGAACGGCAGGTGCAGCAGTGCCACGTCGGCCCGGCCGTCGCGCAGCATCGGGCCCTGCTCGCCCATGCCGCACAGGAGCAGATCGACGCTGACCGCGTCGGGTTCGGCCGCGTAGGCGTCGAGCAGCTTCGCCAGCAGTTCGCTGGACGCGCCGGCCTTCGTGGCGAGGACCACGCCGGCCTGGCCGGTCGCGGCGAGTGCGGCGCGACGGGTGCGGCGTTCGGCGGCCTCCACGGCGGCGAGCGCCGCCCGGGCCTCCCGCAGGAGTACCGCCCCGGCCTCCGTCAGGGTGACCACGCGACTGGTCCGCTCCAGCAGCGGCGCCTGGAGACGCCGTTCCAGCCGGGCGATCGCCCGGGACAGCGGGGGCTGCGCGATCCCGAGCCGCTCCGCGGCCCTGCCGAAGTGCAGCTCCTCGGCGACGGCGACGAAGTACCGCAGCTCCCTTGTCTCCACGCCGTCATGCTACTGCTCCGACCTGGGTCGATACCTGTGCGGTATCGCGCACCACCCGATCGGTGTTGGCCGGCCGCCCCCGGGCTCGCACAGGATCGACCGCATGAGCGAACAGACCATCGCGCTGGTGACCGGCGCGAACAAGGGCATCGGATACGAGATCGCCGTCGGCCTGGGCGCCCTCGGCTGGCGGGTCGGGGTCGGCGCCCGGGACGAGGAGCGGCGCGAGACGGCCGTGGCGAAACTGCGGGCGGCCGGCGTCGACGCGTTCGGCGTACCGCTCGACGTGACCGACGACGCGAGTGTGACCGGCGCCGCCGGGCTGATCGAGGAGAGCGCCGGGCGTCTCGACGTGCTGGTCAACAACGCCGGGATCACCGGCGGTGTGCCGCAGATGCCCACCACGGTCGGCCCGGCGACGGTGCGGACGGTGGTGGAGACCAACGTGATCGGCGTCATCCGCGTCACCAACGCGATGCTGCCGTTGCTGCGCCGCTCGGCGTCCCCGCGGATCGTGAACATGTCCAGCGGCGTCGGGTCACTCACCCGGCAGACCACCCCCGGCAGCGACACCGGCCCGATCTCCGTCGCCTACACGCCGTCCAAGACCTTCCTCAACGCCGTCACCGTCCAGTACGCCAAGGAACTCCGCGACACGGGCATCCTCGTCAACGCCGCCTGCCCGGGCTACTGCGCGACCGACCTCAACGGCTTTCGCGGCGTCCGCACCCCGGAGCAGGGCGCGGCGGTCGCGATCCGGCTCTCGACGCTGCCCGACGACGGTCCGTCCGGCGGCTTCTTCGACGACGAGGGAGTGGTGCCCTGGTAGAGCGGCGGGAGCCATGGGCGTGACATGTCCACGTAGTCATCGGCCGGGCACGTCCGCACGGGTGATGTGACCTTCGTCGCGGGAGCGGGATTCCGGCGCGTTCGCCACCGCGCCGCGCGCCGACGGCGGTGGCGGTCGCTCGCCACCGTTGCCGGAGGTCACAGCGCCGGCACGCGCGGGCACGTCAGGAAGGGGCGCGCCCCCGGACGGCAATATCTGTGCTCGCAAAATGAGAAATAGAAGCGGGGCCCGCCGAATATTCCTCGCACGCCGTCCCGCACGGAAATTTCGCACGGCACCGGCCCGATCGCACCGTGCTACTGTCGATCTCAGTTGCAGGTGTGGTTGCCAGAAGGTTCATTTCCTACGGGGTAATCATCACGGCGACACGGAATTCACACAGGGTGGATTCCCGAAACCGCCTCCGAAGGAGAAACAAAATGGCTACTGGCACCGTGAAGTGGTTCAACGCGGAAAAGGGCTTCGGCTTCATCGAGCAGGACGGCGGCGGCGCCGACGTCTTCGCCCACTACTCGAACATCGCCACCCAGGGCTTCCGCGAGCTGCTGGAAGGCCAGAAGGTGTCGTTCGACATCGCGCAGGGCCAGAAGGGCCCGACGGCCGAGAACATCGTGCCCGCCTGACACCGGCGCTCGCGCATATTTCGCAGCTGGGGCCCGCACCTCTGGGGTGCGGGCCCCAGCTCGCTGCTTTTTTCCCGCCGGTCCGAACCGGCCGTATCGATTCGGCTCGTCTCGAGATTCTCTGCGCCGCTCCTCTGCTGCGGATTTTCCTTGCTACGTGCCCATCAAGGAAGGTCCCGCATGAAGCGTGCCCACACATCCCGTACCCGTGACCGTTTCTCCACAGGCGACGGCGCCGGCCGCCGCTCCGGTGCTCCGCGCCGCGCCCAGAGCTACGGCAGCCGCCGGGCTCCCCAGGGCGAGTTCGCCCTGCCGAAGACGGTCACACCCCCGCTGCCCGCCGTCGAGGCGTTCGCCGATCTCGACATGCCCGCGCGGCTGCTGGCCACGCTCGGCCGCGAAGGCGTGACCGCGCCGTTCCCGATCCAGGGCGCGACCCTGCCGAACTCCCTGGCCGGCCGGGACGTACTCGGCCGTGGCCGCACCGGCTCGGGCAAGACCCTGGCCTTCGGTCTCGCCGTGCTGGCCCGTACGGCGGGGCAGCGTGCCGAGCCGCGGCAGCCGCTCGCGCTCGTCCTCGTGCCCACCCGTGAGCTCGCCCAGCAGGTCACCGACGCGCTCACTCCGTACGCCCGCTCCGTCAGCCTGCGGCTGGCCACCGTCGTCGGTGGGATGTCCCTCGGCAAGCAGGCCGGCGCGCTGCGCTCCGGGGCCGAGGTCGTCGTCGCGACGCCCGGCCGGCTCAAGGACCTCATCGACCGGGGCGACTGCCGCCTGAACGACGTCGGCATCACCGTCCTCGACGAGGCCGACCAGATGGCCGACATGGGCTTCATGCCGCAGGTCACCGCCCTGCTCGACCAGGTGCGCCCGGGCGGACAGCGGATGCTCTTCTCCGCCACCCTGGACCGCAACGTCGACCGGCTGGTCCGCACGTACCTGAACGACCCGGTGGTGCACTCCGTCGACCCGTCCGCGGGCGCGGTCACCACCATGGAGCACCACGTCCTCCACGTGCACGACGCGGACAAGCACCGGACGACCACCGAGATCGCGGCCCGCGACGGCCGGGTGATCATGTTCCTCGACACCAAGCACGCGGTGGACCGGCTGACCGCTCACCTGCTGAGCAGCGGCGTGCGCGCCGCGGCCCTGCACGGCGGCAAGTCCCAGCCGCAGCGGACCCGGACCCTCGCCCAGTTCAAGAGCGGGGACGTGACCGTACTGGTGGCGACCAACGTCGCCGCCCGCGGCATCCACGTGGACAACCTCGACCTGGTCGTCAACGTGGACCCGCCCAGCGACCACAAGGACTACCTGCACCGCGGCGGCCGTACCGCCCGCGCCGGCGAGTCCGGCAGCGTGGTCACCCTGGTGACCCCGGCCCAGCGTCGTGGCATGAGCCGGCTGATGACGTCGGCGGGCATCACCCCGCAGATCGCCCAGGTACGGTCCGGCGAGGCGGAGCTGAACCGCATCACCGGCGCCCAGGCCCCTTCCGGTGTCCCGGTCGTCATCCCCGCGCCGCGCGCGGAACGCCCCCGCGGCGCGTCCGCCCCGTCCCGGGGCCGCCGGGGCCGCCGCCCCGCCGGCCAGGGCCGCCCCGTCGGCGAGGCGGCGCGCCCCAGGGGTCAGCGGACCGGCTTCGGCTCGGCTGCGTAGAGCCCCGCGCCCACCAGCCACCCCCTTTACGGCAGGAGACACCCTTGACGCCGGTACAGGCGCAGCACCACGCCATGGCCCACGCGCCGCGGATCAGTGACGACATGACGGTCGAGGTGGCGCTGTCCCTGATGGCCGGGGCCCGGGTCGACCACCTCGTCCTCTGTGACGGGGACGACCGGAGCACGGGTCTGGTCACCCTGGCCGGGCTCAGCGTTCTCCGGGACGCCCCCGCCTACACGGACCGGGTCCGGGTCCGGGACCTCCCCCAGGGGTGAAACACGGGCGGTCAGCCGCCACCAGGAACCAGTGAGGGCCCTGCCGACGCGCGTCGGCAGGGCCCTCATTGTCATGTGCCCGGCCCGCCGGCCTCCTCCGTCCGCCGACTGGAGCTCCCGGAACCCTGCACCGCCCGCACTCCAAAATCTGTCTTTGTCAGAGTAGACATTGGCACGTGCCGCGGTTACTCTTCTTCGTGTTGACACAGTCAGACACAGTCGAGCTAGACGCAAGGAAGGACGGAGGAGCAGACGCCATCAGGATCGCCCGGCCCGGGAGGCTCTCGGTCCGGGTACCGCAAGACCCCGGAATGGATGGTGGTCCCCGGTCACGCAGCCGCGATCCCCGCACCCCTCCCGTTGTCGGGCCGGGTAGCGGAAACAGAAGGTCGGCACAGCATGAGGGCCGACAGATGGTGTTGAATTTCCTTCGGGGCCCTGGTGCCGTACGGCACCAGGGCCCCTCGACGCGTTGTACTACGAGGTGACATGGAAGCAGATACCCCGCTCAGCGACCGGCTGGACGACGACGACTACCCCGCCTACACCATGGGCAGGGCCGCAGAGATGCTCGGCACCACCCCGGGCTTCCTCCGAGCCATCGGTGAGGCCCGCCTGATCACTCCGCTGCGCTCGGAGGGCGGACACCGCCGCTACTCCCGCTACCAGCTGCGGATCGCCGCGCGCGCCCGCGAGCTCGTCGACCGGGGTACGCCGATCGAGGCCGCCTGCCGCATCGTCATCCTCGAGGACCAGCTCGAAGAGGCTCAGCGCATCAACGCCGAGTACCGCCGCGCCGCGAACCAAGCGGCCGCCGGATCCGACCCCGGTCCGCGCTGATCGCGTGACGGCCGGGGGCCGGTCATCCGCCCCATGAGAACCCCAGGTCGGCGGCCTGGGGTTTGTTGTCGCCCCGGCCGGTCCGGAATCCGCCGCGGGGTGAACCGGCCCCCCGTCATCAGGTCAACCGTCCCGGACCCTTGACTCGTTCAGCGGCAGTGGCGATTCTCGTCGCACACTTTGCGAGGTCATGACAAGACGACCGCGCGACCCGCCGACCGAGGGACGTGGGCTGTGACCAGTTCCGGACGCCCGTACCGCAGACGCAAGCACGTCACCGTTGTGTCGCTCCTCCTGCTCGTGCTGTCGATCGCGCTCGGCCCGACACCGAGCTCGGCCGCCGGGACCGGCTGGTGGGACCCGACCGCGCGGCCCGCTCCGGACTCCCGGATCAACGTCACGGGCGAGCCCTTCACCGGCACGAACGCCGAGGGCGAGGTGCGCGGCTTCGTCGACGCGCACGACCACATCTTCTCCAACGAGGCCTTCGGCGGCCGTCTGATCTGCGGAAAGGCCTTCTCCGAGCAGGGCGTGGCCGACGCGCTCAAGGACTGCCCCGAGCACTACCCGGACGGCTCGCTCGCGATCTTCGACTTCATCACCAACGGGGGCGACGGCAAGCACGACCCGACCGGCTGGCCCACCTTCAAGGACTGGCCGGCGCACGACTCGCTGACCCACCAGCAGAACTACTACGCCTGGATCGAGCGGGCCTGGCGCGGCGGGCAGCGGGTGCTGGTCAACGACCTCGTCACCAACGGTGTGATCTGCTCGGTGTACTTCTTCAAGGACCGCTCCTGCGACGAGATGACGTCCATCCGGCTCCAGGCCAAGCTGACGTACGACATGCAGGCCTTCGTCGACCGGATGTACGGCGGGCCCGGCAAGGGCTGGTTCCGGGTCGTCACCGACAGCGCACAGGCCCGCGAGGTCATCGAGCAGGGCAAGCTCGCGGTGATCATGGGGGTCGAGACCTCCGAGCCCTTCGGCTGCAAGCAGGTCCTGGACATCGCGCAGTGCAGCAGGGCCGACATCGACAAGGGCCTGGACGAACTGCACGCGCTGGGTGTGCGCAGCATGTTCCTGTGCCACAAGTTCGACAACGCCCTGTGCGGCGTGCGCTTCGACTCGGGATCGCTCGGGACGGCCATCAACGTCGGGCAGTTCCTGTCGACCGGCACGTACTGGAAGACCGAGAAGTGCACGGGCCCGCAGCACGACAACCCCATCGGCAACGCGGCGGCGCCCGCGGCCGAGAAGAAGCTCCCGGCCGGCGAGGAGGTCCCGTCGTACGGCGCGGACGCCCAGTGCAACGTGCGAGGGCTCACCGACCTCGGCGAATACGCCGTGCGCGGCATGATGAAACGCAAGATGATGCTGGAGATCGACCACATGAGCGTCAAGGCCACCGGCCGGGTGCTCGACATCTTCGAGGCCGAGTCGTACCCCGGCGTGCTCTCCTCGCACAGCTGGATGGACATGGACTGGACCGAGCGGGTCTACGGGCTCGGCGGCTTCATCGCCCAGTACATGCACGGCTCCGAGGGCTTCGTCGCGGAGGCGAGGCGCACCGAGGCCCTGCGGGACGAGTACGGCGTGGGCTACGGGTACGGCACCGACATGAACGGTGTCGGCGGCTGGCCGGGGCCGCGCGGGGCCGACGCGCCGAACAAGGTCACGTATCCCTTCAAGAGCGTCGACGGCGGCTCGGTCATCGACCGGCAGACCACCGGCGAGCGCACCTGGGACCTGAACACCGACGGCGCCGCGCACTACGGCCTCGTCCCGGACTGGATCGAGGACATCCGCCGGGTCGGCGGCCAGGACACGGTCGACGACCTGTTCCGGGGCGCCGAGTCCTACCTCGACACCTGGGCGGCCTCCGAGAACCACGAGGCCGGGGTCGATCTGGCGGCCGGTTCCGCCGCGTCGGCCAGTTCCTCGGAGTGGAGCCTGTTCACGAGCTACCAGCCGCACCGGGCCGTCGACGGGGACCGCCGCACCCGCTGGGCCAGCGACTGGAGCGACGACCAGTGGTACCAGGTCGACCTCGGCTCCACCCGGGCCGTCGGGCGGGTCACCCTCGACTGGGAGCGCGCGTACGCGAAGTCGTACCGGATCGAGCTCTCCGCCGACGGGACGAACTGGCGGACCGCCTGGTCGACAGCCGCCGGCGACGGCGGCCTGGACACCGCGCGGTTCGCCGGCACACCGGCCCGGTACGTCCGCGTCCACGGGCTGGAGCGCGGCACCGGCTGGGGCTACTCCCTCCACGAGGTCGGCGTCCACAGCGGCTGACGCCCACGAGAGGGGCTCCATGGCACGGTTGCCGTCCGCCGAGCGGCGGCGACAGCTCACCGAAGCGGCGATCAGGGCGATGGCCCGGGACGGCGTCCCCAGGACGACGACCCGGTCCATCGCCGCCGAGGCGGGCGTCTCGCTGAGCGTCGTCCACTACTGCTTCGACTCCAAGCAGCGGTTGATCGAGTCCGTCATCACCACCATCACCGGGCACTATGTGACGGTGGTGAAGGAGGCCCTACAACCCAGGACCACCCTCGAGGAGACCGTCCGGGCCGGCTTCCAGGCGTACTGGGACCACGTCCGGGCCCATCCCGACGAGCACATGCTCACCTATGAGCTGACGCAGTACGCCCTGCGTCAGCCCGGGTTCGAACACCTGGCGCGCCGTCAGTACGAGCTGTACGCCGAGGCGTACACCGAGCTCATCGACCAGCTGGCGCAGTCCATGGGGCTGCGCCTGCGCGTACCCGTGCCCGTCCTGGCCCGTTATCTGGCCGCCATGACCGACGGACTGACCCTCAACTTCCTCGTGTTGGGCGACGACTCGGCCTGGACGGGCATCCTCGACACGGTCACCGCACACGTCGCCGGGCTGGTGCACGAGGGCTGACGGGGACACTCTCCCGAATTGGTTGTCATGGGAACGCCACAGAGGGGCATTCGAACAAAACAAGTCGAAAGTGAGGAGAGTGCGGCCCATTCGGTCCGTGCCATCGACAACTGGGAGTTTTCCATGGCGAGTTATGGCGGTTCCTCTGCCGCGTCCTCCGGTTCGCGCACCAACGGCCTGGCGATCGCGAGCCTGTGCTGCGGCATCATCGGCCTGTTCCTGCTGAACATCGTCCTCGGCCCGCTGGCCATCATCTTCGGTGCCGTCGCCCGTCGCCAGGCATCGGTCAAGAACGGCGCCGGCATGGCGAAGGCGGGCATCATCCTCGGCGTCGTCGACGTGGTGCTGTGGCTCGTGCTCGTGGCCGTGGCCAGCAGCAACGGCGGTTTCAGCTGGTACGTCGGCGGCTGAGCGCCGTCGTCCGGACCGACGCGGGGCATGCGGGTGGGCGGGTCAGTGGAGTCGCGCGTGCCCCGCGATCGGACGAACACCCCTTGTGGGAGCCGTTGTTCACATCGTCCCTCGACCGGTCAGGTGATCCGCGTCGATGACGGCCCGGGCGAAGGCCGTGGGCGCCTCCTGGGGCACGTTGTGGCCGATGCCCGGCAGGGTCCGGTGCTCGTACGGGCCCGTGAAACGGTCCCGGTAGGAGGCGCCGTCGCCCGGAGCGGTGAAGGGATCCCGCTCGGCGTCGAGGGTGAGGGTGGGGACACCGATCGTGGGGCGGGCGGCGAGGCGCTTCTCGAGACCGTCGTAGCGGCGTTCCCCGTCGGCGAGGCTCAGCCGCCAGCGGTAGTTGTGGACGACGACGGCCGCGTAGTCGGGGTTGTCGAAGGCCGCGGCGGTGCGCTCGAACGTGGCGTCGTCGAAGTCCCAGGTCGGGGAGACCGTGTCCCAGACGAGCCGGGTCAGGTCGTGGCGCAGGGCCTTGTCCTCCATGGCGAGCCGGCCGCGCTCGGTGGCGAAGTAGTACTGGTACCACCAGGCCAGTTCGGCCTTGGGCGCCAGCGGCCTCAGGTTGGCCTCGAGGTTGGTGACGAGGTAGCCGCTCACCGACACCAGCGCCTTGCAGCGTTCGGGGTGGAGCGCGGCGACGATGTCGGCGGTCCGTGAGCCCCAGTCGAAACCCGCGAGCACGGCCCGCTCGATCTTCAGGGCGTCCATCAGCGCGATGACGTCCATGGCGATCGCCGACTGCTGGGCGTTGCGGAACGTCCGGGCGGACAGGAAGCGCGTGGTGCCGTGGCCGCGCAGATACGGGACGATCACCCGGTATCCCCGCTCGGCGAGCAGCGGGGCGACCTCGACGTAGCTGTGGATGTCGTAGGGCCAGCCGTGCAGGCAGATGACCGCGGGGCCGTGGGCGGGGCCCAGTTCGGCGTAGCCGACGTCCAGCACACCGGCCCTGATCTGCTTGATCCGCGGAAATGCGGTGGGTGCGCCCGGGGTGTCGCCGACGGCGGGCACAGCCGCAACCGCTGACGCGCTACGCGGCCCGGCCAGTGCCACGGCGGCCGCGCCCGCGCCCACTCCCAGGGCCTTGCCGAAACTCCGCCTGTCGATCACGTGGACCTCCGTGGTGTGACATGCACCGGCTTGTGCGATGCCTGACTGTGGCACGCGATTCATCACCGGTCAAACCGGTGACGAATGGATTCAGTCGCCCTCGAAGCCCGACCTTGACGACCGATGGCATGTGCTGCCACGATCTCGTCACCGCTTGAACCGGTGACGAATGGAGAGAGTCATGGCAGTCAGCTACACCGCCGTCGTGCAGGTCGACGGAGAGGGCCGCAACGGCGGTACCGTGCGGTCCGAGGACGGACTGCTGCGGACCACGCTGGCCCTACCGAAGGAGCTGGGCGGCGCCGGAGACGCCACCAACCCGGAGCAGTTGTTCGCGGCGGGCTGGGCGGCCTGCTTCCTGGGGGCCGTGCGCCGAGCCGCCGCCGAGCGCAAGGTCAGGCCGGCGAGCACCGCCATCACCGCCGAGATCACCCTCCACCACGGGGACGACGGCGAGTTCGGCCTGGCCGCCGTCCTGAACCTGGAACTCGGCGGCGTCGACCAGGAGACGGCCACGGAACTGGGCGCCGCGGCGCATCGGATCTGCCCCTACTCCAAGGCCACCCGCGGCAACATCCCGGTCACCGTGTCGGCTGTCGCCGTCTGACTCCCCGCCTCACCGCACGGGGGTCAACGGCCGTCCCACTCCAGCCGGCGGATCAGATCCTCGTCGCCGGGGCGGGGCGCGGGCGCGGCCGGGCGGATGGGGATGCCCCGGGAGATGTGGCCGCTGACGGTGATGTTGTGTTCCACCCGGGGGCGGCGGAGGGTTTCGTAGGTGGTCAGCGCGGTGCCGGGGTCCGGGGCGTCGCGCAGGGCCTTGGCCAGGATGACGGCGTCCTCCAGGGCCATCGAGGCGCCTTGGCCGGTGGCCGGGGAGGCCGCGTGGGCCGCGTCGCCGATGAGCAGGCAGCGGGCCGAGCGCCAGGGCATGCCCGTGGGCAGTTCCGTGGCGCCGGTGACCAGGATGTCGTCGCCCGTGGCCGCGACGATGCCGGCGGCCGGGGTGGGGTCCTCGCGCAGGAGCCTGACGAGGAGGTCACGGCGGGCCGCTGTGCCGTACGCGAGCTCCTCGGGGGACAGCGGGTCGGCGGCGACGCGGGCGAACCAGTACGTCTCGCCCTCGGGAGACACCGTATGACCGAAGACGGCGGTGCTGCCGCGGATGAAGGTGATGAGGCCGGTCGCGGCGGTGCGGGGCGCGTCGGTGGTGCGGCCGTAGAAGACCCGCTCCCCCGCGTACCGGGGGCGGGCGGTGGGGGCGATCGACCGGCGGACGGTGGAGTTCAGGCCGTCGGCGCCGATGAGCAGGTCACCGGTCGCGGCGCTGCCGTCGGCGAAGTGCGCGGTGACGTGGTCCGGGCCGTCCCGGACGGAGACGAGGCGGGCGCCGTGCCGGACCGGGATGCCTCGGCGTGCCGCCTCGGCCTGGAGGGCGACGTTGAGGTCGCCGCGGCGCAGGCACCGGTATCGCAGGACCGGGTCCTCCGCTTCCCCGAGGGGCCGGGCCGCCCTCTGGGCGCCGGAGCCGTCGAGCATCCTCATCCCGGTCAGCGGGAAGCCGAGGGCGGTGACCGCGGTGGCGGCGTCGATCTGTGCGAGGGCGCGCATGCCGTTGCTCGCCAGGGTGAGGAACGCGCCGATGTCCTCTGCCGCGTCCGGGTGGGCCTCGTACACCGTGACGCCGAAGCCGGCCTTGTGCAGGGCGAGCGCGGCGGCGGTGCCGGCCGCTCCGCCGCCGATGACGAGTACCCGCCCCACGTCCGGTGTCCCCTCGGTTCCGTGACCTCGTGTCAGGAGTCGTACGGTACGTCGCCGGCCGCGGTGCCGGGGCGGGGCCGGTCGGGGGCCAGACGGCGGTAGGCGGCGCGGGCGTGGACGAGGCGGGCCAGGCCGGTGCCGACGAGGGCGGCGGTGAACAGGCAGGCCAGCCAGGTGGTGTCGCGGTGACCGGCCCAGGTGAGGACACCTGCGGGCGGGATGGCGAAGCCGTTGAGGAACAGCCAGCACAGCACGGCCGTCCCGGGGGCGGCCGTGAACCGTGCGCACAGGCCCAGCAGGGCGGCCAGCAGGGACAGGGCGGACAGGGCCAGTTCGGGCCGGTCCGACCCCACCACGGTGTTGGTGAGCGCCACCAGCACCAGCGCGCCACCGCCGGCCCCGGCCCACACCAGCGGTGTGGCCACGGGCTGGGGGACGGGCCTCGCTCCGGTGCCCAGGGGCTTCCACTCGATCATGCCGGCGCTTCCCTCCGGTCCACTTGAACGGCAATTCTCCCCTGGCCCCCGGCCGTTCCCCCGGGTGCTCGCCAGGGTGCCAGCAAGCTCGGCTCCGGGAGAACACCCGATCCGGACAGCCGACCCGGCCGGGCGGGCAGCGCATCAGGGCGGTCGGCGGGAGCGGCGGGGTGGTCCCGGGCGCCCTGGTGCGGCGGGTCGGCGGGTCGGCGGGTCGGCGGACACGGGCGCCCTCCTCGAGCGGCACGACGGCCGTGCCGGGATCCCCCCGGCGGGTCAGGTCAACGGTGCGCCGGGGCCGGTTCCTTGGGCGGGCCGGCGAGCGATGTCCGGGCAGCCGCTCGGCGGGTGACGCGGGTGGCGAGGGGCTCCGTCCAGCGGGTGGCCAAGGGCCCCAGGACGACCAGGATCAGGACGTAGGCCGTGGCCAGGGGGCCGATGCGGGGTTCGGTGCCGACGGCGAGGCCGGCGATGACGATGGAGAACTCGCCGCGCGCGACGAGCGTGCCGCCCGCCCGCCAGCGGCCCCGGGGCGAGATCCCGGCACGGCGGGCGGCCCAGTAGCCGGTGGCGATCTTCGTCAGGGTCGTGACGGCGGCCAGGGCGAGCGCGGGCAGCAGCACGGGCGGGATGGCGGCGGGGTCCGTGTGCAGACCGAAGAAGACGAAGAACACCGCGGCGAACAGGTCCCGCAGCGGGGTCAGGAGACTGCTGGCGCCCTCGGCGACCTCGCCGGACAGGGCTATGCCGACCAGGAACGCACCCACGGCCGCGGACACGTGCAAGTGCTGGGCGAGACCCGCCACGAGAAGGGTCAGCCCGAGGACGGCCAGGAGGAGCATCTCGGCGCTGTCCGAGGACACCGCCCGGCTGACCAGCCTGCCGTGCCGCAGCGCCACGTAGAGGACGGCGCCGACCGTGCCCAGCGAGATCAGCAGGGTGACGGCCCCGCCCGCCAGGCCCGCCCCGGCCAGCAGCGCGGTGAGGATCGGCAGATAGACCGCCATGGCCAGGTCTTCCAGGACCAGCACGCCGAGGACGACCGGCGTCTCGCGGTTGCCGAGCCTGCGCAGGTCGCCCAGCACCTTCGCGATGACCCCGGACGAGGAGATCCAGGTGACTCCGGCCAGGGCGACGGCGGCCACCGGTCCCCAGCCCAGCAGGAACGCCATCGCGGCCCCCGGCACGGCGTTGAGGACGAAGTCGACCGCGCCGGAGGGGTATTGGGTCTTCAGCGTCGTGACGAGTTCGGAGGCGCTGTACTCCAGGCCGAGCAGGAGCAGCAGGAGGATGACGCCTATCTCGGCGCCGGTGGCGACGAACTCCTCACTGGCCTGCAGCGGCAGGATGCCGCCCTGGCCGAAGGCGAGTCCGGCCAGCAGGTACAGGGGTATGGGCGAGAAGCCCACCCGTCCGGCGAGGCGTCCCAGGAGCCCCAGGGCGAGGATGATCGCCCCGAGTTCGATAAGCATGGCGGTGGTGTCGTGCACGGGCGTCTGACCTCCGTTGATCGGGTCTGCGGCGTCTGTGCCATTGCGGTGCGACGGCCGGGCGCGGGGCCGGGCGCGTCGCAGGGGTGGCGCGGGGCGGGCGGGCGCTGCCCGGCCGGACCGGCGGCGGGCGCGGACGCCCGGTGGTACGGCTCGGTGAGCGGTGAGCGGTGAGCGGTGAGCGGGAGCATGAGGTGATCTGGCCCCAGGACGGCGAGGGTCCGGATCACACGGTGTGGTCGAGGCGCCCGGCGCGTGCCCCGCCCGGGCGGTCGTCGGCCGGGGGGACGTCACGCGCCGACGCGCCAGACGTCACACGTCAGAAGGACGGGGAACCGCTCACGCGGCGCGGCCGGTATCAGGGACGCCGTCACGGGCGGCGTTGTGGACGCGGACAGGCACCACTCGCCCCATGTCACGCCCCCCTCACACCGGCCCGGAGACCGGGCGGCCACTGTGTCGACGAACCGAGCGGGGCCGTACCACGTGCGACGACTGTGCGTGGCCACGCTCAACCGAGCGTAAGAGCTCGGTAAAGAATCCTAGCGCACGCCAACCAGCCGGTGATCGCACAGCAGTTCTGACACAGATCAGGACGTTCCGTACCGCCGCACGGCGCGCGGTGACGCGCCGAGTTCCTTGCGGCAGGTCTTGTTGAACGCCTGGAGGTCGGGGATCCCGACCGTCGCCGCGACGGCCGGGATCGCCAGGGTCGAGGCGATGAGCAGGTGGCGGGCGCGTTCCATGCGGCGGCGCCGGACGTAGCCGACGACGGTGTGCCCGGTGTCCTCCCGGAACAGCCGGGTCAGGTGCGTGTGCGACACCCCGGCGGCCCGGGCGATCGCGGGGACGCTCAGTGGGTCGGCCAGGTGTTCCTCGATATGGGCCATGGCCGCCCGCAGCGCCGGATGCCGGGACCCGGCGGGCGTCTCGGTGGCCTCGGTCAGGCCGGTCGTGCGCCACAGCACCGTCCACAGTTCCGCCGACGCCCGGGCCGGGGACTGCGCGCTCGCCGCGATCGTCTGGCGCAGCAGCGCGCTGAGCACCGCCGCCTCCGCCCCGGCGTCCTGCATCGCCGGCAGGCGGCGCCGCTCCCCGTCGCCCGGCAGCCGGAAGTGGGCGTACAGGTGCTCGCAGCGCGGGGCGTCGTAGTGGAAGTGCACCTCCGTGCCGGGCGGTACGAGGCTGAGGTGCCCGGGGCGGATCGGGTGCCGCGCGCCGCCGAACTCCAGGGTGCCGGAGTAGCCGTAGAGGTGGAGCTGCCACAGGCGCGGGAGGCGGAAGACCTCGTGGGGGCCGGCGGAGCCGTGCACGCCCACACCCGCGTGCACCAGGTCCGGCGGCCGGTCGAGGGACAGTTCCACGAAGGCGGGCATGGTGGAAAATTACCAGTGGTTGCCGATTACGCCCCACGACTTCCCGCCCTGGGGCTCTTACGGTTGCGCCATGCCAACCACAAAGCAGCTGCTGAGCTCCGTCGAGGTGGCGCGGTTCACGGCCCAAGGTTTTCTGCGCCTCGACGGTGTCGTGCCCCCGGAGATGAACGAGGAGGCGCTCGGTGTGTTCACCGCCGGGACGCTGCCCGACGTGGCCTACGGCACCCCCGTACCGGCGGCCTTCCCCGAGGGCTCCTTCACCCGCCGGCTCCTCGGTCTGCCCGTCGTGGCGGGCGCGTTGGAGAGTCTGGTGGGGCCGGATCCGGCGGTCGACCACCACTTCGTCCACACCCGCCCGCCCCATGAGGGCAGTGCGCAGCCGTTGCACGCCGACGCCCTCATCGACCTACGGGCCGACGCGTTCGACGTGCAGCTCATGTACTACCCGCAGGAGGTCACCGCCCAGATGGGCGGCACGCTCGTCGTCCCGGGCAGTCATCTGCGCCGCACCAACGAGTCCGACACCGGCCGCTACCAGAACCTGCGCGGCCAGACCCGGCTGACCTGCCCGGCCGGCACCGTGCTCCTGCTGCACCACGGCATCTGGCACGGCGGGCGGCGCAACGACAGTGACACCGTCCGCCACATGTACAAGATCCGCTTCAACCCGACCGTGCCGCAGGTGCGGCTGTGGGACACCCAGGACCTGGACTCCCCGGACGTGCGTGAGGAGTTGCGGCGCACGTTCCCCTGGTACGAGTACGCCACGGGCCGGCTGGAGATCCACAACCGGATCCTGCTGTGGCGCTCCCTGTCCGGTGACCCCGGCTTCGACATCGACCACTGGGCCACCCGCATCACCAACCGGCCCACCGCCCCCGCCGCCTCCGCCCCGGCCGCACAGAGGAGCACCGCATGAGCACCACCCGGCAGCAGGTCCTCGTCCTCTACCTCAACACCTCGGCCCTCGACTCCGAGGTCGTCGGATGGGCCCGCTACGACGGCACGGGCTCGACCCGCCCGACGACCGGCGACAGCGACGAACCCCCGTACGAGACGGGGGTCGGTGCCCTGGAGGACGGCTGGCGGCTCTTTCAGGCGTCCCCGCTCGTGCCGCCGTACCCGGGGGCGGAGCACACGACGTCGTTCCTCAAGCACGAGTTCTTCTTCGAGAAGCTCGTCCGTCAGTGAGACCGGCCGGCGAGAGATACCCATTCCGGCCGCGCCATGGGCGACCGGACGGCCGCTCTTCGTCATGATCAAGCCCGGGCCCGTGTCAACAACGCTCGTGCTCACTACACCTAGCGCGGGGGCGCGGGGCTCGGGCGCTTAGCGCTTCTGCGCGCGGTAGCGCTTCATCAGCGCGGTGATCCGCGTCTGGTCCGACGGCCCGTTGAGCTCGGTCAGGAGGTCGTCGGGGCACAGCTCGTAGAGGTCGCCCCACCAGCGGCGCCCCCGGTTGTCCCAGATGCGGTAGCCGCCGGGCACGCCCCGGGCCACATAGCGTCTCCTGCTCACCGCGCCGACCGTACGCAATCCGGGGCGGGCGGGCCAGGCAATATGCCGGCCGGCAGAACGAAACCCCGGGTGAGGACCCGGGGTTGGTTCGTTCCGCGGTATGCCGGTCGAGGTCAGACGAAGGCGCTCTCACCGGTGATCGACTTGCCGACGATCAGGGTGTTCATCTCGCGGGTGCCCTCGAAGGAGTAGATCGCCTCGGCATCGGCGAAGAAGCGGGCGATGTCGTGGTCCAGCAGGATGCCGTTGCCGCCGAAGATCTCGCGGCTCCAGGCGACGACCTCCCGCATCCGGGCGGTGACGAACGCCTTGGCCAAGGCGGAGTGTTCGTCGCGGAAGATGCCGGCGCCCTGGAGCCGGGCGAGCTGCACCAGCATCCCCCAGGACGCGGTGATGTTGCCCAGGCTCTTGACCAGCAGGTCCTGCACGAGCTGGAAGCCGCCGATCGGGCGGCCGAACTGGCGGCGCTCGCGGGCGTAGTCCAGGGCCAGTTCGTAGGCGCCGGTCATGACACCGAGCGCCTGCCAGGCCACTCCGGCGCGGGTGGCGCGCAGGATCTCGGCGACGTCCCGGAAGGAGTTGATGTTCTGCAGGCGGTTGGCCTCGGGCACCCGGACGTCGGTCAGGGTGATCTCGGCGTTCTCCACGATCCGGAAGGCGAGCTTGTTCTCGATCTTCACCGGGTCGAAGCCGGGCATGTCCTTCTCGACGACGAATCCCTTGACGTGGTTGTCGTCGACGTCACGGGCCCACACCACGACGTGGTCGGCGAAGGTGGCGTTGCCGATCCACTTCTTGGCGCCGTTGAGGACCCAGGTGTCCCCCTCGCGCCTGGCGGTGGTGCGCATCCCGCCCGCGACGTCGGAGCCGCCGAGGGGCTCGGTCATCGCGAACGCGCCGATCGTGTCCATCGCGGCCATCTCCGGAAGCCAGCGGTCGCGCTGCTCCTGGTCGCCGCCCGAGTAGATCGAGTACATGGCCAGGCCGTTGTGGACGCCGAAGAAGGTCGACACCGAGGCGTCGGTGCGGGTCATCTCCAGCGCGAGCATGCCGGTCAGCAGGTTGCTCGCGGCGGGCTTGTGCTCGCCGTAGCCCTCGTAGGGCAGGCCGGCCAGACCGCTGTCGCGGAAGAGGCCGATGAGCTCCTTCGGGAACTCGCCCTTGGCCCAGTTGTCGTTGACCAGCGGCTTGACCTCGTCGCGCATGAGGGCACGGGCCTTGAGGAGGATCTTGCGCTCCTCGTCCGGGAGCATCGACTCGTAGTGGTAGAAGTCGGCGGTCAGTTCGTCGGTGATCGGGCCGGCGGTGGGGGTGGTCATCTCAGTTGTCCTCCTTTTCGGTGCTGTCCAGGGCGTCCAGGACGGCGAGTTGCCTGCGGTCGCGCGTCTCGGCGAGTTCCGAGTACGTGGAGGAGCCGTAAGCCTTCTCTACGGCTTCGATGAGCCGTTCCTGCTGTTCGGGGGTTTGCGCGGGGCGACCGAGGCCGTCCCACATGTCCTGCATCGAGGCGCCGATGTGCTCGACCAGGTGGCGGTAGCCGCCCGGTCCGCCGCCCAGGTGCGAGCCGAGGAACGGCCCGACCGTGGCCCAGCGCAGGCCCAGCGAGTTCGTCACGACCGTGTCGAGGTCCTCGGGGGTCACCACGCCCTGCTCGACGAGGTACACCGCTTCGCGGCTGAGCGCGTTCTGCAGACGGTTGCCGACGAACCCGGGGATCTCCTTGCGCTCGACGACGGGGGTGCGTCCGACCGAGGTGTAGAAGTCCAGCGCGGCCTGTACGGCTTCCTCGCCGGTGCGTTCGCCGGGAACGACCTCGACCAGCGGGACCAGGTGGGGCGGGTTGAACGGGTGGCCGATCAGCACGCGGGCGGCGTCCCCGTCCGCCAGCTCCCCCGTGAACGCGGTCGACGGGATCGCCGAGGAGGAGCTGAGCAGCAGCGCGTGCGCGGGGGCCTCGCGGGCGAGGGTGGCGAACAGGTCCTGCTTGAACTCGACGCGCTCGGGGCCGTTCTCCTGGACGACGTCCGCGTCCCGGACCGCCTCGGTGACGCCGGCCGCGATGTGCACCCGGTCGGCGAGGCCGGTGACGTCCAGGCCGCGGGCGGCCAGGTGCGGCGCGTACTGCTCCAGGGCCTCGGTGACGGCCCGGGCGAGGTCCTCGCGCGGGTCGCTCACCCGGACGGTCAGGCCGTGCGCGGCGAACAGGGCCGTCCAGGACAGTCCGATGGTCCCGGCGCCGATCACCGCGGCCGTACGGAAGGTGCGGGTCATCACGCGGCTCCCTTCAGGTAGTCGTGGACCGGCTCGGCGCCCGCGAGCGTCAGGTCGGTGAGGATGTGGCTGGCGGAGACGACCTCCAGCACCGGCAGGTCGGCCAGCGGGGCCAGCACGTGCTGGAACAGCTGGAGCCGCGCGGGGCCGGTCCAGGCCTCCTTGACGGTGAGGTCGGTGATGCGGGTGCGGACGAGTTCCTGCACGCGCGGCATGCCGTCGTAGCCCGGGATCGTCTTGAGCATGAACGTCGGCACGCCGATCTGTTCCCGGGCCTCGCGCCGGTCCAGTTCGTGGTGCTTGTAGCCCATGGTCGCGGTGGCGACCCGCAGGCTGCCGTGGTCGAGGGTGCCGACCAGCGCGCCGGAGTCGGCGTACAGCGCCGGGGAGCCGATGACCTTCGGGTAGGCGGAGACCTCGCGCCCTGAGGCGGTCGCCGGGAAGTTGTCGAGGTACATGGCGTGCAGGTACTCGCCCCGCTCGCCCTCGAAGCTGACGGGGATCGCCTGGCCGGCCTCGGTGTAGGGGCCGTAGCCGCTGACGTCGCCCATCTTCATGACCTCGAACCGGACCAGCGGCTCGTCGATCCGCAGCGGCTCGGGCACGACGGCCCGCAGCGCGTCGGGGTCGGTGCGGTAGACGACGTTGAGGTACTCGCGGTCGGTGAAGCGCGGGACCACCGGTGCGTACGCCGGGCTGGTGAGCGGGGTGGTGAGGTGCTGTCGTACGTCCTCGGTCCTCATGCCGGCCTCACCGCCCCGTCCACCGGGCGGGCCGGCGCTCGGCGAAGGCGGTCATGCCCTCGCGGACGTCGTCCGAGGCCATCAGGGTCTTCATCTCCCCGCGCTGGAACGCGAAGGCCTCGTCGTCGGACGCTCCGTCGGCGGCGCGGACGACGCGCTTGACGGCCGCGAGGGCGAGCGGGGCGTTCTCGGCGAGCTGTCCGGCCAGCCGGAGTGCCTCGGCGACGGCCTGCCCCGCAGCGGTGACCCGGTTGGCCAGGCCCAGTTCGCCGGCGCGGCGGCCGTCGACGGGCTCACCGGTCAGCAGCAGTTCCATCGCGAGGTGGTGCGGGACGCGCCGCGGCAGCCGGATCACGCCGCCGCCCGCGGCGATCAGGCCGCGCTTGACCTCGGGCAGGCCGAACCGGGCGTCCTCGGCGGCGACGATCAGGTCGCAGGCCAGGGCCAGTTCGAATCCGCCGCCCATGGCGAAGCCCTCCACGGCGGCGATGAGGGGCTTGTCCGGCCGGGCCTCGGTCAGGCCGCCGAACCCGCGGCCCTCGACCTCGGGCGACTCACCGCGCAGGGCGGCCTTGAGGTCCATGCCGGCGCTGAACGTGCCGCCCTCGCCGGTCAGGACGCCGGCCCGCAGAGTCGGGTCGGCCTCCAGTGCGTCGAGTGCGGCGGCCAGGGCGGTGGCGGTCGCCGCGTCGACGGCGTTGCGGGCCTCGGGGCGGTCGAGGGTGATCAGCAGGGTGGAGTCGATGCGTTCGGTACGCACGACGGGAGGGGTGGGGGTGCTCATGGCTGTCCTCCTGTGGTGATCAGCGGGCGGTGGCGTCGAGTTCGGCGAAGACGTCCTCGGTGTCCTGGCCCGCGACCGGCGCCAGGCGGCGGATCGAGCCGGGGGTGGCGGAGAAGCGCAGCGGGATGCCGATGGTGCGGACCGTGCCCTCGGTCGGGTGCTCGACGGTGTCGAGCAGGTGGCCGTCGCGGACGTAGGGGTCCTCGTGGGCGCGGTCGAGTTCCAGCACCGGGGCCATCGGGATGCTGTGCTTGGCGCACACCTCCGCCCACTCCTCGGTGGTCAGCGCGGGGGCGCAGATCTCCAGGAGCGCGGCCAGGTCCTCGTGGTCGGCGCTGTCGATGGCGTCGCCGTTGACGCGCGGGTCCTCGGCGAGGTCCGGGCGCCCGGCGGCGGTGAGGAAGTCCCGGTAGTTCTGCGGGTTGTACGGCATGACGCAGGCCAGGCCGTCCTTGGTGCGCACCGCCTTGTGGCCCTTCAGCATCGACAGGGCGAAGCCGGTGGGGCCCGTCTCGGGCACGTGGGTGTGGCCCGCGAGGTGCTCGACCAGGTTGAACGCGATGAGCGTGTCGGTCATCGGGATCTCGATGAGCTGACCCTGCCCGCCGCGGTTCCGGTGCAGCAGGGCGGCCAGGACGCTGTAGGCGATGGTGAGGGAGGAGACCTTGTCGCCGATGATGGTCGGCAGGTAGACGGGCTCGCCCAGCGCGCGGTCGGCGATGTCGACCAGACCGGAGGCGGCCTGCACGGTCTCGTCGTACGCGGCGTTGCCCGCCCGGTCCGAGTCGCTGCGGAAGCCCTGGGCGTGCGCGTAGACGAGGCCGGGGTTGCGGGCGGCGATGTCCTCGTAGGACAGGCCGAGGCGGTGCAGGGCGCCGGGGCGCATGTTGGTGATCAGCACGTCCGCGGTGTCGATCAGCCGCAGGGCGCGCTCGCGGTCGGTGTCGTCCTTGAGGTTGAGGGACACGCTGCGCTTGTTGCGGTTGACGTTGAGGTTCAGCGGGGTCATGCCGGGGGTGGTGCGGTAGTGGCCGGTACGCACCGTGTCGGACGGCGACTCGATCTTGATCACGTCGGCGCCCAGGTCGCCGAGGATCTGGGCGGCGTAGGGGCCCATCACCACGGTCGAGAGGTCGATCACGCGGACGCCCTCCAGGGGGCCGGCGACGGTGTCGGTGATGTCCGTCATCGGTTTTCTTCACTCCTCGGTTCGCCATGTGTGTGTATCTGGAAACTAAGTTAGTCCGGAAAGTCGGCAAAGGGAAACGAATGGAATGACCGAATAACGAAAAGCGGTATGACCGCAGCGGTCATACCGCTTTGTGTGAAGGTTTTCTGATGATTATGAGTGGAGCGGCTCGGCGAACACCTCGCGGGCCGCAACCACGACTTCCTCCAGGTCACCACCGTTGGCCCGGTCCTTGCGCCAGATCAGCCCGGTCTCCAGATGGGGATGGAAATCGGAGAAGGGAAGGACCGCGACATTGTCCAGACGATAATTATGCACGGGACTTCTGGAATCCAGCATGGAAATGGAGAAGGCCAGACCGCTCGACACTATTTCGGAAACTCCGTCGAATGTGGCGCTGCCCAGTTCGACGCGCTTCCTGACGCCGAGTTCGGCGAGCTGCTGGTCGAGGCCGCGGAAGTAGGCGTTGGTCGACGCCGTCGGGGAGCCCGCGTAGGCGAGGTCGGCCAGTTCCGCGAGGGCGACGGACTCCCGCCCCGCGAACCGGTCCCGGGGCACGACCGCGCCGAGCCGCTCCGACATCACCGGCAGTTGCTCCAGCGCCGGGTCGCCGCCGGCCGGGAGCCGGGCCAGGGTCAGCGCCAGCCTGCCGTCGCACACCGCGTCGACGAGCCGGTCGGTGCCGCCGGGCCAGCGTTTGATCTCGAACCGTTCGCTGACCCGCTCGGCGAGGGCCGCCATCCGTTCCCGCAGGTCGGGATGGACACCGCTGGGGACACCCAGCAGCAGGGTGGTCCGCCGCGGCCGGGCCGTCTCGTCCAGCCGCCACCGGATGGAGTCGACCTGCTCCAGCACCCCCCGGGCGATCGGCAGCAGCGCGCTGCCGGCCGGGGTGAGCCGCACATGATGGGTGTCACGGTCGAACAGCCGGTGCCCGACCTCGTTCTCGAGATCCTTGATCCGCCGGCTCAACGGGGAGGCGGCCATGTGCAGTTTGCGGGCCGCGGTGGAGAAGTTCAGTTCTTGGGCGACGGCGAGGAAGTAGCGCAGGTGCAGGAGCTCCACGGCGTTCAGCCTATCCGCTGAGCCCGTACTCCCTCGCCGAGGCCGGGGGCCTGGGACGGGGGTCCGGAGTCCGGGATCCGGGGTCGAACCAGCCAAGTGGCCGTGGCGGAAAGGGACGCGAAACGCCCTTGGTCATGACGGAATACGAGAACCCCGGTTCCTCCATGCCAGCCCCCCGCCCCCGCTACGGTTTCGGGAGTCGCGCCGCACGAGACGGGGGGTCGTACGTCGCCATGGGCATACGCGGGGAGTTGCGCGGGTGGTGGGAGCGGGGGCGGGCCCTCGCGGCGGACAATCCGCTGCTGGTCGACATCGGCGTCGCGCTGCTCGTCCAAGGCGCGATGACCATGCCGTTCCTCGTACCGCGTGCGCCCGGGCTGCCGCCGGCGACCTGGGCCGCGTACGGGCTGAGCACGCTCACCGTCGTGCCCCTGGTCTGGCGCAGGCGCGCTCCCCTCGCCGTGCTGTTCGCGGTGCTGGCCACCAACGCGCTGTACCGGCTGACCGTCGACGGCCCCGGGCAACCGCTGCCGTACACGGGGCTGGTGGTCGCCTACACCGTCGCCGCGCTGTCGAGCCCGCCGGCGCGGCTCCTCACCGGGCTGGTGCTGATGGTCGCCGTGCCGGTGGGCGTGTGGCTCAACACCCGGTCGGCGCGTGAACTGACCTTCTCCCTCTTCGTCTTCACCGCCGCCTACGTCTTCGGGCGGCTGACCGATGCCCGGCAGCGGGCGCACCGCGTCGAGGCCGAGCAGGCCGCCGCACGCGAACGGGCGCGCATCGCACGGGAGATGCACGACATCCTCTCCCACGCCGTGAGCCTGATGATCGTGCAGGCCGAGGCCGGGCCGGTGGCGGTGCGGGCCGCGCCCGAGCGGGCCGAGGCCGCCTTCGACGCCATCTCCGCGACCGGGCGGGACGCCATGGCCCAGTTGCGCCACATGCTGGGGGTGCTGCGCGACGGCGGCGACGACACCGCCCCGCGCGAGCCGCAGCCCGGACTCGCGGCGCTGCCGGAGCTCCTCGACCGGGTGCGCGGGAGCGGACTCGATGTGGTGTACCGGACCGAGGGGGACGTCGGGCCGGTGGCCGACGAGGTGGAGGTCACCGTCTTCCGGGTGGTGCAGGAGGCCCTGACCAATGTCGTCAAGCATGCGGATGCGCATACGGTTACAGTCCAACTGTCCCGCCTGGTAGACGAGTTGGAGGTTGCCGTGACCGATGACGGGCGTGGGGCGCACGCCGTGTCCCGCCGCGGCGGGCACGGGCTCGTCGGGATCCGTGAGCGGGCCGCGGCCCACGGGGGCAGCGCGGCCGCCCGACCGGGGACGGGCGGACGCGGCTTCGAGGTGCGGGTGCGGATTCCCCTGTCCGCCGCGGCGGGGGTGGGGGCGTGACGATCCGTGTCGTGATCGCCGACGACCAGGAGCTCGTGCGCAGCGGCTTCGCGATGATCCTGGACGCGCAGCCGGACATCGACGTCGTCGCCGAGGCGGGCGACGGTGGCGAGGCCGTCGACGCGGTGCGGCGGCACGCGCCCGAGGTGGCGCTGCTCGACATCCGGATGCCCCGCATGGACGGCATCGAGGCCTGCCGTGCGATCAGTGCCGCGGGCGGCTGCCGGACGGTGATGCTGACGACCTTCGACTCCGACGAGTACGTGTACGAGGCGCTGCACGCGGGCGCGAGCGGCTTCCTCCTCAAGGACGTCCGCCGGGACGACCTCGTGCACGCCGTACGGGTCGTCGCCCGGGGCGACTCGCTGCTCGCGCCCTCCGTCGCCCGGCGCCTGGTGGAGCAGTACACCCGGCCCGCCGCCCGGGCCCGCCGGCCCGACCCCCGGCTGGACGCGCTGACCGCCCGGGAGCGCGAGACGATGCTGCTGCTCGCCCGAGGCCTGTCGAACGCCGAGATCGCCGCCGAGCTGGTGGTCAGCGACCACACCGTCAAGACGCATGTCGGCAACGTGCTCGCGAAGCTGGGCCTCAGGGACCGGATCCAGGCCGTCATCTGCGCGTACGAGACCGGCCTGGTCGCTGCCGGGGATCCCCCGCCCGGGGGAGCCGCCCGCTCCGGGTCCTCCCCCGCACCGGCGAGGAAGTGACGTTCCAGGACCACCGGTGCGGGCGATCCGCGGGGCGGCTGCACCGCGGAGGATGAAGCCGTCACTCAACGTCGGCCTTTCTCACCGGAGTTCGCCATGAAGACCCGAACCAGCCTGCTGACCGCCGCCGTGCTCGTCGTGGGGATCGCCGCGGGGCCGTCCGTGCTCCCGGCCGCCGCCTCCGCCCCGGTCACCGCCTCCGCCCCGGCCGCGTCGACGGCCGCGCAGTCCCCGAATCCCGCCCTCGAAGCCGCGATCGCCGGTCTCCCCAGCGCCGACGCCACCGCCGCCCTCGTCCGCGTCGGCGGCAAGAAGGGTGTCTGGCACGGCAGTTCAGGCGTGCACGATCTGCGGACCGGCCGGGCCGCCGATCCGGCAGCCCGCTTCCGCGCCGGGTCCGTGACCAAGGTCTTCACCGCCGCGGTCGCGCTCCAACTGGCCGAAGAGGGACGGCTGGACCTGGACCGCAGCGTCCGCTCGTATCTGCCGGACCTGATCCCGGCGTCGTACCAGCGCGTCACCGTCCGGCAGCTTCTCAACCACACGCACGGCATCCCGGCCGCGGACTTCCCCGGCACCACCGTCGAGGAGTGGTACGCGAACCGCTTCCGCGTCCACGACCCCCGGGACGTGGTCCGCTCGGCGACGTCGAAGGACCCCGAGTTCGCGCCGGGCAGGCGGCAGCACTACCACAACATCGGGTACACCGTCGCGGGCCTGCTCATCGAGCGCGTCACCCATGACTCCTACGAGCGTCAGGTCGCCCGGCGGGTGCTCGGGCCGCTGGGGCTGCGGAACACCTACTTCCCGGGGACGAACCCGCGCATCACCGGGCCGCACAACCACGGCTACCAGACCATGCGGCTCGACGACGGCACGACCGGGCTCCGGGACGTCTCCGTGTGGGGGGCGACGGACGGATGGGCGGCCGGGGACATCATCTCCACCACCGCTGACCTGGAGCGGTTCACCGACGCCCTGTTCCGGGGACGGATCGTGCGCGGGCCGCTGCTGGAGGAGATGTTCACGCTGCCCGGGGTGACCGACTTCAAGAGCGGGAAGCCGGCCGCCTACTCCGCCGGCCTGTCCATGAAGGTGCTGGGCGGACGCGAGGTGTGGGGCAAGACGGGCGGGCGCTGGGGGTACAACGCCGCCATCGCCTCCACCCGCGACGGCTCCCGCACCCTCGTCTACAGCGTCAACTCCACCGACGCCAAGGGCAACGACATGAACAGGACCGCCGAGAACATCATGGTGGCGGCCTACGGCAGGCCGTAGGCCGGAACGGCGAAAGCGCGGCCCGCTCGGAAGGCTCACGCCGCCTGGCGTCTCCCGGACGAGGCCCGTCCGGTAGGTGATGAGGACCAGCTGCGCGCGGTCCCGGGCGCCCAGCTCGGTCATCGCCCGGCGGATGTGCGTGCGGACGGCCAGCGGGCCGAGCCTGAGGTCCCCGGCGATCTCCGAGTCGGACCTGCCCTCCGTGGCCAGCGCCATCACCTCGCGTCGCGGACCAGCAGCGAGAGGTGGTCCATGGAGTCGGTGAACACGGCCCCCACGATCACCGCCACCATCGTGACGACGCCGTAGGCCCGGGTGGTCCCGCGGTCGGTGAGGGTGGCGAGCCAGTACAGCGCCGCCATGACCGGGCCCGGCAGCAGCGGCGTGAGCGGATAGCCCGACGCGACCGCCGCCCCGGTGCAGCCCGTGGCGATCGTGACGACATACGCGGATACGCGCGGTGCCTGAGCAGGGCGAGGCAGGCCACGCCCATGAGGACGCCTCCCGCCCTGTCCTGGTCCGGCGGGTCGGCGCTGGGCAGGGTGAGGGAGGTGCCGAAGGGCGCGCACGCCATCAGCGCCAGGGCCGTCACCCGGGTCGGCGAGGAAGGGGTGCTGCTCGGCGCATTCCTCCAGGCGATCCGCGTGGCGCCGCTCCAGGGGGATGCCCATCGGGCTCTCCGGTCGGTGGGGCCGGGACCGTCGTGGTCGACCCGTCGTCGTGCGGCCGCCGACCACCCGCGGTGCTCGGAACGCGGCACGAACGGGAGGCCTGATCCACTTCCGGTCTGAGATTCCCGAGCCATCCGGGCCGGCCTGTGCTACCTTGGCTGGTGTTGCAGTTTTGGTTCCCAAAGACTTCGAGTGCTCTATCGGCCTCCGTCGACGAGCACTCTTTTTGTTTCCGAGGATTTTCGAATCTCTCCGGAGGGTGATCATTTCAGCGACCCCGAGTCGGCAAAGTGCAGGTCTCGGGTACTGCCCCCTCAAGGGAGATACACATGGCAACTGGCACCGTGAAGTGGTTCAACGCGGAAAAGGGCTTCGGCTTCATCGAGCAGGAGGGTGGCGGCCCGGACGTCTTCGCCCACTACTCGAACATCGCCACCTCTGGCTTCCGCGAGCTTCAGGAAGGCCAGAAGGTTACCTTCGACGTCACGCAGGGCCAGAAGGGCCCGCAGGCCGAGAACATCGTTCCCGCCTGACGCGTACGCGAATGCCCTGACCGGGGCCCGCACCCTCGCGGTGCGGGCCTCGGCTCGTTTTGTTCTTCTCCGGCTCAACTCTTGCGAATCCTGCGGCTCTCGTGCCGCCGCGCATTCCTCGACGCGTGCCGCATCGAGGAAGGTTCCCCATGGACCGCACAGCTCGCAGGAGCAACGGCTCCCCCCACTCCCGTAACAACCAGGTCCGGTCCCGGAAGTCGGGCGGCGGGGGCACCGCGTCCCGTCCGGCCGGCGGCGGCCGCGGCGGGCGCCGCACCGCGCCCAGCCAGGAGTTCGCACCGCCCGTCACCGTCACCCCGGCGCTGCCGGCCGTCGAGGCGTTCGCCGAACTCGACCTGCCCGAGCGGCTGCTCGCCGCGCTGACCGCCGAGGGCCTGACCGCGCCGTTCCCGATTCAGGCGGCGACGCTGCCGAACTCGCTGGCCGGCCGGGACGTCCTGGGCCGCGGGCGCACCGGCTCGGGCAAGACGCTCGCCTTCGGGCTCGCCCTGCTGGCCCGCGTCGACGGGCAGCGGGCGGAGGCCCGGCAGCCCCTGGCCCTCGTCCTCGTGCCCACGCGCGAACTGGCCCAGCAGGTCACCGACGCCCTCGCCCCGTTCGCCCGCGCGCTGCGGCTGCGGCTCACCACGGTGGTCGGCGGCCTGCCGATCGGCCGGCAGGCGAACGCGCTGCGCACCGGTGCCGAGGTCGTCGTCGCGACGCCGGGCCGCCTCAAGGACCTCATAGACCGGGGCGACTGCCGGCTGGACCACGTCGGCATCACCGTCCTCGACGAGGCCGACCAGATGACCGACATGGGCTTCATGCCGCAGGTCACCGCACTCCTCGACCAGGTGCGCCCGGGCGGACAGCGGATGCTCTTCTCCGCCACCCTGGACCGCAACGTCGACCGGCTGGTCCGCACGTACCTGAACGACCCGGTGGTGCACTCCGTCGACCCGTCCGCGGGCGCGGTCACCACCATGGAGCACCACCTGCTGCACGTGGAGGACGAGGACAAGCACGCCACCACGACCCGGATCGCCGCCCGCGACGGACGCGTGATCATGTTCCTGGACACCAAGCACGCCGCCGACCGGCTGGCCAAGAAGCTGCTGGCGGTCGGCGTGCGCGCCATGGCCCTGCACGGCGGCAAGTCCCAGTCGCAGCGGACCAAGACCCTGGCCCGCTTCAAGGACGGTCAGGTCTCGGTCCTGGTGGCCACCAACGTCGCCGCCCGCGGCATCCACGTCGACAACCTCGACCTGGTCGTCAACGTGGACCCGCCCGGTGACCACAAGGACTACCTGCACCGCGGCGGCCGTACCGCCCGCGCCGGTGAGTCCGGCACCGTCGTCACGCTGGTCCTGCCCCATCAGCGCCGCGAGATGACCCGGCTGATGGCCGACGCCGGCATCACCCCGCAGGTCACCCGCGTCCGCTCGGGCGAGCCCGAGCTGAGCCGCATCACCGGGGCGCAGGAGCCCTCGGGCGTGCCCGTCGTCATCGCCCCGCCGGCCGCCGAGCAGCCGCCCGCGCGCACGGGTTCCGCTCCGAACGGACGCCGGGGCAGGCCTCCCCGGGGCCGCCGCCGCTGAACCGGCCCGCCGGTCCCAGGGCCTGTCGTCCGCGACCCGATCCACACGACAGGTCCCGGGAGTTCGGCGCCGGGCCGGCCGTGAGCGGAGGGGCCGGGTGGTGACGTACGACGCCCCCGGCTTCCGCACCCGGTAGCGGGCGCGGAAGCCGGGGGCGTCGTGGGCCGGACGCCGGGCGGGGGTCAGCCGCCCGTCACCTCGGTCAGCTTCCAGCGCTGGTTGGAACCGGAGTTGGGCTGCCAGACGCCGACGGAAGCCCCGTCGTTCGTGGACTGGCCCCCGACGTCCGGGAGTTGACCGGTCGCCGCGTTCACGAGGGTCCACGTGCCGTCGCCGGTCGAGGACGCGATCCACTGCGCGGCGGCGTCGCGGCGGCCCTCGTCGGGTTCGGCGACCAGGGCGCCGTCACGGATGGCCAGGCGCTTGTCCGTACCGGTCTCGGTGAGGACGTAGCGCTTGCGGTTGCCGTCACCGCGGACCTGCTCCACCCGCCACTGCCGGCCGCCGGCGTCGGAGGCGTTCGGGGTCCTGATGACCAGGCCCGTGCCGTTGCCGGCGATGGTGAGGTCCTTGCCGCTCTGGACGCCGGTCAGACGGTAGGTGTGTCCCTTGCGCAGTTCGGCCGCGTCCTTCGCGACACCGGAGACGCCCTTGACGAGGAAGGACGTCACCGACTGGGCGGGCACGGTGAGCGTGGCCTGCTTGCCGGTGACCCGGACGGCCTTCTGCTTCTCCAGCTTGCCGTCGGCGCTGGTCACCACGGGGGTGACCGTGGCGTGGGAGGAGACCCGGCCGAACTTCGACAGGTCGAGCGTGACCTCGCGCGCCTCGGTGGCGCTGTTGACGTGGACCACGGTCGCCGCGTCGCCCTTGCGGGAGACCGCCGCGGTGCTGGACGTGTCGTTCGTCTTGATCAGCCGGTCGCCGGGCTTGATGAAGTGCGTGAAGTTGCGAGCCGTGTCGAACTTGGTGTTGGTGTGGATGGGGCAGGACTTCAGGGTGTCCTTCTTGGTGCAGCTGAAGGGGAGCTGGATCTCGCCCCAGTTGCCGCCCTTGGCGGACTCCCCGCCCGGCTTCATGTTGTCGTAGTCCTCGACCGGCTGCCAGAACACCCAGGCCTTGGGCTCCAGTTCGCGCAGGTCGTCCACCATGCGCTGGGCCAGGCCCAGGCCGGGCCGCATGTCCGTGAAGCTCTGGCCGTCGCCCCAGTCGCCCTCGACCTCGCTCATCCACAGCGGCTTGTCGGCGGCCTTGGCCAGGTCGCGGACGGTGGTGCGCTGTCCGGTGCCGTAGGTGTGGACGTTCATCTGGCCGACGAGGTCGCGGACCTCCTGGGGATAGGAGTTCCAGTTCGTCGCGAAGATGCCCGGGTTCGTCTCGTCCATCGCGGATATCTCCGCGTCCGAGCGGGACTTCTTCAGGACCGGGGCCAGGGCGCGGATCACCTTCTGCTGGAGCTCGGGGCCGATGTGGGCGCCCTCCTGGCGGCCGCCGACCGGCTCGCCGTCCGGGCCGAGCTTGGTGCCCCAGTAGTTCGTGTTCGGCTCGTTGAACGGGTCGAGGGTGTCGACCTTGATGCCGTGCGCCTTCTCCAGCCGCTCGGTCGCCCCCACCAGGTACTCGGCGAAGTCGTCGACCGACTCGGACTTCAGCTGGTCCTTGCCGGCGTCGAAGTTGCCGGAGACGTAGCCGCTCTCGGTCATGAACCAGGGCGGGGAGTTGCTGAAGGTCTCCCAGTGGGTGATGTCCTTCTTGATGCGGTCGACCCACCAGCGCTGCGTCTTGTCCGCGTTCTTGTTCCAGTCGGCCGGGTCGTCCGCGTCCCACCAGTCGACGTCCTCGCGGGTGGTGCCCGCCGGGGCCTTCCACCAGCCCTCGACCGCGCCGCCGGCCCGCAGGTAGTCCTTGACGTCGGGGGCGTTGCCGCCGCCGATGTTGTAGCGGGCGATGTTCAGGGCGAGGCCCTCGTCGCCGAAGAGGAGCTTGTAGAGCTTCTCTCGGACCGCGGGCGGGTAGTCGCCGGTGGCGTTGGCGAACCAGACCAGGCTGGTGCCCCAGCCCTCGAACTTCTCCCCCGAGTACGAGGGGTCGGGCCGGACGGTGACCCCGGCCGCGGCGGCCTCGGCAGCCGTCGTCTCGGCGTGCGCGGCGGGCAGGCCGGCGGTGGCCAGGACGGCTCCGGTCGCCAAGGTGACGCCGATGGCCCCGAGGAGCCTTCTCTTGCGGGTGCGGTGTGCCATCTCGAGTACTCCAGCTCTTCTGCGTGCCGCGCGGTGACGAGGGCTCCCGGCGGACGCGGAGATCGGGGCCTACGTGGTGCGACTGGTACGGATTCGGCGGCTTCTCGTACGGTTTCGACTAGGCAATGTTTACGTAAACATCCACTGGCGGGATGTCTACACTGTCCGAATCTCAGGGGTCAAGGACTCGTTCCGGACCGAAACTTGCGCGCCGGTCGCGTAGGGAGGGGAATGTGGGCACAGTGGACGGCGAGAGCGAGTCGAGCGGCACGAGCCGGACGAGAAGACGCGCGGCCCGGCCCCGCCAGGGCGCGTCCATGGCGGACGTCGCACAGCTCGCCGGGGTCTCGTCCCAGACGGTCTCCCGCGTCTCGAACGGCTTCCCGGGCGTCACCGAGGACACCAGGGCGCAGGTCCTGGCGGCCATGCGGGAGCTGGGCTACCGGCCCAACAGCGCGGCACGGGCGCTGCGCAGGGGCGAGTTCCGCACCCTCGGCGTGATCACCTTCTCGCTCTCCACCATGGGCAACATCCGCACCCTGGAGGCCATCGCCACCTCCGCCGCCGAGCACGGTTACGCCGTCACACTCCTGCCCTTGGCCGTCCCCACCCAGGACGAGGTGAACGGCGCCTTCTCCCGGCTGGGCGAACTCGCCGTGGACGCCGTCATCGTCATCATGGAGATCCACCTGCTCGACGCGGCGACGGTCTCCCTCCCGCCCGGGGTGCAGGTCGTGGTGGCCGATTCCGACGCCGGCGACCGCTACACCGTCGTCGACACCGACCAGGCGGGCGGCGCCCGTGACGCCGTACGGCACCTCCTCGACCTCGGCCACGACACGGTGTGGCACCTGGCCGGCCCGGAGGGCTCCTTCGCCGCCCAGCGCCGCGCCAACGCCTGGCGCGCCACCCTCACCGAGGCGGGCCGGACCCCGCCGCCCCCGGTCCGCGGCGACTGGTCGGCCGAGTCCGGCTACCGGGCGGGTCTGCTCCTCGCCGACGAGCCGGACTGCACGGCGGTGTTCACGGCCAACGACCAGATGGCCCTGGGCCTGCTCCGCGCCCTGCACGAGCGCGGCCGCCGCGTCCCCGACGACGTCAGCGTCATCGGCTTCGACGACATCCCCGAGTCCGCGTCCTTCCTCCCGCCCCTCACCACCATCCACCAGGACTTCGCGGAAGTGGGACGGTTGTGCGTGGAAGGGGTGCTCAGCAAGATGCGGGAGGCCGGGGCGGAACACGGGACGACGCTGGTGCCCACACGACTGGTCCGGCGGGCGAGCACGGCACGGAGGCCGGGATGACGGACGCGGAGGGGACCGGGGCGACGTGCCCGGGTGAAGCGGGGGCGACGGACCCGGGTGAAGCCGGGACGACTGCTGCCCCGGGGTGAAGGGGGCGACTATCGACCCGGGTGCAGGCGAGAACGGTCCGGCACGCCAGGCCGCATCGGCGCACGGAGACCCGGTGGCGCGCGAGATCGTGCTCGGGTTCGTTCGTGCTCTCGGCGCCGCCGACGCCGCGCTCGGGCAGGGGGGCCGGGACTGACGAGGCTGGCGGACCTGTTCCCGCTGGTTCGGTCGGGCCGGATCGGCCGCCGGGGCGAGGCGGGTGGCTACGCGTACGCGGTGCATGGCGCGGGATGCCTGCTGACGAGCCCGGACGGAGTCGAGGTCGACGTGGACTTCACCGCCGACGGAACGGAGATCTTCGACCTGTGGCGTCTGGGCCGGTACGCCGAGAGCCTGCCGTCGCCCGCCGTCCCCTCGGGGGACGCGCTGCGGTCCGCTGTCGGCGCCCTGGCCGGTCCTGTGCTGACGGAGGTGAGGCCGGGCTGGTTCGCCGTGTCACCGGCCTCTCCGGACCGGCACTGAGGTCGTCTCAGGGTGCGGCCGGGAGGAACTCCGGCTGGTCCAGGATCCGCAGCCAGCTTCCGTCCGCCTGCCTCCGGACGACCTGTGCCCGGGCCCCCGTGCCGTCCTTCGGCGGGGTGGAGGTGAGGGCGATGTCGCCGTGCACCAGGGTCGGCAGGGGCTGTTCCGGCTCGAAGCGGGGGCGGTCGGCCAGGACCTTCTCCCAGAGGGCGCGGATCGCTTCCCTGCCCACCGTGCGCCGGCCGGGCGGGTAGGCGAGGACCGCGTCCTCCTCGTAGAGCGCGGCGACACCGGCCGCGTCGCCGGCGTTGGAGCGTTCGACGAACAGGCGGGTGATGTCCTCGGGGCGCATGGCCTTCTCGTACTCCGGCACGGGGTCCTCCTGACGTCGTGAGGGGCAGGTGCTTCCAGCCTCGCCGGGCAGCGATCAGAAGTCCAACAGATGGTTTTGATCGAAGCTAGAATTCACAGTCATGGAACTGAGGCAGCTGGAGTACTTCGTCGCGGTCGCCGAGGAGCGGAACTTCACCCGGGCCGCCGAGCGGGTGCACATCAGCCAGTCCGGAGTCAGCGCCCAGATCCGCCAGTTGGAGCGGGAGCTCGGGGCCGAGCTCTTCGACCGGTCGGCGCGCACCGCCACCCTCACCGCTGCGGGAAGGGCGGCGCTCGACCACGCCCGTGCGGCGCTCGCCTCGGCCGGGGCGGTCGGGCAGGCGGTGGGCGAGGTGACCGGCCTGATCCGGGGCAGGCTGGTGGTCGGCATGGTCATCGGCTGCACCGTCACGCCCCTGTTCGACGCCCTCGCCGCGTTCCACCGGGCCCACCCGGGGGTGGAGATCTCCCTGCTGGAGGACCACTCCGACCGGCTCGTCGAGGCGGTGCGTCTCGGCACGGTCGACGTGGCCCTCGTCGGGACGGCCGCCGCCCCCGAGGGGCTGGAGGCGTTGACGATCATCAGCGAGCGGCTCGTCGTGGTCGTTCCGGAGGGGCATCCCCTGGCGTCCCGGCGGCGGGTCACGCTGCGGGACGTCGTCGCCCATCCGATCGTGTGCATGCCCCCGGGCACCGGCCTGCGGACCGTCTTCGACGCCGCCTGTGCGGCGCGGGATCTGCGGCCCGGGATCGCGTTGCAGGCCAGCGCCGCGGACGCGGTCACGGACCTCGCGGCCCGCGGACTCGGCGTCGCCGTCCTCAGCGAGTCGATGGCCGCGGGCCACCGGGACCGGCTCGTCGTCCGGCTCGTCGACGACGTCGAGACACCGGCCCTGCTCGCCCTGGTCTGGCGCAGCGGGCAGAGTCCCGCGGTGCGCGAGCTGCTCGCGCGGTGCCGGCGGGCGTTCGGCGAGTCCGGCGGCCCCGGGTAGCGGTCAGCGCCGTCCGATGACCTCCGCGACGCGGATGAAGCCGTCCTGCCCGTGACCCCGTCCGATGGCGCGCCGGGCCATGCCCTCGGCCGCGCGCATGACACCGGCGTCGATCCCGTGCGACTCGGAGACGTGGACGATGTGGGACATGGACGACACGGCCGAGGTGAGCGGATTGCCCTCGCCGGAGTAGGTGCCGGCGTCGGCGTCCGCGGCGGTCTGGGCGAACAGCGGCGGGAGGATCGCGCCGATGCCCTGGGCGAAGGGCGCCAGTTCGGTCGCGGTGACTCCCTCGGCCCGGGCCACCGCCAGGGCGTGCGCGTAGCCCGCCATCGCCGTCCAGAAGATGTCGAGCAGGGCGATGTCGTAGGCCGCGGCCCGGCCCGTGTCCTCACCGAGGTGGGTGTGGGTGCCGCCCAACGCCTGTCGCACAGGCGCGAGTTCGCGGTAGAGGTCCTCGGGCCCGCTGTACAGGAAGACCGCGTCGGGCGTGCCGATGGTGGCCGCCGGGGTCATGATCGCGCCGTCCAGGTGGCGGACGCCGTGCGCGGCGGCCCAGGTGGCGGTGTCGCGGGCCCGGGCCGGGGTGTCGGCGGTCAGCTGCACGAGCGTACGGCCCTTGAGGGCGGCCGTGACCTCGTCCTGGCGCAGCACGGCGTCGGCGGCGTCGTAGTTCACCACGCAGACGACGACCACCTCGCTCGCCGCCGCCGCTTCGGCTGCCGACGCCGCGCCCGCCGCGCCGCGGTCGAGGAGCTCCCGGTCCCGGCCCGGGGTGCGGTTCCACACGGTGGTGCGCAGGCCCGCGTCGACGAACGCACCGGCCAGCGCCCGGCCCATGGGGCCGAGACCGAGGACGGTGACCGTGGCGGCCGGGTGCTCGTCGACCGGACCGCCGGAATGCGCCGGGGCCGGGGAAGCGCTGTACGAAGACATCGAGGACTCCTCTGATCTGCACGACAACGGACTAGGAAAGGGACGGTCATGACGCGTCGGCGCCAGGATTCGGACGTCTGCGGGGTGACGGCCGCGATCGCCGTGGTCGACGGCAAGTGGAAGACGGCCCTACTCTGGCTGCTGGAGTCGGGCCCGCACCGCCCGGCGGAGCTGCGCCGGCGACTGCCGGGCCTCTCCGAGAAGGTGCTGACCGAGGCCCTGCGGGAGATGGCCGCCGACGGGCTGGTGCACCGGGAGGTGTACGACGTGCTGCCGCCGAAGACGGTCTACTCCCTGACCGCGTTCGGACGTGAACTCGCCGAGGCGCTGGCGCCGTTGTCCGACTGGGGCCACCGTCGCCTGGAGAAGCTGGCCGAGGCCGCCCGGCCGGCCTCCTGACGCGGATGTCACCTCCGTCCCTTCCGGATCCTGTGCCTCGCCGGCCGCCCACCACCAGGTTCGCCCGGCGCCGGCACACTGCCAAGTCCCCACAAAAAAGTGGGTACTCCGGCGGGCCCGGGGCGGCCGCCCCGGCCCTCGCCGTCCTCCGCGCCCCGGACCGGGTCGGTTAGCGTGACCCGGTGATCACGCTGCTGCAATGGGACGGCCTCACCGACCGCGAGCGCTTCAACCAGTGGTACCTGGACGAGCGGGACCGGTTCTCGGACATGGCCCGGGACGCCGACTGGAACCGTCTCTTCGAGGTGCTGGGAGAGCGGCCGGAGTGGGTCAATCTGCCCCGGCCCGGGAACCGCAGCGGCTTCTCCCCGCTGCACCAGGCGGCCTGGCACGGCGCGGACTTCGCCGTCGTGTCCCGGCTGATCGCACACGGCGCCTGGCGCACCCAGCGCGCCCGGGACGGACGCCGCCCCGTCGACGTCGCCCGGGAGCAGGGGCACACCCACCTGCTCGACCTCCTGGAACCGGTCACGGTACGGCCCCTGCCCGCCCCGCCGGACGCCCTGGAGCAGCAGGTCCACCGCCTCATGCGGGAGACGACCGGCCGGTGCTTCGAGGAGATCGAACACCTGCTGCCGCCCCTGGCTCCCCTCACGGAGGGGCTCTCCGTGAGGGTCGTCTTCACGGTGGTCGGCATGATGGGCGGCTTCCGGTACCACCTGGAGCGGGATTATGTGCATGTGCACGCCAGCTCGCGAATGGACGCCGACGACGGGGACCACTACCGGGTGACCCCGGCGGGGTGGACCAAGGTCAGGTAGTCGTGCGAGTCGCCGCCATCCGCTCCCCGAACGGCCGCCGGCCCACCGCCTGGACCACCTCCGTCAGCAACTCCCCGAGCGGCATGGACAGTTCCGCGTCGAGCTCCGCCATCGCCGCCTTCGTCGCCTCCCACTCCGCCTCGATCCGCGGCAGCAGCGCCCGGGCCTTGGGTGTGAGGCCGACCAGCCGGCGGCGGGCGTCCCGCGGGTCGGGGGTGTGGGTGACCAGGCCCGCGCGGGCCATCTGGGCCGCCGTCTGGCTCGCGGCCGAGTGCGTGACGCCGGTCGCCGCGGCCAACGCGCTGACGGAGAGCGGGCCTTCGGCCACGAGTGCCCGGACGACCGGGGAGAAGCGGGGCCGGTACTCGGCGAGGCCCTGCTCCTCGTAGACCTTGGCCACCTCGCCGTCCAGCAGTTCCAGGACGTGACGCAGCAGCGTCCCCACGGCGACCGGATCGGGTTGATTGCTCACGCTGTTAATCTAACAGCGCTGTTACATGTGCTGTCCCACCCCCTGTGATCCGAGGCAGGCAGATCAGGAGAGGACCTCTCGCATGGCCGAGCTGTATCCCGCCGGTATCGAGCCGTACGCCCACGGCATGCTCGACGTCGGTGACGGCAACCACGTGTACTGGGAGACCTGCGGGAATCCCGCGGGCAGACCCGCCCTCGTGCTGCACGGCGGGCCGGGGTCGGGGGCGGGGCCGTTCTGGCGCCGGCTGTTCGACCCGCAGGCCTACCGTGTCGTGCTCCTCGACCAGCGCGGCTGCGGGCGGAGCACCCCCGACGCCGCCGACCCGGCAACCTCCCTCGCCGCCAACACCACGCACCACCTGATCGCCGACATCGAGCGGCTGCGACGGCATCTCGGCATCGAGGAGTGGCTGGTCCTCGGCGGCTCCTGGGGCGTGACCCTCGCCCTCGCCTACGCCGAGCAGCACCCCGGGGCCGTGACCGAGCTGGTCCTCTTCAGCGTCACCAGCACCACGCGCCGCGAGGTGGAGTGGGTCACCCGGGACATGGGGCGGATCTTCCCCGAGGAGTGGGCCCGGTTCCGGGACGCCGTACCGGAGGCGGAGCGCGACGGCAGCCTCGTGGACGCCTACGCCCGGATGCTCGCCGACCCCGACCCGGCCGTACGGGACCGGGCCGCGCGGGAGTGGTGCCGGTGGGAGGACGTGCACGTCTCCACCCGGCCGGGGCACCGGCCCGACCCCCGTTACGCGGACCCGCGCTTCCGGATGCGCTTCGCCCGGCTCGTCACGCACTACTGGCGCCATGCCGCCTTCCTGGAGGACGGGTCGCTGCTGCGCGACGCCGGGAAGCTGGCCGGCATCCCCGGCGTGATGGTCCACGGCCGGATGGACATCAGCGGACCTCCGGACATCGCGTGGCGGCTGGCCCGGGTGTGGCCGGACGCGGAACTCGTCCTGATCGACGACGAGGGGCACGGGCTGTCGGGAACCTCCACGACGACGGCGGTGCTGGCGGCGACGGACCGCTTCCGGACCGCGTAGCAGGCCTCGGGACGGCCGCCCCGGTCGTCCGGGGCAGCCGGTTCGGGGGCAGGTCCGCGCCTACCGCGACGTACTGGGCGACGCCCGTACCGGATCCCGGTCGTGGTCGTGGTCGGCACCCGGACGGTGACCCGCGACGTGGCATGCCCGGCGATCGTCATGCAGCCGGGCCGACCCCCGGTTTCAGCCGATGTCCACCACCCGGGCCCACTGCGGGGGTGAGTCCGGGACGTACTCCGGGTCGGACTCGTCGTAGGAGTGGTTCTCGTACCGGCGGGGGAACAGGCCCACCACGGTGCGGCAGGGGGGCCGGGTGTCCGGCCAGGGGGTCTGGCCGTCGGTGAGGGCGACGATGACGTCGGGGGCCGGGCGGGTGCGCAGGGCGCGGGTGAACCCGGCGCGCAGGTCCGTGCCGCCGCCGCCCGTGAGCGGGATGCCCTCGGTGCGGCACAGGCGGCGGGCGGCCCCGGCCGAGGCGTCGCAGGGCACCACGGTGACCAGGTCGCGGCGTCCGCCGACGGCCCGGGCGATCGCGGCGACCTCCAGGAGCGCGCTGCCCAGTTCGGCGTCGCTGACCGAGCCGGAGGTGTCGATGACGACGGACACCCGGGGCGGGCGGCGGCGCAGACTCGGCAGGACCGTGCCGGGCAGGGCGGTGGAGCGGCGGGCGGGCCGGCCGTAGGTGTAGTCCTCGCCCGCGCCGGGGGCGGACGCCGCCGAGCGGACCGCCGCGCCCAGCAGCTGCCGCCACGGCTGCGGTGGGTGAAAGGCCTCCTCGGCCCAGCGCCGCCAGCCCTGCGGGGCGTTGCCGGGGCGGCCGGTGATGCCCTGCGCGACCCGGAAGCGGACCGCGTCCCGCTCCTGCTCGCTCAGGCCGTGCGCGCCGTCCGGGCCCAGCTCCCACTCCCGGTCCAGGCCGTCGGCGCCGCTGCCGCAGTCCAGCCAGGCCAGGTCCTGCATGCGCGGGCCCAGGCTGAACTGCCGTAGATACTCCTCCATCAACTCGCCTTCGGCCAGGCCGAGATCGCCCGGCTGGACGATGTCCTCCGGGCGGGCCAGGCCGTCGCCGTAGACGTCGTCGTTGATCTCGAAGTCCGCGGCGATGTTCATCCGCAGCCGTTCCCCGGGGCCGTTCAAACCCCGTTCCCGGGCGACCCGGTCGCTGCGCGCGTGGTGGTCGCGCAGCAGGTGCGACACCTCGTGCACCCACACACCCGCCAGTTCCTCGACGGGGGTGCGATCCACGAACGCCGGGGACACGTAGCACCGCCAGTACCGGTCGACGCCCATCGTCGGCACCCGCCGCGACTCGACGACGTGCAGGGCGAAGAGGGCGGTGGCGAGGTAGGGGCGGACGCGGGCGGCGTGCAGGCGGGCCGTGAAGAGCTTGTCCCGGTCGAGGGTGCCGGGGGCGGTCTCAGGTGCGGTCCCGGGTGCGTAGGCCGTCATCGGACCGCCTTCGCCGCGGCAGCGACCGCCGCCGTGGTCCGGTCCGCCCGCCGGGACAGGGACACCACCCCGGCCAGGCGCTCGATCGACGCCGGGACGTCCCAGTCGTCACGCCGCAGCGAGGCGAGCGTGGTCGCGGGGACCACCACCACGTCCGGGGGGCCGGTCTCCACGGCCCTGACCAGGAGCGCCCAGGCCGCGTCCCAGCGGGGCCGCTCCGGGCGGTTGCGCACGGCGGCGACGACACCGTCCAGCGCGGCCTGGCGCAGATCCCCCCGCTCGGGCAGCACCGCGGCGGCCGGATCGGCCAGCAGCGTCTCGGGGTCCGGGAGGTCCATCCGGTCCAGGCTCGCCAGCAGTTCGAGACCGGGCCCGTCCCCCACGGTGCCCCGCACCAGCAGGGACAGGACGTCACGGGAGGAGCCCGCCGCGGTCGCGAAGGCGATCAGGTGCAGCGTCATCTCCCAGCTGCGCGGGGACGGCCAGGGCCCGCCCCGGCGCATCTCGCCGCTGGGCAGCCGGTGCACCAGCCCGGGCCGGCCGGTGAGCAGCCCGCACACGGCACGGCGGGCGTGGTCCACGGCCTCGGGCAGCTTCTCCGGGTCGAGCCGGGGCAGGGTCGCCCGCGGCCAGACCCCGCCGAGGCCGCGCACGACCACGTCGGTGTCGTGCGTCCACTGCAGATGCACGAAGCGGTTGGCGAGCGGCGGGCTCAGTTCCCAGCCGTCGGCGGCCGAGGAGCGGGGGTTGGCGGCGGCCACGATCCGTACGCCCGGCGGCAGCCGCAGCGCGCCGATCCGCCGCTCCAGCACGAGTCGGAGCAGGGCGGCCTGCACGGCCGGCGGCGCGGTGGAGAGTTCGTCGAGGAACAGCAGTCCCCGGCCGGCCCGCACCAGGCGCACGGCCCAGTCCGGCGGGGCCATCGGCACGCCCTGCTCGGCGGGGTCGTCGCCGACGATCGGCAGCCCGGAGAAGTCGGACGGCTCGTGCACGCTCGCGATCACCGTGGTCAGCGGCAGGTCCAGGGCCGCGGCGAGCTGGGTCAGGGCCGCGGTCTTGCCGATGCCCGGCTCGCCCCACAGCAGCACGGGCAGGTCGGCGGCCACGGCCAGGGTGAGGGCCTCCAGTTGGGTGTCGGGGCGCGGTTCGGTGGCGGTGTCCCGCAGCAGGGCGAGCAGGTCACCGGCCACGTCGAGCCGGGAAGCGGTGTCGGGCAGGGACGGGATGTGAGGGCGCATGTGTGATCACCTGTGTGCCGGTGGTGAGCCGTCTCGGCGGAAGTTGGAAGAGAGAGAAGAAGAGAAAAGGGAAGGCGGGAAGGCGGGAAGGGCAGCGGAACGTGGAGCGGGCCCGGGGACGGGAGGAGCCGGACCGGTCGGGTTCGAGTCGTTCACATGTGGCGTGGGTGCGGGCCGTCGGCGCGGGAGCGGCGGCGGTCCCAGGGGCGCAGGCTGCCCGGCGCGGGCCCCTCCAGGCCCGCCCGGAACAGCCCGTGGGTGATGCGCCGCCGCGCGGCCGTCTCCAGGGCGTCCCGCAACGGGCCGTCGCGCAGCACCGCTTCGGGGCCCAGCAGACTCTCGACGGCGGCGAGCGCGCCGGTGATGTCGCCGTGGTGCAGGCGCTCGCGGACGCCGGGGAGGCAGTCGGGCCGGCGGTGTGCCTCGTCGACGGCCCGCAGGCAGGGCAGCGGCGGCCCGCCGAGGGCGGCGAGCAGTTCCTCCCGCCGGAGCTCGGCCGGGTCGTGGTCGAGCGCGGCCAGTTCGCCGTCGACCAGCCCGATCCGATGCCGGGCGCCCCGGCACTCCACCACCCGTGGATCACCCGCCCGCTCCGGCGCCCCGCAGGTGCCGGTGTGCTCGGCCCCCAACGCCGAGGCGACCAGCGGATGCAGGCGCCCCGGGTCGATCGCCCCGGTGCGGAGCAGTTCCAGGTCGGGCGGCACCCAGGTCGCCGCGTCGGGCAGCACGGGCAGCGAGGGGTCGGGGGCGCGCGTGGACGACATCGCGGTCGGGCCGCCGCCGCCGGACACGTCCAGGACGACCCGGTGCCGGGCTCCGAGCCGTACGCAGACCTTGCCGCTCGACCGTCCCTCGGCCCGCAGCAGGATCTCCGCCTCGGCCGCCCACCGGTCGACGGCGCACCGCTGCCCGTGGGGCAGCGGCCCGGGCGGTTCCACTTCGGCCGACCGGCCGTCTCCCGACCGGGCCCGCAGCTCGCCGGCCCGGCGCGCGTCCCACAGGTGGCGGTGGAGGTCGAGCCGGAAGCGCCGGCTGGGGCGGGGGTGCGGATGGCGCCGGTCGGTCTCCCGGGTGCGGGAGGTGTCCCACAGGGCGAGGCTGATCCGCTGCCCGGCGTCCGCCCAGGCCGGTGGCGTCCGCACCACGAGGTGCAGTTGTCCCGCGCTCCCGGTGCCGTAGCGGGCCAGGGTGAGGGTCAGGCCCGGCCGCAGCAGTCCGTCGGGGGCGATCCTCGGCATGTGCCAGCGCAGCAGGTCGGGGGCGAGGTGCCGGAGGTCGGCCCGGAGCCGGGCGGCGACCTCTTGGCCGTGTCGCCGCGCCACGAGACGCGGCTGGAGGTCGACGTCGAGGTGCGCGGCGGCACAGGCGCCCGCCCAGTCACCGGCACGGCGGCGCGCGGTGGCGGTCTCGATCATGGAGGGCGGCACGGCGAACTCGCGCACGCGCGGCCAGAAGGAAAGCGGGGATTCCCCGTTCGCGAGGTCGGTGAGCATCAGCACTCACCTTGCGCGGACGGGTCCCCCAATCTGTTCACAGAGTGAGTCGTCATCGCGACGGATGCTAACGGCCCCCGGCCTCGGCGCGCAGCCGAATTTCCGGGCACCCCTGCGGCGACTTTGCCATCTCTTTACAACCCGCCCCGTCGCCGCCTCGTCTCTCCGCACGATCTGTCATCCAGCCCGCCGACCGTCGGGCCGGACCGATGAAGGAGTGCGATTCCATGCGCCGAACCGTCCTCAGTGCCCTGGCCCTCGCGGCCACCGCCGTACTGATGGGCACGGGCCCCGCGTTCGCGGACGGGGCGACGACCCCGAGCCCGGTCCCTTCGCCCGCCGCGCCCACCGCCCACCCCGAGGAGAGCGCCGAACCGACCCGGGCGGCCGAACCGACCCCTGCGCCGGCCAAGGACGAACCGACCCGGGCGCCCTCCGACGACCAGGTCTCCGTCAGGCCGAGCGGCGCGCCCGACACCGGTGTGACGGCGGCGTCCCCGGCGTCCGGGAGCGACGGCACGGCGATCGGCGCGGGCGCCGCCGCGGTGCTCGCCCTGGGCGGCGGCACCGTCTTCGTCGTACGCCGCCGCCGGGCGACCGGGGCATGAGCTCGTTCTCCAGGCGCGCGTTCACGGCCGGGGCTCTGGCGTCCGTGCTGACGGCGTGCGGGAGCGACGGGACCACCGCGCCACGGGCGAGGACCACCGCTCGGCCGGTTCCGGCCGAGCGGGCCCGCCCCCTGTCCCGTTCGGTCCCGGTGCGGCTGCTGATCCCGGCCATCGGCGTCGACACCCCGGTCATCCGGCTGGGCCTGGCGGCCGACGGCACGGTGCAGGTGCCGCCGGTCACGGCCCACGACCGGGCGGGCTGGTACCGGCACTCGCCGACGCCCGGCCGGACCGGCCCGTCGGTGCTCCTCGGCCATGTCACGGTCGGCCCGTACGGCGACGGCGTCTTCCGCCACCTCGCCCGGCTGCACCGGGGCGACCGGATCGTGGCGCGCCTGGAGAACGGCACCGCGGCGGAGTTCGTCGTCACGGCCCTGCGCACGATCCCGAAAACCGACTTCCCGGCGGACGACGTCTACGGGAACGTGGACCGCCCGGAGCTGCGGCTGATCACGTGCGGGGGTGCGCGGACCGGTGACGGTTACGCGGACAACGTCATCGTGTTCGCGGCGCTGAGCGGCTCCGAGTCCCCCACCCCTGGAGAGCGTTGAAACGGTCCCGCGAGAAGGCAGCGTCCGAGCTGTTCGCCGCCCTCTACCCGCGTCTCGCCGGCTGGTGCCGCCGTCTCGTCGACGACGACGGGACGGCCCACGAGATCGCCTCCGAGGCGTTCACCCGGCTCTGGGCCCGCTGGACGTCCGTGGAGGAACCGCGCGGGTTCCTCTACGTCACCGCGGCCAATCTCGTCCGGGACCACTGGCGCAAGCTGGAGCGTGAGCGCCGGGCCATGCACCGCGTCACCTCGGAAGCCGCCGTACGCCCCCACGCCGAGCAGGCCGACCCGTCGGTGCGGCTGCTGGTGCAGTCGCTGCCGGAACGACTGCGCGTCCCGATCCTCCTCCACTACTACGCTGACATGCCGATCCGGGAGGTGTCCGCACTGACCGGGCGCAAGGAAGGAACCGTCAAGGCCGACCTGCACGCGGCCCGGGAACTGCTCCGCGTCCACCTGAGGAGAAGCCTTGACCACACGCCTTGACGGAGACCCGGGCGACCCGGAGTTCGCCCCCGACGACCCGCTCGCCGTGATCCTGCGCCCCTCCTCCCCCGACTACCTGGGCGCGCCCGCCGGTCAGTACGAGGTGATCCGCCGCCGTGCGACCCGCCGCCGCCTGCTGCGCGCCGCGGCCGGGGCGGGCCTGTGCTGCGTCGCCGCCGCGCTGATCAGCCTCCCCCTGCGCCTCACGGCACCCGAACGCCCCACCACTCCGACGATCCCCATGGCCCCGCCCGCCCCACGGGCGACACCGCCCACTCCCTCGGAGCCCGCCACCCCGGCACCGTCCCCGTCCGAGTCCCGCCCCTCGTCCCCGGGCACCCCCCGCCCGGCCACCGACGTTCCCCGTGCGTCCGTCCCCGGCACCCGCGCCCCGCAGGAGCCGACCGGCCCGGCGGACCCGTCCCGCTCCCCGTCGGCCACCCCGGCCTCGACACGCCCCGTCCCGTCGGCGGCCCGCCCGAGCACGGACCGGGGGGCGTCCGACAGCCGCTGACCGGCCCCGCGGGGCCCGGTTCAGTCTCCCCGCCCCTGCCGCCGCACGCGTTCCGCCACCTCGCCCTCCTCGGTCTCCCACCAGGGCCGGACGCGTGCGGGAGCCCCTTCCGAAGCGGCCGCGGGGGCGACGGCGGCGAGTTCACCGTCGAGGCGCCGGTCCAGCACGGCCGTCTGGGCACGCTCGGCACGCACCCACTGCGCGAGGACCGCCAGCAGGAAGGGGATCGCGGCCAGTTCGGCGATGCCCAGCATGGCGCCGCCGCCCACCTGCTGGTCGTGGTGGACGTCCGGGGACCAAGGCGGCGCGTGGTGCAGGTACCAGGCGCCCGCGATCAGGGTGCCGTGCGTCATGACCACCAGTCCCGGGAGCGCGTCGACGATCCCGTCCAGGAAGACCAGGGCCGCCCGCACCGGGTGGGTGCACCAGACGGGCAGGGCCTGCTCGCGCGTGAGCACCGGCAGGACGAACAGGCAGCCGGCCGCCAGCAGATGCAGATACAGCAGTTCGTGCAGCCAGCCCACCCGCAGCGCGGTGGCGAAGTACGGCGTGAAATAGACGGTCAGTTCGGTGGCCAGCACCAGGACCGTGCTGACGAGGGGGAACGTCAGCAGCCCGACCAGCCGTCCGGTCAGCACCCGCCGCACCCGGCCCGCGCCGCCCTCCGGCAGCGCCTCCACCGCGAGCCGCAGCGGGTCGCCCAGGGCGAGGCCGAGCGGCGCGAGCAGATCGAGCCCGACGTTCTGCACGGCGGCCGGCCAGAACAGTTCACGGCCGTAGACGGCGAGGCCGGACATGGTGGCCACGACGATCGTCCCCAGCCCGAGCAGCACGAAGGCGGCGGACCGGGCCGGCGGCCAGGACCCGCCCCGGCCGCGCACCCGGACGACACCCCAGGCGTAGAGCCCGCCCAGCAGGGCGACGAGCAGCAGCGCGGGAACGTCCGGCTGCCACGATCCCAGCAGCCGTCCGACGGTCGGTTCCGGCAGGTACACAGCCGACAGTTCGCTCACCAGCGGACGATAACCCCCGAAGTTCCGGGGGCCGGCGGCAGGGTGGGCACGGCCCGCACGAGCCCCGACGGTGTTCAGACCCGTGCACGTCCGCTGGTCGTTCGCCGCACACGGGCCGCTCGTCGTGGCGTTCGGCGGCAGTCGCTAGCCTTGCCGTATGGCCCTGGCATGCAACGCCCTGCCCCACTGCTTCCTCTGACGCCGCGGTGAGGACCGCGACGTGACGAACTCACGTCGCCGTCCTCGGCGTACCCGCACCCCGGCCTCCGGTGCACGGCGGCCGGCCGGCGGGCGCCGACGTCTCACCGTCCGCCACCCGCACGCGGCGCCCCCGCTTCCCGGCGGTGCGCCGCGTTCCGAGGAGCACCCATGCCGTCCGACCGACTCCTGTCCGTCCTGACCTGCCCCCAGTGCCCGGCCGCCCTCCAGCGCTTCAGCGGCGCCCTGCGCTGCGCCAACCGGCACACCTTCGACATCGCCCGGCACGGCTACGTCAGCCTGCTGACCGGCCACCGCCGCGCCCCGAGCGCCGACTCCCCCGACATGGTCCGCCGCCGCGCCGCGTTCCTGGGCGCCGGGCACTACGGCCCGCTCGCCCGCACCCTCGCGGAGCTCGCCACGGACCTGGCCCCGCCCGACGCGACCGTGCTGGACGCGGGGACGGGCACCGGCCACTACCTCGCGGCGGTCCTGGACGCCCTCCCCCGGGCCCTCGGTCTGGGACTGGACAGCTCCGTGCCCGCCCTGCGCGCGGCGGCCCGCGCGCACGCCCGTGCCGAGGCCGCCGGCTGGGACGTGTGGCAGCCGTGGCCCGTCCGCACCGGCTGCGCCGACCTCGTCCTCAACGTGTTCGCACCCCGCAACGGACCCGAGTTCCACCGCGTCCTCGCCCCGGACGGCGCGCTGCTCGTCGTCACCCCCACCACCCGGCACCTGCGCGAACTGCGCGCCTCCACGGGGCTGCTGGCCGTCGACCCCGGGAAGGAGGAGCGCCTGCGCCGGAGCCTGGCGGCGCACTTCCGGCACGAGCGCGCCGAGTCGCTGGAGTACGCGATGAGCCTCACGGCCGAGGAGGTCGCCGGTCTGGTGACCATGAGCCCGGCCGCGCATCACGTCGACGCGGAGCAACTGCGGGACCGCATCAGCGAGTTGGAGACACCGGTGCGGGTGACCGCCTCGTTCGTCGCGTCGGTGTACCGGCCGCGTCGAGGACGGGGCCGCAACGCTCCCTAGGCGGCCGGGGCGAGCTCGTCCACGCGCCGCTGCTGGGCCGTGGTGAGTGTGGAGATCATGAGGGCCGCGACTCCGGCCGCGGCCACGATCACCAGGTCGGCGACGACCAGGGGGAGAGCGCCGTCGTAGGCGCGGGCGATGACCTCGTCCGTGTCGTCGGCGTAGATGAGCCCCACGCCGCCGGCCAGACCGGCCAGCCACAGGCCCCACCACCAGTTCACGACGGCGGGCAGCCGCCGCTCGGGGAAGACCGAGCGGTGGACGTCCGCGACGAGGCCCCGGGGTATCCACAGATTCACGACGGGCACGATCCAGCCCAGCCAGAGCCAGGGGTAGCTGTAGCGCGGCTCCGCGCCCGAGAGGGCCTTGGCGTTGTCCCGCATCCGGTCGAGCCAGAACAGGAACGCGATGGCGCAGACGGCCGTGACGGCGCTGCCGACCGAGTCGATCAGGTGGTAGGAGTCCTCCAGCGTGTTCAGCGGGCGGTGCACGCCGCCTCCCTGGTGGATCGGGCCGGACGCAGGCTCCCCGGCCGCGGCGAGCCGGAGGTGCCAGACCGCCCGGGTCACCCAGGCCAGTGCGGCGAGGGCGAGGGTCCCGATGGCGACGAGGGCCGCTCCCCGGACGGGGTGCGGGGCGGGGGCGGTGGGGCTGGACTTCTGTTCGATCACCTGATCATCCTGCCGTACGCAGCTCCGAGGCCCGGCCCTTTGCGTCCCACCGCACTTCGAGGACGTGGTCGACGGCGTCCCGGTCGAGGGGGCCGAACACGTGCGGGAACAGGGTGTCGCCGCTGACGCCGGGCGGTGGGGCGGGGGCCGCCGCCTCCCACTCCACCCGGGCGGTGAGCCGCGCCTCGTCGAGGGCGAGCACGAGCAGGGGCCGGGGCGCGTCCCGGTAGAAGGCGTTGACGACGGCCAGGGTGGTCGCCTCGTCCGGGGAGCAGTGCACGAAGCCCTCCTCGGTGAGGGAGGCGGGCGCGTACGCCTGGCCGGGGGCGGTGTTCCAGACGGTGAGCGGTACGACGTGATAGATCATGGCCCCGTTATAGACGCCGACGGGAGCCCCGGGAGCTTCAGGGCGGCGATGGTCCGCCGGGTCGCTTCGGCGATCAGGGCGTCCGAGGGGTCGGTGTCGTCACCCGGCCGGTCGGTCATGACGGCCAGGACGAGCGGCTCGGTGCGCGGCGGGTGGACGACCGCGATGTCGTTGGCCCGGCCGTAGTTGCCCGTCCCGGTCTTGTCGGCCACCTTCCAGCCCTCGGGGAGCCCGGCCCGGATGCGGCGGGCGCCGACGACGGTGGCGTTGCGCGAGAGCCAGTCCATGAGGAGCCGGCGTTCACGGGCGGGCAGGGCGGCGCCCAGGAGGAGCGTGCGGAAGTCGGTGGCGATCGCCTGCGGGGTGGTGGTGTCGGCCGGGTCGTCCGGCGGTACGTCGTGCAGCTCGGGCTCGTAGTGGTCCATGCGGCTCGTGGGGTCGCCGAGCCGGCGCAGATAGGCGGTGAGCCCGGCGGGGCCGCCGATGTCGCGCATCAGCAGATTGCCCGCCGTGCCGTCGCTGTGGCGGACCGCGGCGTCGCAGAGCTCACGGAGCGTCATCCCGGTCGCGACGTGCTTGCCGGTGACCGGGGAGGTGGAGCGCAGGTCGGCCTCGGTGTAGGTGACGCGGCGGTCCAGGCCGCCCGGGGAGCGGTGGTGCAGGACCGCCGCCGCGGCGAGCGCCTTGAACGTCGAGCAGAACGCGAAGCGCTCACCGGCGCGGTGGACGACGGTGGCACCGGTGCCGGTCGCGAGGGCGTAGACACCGACGCGGGCGCCGTACGCGCGCTCCAGGTCCGCAAGCCGGGGCCGGTGGACCGGGGGTCCGCCGGCCGCCGTGCCGGTGGGCGTAGCGGTTCGCCGCCTCGCCTCGCGGGTGGGGCGGTCGTCCGTACCGCAGGCCGCGAGCGGGAGCAGGACCGAGGCGGCCAGGAGAGCGCGGCGCGAGGGGGCGGTCCGGTCGGGGGTCATGCGGCGGGCTCCTTCACGGCGTGGCCGAGGGAGCTCCGGGTGCTCCCGTCACTCGGCGAGCGGTCCTGCGGGTTTCCGTCGCTCGGAGCCTCCCGGGGCCTTCGCAGCCGTCCGGTCGGCACGCCGTGAACACCCAGCCGTCGCAGCCGCCCGGCCGGCACGCCGTGGACGACCGGGCCGTCGCTGCCGCCCCGTGTCCCACCGGTCAGAGCTGGAACTCGGCCGGGGACACCCCCAGCGCCGCGCAGGCCTCGCGCAGGACCGTCGCCTCCGCCTGGGAGAAGTGGCCGTCGGCACCGGCGATGACCATGCCCGTCTGGATCACGGCCCTGGCCTCGGTGGGCTTCTTGGCGGCCTTCGCGATCTCCTGCATCGCCTCGGTCTTGCCGAGCAGGAAGTTGGCGGTCAGCTGGTCCACATGCTTGTTGAAACGCTGGCGGAGCTGCTCCGGCGGGAAGTTCTGCAGCACGTCGTTGCTGAGGATCATCGACTCGACCTGCTGGCGCTCGGCCGGGTCCACCTGCCCGTCGGCCGCCGCGACCAGGGCGCACATCGCCATGCTCGCGTCCCGGTACGCACCGCTCTTCAGCTCGTTCTTCAGCGACCCGAGCTGCGTCTTGAACAGGCCGACCAGCTGGGCCTTGCCGCCACCACCGGACCTCGTCCCACCGCTGTGCCCGCCGGCCGGCGCACTCCGCCCGCCCTGCCCCTGCTGGAGAGCCTTGGCCTGGTCCTTGAGCCGGTCCCACACTGCCATTGAGGTCACCTCGGTACTAGTCGGCATCACCTACCGCACGAGCTCACGCGCGCACACCCACTCAACGCCCGGCGCCCAGGCAAAGGTTCCGCAAAACGAAAGACGACTGCCCGCACCCCGAAGCCGGGTGCGGACAGTCGCGGTGGAGAACGTCAGGCGTCGTCGCGGGAGCGGAGCTTCAGGCGCGGGGCGAGGCGGAAGGCCGCGAAGCCCACCGCTGCCAAGGCCGCGGCCGCCGCGAGGAGGAGGCCCGTGCCGCCCGCGCCGGTGGAGGCGAGGCTGCCGCCGGCGAGGTCCGTGGACGTGCCGCCCGTGGTCGAGGTGCCGTCGCCGCCGGTCGTGCCGGAGGTGGCGCCGCCGGTCGTCGGGCTGGGCTCCGCGGAGGGACTCGGGTCGGTCGTGGGGCTCGGGGACGGGGACGGGGAGCCGGACTCGTCGCCGGGGCCGGGCTCCTCCGAGCCGTCACCGGGGACGACCTCGACCGCGAACTGGGTCATGGCGTCACCGACCGAAGCGGCCACGGTGTACGTGCCCGTGCCCTCACCCGCGGTCAGGGCCGGGGCCGTCGCCTTGCCCGAGTCGTCGGTCCTGACGCGGACGACCCGGTCCTCGCCCTCGAAGCGGGGAGCGTCCTCGCCGGTGTCCTCGACGCGGAACTCCACCTCCGTGCCGGCCGGTGCGTCCTTGCCCGACTTGACCACCCGGGCGAGCAGCGCGTCGGCGAAGTCCTGCCCCTGCTCGGCCTTCTGCCCGTCGCCGCCGCCCACGCTCACGACGTACGGCGACTCCTTGACCCGCACGGTGAAGACCGTCGACGCGCCCAGGGTCTTCGCCCGGACGGTGAACCGGCCTTCCTTGCGGCCGCTCAGGTTGATGAACGGGGTCTGCGCGCGGCCCTGGGCGTCGGTCGCCACGACGGTCTCGTCGTCGTCCGGGCCGTCGGCGATGTGGAAGATCGGCTTCAGGCCGTCCGGGTCGTCGAGCGTGAACGTCACCGAGGCGTCCGCGACCGGCTCGCCGTCCTTGTCCCGGGCCACCACGGCCAGCGGCTTGACGCCGCCGCCCGGCTGGGTCGTCACATCGGTGCCGGAGACCTGGATCAGTTCGCCGACCGGGGGCGACTGCCGCCACTGCAGGACGATCCGGCCCGGGCCGCCGGGCGCGTTGACGCCGCCCTCGGCCACACCGGAGTCGATCGGGTTGTCGGAGGGGGCCCAGAACGGGTCGGTCTTCTCCGGCGCCGTGTAGCGGTTGCCGACGACGAACCGGGCGTCGTCCACCCGGGCCGGCTCGGCGTAGCTGGAGCCGCCGCCACCGCTGCCGGTGGTGGGGTCGTTGCCGGTGGACGAGCCGGTCTCGGCCCCCGTGCCGCCGCCACCGCCCGCGTAGCCGGCACCGCCGCCGCCACCGCCGTACCGGCCCGCGCCGCCGGCCCCGCCGGCACCGCCCTTGGCGTGGTCGGCGCCCGCGACGCCGTTGCCGGTGCCCGCACCGCCCTTCGCACCCGTGGCACCCTTGCCGCCGCGGCCCGCCTCGGAGGCGTCCTGGCCGGACTCGCCACCGGCGGCGCCCGCCTGGCCGTGGGCCATGTCGCCGCCCCCGCCGCCCCCGCCGCCGGCGACGACCAGCGCCGAGCCGCCGCTCGTACGGATCGCGCTGCTGTTGCCGCCGCGCTCGGCGCCGCTGCTGCCGGCCTTGCCGCCGAGGGCGTCACCGGCGTTCAGCCCCGCGACGGCGACGCTCAGCGCCTCTCCGGGGGTGACCTTCAGGGTGCCGGCGACGAAGCCGCCCGCACCGCCGTTCGCCATGGAGTTGCCGGCGCCGCCCTCTCCCCAGGCCCGTACGTCCAGGCCCGTCACCCCGGACGGCACCTTGAACTCCTGCTTCGCCGTCGCCGGGTCGAACAGCCGGCAACCGGAGAAGCCCTCGGTCGGTGTGCAGGCCTGCCCGGCGAGCGCCGCGCCGCCGGCGGCCGTCGCGGCCGTCGCGCCCGACAGGGCGGTACCGGCGGCCAGCGCCACGAAGGTCAACGCCGCGGCGCCGCGCCGGAATCCGGCGCGGCGCGGCACAGCGGAACCATGATGCTTCAAGGAGACTCCCCCACTGGTCACAAGCTCCCCCCCAGGGAGCCATGAAGTGCTCGATCAGAATCGAACATGACTAGTGGGACAGCTGATCAAACCTGAGGCTGCCGGTCAACCGAGAATGGTTGATTCCGGACACGGGGGTGGCCTGGCGGAGTGCGCGCAGGCGGGAAGGCCGGGCCCGGCTCCCGAGCGGCACACGCGGGGACGCGACGGCCGGGCCCGGCCTTCCTCTGGCCGCAATCTGCCACCCGGCGGGGCCCGCCGCCTCCCGGGAGGGCCCGAACGGGGACGGGCGGGGCGGGCCTGTGATGATGAGCGCATGTCGACCGTCGCCACGCTCGCGGTGCTGGCCCTCGCCGCGCTCCACGTGTACATCCTGGTGCTGGAGATGTTCCTGTGGACCACGCCGCGGGCCCGGGCCGCCTTCGGCACCAGCGCCGAGTTCGCCACCGCGACGAAGGCCCTGGCGGCGAACCAGGGCCTCTACAACGGCTTCCTCGCCGCCGGCCTGGTGTGGGGCGCGGTGGCGTCCGACCCGGTCGGCTTCCGAGTCTCGGTGTTCTTCCTGGTGTGCGTGGCGATCGCGGGGCTCTACGGCGCCGCCACCGCCAGCCGGAAGATCCTCTTCGTCCAGACCGTCCCGGCGCTGGCCGCCCTGGCCCTGGTGCTGCTCGCGCGCTGACGTCAGACGCCCTGCGCGACGGCTTGTTCCATGAGCCGGACGGCCTCCGCCTCCTCCGTGGCGGGCGGTACCACCAGCAGGTCCCAGCGGCCGCGGCCGGGGGCGAGCAGACAGACGGTGTGCGGGGCGGTCGGCGAGTCCGTGCGGCCGACGTGCACCGCCTGCCCCGCGACGTCCAGCCGCTCCGGGCAGGCCGGCCAGGTGTCCCCGTTGACCAGGACGCTGCTGATCCTGCCCCAGGCGTCCGGAAGTCCGCCGAGCAGCCCGGGCAGTTCGGCGGCCAGGTCGTAGGAGCGGGGCCACCACGCCCCGTCGATCCGGCGGGCGGTGGGCCCCTGGCGCGGCTGGTCCGCGAGCCGTAGCCGGACCTCGGACGGCGCGGGGACGGACGGCGGGGGCGAAGAGGCGGACGTCATCGAGGGGCTCCTGCTGCGGATGGGGTGCGTGGCGAGGAGGTGGCGAGGCCGCGGGCCCGGTGGGGAGGTCCTGGGAGTGCGTGGAGCGCCGAGGGCGAGACCGGTTCGGCCACCGGTTGCGGCATACCCCCGGTCCCTCCACCGTACCCCGCGGGCGGCACGGGAGCGGGGCCCGTCCGCGCCGTGACGAGACGTCGTTCCCCCTCTCGTGCAGGGGCTGGGCGAGGTGTGCGGGCGGGTTCCGGTCGTCGGCGGCCCGCGCCCTGCCGGACGCCACGCCGGGCGTGGCGGCGAGGATACCCGGGGTCTTCCCGTGGGGCATTCCGGGCGCTTTATCGCATTTCGTCGGCGATACTTGGGGCATGAATACGGCAACGTATGCAGAACTGGCGGCCTCGTCAGATCACGCGGTCGCCGTGACCCTCGCCTTCGTCGGCGGGCTGATCGTGGCCTGTGCGCTGATCTGGGCCGTGCGGGTCGGAATGCGGGTCATGGACACGGACACCCATCACCCCGCCCCGGAGGAGCAGCCGCACATGCCGGACTCCGGGCCGGTCCGCGAGATGCGGGAGATGCGGGAGCCCGACGACGTGCCGGTCGTGGCGCGCGACGGTCAGCGGATCATGCCGCACGAGTTGCATCGTGCGAGCACCAAGACCGGCAAGGACCAGAATCCGCGCCGCTGGTCGCCCGGATCCAGCGGATCCTTCGGCGGCGGCGGACTCGGACGCACCTGAGGCCGTGGGGCCGCCGAGGGCCGGCGGTCTCCCAGGGAGGCGACATGGCTGCCCGCCACCGGACGCGCCGGGCGACGGGAGGGGCGGCCCTGGCGCCGGCCCTGTCCGCCGTGCTCGCGGGCTGCAGCGGTGACGAGAGCCCGGCGGACACCGCGCGGAAGGCGGAGTCCGCAGTGGGGTCCATCGCCTCGGAGGCCTCCGAGGCGGTCGGGTCCGCCACGGCCGAGGCCGGACAGCGGCTCGACGCCATCCGGGGCGGCACCGACGTCAAGGACGACGTGAGGACCGGCCCACTCGTCACCGGGTCCGACGGCCGGGCCCGCACGGAGGTCACCGTCCGCAACACCGACGACGCGTCCCGGTCCTTCGCCGTCCAGGTCGACTTCCGGGACGCCGGGGGACGGCTGGTCGACACGGTCATCGTCACGGTGGACCACGTGCAGACCGGCCACTCCGCCACGGCCACCGCCCGCGGCACCCGCGACCTGCCCGGGGAGGTCCGGGCGGAGGTGGCCCGGGCGCTGCGCTACTGACCGGAGCCGGGCTCCGTCACGGAGATGTCGATCTGGTCGCTCATCGCGCTCACCCCGTTCAGGGTGGCGACCGCCTGGAGCCGGTTGGCGCCCGCCGGGAGGCCGGGGCCCGGGACGCAGGACCAGGTGCCGTCGGCGGCGGCGGTGGTCGCGCAGGCCTCCTGATCGTCCTTGTCGCGGACGGTGACCTGGGCGCCCGGGTGGGCCGTGCCGGAGATCTCCGGCCGGGTGGCCAGCGGTACACCGGACAGCGGGCGGGTCAGCGTCGGCCCGGCCAGGCCCACGGTCACGGCACACCGACCCACGGCCCGCGCAACGCCCCGGGCGTCGGTGACGCGCAGGGCACAGTCGCGCAGCCGGGTGCCCGGGACGGCGTCCCCGGGCACGGCCAGCACGAAGGGGAACACCCGGTCCGGTCCGGCCGCGTCGCCGGTGACGGTGTAGGTCGCGCTGCGCCCGTCGGCGGCGACCGAGCCGCGGTGGCCGGAGGCGTCGAGCGGCGTGCGGATCACCCGGGTGCCCCGGGGTGCGGTGAGCGTCAGCGTCGCGCCCTCAGCGGCCTCCGGGACGCCCGCGATCTCGACGACGCCCTCCCGGCCGGGTGCGATGGTCGCGGCACCCCACAGCCCGCCGTCCCGGGCCAGCGCCGGCGCACCGGGAAGCGCGAGCACCCCCACCGCGAGGGCCCCCGCCACGGCTGCTGTCCTGCTGTACCAGTTCATCGCGGGCGGGGCTCCCTGTCCGTGTCCGGGCTGTCGAAGACACTCCGCCGACGATTCTCACGACGGTCCCCGCTGGTGGCACGCCCCGCGGGGCCACGCGAGTGGGCCCCGCGCCCCGAAGGGGCGCGGGGAACCGCGCGACCAGCCACGACGGCGCCGCACACGATGGACGACCTCCACAGGGCCGCCCGCGGAGCGCTCAGCGTCCGAGCCACGCCGTCGTGTCCGGGCCGAGCCGGCCGTCCTCCAGGGGCGCGCTGGTCAGCAGGACCTCACCGGCCGGCAGCCCGACCGGCGCGTCGGACAGGTTCGTGACGCAGCGCCAGCCCTCGCAGCGGTCGAACCGGAGCACGCCGTCCGGGGCGTCCGCCGCCCAGGTCAGCTCCTCGCCGTCGAGGAGTTTGCGGCGCAGCCGCAGGGCGGTGCGGTACAGCTCTAGGGTGGAGCCCTCGACTCCGTCCTGCGCCTCGACGGCGTAGGCGGCGAAGCCGGGCGGCTGCGGCAGCCAGGCACCGCCGGGCCCGAAGCCGTACGAGGGTCCGGCCGTCGTCCACGGCAGGGGCACCCGGCAGCCGTCGCGGCCCTTGCGGACGTGGCCCGTCTGCTCCCAGATCGGGTCCTGGAGCACTTCGGTGGGCAGGTCGGGGACCTCGGGCAGGCCGAGTTCCTCGCCCTGGTAGACGTAGGCCGAGCCGGGCAGCGCCAGCATCAGCAGGGTGGCCGCCCGGGCCCGGCGCAGCCCGGCCGCCGGGTCGACGGCCGGGGCGTGGCCGCCGGACAGCAGCCAGGCGTTGAGGTCGGTGTCCGGCGGCAGCATCAGACGGGAGGCGTGCCGGATCACGTCGTGGTTGGACAGCACCCAGGTGGCCGAGGCGCCCGCGGCCCGGGCGGTGGCGAGCGAGTCGGTGATGACCTGCCTGAGCTCGTCCGCGTCCCAGCCGGCCTCCAGGTACTCGAAGTTGAAGGCCTGGCCCAGCTCGTCCGGGCGGGCGTACAGGGCGCGCCGGGCGCCGGGCACCCACGCCTCGGCGACGGCCATGCGAGGCGGGCGGTAGGCGTCGAGGATCTTGCGCCAGTCGCGGTAGATCTCGTGCACGTCGTCGCGGTCGTAGAAGGGGTGGGTGCCGGGCGGCAGCGCGGTGAGTGCCTCCTCGCGGCTCAGCTCGGGCCGGCCGAGGTCGCGCAGCGGTTCGCTCAGGTCCTTGACGAGGGCGTGGGCGACGTCCACCCGGAAGCCGTCGACCCCGCGGTCGGACCAGAAGCGCAGGGTGGTGCGGTAGTCGGCGCGGACCTCCTGGTTCTCCCAGTTGAGGTCGGGCTGTTCGGGGGCGAACAGGTGCAGGTACCACTGGCCGTCGGGCACCCGCTTCCACGCGCTGCCGCCGAAGACGGACTGCCAGTCGGTGGGCGGGAGTTCGCCGTGCTCGCCGCGGCCGTCGCGGAAGACGTAGCGGTCGCGGGCCGCCGAGCCGGGACCCGCGGACAGGGCCTCCTCGAACCACGCGTGCCGGTGCGAGGAGTGGTTGGGCACGATGTCGACGATGACCTTCAGTCCGAGGCGGTGGGCCTCGCCGACCAGGGCGTCGAAGTCGTCGAGGGTGCCCAGGCGCGGGTCGACGCCCCGGGGGTCGGCGACGTCGTAGCCGCCGTCGGCGAGCTCGGAGGGGTAGAAGGGGCTCAGCCACAGGGCGTCCACGCCCAGGGCGGCGAGGTGGGTGAGGCGGCGGGTGATGCCGCGCAGGTCACCGAGTCCGTCGCCGTCGGCGTCGGCGAAGCTGCGCGGGTAGATCTGGTAGACGACGGCCTGGCGCCACCAGTCCGGATCCCGGGAGGACAGGTCGAGGGTGGAGCGATCGGTCACGCGGTCTCCTTCGAAGGGCATACGGGCGACAGCATTGAATCTGTCCAGAATGCCGGAAAAAGGAACCATCGCGTTGATCGGAGTGATCCATTCCTGCTGTGATGAAAGTGTGATGGCAGAGCAACTTCCTTTGCATCAGCGCAGGTTGACAGCGTGCTGCGACGCCGCCACGATGGGGGCTCACTGAGGCGCATGTGACCTATGAGCCCAGTGTTTCTCAGACCACTCACCCCCCGGTGCGGCCCGGCAGCCGTGCGCCGCGCGCTGCCCGCATGCCGCCACCCGGGTTCTGCACACGCCAAGAAATGGGATACGCATGTCCATAGCGAGACGTGTCACCGCGCGCCGCCTGCTGGGGACGGGCGCCGCGGCCCTCGCCCTCTGCGCCGCCTCCGCCACCACCGCGTTCGCCACCGGTACGCCCGGCGGCGACGGCTGGTCGTCCGGCGGCAGCTACCAGCCCGGTACCGGCGCGGGCACGGAGACCGGGACCGACCGCTGCCAGTTCTCGCTCGACGGCACGAACTTCTACGACTCGGTCAAGGTCGACGACCAGAACCTGAAGCCGACCGACGACGGCAAGGTCCACATCAAGGTCCGCACCGCCGGTGACGCGGTCACCTGCACGGCCTCCCTCGCGTCCTACCTCGCGCACGGCGCGACGTTCGCGACCTCCGGCGAGCAGGTGTTCGTCGACTTCGACACGGTGACGGTCAAGCCGGGCGCCACCGACTCGCTCGACATCGCCATCCCGGACAAGGGCTGCTTCGGGCAGATCGACCTCTACCGGGGCGCCGTGAAGTTCGACGGCGAGCTCGACGCGAAGGACGGCTTCGAGCACGGCGAGCTGCCCAAGGGCCCGGACCGCCCGGTCATCAAGGACAAGCTGATCGCGGCCTGGAACGGCGGCACGAAGGACTGCACGACCCCGCCGCCGGCGGAGGAGGAGCCCCCGGCCTCCACGCCGCCCGCGTCCCCCTCCGAGCCGGCCGAGGAGACGACCCCTCCGGCGTCCCCGTCCGAGCCGGCCGAGCCCTCGACGCCGCCGTCCTCCGACACGGACACGCCCACCCCGAGCGCCTCCGAGTCGACGCCCACCGCTCCCAAGCCGAACGGTGGCGGCGGTGACCTCGCCGAGACCGGCGCCAACAGCAGCACCGGCCCGATCGCCTTCGGCGCGGCGGCCCTGCTGGCGGGCGGCGCGGCCCTCGTCGTCGTGACCCGCCGCCGTGCGGCCAAGCGCGGCGCGTAGGACGTCCGAGCCTGAAGAGCGCCCGGTGCGCTGTCGTCCGGCGGCGACAGCGCACCGGGCGCTCTCATGTCCCGGCGGCGATCACACCTCGACCGTCGCCAGGTACAGCTTCACGTAGCGCTCCACGTCCACGTCCAGCGCCACGTCGACCAGCGGCTGTTCGCGCGTGCCCTCGTGCAGTTCCGACTCGCCGGGCCGGGCGCGGCGGTCCACGATCGTCATGCCGCGTGTCGGTCCGGGCGCGAGGGAGACGTCCACCGGGAGGCGGTGGGTCGTCAGGCCCTCCGGGTCGGCGACCGCGCACACCGCACCCGCGTCACCGAGACCGCCGGCCGTCTCGGAGGGGTCGTCGGGACGGCTGTCCGGGTGGGCGGGGCGGTGGGCGAGCAGCTCCCCGGCCAGCCGCGCCCCCGGCTCGCCGCTCGCGCGCAGCCTGCGCACCTGTGCCGCCGGGACCACGACCCGCGTGAACACGTCCAGCCCGTACATCGTGATCGGCACCCCGGCGGTGAGCAGGATCGCGGCCGCCTCCGGGTCGTGCCAGACGTTGAACTCCGCGACGGGCGTGGCGTTCCCGACGGCCGCCGCGCCGCCCATGAAGACGATCCGCTCGATGTTGCGGACCACCTCCGGATGCGTACGCAGGAGCAGCGCGATGTTCGTGAGCGGTGCCGTGGGGATGAGCGTGACCGGGCGCGGGGAGGCGAGGATCTCGCGGCGCAGCAGCGTCACCGCGTCGACGTCGGCGGGCCCCCGCGTCGGCTCGGGCAGGCCCAGGTCGCCCATGCCGTCGTGTCCGTGCACGTGCCGCGCGGACCGGGGGGCCTCGATCAGCGGCCGCTCGGCGCCCCGGGCCACGGGGATCTCGGGGGCGCCCGCCTGTTCCAGCACCGTCAGGGTGTTGCGGACGACGCCGTCCACGTCCGTGTTCCCGGCCACGCAGGTGATCGCCCGCACGTCGAGCGCCGGGTGCCGGACGGCGAACAGCAGGGCGAGGGCGTCGTCGACGCCGGTGTCGCAGTCGATGATCACCGGGATGCGCTGACCGTCCGTCACGGCGGGGACTCCTTCCAGTGGTCCGCGGGGAAGCTCCGTGACAGCGACCCTACGGCCCGCGGGACGGCCCGCCGCGGGCGCGTGGCGTCAGGACCGCCGTATCGCCGTGACGTCGAAGTCCAGCGCCACCTTCCGGCCGACCATGCCGCGGGCCCCGCCGACGCCCCAGGCCCCCCGGTCGATCACCGTGCGGCCCGTGAAGGCGGCCAGGAAGGCGCCCTGCGGGTCGTGGCCGGCGCCGGTCGGTTCGAAGTCCACGGTGACCTGCCCCCTCACGCCGCGCACGGTCAGGTCGCCGGTGACCTGGAAGCGGGTCCCACCGGCCTGCTCCACGCGGGTCGAGGTGAAGGTGAGGGCCGGGTGGGCGTCCGCGTCGAGGAAGTCGGCGCCGTCGCAGATGCCCGTCGCGCTCCGGCCGTGGACGGCGCACTGACCGGCGCCGCCGGACCCACGAACGGACGCGGCGATGATTTCGGCCCCGGCGGCCGGTCGTTACCGGGAGGAGACGGAAGGAGTCCCGCCATGCCCGCACAACGACCCACGACCGAGCTCGACGCCCGCTACAGCTCCGCGCTCAACCCCCGCCCGGGTGCCTCGCAGGTCACGGCCACCGAATGGGCCGAGGCGCAACGCCGGCTGGAGGCCGCCGAGATCTTCTGGGTGTCCACGGTGCGGCCCGACGGCCGGCTGCACGTCACGCCCTGCATCGCCGCCTGGCACGAGGGAGCGCTGTACTTCTCCACCGGCCGCCGGGAGCAGAAGGCGAAGAACCTCGCACACGACGCCCACTGCGCCCTGACCACCGGGGCGAACGCGCTCACCGAGGGGTTCGACGTCGTGGTCGAGGGCACGGCGGAGCCGGTCGCCGACCGTGCGCTGCTGGAGGAGGTGATCACGGCGTACGAGACGAAGTACGGGCCGCACATCACCTCCCCCGAGGGCACCTTCCACGGGATCGGGGACGCGTTCCGCAGCGGCGAGGCGGTGGTGTTCGCGGTGTCCCCGGACAGCGCGTACGGCTTCGGCCGGGACAACGGGGTCTACAGCCACACGCGCTGGACGTTCTGAACCCTGGTGGACCCGCCCTACGACGGGTCCCACAGCGCGGTGCCCCGGGCCGCCACGCGGTCGCCGATCCGGCGCAGCAGTTCGGCGCCGGGCAGGGCGTCCGGCCGGGTGCCGTCGCGCAGGCGGGGTGCCGCGAGACCGGCGGCGGCCTCCCGCCCGCCGATCACCGCCTGGTAGGGGACCAGCCGGCCGGCGCGGATCCGGGCGGCGAGGGTGCCCTGCTCGGGGCCGCTGACCTCGGCGCGCAGGCCGAGCTCCCGCGCGCGCCCCGCCAGGGCGTGGGCGGCGTCGTCCTGCTCGTCCCCCACCGGCAGGACGGCCAGCTGCACCGGGGCCAGCCACGGCGGGAAGGCGCCACCGTGCTCCTCGAGGAGGTGGGCGACCGCGCGCTCCACGCTGCCGATGATGCTGCGGTGCACCATGACCGGGCGGTGTTTCGCCCCGTCGGGGCCGATGTAGTGCAGGTCGAACCGTTCGGGCTGGTGGAAGTCGATCTGGACGGTGGAGAGGGTGGCCTCCCGGCCGGCCGGGTCGGTGATCTGCACGTCGATCTTGGGGCCGTAGAAGGCCGCCTCGCCCTCGGCCGCCTCGTACGGGATGCCGGAGCCGTCCAGAACCTCCCTCAGCAGGGCGGTGGCGCGCCCCCACAGCTCCGGATCGGCCACGTACTTGCCGCCCTCGCCGGGCAGGGACAGCCGGTACCGGGCCGCGCGGATGCCGAGGTCCGCGTAGGCGCGGCCGATCAGCTCCAGCGCGGCACGGGCCTCCTCCACGGCCTGGTCCAGGGTGCAGAAGATGTGCGCGTCGTTGAGGGTGATGGCCCGCACCCGGGTCAGACCGCCGAGCACGCCGGACAGCTCCGAGCGGTACATACCACCCAACTCGGCCATGCGAAGGGGTAGTTCGCGGTAACTGTGGGCGCGGGAACGGTAGATCAGGGCGTGGTGGGGACAGAGACTGGGGCGCAGCAGGACCTGCTCGGCGCCCACGTCCATCGGCGGGAACATGTCGTCGCCGTAGTGGTCCCAGTGCCCGGAGATCTCGTACAGCTCGCGTTTGCCGAGGGCGGGTGAGTACACGTGCCGGTAGCCGGCCCGCCGTTCCGCGTCACGGATGTACTCCTCCAGGGTGTGCCGCACGATCGCGCCGTCGGGCAGCCAGTACGGCAGCCCCGCGCCCATCAGCGGATCGGTGTCGAACAGGTCCAGTTCACGGCCGAGCCGGCGGTGGTCGTGCATGGTGGCTCCTCTGGGTCGGAGGCGAGCACCACACGGCGAAGCCCCGGGGCACTCGCCCCGGGGCTTCGGACATCTGGGTCAGCTGTCAGCGCGCCGGGACATTCTCCGGCGTCGTCGTGGCGGACGGGAACGGCTGGACGCGCTGCATGGGCATGACCGTAACAAGGGGGCCCGGGGCGGGGCGACGGGTTTTCGGACGGGCGGCCGCGGGCGTCCCGGGGCCGCTCACCCGGACGGACCGTATCGCTGGTGGGCGGGCGGTCGCGGTGGTGCCGTAAGAGCACGTACCCGATCGTGGAGCCCGCCCCGCCCGGCGGCGCCTCCATGCCCCCACGCAGGAGGCACCCCGATGACGCATCCTCCGGCCACCCGTGCCCTCCTCGCCTCCGCGCTGTCCGTGACCGCCCTGCTGGCCACGGCCGGCTGCTCCGTCGGGGACGAGCCGCGGCCCCGGTGGTTCTCCGCCTCCGCGTCGGCCTCCGCGTCGGCCTCCGCCGCGTCACCCGCCGTCGAGCAGCCCGCCGGTTCCGGGGCCGCCCTCACCGAGGCGCAGGCCCGGGCGGTGCTCGTCACCGAGACCGATCTGGGGGAGCCGTGGGGGCCGACCCGGGGCGCGCGGACCTGGCGGGACGGGCTGCTGAAGGCGACCACGGAGGAGCGGGACTGTCAGCGGCTGCTCGACGTCCTCTACACGGAGGAGCCCTTCGGCGCCCCGAAGGGACCGCGGGCGACCTCCGCGCTCGACGACGGGGACACCGACGCCCAGCTGCGCTACCAGGTCGCCGCCCATCGCCCGGCGGACGTGGACCGCGCGCTGGGCTGGATGAAGTCGCTGCCCGGCAGGTGCGGCCAGTTCACGGCCGCGACCACCCGCGGCGGCATCCAGAACGTCGAGGTCCACGCCCTGCCGCTGCCACCGGTGGGGGAGGCCCGGCAGGCCCTGCGGGTCACACTGGCCGGCGAGTCGGAGGAGGGGGAGCTGACGTACCTCACGATGGACATCGCCGCCGTCCGCGTCGGCGAGGAGGCGATCACCCTCACCAACGGAGGCCTCGGCGAGGTGTACGCGGAGGTCACGCAGCAGGCCGCGCAGCTCGGGGCGCAGCGCCTGGCCGAGATGACGAAGCAGGCCAGGGCGCAGATCTGACGCCCCGGGTTCAGTACCGGTCGAAACGCGTGCGGTGGGCGGTCACGTCCCGTGCCACGTCCAGGGCCGTGCGCCCCCGTGCGAAGGCGTCCGCCCGCAGCCGCGCGAGCGCGTCGTCCGCGCCCACCCCGAGCTGGGCCATGATCATGCCGACGGCCTGGTAGACCTCGTCGTGGTCCGCGGCCAGCCCGCTCAGCCAGTCCTCGCCGTCCTGCGTCCCGGGCTCGTCCCCGTGCGGCAGTGCCATCAGGGCCACGGTCATGACACCGGCCACGATCCGGGCCACGTGCAGCTGGCGGTCGGTGAGTCCGCCCGGGCGGTCGCGGTACAGGTCGAGGGTGCCCACGCACACCGCGCCGCTGCCCAGTGGCACCGCGTACACCGCCCGTACCCCGGCCTCCGTCGCCTGCTGGGCGAAGACCGGCCAGCGTCCCGCGTCACGGCCCGTGGTCAGGTCGCAGGCGAGCACGGGCGCGCCCTCCTCCAGCGCGCTCTGGCAGGGGCCGTCGCCCAGCGTGGCCTGGATCTGCGCCAGGTGCGCGGCCTGCGCGCTGCTCGCGCTCAGCTGCACGGGCATGCCCTGGCTGCGCAGCGACACGCTCGCCCCGATCACCGGCAGCAGTTCCACCGCGACCTCGCACAGCCGCCCCGGCACCTCTCCCGGTTCGGCGCCCCGCACCCCTCTGGCGATCACGTCGGCGGCCCGGACTCCGTCCAGGTCCGGGCCGCCTCCCTCGCTACGGCCGGGGCCCGGGTCGCCGCCGTGGGCGCCTCGCGGGTCGTCCCTGGGCCGCACGGCCACCGCCTCCTTCGATCACCGCGGCTTCCACCATCGCCGTTCGTTTCCGGGGCTGACCGCGGGCCGGGCAGGCCGCCGGGACCTGACCTAGCGAGCAGGCCGTCGGGTGACCGGCCGCGCGGTTCGCCGGTGCGTGGCCGGGCGCAAGCCGACCCGCCTGCGCGCACCGTGCGCCCGCGCCCGGCGTGCATCAGCGCCCACGACCTCGCCCGATGCCCGCCGGGCATCGCGCCCGACACCCGCCCGGATCACTCCGAGCCCTCCCGGAGTCGTGCCCCCGACTACCCGAGGGCAGGGGGGCAAAACCCCTGTGCGGGGCCGTGGCCGTGGCGGATCGGCTCAGCGCCTCTCGTAGGGGCTGTCCGGCTGCGCCACCCGCCGTACGGAGGTGACGTCGACGACCGGCGGCCAGGCGGCGTCCGAGCCCAGCGCCCCCTCGGGGTGCCACGTGCCGGTGACCGTCACCCATGTGTCGACCGGTGGGGCCTGCGCGCCGCGCACCTCGGCCTTCGCGGTCGTGGCGTCGGCGGCGCAGCAGGAGACGAGGAGGCGGGTGACGTACCAGGTGCCGTCGGCGTCGCGGGTGACGAAGCCGGTGAGCCGGACCGTACGGCCTTGCAGGGAGCGGCCGCTGTCGTAGACCGCCCGGGAGCCGAACTCTCCGAGGGCGAGATCGACCGGGTCGCCCGCCGGCAGGGACGGGAAGGTGCCGACGCCCTGGGCGGCACGCCGGTCCGCCTCGCGCTCCGCGCTGTAGGAGCCGAGGGCGGGCGGCGGGAACAGCAGGAGGGCGAGGGCGGGCAGGGTGAGAAACCAGGCGACCCGGGGGCCGGCGGGGCCATGGCCGTGATCGTGAGCGTGCGGCTCGGGCTCCGGTGCGCCCTCGTCGGCCTCGTCGCCCTCGTCGCCCTCCGCCGCGCGTGTCACCAGCGCCACCGCCACCGCCAGCAGCACCAGCGTCACCCCGGAGATCACCAGGTACGGCCGCAGTCCCGCCTGCACGTACCGGAGGTACAGCTCGCTGAGGAGCGACACCCGCAGGATCGCCGCGCCCACGAGCGCGAGCAGTACGGCCGGTCCGTAGCGCCTCACAGCAGCCACCACCCCACCAGGACGCTGCTCACCACGGCGACCACCCATGTCGCCGCCGAGAACCGCACCGCGAAGGCCCTGCCGAACGTGCCCGTCTGCAACGCGATCAGCTTCAGGTCGACCATCGGCCCGACCACCATGAAGGCCAGTCTCGCCGTCGGGGAGAAGCCGCTCAGCGACGCCGCCACGAACGCGTCGGCCTCACTGCACACGCACAGCACGACCGCGAGCAGCGCGAGCAGCAGCACCGACAGCCAGGCCGACCCGGTGAACACCTCCAGCAGCGACCGCGGCACGACGATGTCGAACGTCGCCGCTGCCGCCGCCCCGAGGACGAGGAACCCGCCCGCGTGCAGGAAGTCGTGCTGAAGTCCGAGGACGAAGGCGCGCGGCCCGCCGGCCGGCGCCCGCGCACCGCTCCGCTTCGGCAGCCGCAGCCACTCCTCCCGCCCGAAGCGCGCCCACAGCCAGCCCATCACCACGGCCGTGCCGAGCGAGGCGAGAAGCCGGCCGAGGACCATCTCCGGCTGCCCCGGGAAGGCGATCGACGTCGCCACGAGGACGACGGGGTTGATCGCGGGCGCCGACAGCAGGAAGGCCAGCGCGGCGGCGGGCGCGACACCCCGCCGCATCAGGCTCCCCGCCACCGGCACGGACGCGCACTCGCAGCCGGGCAGCACGACCCCGGCGGCCCCGGCGACGGGCACGGCGAGCACCGTTCGGCGGGGCAGCAGCCGCTGGAACACCCGCTCGGGCACGAACGCCCCGATCGCCGCCGACACGACCGTGCCCAGCAGCAGGAACGGCACGCCCTGGACCGTGATCGCGGTGAACACCGTCCACCAGGCCGCGACGGGCGGGGTGTAGAGGTCGAGCGCCAGCATCGGCCCGAGCACCGACGCCACCGTCGCGACGGCGAGCAGCGCGGCACCGCCGAGCACGGCGTACACCAGGGCCCGCAGGCCCAGCCGTATGCCGTCGGCCATCGTTCGTCGGTTCTCCACGCACCCGCCCCGGTCGTTCACTTCCCGCAAGGAGGCTAACCCGCACGGCTGTGCGAGGGCCCGGTTTCCTCACAGAGGCGGCTGTGCGGGCGCGGGGCCGAGGGTGGTGGTGCCGGGGGCCGTACGGTGCCCGAGGCCCGTCCGGTAGGCGTCCAGGGCCGCCTCCACCCGGCCGGTCCGCCGCAGCAGGTCGCCCAGCAGCCGGCACAGGTCGGCCAGGTCACCGGCGGCGCCGGCCCGTTCCAGCAGGCTCAGGGCGCGGACGTAGTGCTCCTCGGCGTCCTCCGTGCGGCGGGCGTCCTCGGCGATGATGCCGAGCAGCCGGTGCGCGGCGGCGGAGTGGACGGCGCCGCGCTCGGGGGACAGGTGACCGAGGACGTCGTGCAGCAGGGCCGCCGCCTCGTCGGACCTGCCGCGCTTGTGCAGCACGTCGGCCAGCTCGACGGTGACCTGGCTGCTGTACAAGGCGGCGCGCTTGGCCGACAGCATGCCGAGGGCCTCCCGCAGTTCGGCCTCCGCCCGCTCCAGCTGTCCGTCCTGGGCGTAGACGTAGCCGCGCATCCAGTGGCAGTTGGCGAGTTCGGTGCGGATCCGCAGGCCCCGGTACAGCTCGGCGGCCTTGGCCAGGGAGGCGTCGGCCTCGGCGAGGCGGCCCTCGGCGACCAGGGTGCGGGCGACGGACCGGTGCATGCGGGCGACCAGGGCGGGGTCGCCGGACTGCGGGGCCAGCGCCAGGGCGAACTCGGCGGCCTGCGCGGCCCGGGCGTGCGCGCCCATGTCCATGTAGGGGCCGATGGCGCTGGCGTAGAGCAGCAGCAGGGCGTCGGGGTCGTGCAGTCCGCCGCGGTTGAGTTCGTCGAGCGTGGTCTCCAGCAGGTAGACGGCGTACCGGAGCTCACCGGCGAGGTAGTGCGCCACGGCCCGGCCGCGCAGGGCCGGGACCCGGGCGGGCAGCGGCGCGTCGGCCAGCCGCTCCTCGGCCCGCTCGAAGTACTGCCGGCCGGCCACGAGCTCGCCCGTCTCCAGAGCGCACTCGCCGAGCCCGAGCAGGGCGGCGGACTGCTCGGCGGCCAGGTTGTGCGTCCCGGCCTCGACGAGCAGCTCGGCGTACTGTTCGGCCGCCGCCTCGGCCTCGCCGATCGCGAGGGTGCGCTGCGCCTCGGTCAGCCGCAGCCGCAGCCCGGTGACGAGCCGGGCCGAGCGTCCGCCGGCGAGCTCGTCGAAGGCGACGCCGAGCCGTTCCGCGAGATGCCGCAGGGCGTCGTCGGAGGGCCGCACCCGGCCCGACTCCAGGGTGGAGATGTAGGCCGGTGTGTACACGGGTTCCGCCAACTGCCGCTGGGTCAGTCCGCGTTCCACACGCAACCGCTGCACCCGGCGACCGATGGTCCCTGGATCGTCACGCTCCCCCACGCCAACTCCCCCTGCGCCTCTTGCCGTTCGACCTGAACTGCCCCTAGGTTAAACGGAGTGTTAAGCCGCATTGTCGAACACGCTTAACACGCTGCCCCGTAGTCGCCGCCCCAGTTGCGAGGTCGCCGTGCTCGAACGCACACGCACCGCCGAGCGGTACGCCCGAGGCTTCACCGCCGCCCTCGTCGCCGTGGCGACCCTGCTGCTCGCGGCGAACGCGGGCCCGGCGCGAGCCGAGGCCCCGCACCACGGCCCGCGGGCCGTCGCCGGCTCCCGCTGAGCGCCGGACGCTTCGGGCGGACAGGCTCCGGCGACCAGGGGTCCGGTCGCCGGGTCGCCCTTCAGCGGGGAAGGCGCCGGTGTTCCGCACGCGAGCCCCTTTGTCACATGGTGGCGCGGTCAACCGGCTTCTCGCCTCGTCCCACCGGGCGTACCTCTCGGCCCTGACACCATCGAACGGACGCCCAACGTTCCGCCGGTCCAAGGCAATTCCGGCTCATTGCCCGGACCCGCACCGACACGGACGTGCCTCCGTCCGCCCGAGGAGAACCGGCCGGATGCACCTGGCCACGCCCGGGCCCTGCGGGGACCGATGTGCCGCTCCGTCCTCGCGCCCCGGGGACCGGGTGGGCGGGAACTGTGCGTGGAGGTCACGGGCACCTGCCCGCGGGCACCGCTGTCCACAGCTGTGGAAGAAGGCGCCGAGGACGGACGCGGCGTGCTGATCGTCGACGCCATCACAGACCGGCGGGGGTGCGATCCGCTGCCCCACCGGCCCGGTTCGGCCGCCTGATTCGCGTGTGACGCGCTCAAGGAATTCGGTCAGCGGGAATTACCGCGTGAGCGAATATAGCGCCACCCGAAATAGAGAATTCCAGCTGCGCCACCGACCGCACCCACGGCGCATGCCGCTGTCGCCCACGTGGCCATGTCGTGAGTGATCCACAGCAGACTCACCGCGGCCAGCGCCACGGAGAACAGCAGGCGTTCTCCATAGCCCGGCCCGCGCCGGCCGGTCAGTCCCCGGTAGCCGTGCACTTGTACGTCACGCCCTTCATCCTGATGTCGCGGTACCCCACCTTCACCGACACGTCGGTGGGCGCGACGTCCGTTCCACCACCGCCGCCGCTCTCCTTCTTCCGGCAGTAGTAGCCGAGCGCATCGAGCTTCTTGATGTCACTCATGGCCTGGTACTTCTTGTACGACGCGATCATGGCGGCCCGCCTTTCCGCAGGCGTGGCCTCCTTCGCCTTCGTGTACGCGTAGCACCCGATGCTCGCGCCGATCCCCACCCATGAGGCGCCCTTGGCCAGTGCCTTGGTGAGGCCTGCCGCGCCACTGCCGATCCCCAGGACCGCGCAGATCTCGTCCGCTCCCGCGCGCACTTCCGGCTGTGCCGGAGCCGCCTGAGCGGCCTGCGCTCCGACACCGCACAGCGCGCCGGTCATGGCGAAGGCGATTACGGAAGAAATTCCCTTGCTTCGTATGCTCACGAAGTCCATCCCCGTTTTCATGAATTGCATGGTCAGTGCGAAATTGAGGCTACCCACGAGGACGGGCGTCCGCAATGGAGAAACTGTGAACATCACCGGGAGGAAATTCAACCGGTAAAACCTTCCTCAACACCTCGCCAGGACTTCTCTTGATGAGGGTTTGTGTGACGGCGCCGTACAACTGCGCGCGGAGGGTGCTGCACCGCCTCGCTCAGGGCGGGCAGCCACACCCGGCTCAGCCCTGGATCTGCAACTGCCTCAGCTGCCGCTGCACATGGTCCAGCGCCCCTTCGCGCCGCCCGGGCACCCTGCCGCGCAACGCGGCGAGCGCGGCGCCCAGTTCACGGGCGGGGATGGTGTCGCGGACCTGGCTCCACTGGTGGTGCGCCCGGTCCACGGCAGCCTCGACGGCGGGGGCGTCCGGCGCCTGGCCGGCGTTCAGGCGGGCGCCGGCGATCATCAGCCAGGTGCGGCAGCTGCGGGCGGCGTCCCCGGCGAACATCGCCAGATCGGCGCGGACTTCGGCCCAGTGCAGGGCCTCTTCGGAGGCGGGCCCGTGCGCGGTGACGGCGAGCTGCTCGTGCCGGGCGGCGAGCGCGTCCGCGTCGGCGTGCCGGCCGGACTGGACCGCGGCGGTGATGGCGGCGTGCGGATCCCCGCCCGTCGGACCCGGTGTGTTCAGCACCAGGTCCGTGCCCGCGCTCTCGGGCGCGATCCGGGTCAGCGCCTGCTGGTGCAGTTGCTCGACCGGCGGCCGGAACCCGCTGCGCAGGATCGTCGCGACAGCCTTCATGTACGCCGGTTGCGCGACCGTGCGCCGGGACGGCGGTGGGGCGATGCGACCGTGAACGGCGTTGCCGCGGCCCGAGTCCAGCGGGGTGCCGCGCAGCGACTGCCAGGTCTCGGCGTCGGCGTGCAGGTCGAGCAGCAGGGTCGTGGCGCCGGCCGGTCTGAGCCGCAGTTCCTCCCGGAACCAGTGCCAGGGGAAGGCCGTGTAGCGGGTGGTGGAGGCGGTGGTGCGGGCCAGCGCGAGGTGGGGCAGGCGCTGCCGGCGGTCGAGCTGGAGCTGGCCGGTGACGTACACGGTGAGGGGGCCGGGGGCCGCGGCGGCGGCGCGCAGCCGGGTGAGGACGGCCTGCGGCTCCAGCGGGTCGGCGAGTTCGACGACGTTCGCGGTGTCGGTGCCGGACAGCACGGCGGGTGCCACGGCGGCGAGTACGGGGAGCACGGAGGCGGCGTCCACCAGGCGCCCCTTGCCCACCGGCGAGGCCGCCAGCAGCAGCACGGTTCCGGGCATCGCCCCACCCCCTGTGTCGATCACGTACGTCAGCACCGTAACGGCTGCGGCTGCAAAGGTGGGTCTCAGGACCGCAAACGTCCGCCTTCGGGGGCTTCGCACCGGGCTCTCCTGCGGACGGCGAACACCGTGGTGTCGTCGGCGAGGTGCCCGCCGCCGTGCCGCAGCGTGCCGTCCCTGACGAAGGCCGCCAGGCGGGCCGGTTCGGCGGTGCCCGGGTCCTCGGCGACCGCCCGGGCCAGTTCGTCGGCGAGCGGGTAGAACGCCCCGGTGCCGTCCCGGGTCTCCGTCACCCCGTCCGTCACCAGCAGCAGCGTCTCGTCACCGCTGATCCGCCACCGCCGGATCTCCGCGGGCCCGGGCGCGAGGCCCCGGAAGCCGAGCGGCAGCCCCGCTCCGGCCGACAGGGTGCGCACCTCGCCCCGCCCGACGGCGAGCGGCGGTTCGTGCCCGAACAGCAGGACGTCCACCGCCTCCTGGTCGTCGTCGGGGAAGGCGAGCAGGACGGCCGTGGCGAACCGGTCGCCGTCCGAGCGGCCCAGGGCGACGGTGTGCTCGCGGTGCCGGGTCATCCGTGTCTCCAGCCGCTCGGCGACCGTCGCCAGGTCCGCCTCGTGGTACGCGGCCTCGCGGAACGTGCCGAGCAGCGCGGCCGCCGCCTCCACCGCGCCCAGGCCCTTGCCCTGCACGTCGCCGACCAGGACGCGGGTGCCGTGCGGGCCGGGCTGGATGTCGTAGAAGTCGCCGCCGACACGGGCGTGGGCGTCGGCGGTGAGGTAGACACCGGCATGGTCGAGGCCGCCCCAGCCGGGGGGCAGCGGGCGCAGTACCGTGCGCCGGATGGTGTCGGTGACGTCGCCCATGTGCAGGGCGCGGTGCTCGTCGCGCACACGGATCACGCAGGCCAGGACGGCGAGGATGCCGCCGAGGGCGACGAGGACGAAGTCGGCGCGGCCGGCCCGGTATTCGTGCGGCCAGGCGCTGTCGGCGACGACGTACGTCACCAGGGAGAGGACCGCGAACAGGGCCGTGCCCCACACTCCGCAGAGCGCGGCGGCGATACCCGGTACCAGCACGATCCAGGAGATCATCCGGAACTCGCCGATGGTGTGGTAGTCGGCCACCGCGATGGCGACGAGGAGCAGCAGCGGCGGCACCCAGGCCACGCTGCGGCCCCGCACCCGCAGCAGCTCCTGCCGCCGCACGGCCGTCCGGCCCCCGGCCCGGGCGTACCGGACGAGCGGGCCGTGCCCCCTGCGGTGGCGGCTCACGGCCCCAGCGAAACACGCGGCGGGACCGGCCGCATCCCGTTCCGTGCGCTGCGCCGACTTGCCAGGGTGTCCCGGCCGGTGTGCCCTGGATCCAGGGGCAGGGACAGAGAGGAGAGCTGTCATGGCTCATGCGGCACCCGCCTCACGCACGATGACCACGCCTCGTCGCAGGCCCGATGTCTTCGGTGCGCGCACCCACGCCGCCGCGAGGGTGGCGCTGCCCGTCGTCCTCGGGTTGGTCTACGGCTTCTGGGCCGCGGCCAACCGGCGCCACGGCGGGCCCATCACGGGCTGGAACCTGCTGTTCGGCTTCGTCACGGCGCTCGTGTTCGCCGTGGCCTTCGCCGCCGTGTGGCAGCTGTCCCCGCGGCTGCCCCGCGAACTGCACGCGCTGAGCTGGTTCGTCCTGACGGGCTGTGCGGTCGGCTTCCTCTACAACCAGACCGGTGCGTCCGTGTTCAGCTCCAGCGGCCTGGGGCTGCTGGTGGGGGCGGGCGTCATGGCGATGATGTTCTACCGCTTCTACACGCACGAGGACGCCGCGGGCCGGCGCCTCGACTGAGGGGACCGGGACACCCGTTCGGAGCAACCCTCCGCCGGACCGGGAGGCGTCACTCTTCGCAGGTGGGGAGGCCGTTCGACGCGGCGGGCGGGCAGCCGGACGCCGTCGCACCGCTCGCGGACAGGGGCCGGGGCGCCTTGCCTGGAGGGGTGTCCCGGCGCAACCGGGCGCCCGTGTCCGAGAAGGCGCCCCCACGATCGAGGAACGTCCTGTCGGCCGTTCTGCTCACCCTGGCGTGCCTGCTCCTGCCCTTCGGCGCGCTCGCGTCCTGGGCCGCCCACGGACTGACCGACACCGGCCGCTACGTCCGGACGATGGCGCCGCTCGCCGCCGACCCGGACGTACGGCGGGCGGTCGCGGACGCCGTCGGGGACGGCGTCATGCGGGAGGCCGGGCACGAGCTCGACACCGGTCCGCTGCGCGGGGCGGTCGGGCCCTTCGTGCACGACGCGGCCCGCTCCTTCACCCGCACCGAGGCCTATCGCGCGGCCTGGGACGCGTCGAACCTGGCCGTGCACGACGCGGTGCTGCGCGCCCTGCGCGACGACGGCGCCCACGGCGCCCCGGTCACCGTCGACCCGGCCCCCGTCATCGCCCGGATCAAACAGCAACTCGCTGATGACCACGTGTCGTTCGCCCACCGCATCCCGGTCACGCACACGCGGATCCCGGTGCTCCCGGCCGCGGACGTGGACCGACTGCGCAAGGGGTACCACGTGCTGGACACCGCCGCCTTCTGGCTGCCGCTCGCCACCGCCGTCCTCGCGGTCGCGGGGATCACCGTCGCCGCGTGCCGCCGCCGCGCGGTCACCGCCCTCGGGCTGGGCACGGCCCTGGGCGGGGCGCTGCTGGTCCTCGCCGTCGCGATCGGCCGCCGCCTCACCCTCGCCGACCTGCCCGACGCGCTCCACCGCCCCGCCGCGGGCGCGGTCTACGACGCCCTCACCTCCACCCTGCGCGCGGTGTCGTGGCTGCTGTGCGCGCTGGGCCTGACCGTGGCGGCCGCCGCCTGGGTCACGGGCCGGTACGCTCCCCGGCTCGCCGCGCGGCGACCTGCGCGAGGGTCCGCAGGGCCCGTCGCAGATCCGGTTCCGGAGCCGACGCGAGCCCGAGCCTGACGGCGTCGGGCGTTTGCCCGGGGGCGACGGCGAAGTCCTTGCCGGGCGTGACGGCGATGCCGTGCGCCGCGGCGGCGGCCGTGAAGGTGTCGGCGCGCCACGGGGCGGGCAGCTCCCACCAGGCGAAGTAGGCCCCCGGGTCGGACCGTACGGCGAAGCCCGCGAGTTCCTCGGCGAGGATCCCCTGCCGCCGCGCCGCGTCCGCCCGCTTGGCCTCCACCAGCCGCGCCACCGTCCCCTCCCCGGCCCACCGCACCGCCGCCTCCAGCGCGAACCGCCCTGCGCTCCAGCCACCCGACCGCACGGCGCCCGCCACGGCGGCGACCCGGTGCGGCGGCACCACGAGGAACCCGGCGGTGAGCCCCGGGGCGACCCGCTTGGAGAGCCCGTCGACGACGTGGGTGAGGGCCGGGGCGTGCACGGCGAGCGGATCACCGGGCTCCCGGAGGAAGGACCAGATGCGGTCCTCCACCACGGGCAGGTCCAGCTCGTGGACCAGCTGGGCGAGGTGCAGCAGCCGCGGCCGGCCCGTCGTGAGGGACGTCGGGTTGTGCAGCGTCGGCTGCACGTAGAGGGCGGACAGCGGCGCCGTGCGGTGCGCCGCGGCGACGGCCTCCGGGAGCAGCCCGGCCGCGTCCCCGGCCAGCGGCACCAGCGTGATGCCGAGCCGCGCCGCGATCTCCTTGACCAGTGGATACGTCAACTGCTCCACCCCGACCCGGCCGCCGGGCCGGACCAGTGAGGCGAGGACGGCGGCGATGGCCTGCCGGGCGTTGCCGGTGAACAGCACCCGCTCGGGGGCGGGGCGCCAGCCCGGGGTGGTGAGCAGCGCGGCCGCGGCCTCCCGCGCGGCCTCGGTGCCGGTGGCGGCCGCCGGTAACAGCGCCTCGGCCAGCACGTCGGGGCGCAGCAGCGGGGCGAGAACGGGGGCGAGAAGCTCCGGCTGGCCCGGGGCGGACGGGTAGTTGAGCTCCAGGTTGACGTGCGCGGCGCCCGGAGCGGCCTCGGTGAGCGTCTGCCCCGCCCGGCCCAGCACCGGGGCGGCCCGTACGAAGGTGCCGCGCCCGACCTCCCCGACGACCAGCCCGCGCCGCACGAGCTCGCCGTACACCCGCCCCGCCGTGGACGGGGCGACGCCCCGGCGGCGCGCGAACGCCCGCTGCGGAGGCAGCCGTTGGCCCGGCCGCAGCCGCCCGGTGGCGATGTCGTCGGCGATGCGGTCGGCGATACGCCGGTAGTCACTCATCGGCCGGTCTCCCCCTTGGATTGCACCGAGAGCAAAGATCTTATTGCACCGAGTAGTTGGGCGGCCTAGGGTCGGCGTCATGGCACCCTTCCTCGCATACGAGGACAAAGGCCCGGATACCCATCGGGTACCCCTGGTCCTCGTCCACGGCCACCCCTTCGACCGCACGATGTGGGCCCCACAGCTCGACAGGTTCCCGGGTACCCGCCGCGTCATCGCCCCCGACCTGCGCGGCTACGGCGCCTCCCCGACGGCCCCGGCCGTCCCGGACTTCTCCGCCTTCGCCCGGGACATCGAGGCCTTGCTGGACGAACTGAAGGTGGAGTCGTTCGTCCTCGCGGGGCTGTCGATGGGCGGCCAGATCGTCATGGACTGCTACCGCCTGTTCCCCGAGCGCGTCCGCGGCCTGGTCCTCGCGGACACCTTCCCGTCGGCGGAGACCCCCGAGGGCGTGCGCACCCGCGACGCCATGGCGGACCGCCTCCTCGCCGAAGGCATGCGCGGCTACGCCGACGAGGTCCTGGAGCGGATGGTCGCCCCGTACGCGTCCGCCGAGGTCAAGGCGCACGTCCACGGCATGATGACCGCCACCGCCCCCGAGGGCGCCGCCGCGGCCCTGCGCGCCCGGGCCCGCCGCCCCGGCTTCGACACCCTGCTGACCCGCGTCACCGTCCCGGCCCTGGTCGTCGTGGGAGCCGACGACACCTTCACGCCGGTCTCCGACGCCCGGGCCATGCACGCGGCCCTCCCGGACGCCGAACTGCACGTCATCGAGGGCGCGGCCCACATGCCGAACCTGGAACGCCCCGAGGTGTTCGACCGGGCGCTGGAGGAATTCCTGGCCCGGGTCGATGCCCGGCAACCTTCCCCCGCCCCACCCCGTCTTTGAGGGAGGATGCGGGCGACCCACCCCGCGAACGGAAGGCCGGGCCTTGGACACCGCCGCTGCCGAGTGGACCGCCAGGGACGACGGGCGCGAGCACCGTCCGCCCGGACGGCGGCTCGGCGCCTGGTGCGCCGGCCTGCTGTTCGCCGGCGTGAGCGTGGTCGTCGGTTTCCGCGCCGCCGACAGCGACGGCATCACCCCCGTCCCGCAGCTCCTCGCCTTCCTCCCCTGGCTGCTCGTGCCCACCGCCGTGGGACTGCTGCTCACCCTGCTGTCCCGCCGGTGGCTCGCCACCCTCTGGGGGGTGGTCCTGCTCGGCCTGCTGGCCTGGTTCATCGAGCCGTACGGCAAGGTCGGCGACCCCGTGGGCCGTCCGGTCGCCGAACTGCGGGTGCTGACCTCCAACGTCGAGTTCGGCCAGGGCACCGCCTCCCTCGTCACCGCCGTCCGCCGCGAGAAACCGGACGTGGTCTTCGTCGAGGAGTGCGACCACGAGTGCGACGCCCTGCTGAAGCGGGACCTCTCCCAGGACTACCCGCACCGCCGGGCGGTGGAGGGCGGCGGCTCCGAGGGGTCCGTCATCCTCAGCCGCTTCCCGCTCCGGCCCACCGAGGGCGTGCGCGGCACGATGGGCATGCCCGGGGCGGTCGCCGACGTCGACGGGCACGCCGTACGACTCCAGCTCGCCCACCCCATGCCTCCGCTCCCCGGCCAGGTGGACCTCTGGCGCCGGGAGCTCGGCGCCCTGCGCGACGCGGCCGCCGCCGGCCCCGGCACCCCCCTCGTCCTGGCCGGCGACTTCAACGCCTCCCAGGACCACGCGGCCTTCCGCCGCATCCTCGACACCGGCCTGCGCGACGCCTCCCGCCTGGACGGCGCCGACCGCACGGCCACCTGGCCGGCCCTGACGGCGCCCACGCTCGGCGCGCAGATCGACCACGTCCTGGTGTCGGAGGACTTCGGGGCGAGCCGTACCCGCATCCTGGACCTGTCCGACACCGACCACCGCGCGGTCGTCACCGACCTCACGCTCCACGAGGGCCGCTGACCCGGGCCCGGTGCGCGCACGCGGATACGGCCGCCCCTCGCAGCAGGGCGGCCGTATCCGCGTGGGGTCTCAACGGGCCGACTTCTCCAGGGCCTTGTCCATCGCCGCCGCCAGGCCGTTGGCCCACAGCCGGTTGACGCGGGACCGCTCGGTCGCGTTCGGGACGGCGTTGGTGCAGGACGGGCCGGGGCCGCCGCCGGACATCAGCTCACTGCACGGGCCCTGGTAGTGGTCGGGAAGACCCAGGACGTGGCCCGTCTCGTGGGCGGTGACCCGCGTGGAGTCGTACTGCTGGTTCTGCCGGTAGTCCAGGAAGATGTAGCCGTTGCCGTGACCGTCGGTTGAGGCGTACGAGCCCCGGGAGTCGTTGCCCTCCCGGTAGCTGAAGTCGGCCGCCGACGCGGAGCCCGCCTGGAGCCTCACGTTCGACACCGAGCTGTTCCATATCTGGGTGCTGCGCGCTATCTGGGCGCTGAACGTGGGCGCGCGGGAGGCGTCGTAGACGACGGTGACGGCCGCGGTGGCACTCGGGTTCTCGGCGCGCTTCTCGGCGACGGACTTCAGGACCGCCTGGAAGAACGCTCTGCTCGCGTCGGAACCGGCGGCCGGGGCGGGCGTGGCGACGAAACCGGTGTGGGCCGCCTCCGCGACCGGGGCCGCCGCGGCGGGAACCGCCGTGCCGAGACCGGCCGTCACCAGGCCGAGACCGAGAACCGCCAGGGCGGACGTGGTCTTTCGCATCGAGGACTCCTTGGGTGGGGGTTGAGTCTCACCGGTGAGTCTCGATGCCTGTGCGCCGCCTGTGATGATGGCAACCGGGGATAGGACGACGCTATTGGCCGCCCAATTCACCTGCTTTAGCGATGAATTATGTGGCTGGTTAACGCCGCCATTCCGCTTTAGCCTCACGGAGCATGGAGCTCGAGGTGAGGCACCTCCGCGCGCTGTGCGCCATAGCCGACACCGGCAGTCTGCACCGTGCCGCCCGGCAACTGGGCGTCGCCCAGCCGTCGTTGAGCACACAACTGCGCCGCATCGAGCAGGAGCTGGGCGGACCGCTGTTCCTGCGCTCCCACACCGGCTGCCGCCCCACCCCGCTCGGCCGCCTGGTCCTGAGCCGCGCCCGTCCGCTGATGGCCGACCTGCACCTGCTGGTCACCGAGGCGCGGGCGGCGGCGTCCAGCGGCACCGAGCTCCGCATCGGCTCGACGGCGAGCAAGGCCCTGGCGGGCTGGCTGCGCCGACTGCGCGCCCGGGGTCAGAACCCCAGCCTCCACATGAACGTCTCCCCCAACGCCCTGCTCCGCATGGTCGCCGACGGCCAGCTCGACGTCGCCTTCGTGCACGAGGTGGAGGGCTGCCCGCTGCGCATCCCCGCGGAACTCCGGCTGCGCGTCCTGGTCGAGCGCGAACCGCAGTGCGTGTCACTGCCCGTCGACCATCCGGCGGCCGTGAAGCAGGAGGTCGAGCTGGCCGACCTGGCCGGTGACCGCTGGATGATCGACCCGACGGTCGACGGCGAATGGGACGCCGTCCAGCAGATGTTCCGCGCCGCCCGCGTCAGCCCGCACGTCCTGCACGGCGACTACCACACGGCCGACGCCCTGGTCGCGACCGGCGAGGTCGTCACCGTCTGCCAGCCGACCCGCACCCCCCGCCCCGACATGGCGGTCCGCCGCATCAAGGGCGATCCGCTCGGCGTACGGCTGCTCGCCGCGGCCCGTACGGAGACGGATCTGGACGGGGTCTACCCCGCGCTGGAGGAGGCGTACGGGGAGGTGGCGCGGCAGGCACCGGCGTACCGGGAGTGGCGCCGCGGGGAACGGCCGGCGCCCGGCAGTGCTCTCAGACCGCCGAGCCCGGCCCTCCCCTGACCTGCCGGTGACGACCCGGCTCAGACGCCGATGTCGCGCCCGTCGGCGCGCCACACGGCCACGACGGCCGGCCGGACGTACGTCCCCGGTCCGTCGGGCCAGGTGCTGGCGGGCTTCTCCACGGACGCGCCGTCGATCTCGCCCGGGTGCTGCACGGCGACCAGGACGCGCCGGTCCTGGATGATCGGGCCGCACGTCTCGGCACCCTTCGGCACGGTCAGGAACTGCTTGAGCTCACCGCGCCGCTCACCCCGGGTCGCCACACCGAACAGGCCGTCGTGCGAGCCGAGCTGGGAGCCGTCGGTGGAGATCCACAGGTTGCCGTAGGGGTCGAAGGCCACGTTGTCCGGGCAGGAGATGGGGCTCACGCCGTCCTTCGGGAAGCCCGCGAAGTACGTCGCCGGGTCCTCCGGGTCACCGGCGACGAGGAACAGCGACCAGGCGAACCTCGTGCTCTCCGGCCGGTTCCACCGCTCGGTCAGCTCCAGCACGTGCCCGTGCTTGTTGGCGTGGCGCGGGTTGGCCTCGTCCGCCTTGGCGTTGGCGCCGACCCCGCGGTTGGAGTTGTTGGTCAGGGCGACGTACACCTTGCCGGTCACCGGGTTGGGCTCGATGTCCTCGGGCCGGTCCATCTTGGTGGCGCCCACCTTGTCGCCGGCGAGCCGCGTGAAGACGAACACCTCCTCGGCGCTCATCCCCGGCACGTGCGAGACGGCGCCCTTCGCGGTCGCGGTGGCCAGCGGAATCCACTCGCCGCCGCCGTCGAACTCGCCGTCGCCCGGCAGCTTGCCCGTGCCGTCGATCTCGATGGCGGGTGAGTCACCGGTGAGCTTGGCGACGTACAGCGTGCCCTCGTCGAGCAGGGAGAGGTTGTGCTCGCGCACGGCACGCGAAGACCCGTGCCGCATCCGCTTGCTGCCGACGAACTTGTAGAAGTAGTCGAACCGCTCGTCGTCACCGGAGTACACGACCGGCCGGCCGTCGTGCGTCAGCCGCACGGTCGCGGCCTCGTGCTTGAACCGTCCGAGAGCGGTGTGCTTGCGCGGCGTCGACGCGGGGTCGTACGGGTCGAACTCCACGACGTACCCGAACCGGTGCACCTCGTTCGGCTCCTGCGCGACGTCGAACCGCTTGTCGAACCTCTCCCACTTGCGCTCGGTGGCGCCGGTGCCGATCCCGTACCGCTTGTCGGTCGCCCGGCCGCTGTTGGCGAAGTACTGGTTGAAGTTCTCCTCGCCGTGCAGGGTCGTGCCCCACGGGGTGACACCGCCCGAGCAGTTGTTGAGGGTGCCGAGCACCTTGGTGCCGGTGGGGTCGGCGGAGGTCTTCACGAGCTCGGACCCGGCGACGGGCCCGGTGAGCCGGAACTCGGTGGTGGCGGTGACCCGCCGGTTCAGCTGATGCCGGGAGACGGCGGTGAGCTTCCCGCTCCGGCGGTCCTCCTCCACCACGACCGCGGACAGCCCGTGCGCGGCCCAGGCGATCTCAGCCTGCTCACGGGTGGGGTTCGCGGCGTCGTACCCGCGGAACATCAGAATCTCGTCGGTGTACTCGTGATTGGCGACGAGCAGCTGCCTGTTCCGCTCCCCGGGCAGCGGAAGGAGGGCGAGGAAGTCGCAGTTGTACCCGAACTGACCGGCCTGGGCCTTGGCGGTCTGCTGCTCCGGGTCGAAGGCGGGCGCCCCGCGCAGGATGGGCTCACCCCAGCGGATGACCACGTTCTGCCGGTACCCCTCCGGCACGGTCACGGCGTCGGCGGTGTTCGGCGCGACGGGCGCGAAGCGCAGGCCGCGCGCACCCTTGTTCTTGCGCCGGGCGGCCACGGAGGCGGCAGCGGCGGCCGGGGTGGCGGCCGGTGCGGCGGCGGCCTGCGGGGCCCGGGCGACCCCCGCGGCACCCGCTCCGGCGGCGGCCACCGTCACCACGGCCGCGGCCCGCATCATCGACCGGCGGCTGAGCGCACCGGCGATCACGTCACCGACGTACTCGTTGGAGCTGGTGTTGGGCACCTCGTGGAAGCAGGCGTCACCACACCGGAAACGACAGGTCATGGCGGACCGGCCGCCAGGGTGCGAACCGGACGGCGTTCCGATCAACGGCAGCAGCTTGCGCACTTTACTCTCCCCATGGATGCCCTTGGTGTCAGCGTGACCGTAGGGGCACATACGTGCGGTAGCCGGGCGCCCTGATGAACACCGAGTGAACCCGTGGCTGCCGTACGGGGGTTGCTGTCATTCAGCATCGCGACACCTGCACAGGCCGGATGTCCCCCTTGACAGGGTGGACCGGGCACCACAGACCCTGCCCAAGATCACACAGGAGGGCCGCTAACCTTACGTGTCCGTCCTGGCCAGGGATTGACGGGCTTCAACTCACGCGAAGGGTTGCGCGCACATGGGCATTCTCACTCTCTTGCGGAACGCGTTCGGACGGTCACGCAAGTCACGGACCGCCGAGGCCGAGGGTGCGGCGCGGACGACGACCGCCGGTGAGACCAGCGGGACCGAGGACCGGACCGCCGAGCACACCGGCCGCGACACCCTCGCACCTGCCGAGCGGACACCGGCCGCGGCCCCCTCCGCGGACCCGAAGGTCCCGTCCCCCTCCCCGGAGCCGAAGCCGACACCGACGGCGAGCGTCCCCGAACCCCGCACGGCGGACTCCGGGGAACACGACCTGGTGTCGTTGGCCTTCGACAATGTGACGGTTCCGCGTCCCGTGCGGTCGGCGGAGGAGGAGTCGGCGGTGAAGCCGACGGCCCCGGAGAAGACGGCTGCCGAGAAGACGGCTGCCGACGACGAACCGGCAGTTGCCGCGGAGCGGAAGACGCCGGAGGAGCCGACGGAGGCCGCCGAGCCGGCGGGGGCTTCGGAGCCGGCCGTAGCGGAGAAGGCGACCGAGGCGGAGGCCGCTCCGGCGGAGAAGCCGGTCGAGACGGAGACCGCTCCGGCGGAAGAGGCGCAGCCGGAGCCCACGGCGACGACGGACGCGAAGGCATCGGCCGAGGCGGACGCACCTGCGGACACGACGGACGCGGAAGCGGAGGCGAAGGCGAAGGCCGAGACGCCCGCCGAGCCGAAGGCCGAGACGCCCGCCGAGCCGAAGGCCGAGACGCCCGTCGAGCCGAAGGCCGAGCCGAAGGCCGAGTCCGCCCCGGCGGAGTCGGAGGCCACGGAACCGGCAACGACGGAGGCCCCCGCCCCGAAGGCCGAATCGAAGTCCGAGACGGAGTCGAAGCCCGAGTCGGAATCGAAGCCCAAGGCGGAACCGAAGCCGAAGGCGGAACCGGCGCCCGAAGCCGAGGTCGAGGCTGAGCCGACGGCCGACGCGAAGCCAGAGGCCGAAGCCGAGCCCCCGGCCGCCCCGGAGCCAAAGGCCGAGCCCAAGCCAAAGCGGAAGGCCGCGCCGAAGGCCGAGGCCGGCACAGGGACGAAGCCCAAGACGGCCCCCGAGGCCGAAGCCGACGCGGTACCCGCCGCCAAGGCACCCGCCAAGCCGAAGTCCGAGGCCACGCAGAAGGCGGCCGAGCCGAAGCCTGAGCCCAAGGCCACGCAGAAGGCGGCCGAGCCGAAGCCTGAGCCCAAGGCCACGCAGAAGGCGGCTGAGCCGAAGCCGAAGTCCGAGGCCACGCGGAAGGCGGCCGAGCCGAAGCCGAAGTCCGAGGCCACGCAGAAGGGGGCCGAGCCGAAGGCCGAGGCCGATGCGGCCCCCGAACCCGCGGCCGCCGACGGCGAAGCCGAGGCCGGGCCCGCCCTCCCCCTCACCCGCGTCAAGACCCGCGCTCCGGGCCTCACCACCGCCTACAAGGCCGCCACCGCCGCCCTCGAGGCCAACGACCTCACCGGCACCCGGGCCAAGGTCTACCTCGTCCTCGACCGCTCCGCCTCCATGCGCCCGTACTACAAGGACGGCTCCGCCCAGGCCCTCGCCGAGCAGACGCTCGCCCTCGCGGCACACCTCGACCCCGAGGCCACCGTCCCGGTCGTCTTCTTCTCCACCGAACTCGACGGCACCGGTGAGATCACCCTCACCGAGCACGAGAACAAGATCGACGACCTGCACGCGGGCCTCGGCCGCATGGGCCGCACCAGCTACCACGCGGCGGTCGAAGCCGTCCTCGCCCACCACGACAAGACGGCGGAACCCGCCACCCCCGCCCTGGTGGTCTTCCAGACCGACGGCGCCCCGGACGCGAAGACCCCCGCCACCCAGGCCCTCACCGAGGCCGCCAAGACCCACCCCGCCGTCTTCTTCTCCTTCGTCGCCTTCGGGGACCCGGAGAACAAGGCCTTCGACTACCTCCGCAAGCTCAAGACCCCGAACACGTCCCACTTCCTCGCCGGCGAAACCCCCCGCGAGCTCACGGACAAGGAGCTCTACGAGGGCGTACTGGCGAACTGGCGCCCGTAGCCATCCACCGCCCACGACGCCGCCCGCTTCCCACCCGTAAAAGGGGAGGCGGGCGGCGTACCCGTGTCAGCTACGATTTCAAGGTTCCGTAGACGACCGCGACCACGAGATCGTCACCCCACGTAGCGACTTGGGAGCAGCCCGCGATGGCTCGACACCTCATCACCAGCGCCCTTCCGTACATCAACGGGATCAAGCACCTGGGCAACATGGTGGGGTCCATGCTCCCGGCGGACGTGTACTCCCGCTATCTGCGCCAGCGGGGCCACGAGGTCCTCTACATCTGCGCGACGGACGAGCACGGCACCCCCGCGGAGCTCGCGGCCAAGGAGCAGGGCGTGCCCGTGGACGCGTTCTGCACCGAGGCGCACCACCAGCAGAAGGCGATCTACGACGGCTTCAACCTGGCCTTCGACTACTTCGGCCGCAGCTCCTCCCCGCAGAACCACGAGATCACGCAGGAGATCGCCCGCGAGCTGAAGGCGAACGGCTTCATCGAGGAGCGCGCGATCCGCCAGGTGTACTCGAACGCCGACGGCCGCTTCCTGCCCGACCGCTACATCATCGGCACCTGCCCGCACTGCGGCTACGACAAGGCCCGCGGCGACCAGTGCGAGAACTGCACGCGCGTCCTGGACCCGACCGACCTGATCGACGCCCGCTCCGCGATCAGCGGCAGCAGCGACCTGGAGGTCCGCGAGACCAAGCACCTCTTCCTCCTCCAGTCGGCGCTCGCCGGCGAGGTGGAGGCGTGGGTCGACGAGCGTGCCGACAACTGGCCCGTCCTCGCGTCCTCCATCGCCCGCAAGTGGCTCACGGAGGGGCTGCACGACCGGGCGATCACCCGTGACCTGGACTGGGGCGTCCCCGTCCCCGCCGACACCTGGCCGGACCTCGCCGCGGAGGGCAAGGTCTTCTACGTCTGGTTCGACGCCCCGATCGAGTACATCGGCGCGACGAAGGAGTGGGCGGACCAGGACCCGGAGAACCGTGACTGGCGCTCCTGGTGGTGGGAGTCGGACGCGAACGTCCACTACACGCAGTTCATGGGCAAGGACAACGTCCCCTTCCACAGCGTGATGTTCCCGGCGACGCTGCTGGGCACCCGCGCCCCGTGGAAGAAGGTCGACGTCATCAAGGCCTTCAACTGGCTGAACTACTACGGCGGCAAGTTCTCCACGTCCCAGCGCCGCGGCGTCTTCACGCACGACGCCCTCGACATCCTGCCCGCCGACTACTGGCGCTACTTCATGATGGCGAACGCCCCCGAGTCGGACGACTCGTCCTTCACGTGGGAGCACTTCACCGCCACGGTGAACAAGGACCTGGCCGACACCCTCGGCAACTTCGTCAACCGTGTGCTGTCCTTCTCCAAGAAGCGCTTCGGCGAGGAGGTCCCGGCGGGCGCCGAGCCCGGCGAGGCGGAGGCGAAGCTGGGCGAGGAGATCGCCCGTCTGCTCGCGGAGTACGAGTCCCAGATGGAGGCCATCCAGTTCCGCAAGGCGGCGGCCGCGCTGCGCGCCCTGTGGTCGGCGGGCAACTCCTACCTGGAGGAGAAGGCCCCCTGGCTGGAGATCAAGACCAATCCCGAGGGCGCCGCGCTCACCCTGCGTACGGCGATGAACCTGATCCACCTCTACGCCGTGGTCTCCGAGCCGTTCATCCCGACGTCGGCGAAGAAGATGCGCGAGGCGTTCTCCCTGGAGAACGACAGCGCGCTCTGGGTCACCGCGGACGAGGCGCGCTCCCTCACCGCCGTCCCGGCCGGCACCCCCTTCACCATCCCGCCGGTCCTGTTCGCCAAGCTCACGGACGAGGACCTGGAGTCGTACAAGGAGCGCTTCGGCGGCGAGCCGGCGTAACCCCGGCCCCACACCCGCCCCGCGTCCGCCCCTAGGGGAGTCTCCTCCTGGGGGCGGACGCGTTTCCGCGACGACTCGTCCTCAGGCTCATCGCCTCAGGGAACCTCTGTTCATAGGATGACCGAGGCACCTGGCCAACCACATGGGGGATCACCGATGGCACTGTTCGGCAACGCACACACCGTGAACCCGCAATCGGCCCAGCAGGACTACGCCCGTCTCCTCGGCCACGGCGAGCAGGTTCACGCCGCGTACCTGCTGATCCGCGACACCATCCTCTTCACCGACCGCCGCCTGATCCTGATCGACAAGCAGGGCATCACCGGCAAGAAGGTCGAGTACCACTCGGTGCCCTACCGCAGCATCACCCATTTCGCCGTGGAAACGGCGGGCACCTTCGATCTGGACGCCGAACTGAAAATCTGGATCTCCGGCACCCCGACCCCCATCGAGAAGACCTTCACGAAGGGCGTCGACATCTACGAGGTCCAGGCGATCCTGACCCAGTTCGTGGCGAGGTAGCCACCTCCCCCGAAGAGCCCGGAACGTTTCTCCGCCTCTCGAAAGAGTGAACGCAGCTCGTTCCCGTAATACACCGCCTGTCGACGGATCTAGCTTGCGCTCATGGTCACATCAACCCATGAGACCTCGCACCGGATCTTCCAGGACCATCCGGAGGTGCTCAGTCCCGCCTTCGAGGCATTGGGGTTACCGCCGCCCGCGAAAGCGATCATCGAGGCGCTCACCCCCGACGCCACGGAGGTCAAACCGCTGGAACGTCGCGTCGACACGGTGCTGAAGGTCGAACCGTCCGACGGCGACGGCTTCCTGATCGCCATCGAGGCCCAGACCGCTCGATCACGCGACAAGGGCTCCAGCTGGTCCTACTACGTGGCGTACCTGCGCGCGAAGTTCGATCTGCCGGTCCTGCTCGTCGCGGTCTGCCGTAACCGGGCGACCGCGGCTTGGGCAGCCGGTCCGTTCGAGAGCCGCGTCGGTACCTGGACGACTCAGGTCACACGGCCCTTCGTACTGGGACCGGACAACGTACCCGAGATCACCGACGAATCCGCGGTGGCCCGGGAACCGGCGTTGGCCACCTTCTCGGCCATCGTGCATAGCGAGAGCGAAAACGCGCCCGCCATACTGGACATGGTGGCCCGCGGCATGCGGGCGTTCGACAAGGCAACAGCGAAGTACTGGTGTGAATGGCTTGAAGTCGGGCTGGAGGACACCCCGGTCCGGGACACATGGAGAGAGCTGGAGAAGATGGTCGGCACTTACTTCCCGGGCAGGGGAACCCTTTTCGAGGAGACGTACCTCGAGGGCAAGGCCGCAGGCATTGCTGAAGGCAAAGCTGAAGGCAAAGCTGAAGGCAAAGCTGAAGATCGCGTCACTTTGATCCTGCGCGTACTGAACAAGCGCGGTATCGACGTCTCCCAGGACACCCGCGACCGCATCACCACGTGCACCGACCTCGACACCCTCACCCTCTGGTTCGACCGCTCCCTGACGGCCACCACGGCAGAGGACCTGTTCACCGCGGAGTGACAGACGGCCATCGGCCAGAACAGGGTGGCCGCGCATGTGCCGCCGACCGCGGCCAGGGGCAGGGCGGCGAGGCCGAACCAGATGAATGCGGGGCGGACGGTCAGAGTCTGCTCGGGCGCGTCCGCCGACGCCCGCCGCCACCACCGCACCGGCTCCCGCGGCGACGACCTTACGGCGTGTCAGATCCCGTTCGTGGTTCGGCCCTTGGGCCGTCTCCTGTCCCGTCATGGGAGGGAACCTAGGGAGCGCGCCTGTCAGGAGCCTGGGTACGAGCTGGGGAGGAGCCCTGGGTACGACAGTGGCCCGGAACCGGCGACGGTTCCGGGCCACTCCCGAGGGATCGCCTACTTCGGCTGCGGCTTGCGCACCGACAGGTGCAGCTCCTTCAGCCGCGCCTCCTCCAGCTCCGTCGGCGCGCCCATCATCAGGTCCTGGGCGTTGCCGTTGAGCGGGAAGGCGATGGTCTCACGGATGTTGGGCTCGTCGGCGAGCAGCATCACGATGCGGTCGACGCCCGGGGCGATGCCGCCGTGCGGCGGGGCGCCGAAGCGGAAGGCGCGCAGCATGCCCGCGAACTTCTCCTCGACGGTCTCGCGGTCGTACCCGGCGATCTCGAAGGCCTTGAGCATGATCTCCGGCTCGTGGTTCCGGATCGCGCCGGAGGACAGCTCGACGCCGTTGCACACGATGTCGTACTGCCAGCCGAGGATGTCCAGCGGGTCCTGGGTCTCCAGGGCTTCCAGACCGCCCTGCGGCATGGAGAACGGGTTGTGCGAGAAGTCGATCGCGCCGGTCTCCTCGTCCTTCTCGTACATCGGGAAGTCGACGATCCAGCAGAACCGGAAGACGTTCTCCTCGAAGTGCCCGGCACGCTTGGCGGCTTCCACCCGCACCGCGCCCATGATCTTGGAGACCTCGTCGAACTCGCCCGCGCCGAAGAAGACCGCGTGGCCGGCCGCGAGCGACAGGCGCTTGGTCAGCTCGGCGACGTTCTCCTCGGTGAGGAACTTCGCGATCGGGCCGGACAGCGAGCCGTCCTCGCCGACCCGGACCCAGGCCAGGCCCTTGGCGCCCTGCGAGACGGCGTAGTCGCCGAGCTGGTCGAAGAACTTGCGGGGCTGGCCGGAGACGTCCGGCACGGGCAGGGCCCGTACGTGCTTGCCGGCGAACGCCTTGAACTCCGAGCCCTCGAAGATGTCGGTGATGTCGACGAGTTCGAGCTGGGCACGCAGGTCGGGCTTGTCGGAGCCGTACTTCAGCATCGCCTCGCGGAACGGGATCCGCGGGAACGGCGAGGTGACGTGGCGGCCCTTGCCGAACTCCTCGAACAGCTCGGTCATGAGCTTCTCGACGGGCTGGAAGACGTCCTCCTGCTCGACGAAGCTCATCTCGATGTCGAGCTGGTAGAACTCGCCCGGCGAGCGGTCGGCACGCGCGTCCTCGTCACGGAAGCAGGGCGCGATCTGGAAGTAGCGGTCGAAGCCGGAGATCATCAGCAGCTGCTTGAACTGCTGGGGTGCCTGGGGAAGGGCGTAGAACTTGCCCGGGTTCAGGCGGGACGGGACGACGAAGTCACGGGCGCCCTCGGGGGAGGTCGCCGAGAGGATCGGCGTGGCCATCTCGTTGAAGCCCAGCGCCGTCATCTTGTGGCGGATCGCCGAGATGACCGACGTGCGCAGCAGGATGTTGCGGTGCATGCGCTCGCGGCGCAGGTCCAGGAAGCGGTACTCCAGGCGCCGCTCCTCGTTGACCCCGTCCTCGGTGTTGATCGTGAAGGGCAGCGGCTGAGCGGCACCGAGCAGCTCGACCTCGCCCACCTCGACCTCGACCTCACCGGTCGGCAGCTCGGGGTTGATGTTCTCGGCGCCCCGGGAGACGACCTTGCCGTCGACACGGACGGTCGACTCCTTGGAGAGCTTGTCGAGAGCCTCGTAGGAGGGCGTGCCGGGACGGGCCACGAGCTGCGTGATGCCGTAGTGATCGCGCAGATCGATGAAGAGGATGCCGCCCAGGTCGCGCCGATTGTGCAGCCAGCCACTCAGCCGGACGTCGCTGCCGACGTCAGAGGAGCGGAGCTCGCCGCAGGTGTGGGACCTGTACCGATGCATCGTCGTTCATCCAGTCTTCGCTGATCGGGGTCTGTGTTTCACGTGAAACTGGTCCCCAGCGTACCGGGCAGGCGAAGACCGGCTCTCCACAGTTATCGATCGAGCACGCGCACACCGTCGTTCGGGCGCAGGTCCGCCATGGGTGGCAGTGTTCGATCGCGTCTTCTTAAAGTAGGGCAATGCGCACTGGCGAGCCTCTGCCCGCCGTGGGGGAGGCTCTCGCCGCCCTCGCGACCGGCTTGTGGCACTGGGACACCGCCACCGGGCTGGTCACGGTCGACGCCGAGGCGGCCCGGTTGCTCGGGCTGCCCGCCGAGCAGGTCAGCCTCACGGAGGCCCAGGCCCGGGCCCGGCTGCACCCCGTCGACTGGAACGAGATCACCGGTGTGATCCAGCTGGCCGTCTCCGAGGGCACCCTCGCGGAGGTCCGAATCCGGATCATGGACGAGCAGGGCCGGGTCGTCCGCGTCGTCCGCAGCCGCTCCAAGCCGTCCTTCGACCGGGCCCGTAAGGCGTACCGGCTGATCGGCACGCTCCAGGAGGTCACCGAGCCGACGCCGGGCACCCCGGCCGGGCGCAGCGCGGTCACCGGGGACTGGCGGCGCTCGCGGGAGGCGTTCCTGCTGGACGCGGGCCGGGCGCTGGCCGAGGCGCGCTCCACGCAGGAGGTTCTTCGGGTCACGGCCAATCTGTCGATGCCCGGGTTCTCGCCGGACGGACTGGCGGTGTTCGGCGTCTCGGGCGATCGCCTGACGATCATCGGCCACCACGGGCAGCAGCGGGGCACCGAGAGCCCCTTCTCGGAGATGCCGCTGGACACGGACTACCCGGCCGCCGAGGTGGTGCGGACCGGCCGGGCCGTCTATCTGTCCTCCGCCGAGCAGTACAAGGCCCGCTATCCGCTGACCTGGCCGCTCGCCGAGCGCTTCGGACGCCGGTCCTGGGCGTTCCTGCCGCTGACCGTGGCCGGGCGCACGATGGGCGCGTGGATGGCGGCGTTCACCTACCCGGTCGCGTTCACCCCGGACGAGCGGTCCGTGCTGGCGACGGTGGCGCGGATGCTGGCGCAGGCCCTGACCCGGGCGGGCGTGGCCGAGAGCGAGCGGGCACTGACCGACGGGCTCCAGCGCACGATGCTGCCGAAGCTCGGCCCGCAGCGCATCCCGGGCATGAGCGTGGCCGCCCGCTACGTCCCCACCGGCGGCGGGCTCCAGGTCGGCGGCGACTGGTACGACGTGATCCCGCTGCCCAGCGGGCGGTTCGCCCTGGTCATCGGCGACGTCCAGGGCCATGACGTACGGGCGGCGGGGCTGATGGGCCAGCTGCGGATCGCCCTGCGGGCCTACGCCTCGGAGGGGCACCGCCCGGACGCGGTGCTCTCCCGCGCCTCCCGTTTCCTGCACGGCATCAGCGACGAGGACCCGGCCGACCCGCGCTTCGCGACCTGTGTGTACGTCGAGGTCGACCCGGCGACCGGGGTGCTGGACATCGCCCGCGCCGGGCACCCGGACCCGGCGATCCGGATGGCCGACGGCACGGTGCTGACCCGTCCGACGTCGGGCGGCCTGCCGCTGGGCATCGACCCGGACGCCGACTACCCCACGACCCGGCTCACCCTGGAAGCCGGCGAGACGATGCTGATCTGCACGGACGGCCTGATCGAGACCGGCGGCCACGACCTGGACACCGGCTGGCGGCGGCTGCGCGTGATCCTGGAGGACCACAAGGGCGACCTGGAGGAACTCGCCGACGCGTTGGTGCAGGCCGTGCACGGGCCGTCCTCGCACCACACCACCGGCCCGCTCGCGGACCGGCGCGAGGACGACATCGCGATGCTGCTGCTGAGCCGGGACGGTGACGGCTGCGGGTGCGGTGACTCGATGGTCGTACGGTCTCCGGTGCGCCGCTCGGTGCTGACCGTCGCGCAGGCCGAGCCCGAGCGGGTCGCGGTCGCCCGGCAGCAGATGCGCGAGCTGCTGCACGACTGGACCTCGCCGGACCAGGTCGACTCGGCCGTGCTGCTGCTGTCCGAGCTGCTGACCAACGTCCTCGTGCACACCGACTCCGACGCGCTGCTGGTCGCCGAGATCACGGGCGGGGTGGGTGAGCGGCGCCTGCGGATCGAGGTCGCGGACGCCGGCGACGACCTGCCGCACAAGCGCAGCCCCGGGGAGCTGGCGTCCTCCGGCCGCGGACTGGTGCTGATCGAACTGCTCGCGCACGCCTGGGGGGTGGAGCCGCGCGGCGAGGGCAAGAGCATCTGGTTCGAGCTCTACGAGCCGGCGGACGGCTCGGGCGCCGGTACCTGGCCGCTGTGACCGGCCCCGGCCGCTGTGACCGGTCCTGGTCGCTGCGCCTGCGCCTGGTCGCTGGAGCGGCCCCCCGCCGCACCGGCGTCAACAATCCGACACCAATCCACCCTTTCGTGTGACCGCCGGGTGAGTGACGACGACGTTCCCCGCACCGCCTGCACGATGAGTGCCCTGGCCGAATCCCGACCGCAGGCAAGGAAGTCGCATGGGCAAGTCCGCATCCCGGGAAGACCGGGACAAGAGGTCCTCGTTCTCGGTGTCGTACGAGGGCAGCGGCCAACGCGACCCCTCCACCCACGTCAAACTGGGTCGCCTCTCGTACAAGGGTCCCGCCACCGCCGTGGTGGCGCTCGCCCTGGTGGCCGCCGGGGGCGTGGTCGCCTACCGGTTGCTCGACGGTCGGGGCGATGCCGGCGGCACGGGGGCAGGGCCGGGTACGAGCGTGACGTCCGGCGCCGGTGCGACGTCGGACCCGAGCACGACGGCCGCGACCACGGGCGGCACGACGGATCCGGCGCCCGCCACGTCCGGCCCGCCCGCTTCACCGCCCGGCGGCGCGACTCCGGCGGCCGACGGCGGAGCGGGAGCGGCGGTGGTGCGGGAGCACCGCAAGGTGGTGCTGCGGTCCGCGTCGAGTGTGGACCTCGACTTCACCAAGCAGTTCTCCGACATCACCTTCACCATGCCGTCGAACGGCAACGGCTGGACCCTCGCCGGCGACAGCGGCGATCTCGCCACCGTGGACGGCCCGGCGACCGCCGAGAGCTGCGCCGCGGCCACCCGGTTCGGGTTCACCATCGATCAGAAGAACATCCGCAGGGGGCTCACCGCGTGCGTGCTCACCGACGAGAACCGGGTCGCCGCCCTCACCGTCCTCGGCTGGCAGAAGAACGGTGAGGGCCTGTCGTCCATCACCATGGACGTCACCACCTGGGAGAACTCCGAGGCGGGGTGATCCGCGTCAGTCCTGCGGACCGCTCGCGGTCATGCCGTGCACCGCGGGCACCGTGCCCAGGCGGCCCTTCTGGAAGTCCTCGAAGGCCTGCATGAGCTCGTCCTTGGTGTTCATGACGAACGGACCGTAGTGGGCCATGGGCTCGCGGATGGGCTGTCCGCCGAGCAGGACGACCTCGAGGTCGGGCGTGTGGGAGTCCTGCTTCTCGTCCGCACGGACGGTCAGCGAGGAGCCCGCGCCGAAGACGGCCGTCTGCCCCATGTGCACCGGGCGGCGCTCGGCGCCGACGCTGCCGCGGCCGGCCATGACGTACGCCAGGCCGTTGAAGTCCTCGCGCCACGGCAGGGTGAGTTCCGCACCCGGAGCAACCGTCGCGTGGATCATCGTGATCGGCGTGTGCGTGATGCCGGGACCCTGGTGCCCGTCCAGCTCACCGGCGATGACCCGCAGCAGCGCGCCGCCGTCGGGGGTGCTGAGCAGCTGGACGGAGCCGCCGCGGATGTCCTGGTAGCGCGGGGCCATCATCTTGTCCTTGGCCGGGAGGTTCACCCACAGCTGGAGGCCGTGGAAGAGCCCGCCGGACACGACGAGATGCTCGGGTGGGGCCTCGATGTGCAGGAGACCCGAGCCCGCGGTCATCCACTGGGTGTCCCCGTCGGTGATGGTGCCGCCACCGCCGTTGGAGTCCTGGTGATCGAAGATGCCGTCGATGATGTAGGTGACGGTCTCGAAGCCACGGTGGGGGTGCCACGGCGTGCCCTTGGGCTCGCCCGGCGCGTACTCCACCTCGCCCATCTGGTCCATCATGATGAACGGGTCGAGATGGCGGTAGTTGATCCCCGCGAACGCCCGGCGGACCGGGAAGCCCTCGCCCTCGAAACCGCTCGGAGCGGTCGTGACGGCCAGCACGGGACGTGCCACGGCATCGGCAGACGCGGTCACGCGGGGCAGCGTCAACGGGTTCTCGACGGTCACTGCAGGCATGTCGGTTCCTCCTCGTGTACGCCCAGTTTAGTTGAGCGTTGAACTTTCTGCCACCCAGAACAGAGAAATCCGGGAGGGCATTCCCGACCGGGCGACGGCGCAGCGAACCACGGCGGACCGGCATGACGAAAGGCCGTCACCCCGCTGCGGGGTGACGGCCAACCGGCGCGACATGAAACTCGCTACGGCCTGGAGGTCGTCCTGGACGGCCTGGCCCTGCGCCTGCCGAGTGAGCCGGGGAGGCTAGCCGTACATCCGGCGCATCGCGAACTCGACCATCTGCTCCACGGCCTTCGCGTCGAACACCATGCGGTGATCGCCCTCCATGTCGAGGACGAAGCCGTAGCCGGTCGGCAGCAGGTCCAGCACCTCGGCACCGGTGATCACGAAGTACTTGGACTCCTTGCCCGCGTACCGGCGCAGTTCCTTGAGGGTGCTGAACATCGGGATCACCGGCTGCTGGGTGTTGTGCAGCGCGAGGAAGCCGGGGTTGTCGCCGCGCGGGCAGTAGACCTTCGACGTCGCGAAGACCTGCTGGAAGTCCTCGGCGGCCATCTGCCCGGTGGTGAACGCCCGCACCGCGTCCGTGAGGGAGGGCGGGGACGGCTCGGGGTACAGCGGCGGCTGCTGCCCGTACCCGCCGGACATCGGCTGCTGCGGAGGGGCGTACTGCCCTTGCGGGCCCGCTGTCTGGTCGTAGCCGTACATGAGCGCAAGAGTACCGAGAGCGGCCGGGCGATCGGGCCGGTACGGCAGGCCCGGCAAACCGACAGCGACCTGACAGCACCGTCTCTGTGGATCGCCGCGCCCGCCGCTCGTAGCGTCGATCCATGAACGGACGCCATGACGAGGGCCCGCACGAACACGACAGAGGCCTTTCCTACGATCTGCCCGTCCTCGCCCGCCGCCGGATGATCCGGCTGATGGCGGGCGTGAGCCTGGTCCCGCTGGCGGGCTGCACCACGCCGGAGAAGACCACGGCGTCCCCCTCCTCCTCCCCTTCCTCCGCCTCCGCCGGGTGCGCGGAGATCCCCGAGGAGACGGCCGGGCCCTTCCCCGGCGACGGCTCGAACGGCGTGAACGTCCTGAAGGAGAGCGGGGTCGTCCGCGGCGACATCACCAGCAGCTTCGGCGACTCCGCGGGCGGCACGGCCGAGGGCGTTCCCCTGACGATCACCTTCACCGTGGTGGACGCGGCCTCCCGCTGCGGGACGCCGAAGGAGGGCGCCGCCGTCTACCTCTGGCACTGCGACCGGGACGGCGCCTACTCCCTGTACTCCGAGGGCGTCACCGAGGAGAACTACCTGCGGGGCGTCCAGGAGACGGACGAGAAGGGACAGGTCACGTTCACGAGCATCTTCCCCGGCTGCTACCCGGGCCGCTGGCCGCACGTTCACTTCGAGGTCTACGGCAGCCTGGCCGACGCCACCGCCGCCACGTCGATCACCAACACCTCGCAGCTCGCCTTCCCGAAGGACGTCTGCGATGCCGTGTACGCCACGGACGGCTACGGCGCCAGCGTGCGGAACCTGAGCAGCCTGGCCCTGGAGGACGACGGCGTCTTCGGCGACGGCCACGAGCGGCAGCTGGCGAGGGTGACGGGCAGCACGGCGGACGGCTACACCGCGGTCTTGACCGTTCCGGTGTGACCTGTCACAGATGACCGGATGGGGTTGCGTCTTATTACTGGCGGGTAGCATCATCGTAGCTACTTGTTGGTACGTGAACTAGCGCGAGGAGCCAGTGCCTCGCCGATCTCTCTAGGGAGCCGGGAGCCGTCGCCATGGGGCACTACAAGTCGAATCTCCGCGACATCGAGTTCAACCTCTTCGAAGTACTCGGGCGCGACAAGGTGTACGGCACCGGCCCGTTCGAGGAGACGGACGTCGAGACCGCGAAGAGCATCCTGGAGGAGATGACCCGCCTCTCGGAGAACGAGCTGGCCGAGTCCTTCATCGACGCCGACCGCAACCCGCCGGTCTTCGACCCGGAGACCAACACGGCGCCGGTCCCGGCCTCCTTCAAGAAGAGCTACCAGGCCTTCATGGACTCCGAGTACTGGCGTCTCGGCCTGCCCGAGGAGATCGGCGGCACCACCTCGCCCCGCTCCCTCATCTGGGCCTACGCCGAGCTCATCCTGGGCGCCAACCCGGCCGTGTGGATGTACTCCTCGGGCCCCGCCTTCGCCGGCATCCTCTTCGAGGAGGGCAACGAGGTCCAGAAGCACATAGCCAAGGTCGCCGTGGAGAAGCAGTGGGGCTCCACGATGGTCCTCACCGAGCCCGACGCGGGCTCCGACGTGGGCGCCGGCCGCACCAAGGCCGTGCAGCAGGAGGACGGCTCCTGGCACATCGAGGGCGTGAAGCGCTTCATCACGTCCGGTGAGCACGACATGTCGGAGAACATCCTCCACTACGTGCTGGCCCGCCCCGAGGGCGCCGGCCCCGGCACCAAGGGCCTGTCCCTCTTCCTCGTCCCGAAGTACCTCTTCGACTTCGAGACCGGCGAGCTGGGCGAGCGCAACGGCGTCTACGCCACCAACGTCGAGCACAAGATGGGCCTGAAGGCCTCCAACACGTGCGAGATGACCTTCGGCGACCAGCACCCCGCCAAGGGCTGGCTGATCGGCGACAAGCACGACGGCATCCGCCAGATGTTCCGCATCATCGAGTTCGCCCGCATGATGGTCGGCACGAAGGCGATCTCCACGCTGTCCACGGGCTACCTGAACGCGCTGGAGTACGCCAAGGAGCGCGTCCAGGGTCCCGACCTCGCGAACTTCATGGACAAGACCGCGCCCAAGGTCACCATCACCCACCACCCCGACGTGCGCCGCGCCCTCATGACGCAGAAGGCGTACGCGGAGGGCATGCGCGCCCTGGTGATGTACACCGCCTCGATCCAGGACGCGATCCAGATCAAGGAGGCCGCCGGCGAGGACGCCTCCGCCGATCACGCGCTCAACGACCTGCTCCTGCCGATCGTCAAGGGCTACGGCTCCGAGAAGGGCTACGAGCAGCTCGCCCAGTCGCTGCAGACCTTCGGCGGCTCCGGCTTCCTGCAGGAGTACCCGATCGAGCAGTACATCCGGGACTCCAAGATCGACACCCTCTACGAGGGCACCACGGCGATCCAGGGCCAGGACTTCTTCTTCCGGAAGATCGTCCGCAACCAGGGCGCCGCGCTGAACTCCCTCGCCGAGGACATCAAGAAGTTCCTCGCCCTCGGCACGGGCGGCGAGGAGCTGGCCGGTGCCCGCGAGCACCTCGCCAAGGCCGCCGTCGAGCTGGAGGCCATCGTCGGCCTGATGCTGACCGACCTCGCGGCCACCGAGCAGGACGTCAAGAACATCTACAAGGTCGGGCTCAACACCACCCGCCTGCTGATGGCCTCCGGTGACGTCGTCGTCGGCTACCTGCTGCTCAAGGGCGCCGCGATCGCCGCCGAGAAGCTGGAGACCGCCTCCGCCAAGGACAAGGCCTTCTACACCGGCAAGATCGCCGCCGCGAAGTTCTTCGCCGCCAACGTCCTGCCGGGCGTCACCCTGGCCCGCAAGGTCGCCGAGGGCGTCGAGCTGGACCTGATGGAGCTGGACGAGGCCGCGTTCTAGGCCCTCACGTCCTCCGCACGAGGGCCTGTTCCCTTCCCAGGGGAGCGGGCCCTCGTCCGTCGTTAAGGTGAACCCATGACCGAACCAGCCCGCTTCGACCGCGGCCACACCGACGACCTCATGACCTTCCTGGCGGCGAGCCCGACGCCGTACCACGCCGTGGCCACCGCCGCCGAACGGCTGGAGAAGGCGGGCTTCAGGCAGGTCGCCGAGACGGACGCGTGGGACGGGACGAGCGGCGGCAAGTACGTGCTGCGCGGCGGCGCGATCGTCGCCTGGTACGTGCCGGAGGGCGCCGCACCCCACACACCGTTCCGGATCGTCGGCGCCCACACCGACTCCCCCAATCTGCGCGTCAAGCCGCTCCCCGACAGCGGGGCGCACGGCTGGCGCCAGGTGGCCGTGGAGATCTACGGCGGACCGCTGCTGAACTCCTGGCTGGACCGCGATCTGGGCCTCGCGGGCCGGCTGACCCTGCGCGACGGCTCGACGCGCCTGGTCAACGTCGACCGGCCGCTGCTGCGGGTCCCGCAGCTCGCCATCCACCTGGACCGCTCGGTGACGGCCGACGGCCTCAAGCTCGACAAGCAGCGGCACATGCAGCCGGTGTGGGGCCTCGGCCGCGACGTCCGCGACGGCGACCTGATCGCCTTCCTGGAGGAGACGGCCGGCATCCCGGCGGGCGAGGTCACCGGCTGGGACCTGATGACGCACTCCGTGGAACCGCCCGCCTACCTGGGCCGTGACCGCGAGCTCCTGGCCGGGCCGCGCATGGACAACCTGCTGTCGGTGCACGCCGGCACCGCGGCCCTCGCGGCCGTCGCCTCGTCGTCGTCGCAGCCGGCCTCCATCCCGGTCCTGGCCGCGTTCGACCACGAGGAGAACGGCTCCCAGTCGGACACCGGCGCGGACGGACCGCTGCTCGGCAACGTGCTGGAACGCTCGGTGTTCGCCCGTGGCGGCTCCTACGAGGACCGGGCCCGCGCCTTCGCCGGAACCGTCTGCCTGTCCTCCGACACCGGCCACGCCGTCCACCCCAACTACGCGGAGCGGCACGACCCGACGCACCACCCGCGCGTCAACGGCGGCCCGATCCTCAAGGTCAACGTCAACAACCGCTACGCCACGGACGGTTCGGGCCGCGCCGAGTTCACGGCGGCCTGCGAGGCGGCCGACGTGCCCTTCCAGTCCTTCGTCTCCAACAACTCCATGCCCTGCGGCACCACGATCGGCCCGATCACCGCCGCCCGGCACGGCATCAAGACCGTCGACATCGGCGTGGCCATCCTGTCGATGCACAGCGTCCGCGAACTGTGCGGCGCCGACGATCCGTTCCTCCTCGCCAACGCGCTGACGGCATTCCTGGAGAGGTAGAACAGAGCCTTACCGCATGGGTGTTCGCCGCGGGGGTACCCGGTGTTCGGGACCGGAACGACCGGACCGTACAGGGAGGCGACACTCATGGGCCTCGGCGGATGCATCATCCTCATCGCCGTGGGAGCCATCCTCACGTTCGCGACCGACTGGGACATGCAGGGGGTCAACCTCGACCTGGTCGGCATCATCCTGATGATCGTCGGACTGATCGGCGTCACCACGTTCAGCAGCATCGCCCGGCGTCGGCGCGTGGTCGTGCCCCCCACGACGCAGGTCGTCGAAGACCCGGCGGCACACCACCACCGCCGCGACGGCTACAGCGACGGATACGGGGTCTGACGCCCGGGGCTCTCAGGCGTCCGGCCCGGCCGGCACCAGGGACAGCCGGTCCGTCCCCGCTTCGGTGAGGCGGACGGGTATGTCCCAGTCCTGCCGGTGGACATGGCAGGCGGGGTAGGGGTTCGACGGATCGTCGTCGCAGGTGGCGGCCATCGCGGAAATGTGCAGCACGCCCTCCGGCACGGAGGGGTCCAGGTCGAGGGCGCGGGACGGATCGGTCCCCGCGCCCTCACCGCCGCGCAGCAGCTCCGGCGGGGTGGAGGAGACGAGCAGACGGGTCGAGGGCCCGTGGCGAAGGTCGGGTTTCCGTCCCGCCGGGGTCCGGAAGATCACGTCCACCCGGAGGCGTCCGGGGGCGACTTCGGTCGCTTCCCGCCGCGTGCGGTGAGCGGGCTCGGGCCCCTTCACCACCTCCCCCGGCAGCCGCAGCCGGGTCAGCCGGTGCCGGGCCGACTCCACGACCACGATGTCCTCGCCGGCGAGCACCGCGGCCGACGGTTCCCGCAGGTCCGTGGCCAGCGTGGTGACCTCGCCGGTCACCGGGTCGTAGCGCCGCAGGGCGTGGTTGTAGGTGTCGCTGACCGCGACCGAGCCGTCCGGCAGGGCCGTGACGCCCAGCGGATGCTGCAGCAGGGCTTGTTCGGCGGCGCCGTCGCGGTGGCCGAAGTCGAACAGACCGGTGCCGACGGCGGTGTGCACGGAACCGTCCGGCTCCACCCAGCGCAGGGCCGACGTCTCCGAGTCGGCGAGCCACAGCCGTTCGGGCGTGGCGGCGAGGCCGGAGGGCTGCGCGAACCAGGCCTCGGCACCCGGCCCGTCGACCAGCCCCTCGTTCGTGGTCCCGGCCGTGACGGCCACCGTCCCCTCCTCCGGGTCGTACGCCCACAGCTGATGAACACCGGCCATGGCGATCCACACCCGGCCCTGCCACCAGGCGACGTCCCAGGGGGAGGAGAGGCCGACCTCGCGGGCCGGGCCCGAGGTGGGTGAGCCGCGCCACCACTGCCGGCCCGTACCGGCGACGGTGGTGACCTCGCCGGTGACGAGGTCCAGCCGCCGCAGGGCGTGGTTGACGGTGTCGGCGACGACCACCGAGCCGTCGTCGAGCAGGGTGAGCCCCTGTGGCTCGTTGAAGGTGACGGTGCCGCCGGCCCCGTCCGCGAACCCCCGCTCCCCGGACCCGATCCGCCGCACCACGCTCTCCCCGTCCCCGGCGAGTTCCACCAGCTGATGCCGGGTGGTGTCGCTGACCAGGAAGTTCCCCGACGGCAGCAGCAGGGCCTTCCCCGGGAACCGCAGCACCGTCGGCTCCGGCTCCGGCGCCACGTACGGCCCGTCCCCGCGCCGCAGCGTCCCCTTCGCCGTGTGCTCGGCCTCCAGCTCCCCGACCAGCCGCTCGATGGCGTGCACATGCCCCTCACCGGAGTGCCGCGCGACGACGTACCCCTCGGGGTCGATCACCACCAGCGTCGGCCAGGCCCGCACGGCGTACTGCTTCCAGGTGACCAGCTCGGGGTCGTCCAGCACCGGGTGCTCCACCCCGTAACGCTCCACGGCGTCGACGACCGCCCGGTGCTCGGCCTCGTGCGCGAACTTCGGCGAGTGCACCCCGATGACGACGACCGTGTCCCGGTGCCTCTCCTCCAGGTCACGCAGTTCGTCGAGGACGTGCAGGCAGTTGATGCAGCAGAAGGTCCAGAAATCCAGGATGCCAATCCGCCCCCGCAGCTCGGGAAGGGGGTACTGCCGCCCGTGTTCAGCCAGCCGCCCTTGCCGATCAGTTCGGGGGCGCGGACGCGGGAGCGGCGGGGCATCGGCTGTTCCTGGTCGCTCATGGTTCCAGTGCATGGAGAGACCCAGAGCATTCGAACTTAGATTTCAGACATAGAACACATGATCCCCCTCTTTTTGCATATCTGCATTTAATAGATGATCTTGCTCAAACGTATGCCAAACTCGAGCGACGATTGGCACGAGGCGGGGGAGCCACCATGTCAGCACAGGCCCCGACGTTCGGCGAGGAACTACGCCGACGAAGGAACGAGTCCGGTAAGTCGCTGACAGACATGGAACGCCTCGTCCATGCGACGAGGTCGCACCTGAGCAAGATCGAACGGGGCCACCGCAACCCCAGCATCGAACTCGCCCGCGCCTGTGACGCCAAGCTGCGCGCGGACGGTCAACTCCTCGCCCTGCTGCCCGCTGCGGCACGGACGCGGGAGGAGCGCCCCGCCTCGCGCGACGGCGTGCCGTGGTCGCTGAGTGTGTCCGTCGCCGGCGAGAGCACCTTCACGGCCTGCGACCCCAAAGCCCTCGCCGACGGTCATGCCTCATCGGCCATGGCTCACTGGGTGGTCGCACCGGGCTGCAGGGAGGCAGCCTCGATGGAGGTGTCGCTCCCCGTGTTCCACGCCGTCTTCGAGGAATACCGCCGACTCGGCCAGTGCTCCGGCCCTGCCCTCGTGATCCCGCTGAGCAGCACGGCCACCGGGGCACTACGCGGCCTCGCCCACAGCACCGCGCCTGCGAGCCGCGCCGCCGTGCTCCGGCTCGCCGCGCGCTTCGCCGAGTACACGGGCTGGATGTGGCAGGAGGCGGACGACGACCGGGCCGCCCGCTGGTGGACCGAGCAAGCGGCCCATCTGGCCGCCTCCTGCGGCGATCACGAGATGGCCGCGTACTCGCTGCTGCGTCAGGCTGAACTGGCTCTCTACCAAGGCGACGCGCAGACCACCGTGGACCTCGCGGAGGCGGCCGGTCGGCAGGCGCGCGGCCTGCGGACCAGGGGACTGGCCGCACAACGCGAGGCCCAGGGCTACGCGCTCATGGGCAGCGAGACGCAGTGTCGGCGCGCTTTGGACCGCGCAGCCGGACTCGTAGACTCCGCCCGAACGTCGACGGACGACGGCCCCGCCCTGGGCGGTACCCACCTCCCCGACCTCGCCGCCTTCGTCGCGGCCTGGTGCCTGCGGGAACTCGGCGAGTCCGATGCCGCCGTCACCCTGCTCGACTCGGGTCGGGACACCATCGCTCCGCACGCCCTACGAGCCCGTGCCCGCCACGGCGCCCGGCTGGCCCTGGCCCTCGCGGACGCCGATGAGGTCGACCGGGCCTGCACGGTGGCCCGATCGGTCGCCCAGGACGTGCAAACCACCGACTCCGCCACCGTACGGGCCGACTTGCGGCAACTCAGGTCGTCGCTGGCCACCCGGCGGAAACATCCCGCGGTCCGCGACATCCTGCCGGTCATCGCCACGAGCCTGCGCGGGGCCCGGACCAGCTGAAAGGCCTGCACCGCCGGGCCCGGCCGCGACAGCCGCCCGGGCGGCCACCGACGGCAACCCCGGGACCTGTGTCCTGTTGGCACCGGAAGTGTCAACAGGCAACGCGTTGACCGCCCGCACAGCGGCTGAAAATGTCGAATTCAGCCCCCGCCGGTACCACTTCGACGGCCCTTCCCGACCCGTCCGCGGAGCACACGGCTCCCGGTATCCGCCCAGCCCACCCGGACCTGCCGGGCGCGCACCCTTTCACGAAACGAGGAACAGCATGGCTCCGCGTGTCTTCGTCAACTTCCGTCGGGCGGACACCGGTACGACCGGTCCGCACCTCGACACCGCGCTTCGGCACGAGTTCGGTGAGCAGGAGGTGTTCCGGGACCAACGGTCAATCGGGAAAGGCACCCACTTCCCTGCCGAGATCAAGGGTGCCCTGCGCAAGTGCGACCTCCTACTCGCGGTCATGGGTCATCGGTGGGCATCGGTAACGGACGACGACAACCGCCGCTGCATCGACAACCCGGAGGACTGGGTCCGCAAGGAGATCGCCTTGGCCCTCGACTGGAACATCACCGTCCTCCCCGTCCTGGTCGACGGCGCGGACATGCCCGATGCCTCAGAACTCCCGGAGGAAATCCGGGAGCTGACAAGCCATCAGTGTGTGTTCTTCCGGCCCCATCAAGAACACATCGACTTCCCTCCGCTCTTCGAGGCCGTCCACAAGGCGGTGCCCGACCTGCGCCGCAGGCGGCCGCGCGGGCCCCAGGGCGACGGCGGCGGAGCGACCTACCGCATCGAGCGATTTGACCACGGCTCGGCGAACTTCGGCGGCAACGGCAACACAGCGAACACGTACAACTCCGACCCCGAGGAAGACGACGAGGAACGCTCATGAGCACGACTGACGACGTCCCTACGCCCGGCGCCCCGGGCCCCGAACCCGCCCCCGAGACGAGACCGGACGCCCCACTCGCCGAGCACGAAGAGCCTTCCGCGCCGGACGGCGCCGCCTCGGACGTGGACTCCGGCGAGCGGACCGGTACCGGCCCGGACGGTGAAGGACGGCAGGACGAAGAGGCCGGCGAGTCGCCCGACCGGCCGCCGGACGAGGGCGAGTCCCTGCGGCCGTCCAGGCCGCAGGGACGCGACGCGGAGGACCGGTACCGTGCCGAGACCGTGTCCTCCGCCGCCTTCAATGAGGCGTTCAACAACGCCATGTCCTTCGGTGGCAACGCCTACACCCTGAACGTCGGTACGGCCAAGGGCATCGAAGTACAGCGCATACGCCTCGAAACCGCGGAGACGGCACGGCAGCATCAACTGCACCACCCGGTCCCCCAACAGAAGCGGATGGTCGAAACGCTGCGGGACCACCACCTCGTCGCCCTGGTCGGACCGGCGGGCAGCGGACGCGAAGGCACCGGCACATTCCTGCTGGCCGACCGATGCGGCAGCGACCGGGTCGCCGTCCTACACAGTGCGGACACCGACCTGCTGCAAGCCCTGGTCGCGCAGGCCCGGCGCTGCCTGAAGCACGGGGACGGCGTCTTGGTCGGTCTGGGCACCCGGCGCCCCGGCCAGAGCACGCTCAAGGCGCTCAGCCTGCTCGCCCGCGAACACGGGGCGTACGTCGTCCTGGTCGTCGAGGACACCCGGACCGGCGACGATCTCCCGGCCCCGTACGCCCTTCGGCACCAACGCCCGGAGCTCAGGCCGGTGCTGGACGCCCACCTTCGCTCCGCGCTCGAAGCGCATCGCGCCCGATGTACGGAGCGCGACCGCTGCGACCGTGCTCGGGTACGCCGGTTCGCGGACGAGGTGCTGGACGACCCGCGGGTCGGCGGCAAGCTCGACGCCGCCCGCACGGTCGACTGGGTCACGTCCTTCGCCCGGAACATCGCCGGGTGTCTGCACGGTCCCGAGGACGCCCTGGACATCCTTCTCGACACCCCTCACGAGGACTTACGGAGTCTTGCCAGGAGGTTTCTGAAACTGTCGGAGCCGCACAGTGCCGAAGGAGAACCGTCCGCCTGGGAGGCCGAGACTCACCACCAGGCCGTGCGGATCTCCTACGTCCTCGGACACGACCTGCCGCTGTCCGACGTCCTGCGGATGGGCACGCGGCTGAGCGCCGAGATGCTGCGCGCCGAGTACCGCGAGTCGGCACCCGCGCGGCCCGTCTTCGAGCTGGACCTGGACCGGCTGGTCGCGCCGGGCATGGGCATCGCAGCCGACCCCGGCGCCCACTTGTCCGACAACCCCCGCCGTGCCCGGCTCACGGACCCGGAGCTGATGCCGGCGGTCGTCGAGGTGATCTGGCACGGATTCGGCTGGCTCCGCGACCCGCTGGTGGCCTGGCTGCGGGCCCTGGCCGACGACCGTCTGGAACGGGTCGGTTCCCGGGCCGCCATGATTGTCGGCCAGCTGCTCCGGCACGATTTCGACGGCGTCTACCGAGACGTGGTGAAGGACTGGGCGCGCAGCCCTTCCGTGCGGGACCGCCGATACGCCGCCACGGCGCTGTCGGTGGCGATGGCGGCCAATGATCCCCAGCTCACAGCCCAGGTCGGCCGTCAGGTACGGGATTGGGCCGGCAGCCCCCGTCCGCAACTCCAGGACAGCGCCGCGCGGGTTTACGGGACGCAGGTGGGCGCCCAAGACGTGCCGGGCACCCTGCGGGCCCTGCAAGACCTGGCCGGAAGGCCCGCGCTCGACCCCTACGCGTCCGTCGCCTACTCGACCGCGACGCTGTTCCTCGCCGAAGGCGGGGCGGAGCCCGTCGGCGAGGCCCTCGGCCGATGGATCCGTTCGGATGACGGTCATCTGCCGCGCCACGCGGTCCGCACTCTGCTGGTCCTTGGTCCCCTGGCCGCCGGACCCGAGCTGCCGTCTCGTCCGACGCTCGCGCACCAGGCGATGGAGGCTGTCGGGCGCGAGGAGACCCTCATGCTGCTGTGGCAGCGCGCGCTGATCGATCCGGCCCACTCGGGACAGGCATGGCAACTGCTGCGCGACTGGCTGGTGGCAGCAGACGACGACGAGGAACTGACGCTGTTCTTGGAGAAGTTCGCACTCCGGATCTGGCTGCCCGAGGACCGCCGTGCGCTCTTCCACTTGCGCCGGTGGACGCGCCAGCTGCCGGACGCCCGGTTGGTGGCCCGGCTGCTGCGTGCCCTGGGCGGCCGTTGACCCCAGGCGTACCACGTCCCGCCTTCTCCCAGCCGCACCACTCGACCCGGCACACGGCACCCGAAAACAGACAGTTTTACAGGAGGATCGACATGGCACGGCGCAAAGGCCTGTTCGCCACGCTGCGCGAGGCGTGGCGCACCTGGCGACGGAATCGGTACGACGACACCTTCAAGGAGGAGCCGGAGACCGGCTTCGACGAGGGGGACGAGACCGCTCCCCAGCCCCACCGCAGGAAGGTTTTCGTGCAGTCCCTGCCCCCGGAGACACCGCTCTCCATGGCGGCACGGGACGACGTCTTCTCCTACGAGGTGTTCCCGACGTTCCAGTGGAACAGCTCGGCGATGTCCCGGGAGACGCTGAGGGAGCGCGTCGTACACCACGAGGCGACCGCACGCGAGGAACTGCTGCGGGTGGGCTGGTCGGCCGCCCGCGACTGCGACCCGGCCGACCCGGTCGCCGCGGAGCGCGCGATCAACGAGAAGCTGTCGGTCGACGGCAACTGGTGCTTCGACGACACCGAGGGACTCATCCGGTGCACGCCCTCGGTCCGGGTCCGGGTCGACCCCGCCCTGCGCGATCACGTACTGCCGCACCGCCTGCACGAGCTGACGCTCCGGGAGACGCAGCGCCTGGAACTGATCAAGGCGGAGCGGGCGCGGGAGCTCACTGAGGCGTGGCTGAAGGTGATCAGCGAACTGGAGCTGATCGGCGAACTCGACGCCCACCAGAGGCGTCTGCTGGTCCCGTTCGCGGCCACACTGGCCGACCAGGACTTCCGCAAGGTGATGGAGGGACTGCGCAGGCAGCGTCGTACGAGCGTCGACGCGCTGATCACCACGCTCGAGGGAGCGCGCGGCGCTCATCAGGAGGCCGGGTTGTTCGAATTCGCCGATGCCTACGACAAGGCGATCAGCGCATTCCGCCGGGAAATGGGGCTCAGCGAGTCCTCTTGGATCGAGGACGCCATCGCGCCCGACGGGTCGGCGCTGTGAGCGCCGCACGTGCTGCCCGGCAGGGGCGACACCACGGTTCCACCGGCCTGCCCACCCGGCCGCCGGCACCAGACCGCCGTGGTCGGAGGCTTATCGCCGCCGTCGCGGTGGTGGGCATCCTGACGGCCACCACCGTGCTCACCGGCTGCGACGAGGACGATGAAAGAGCCGGATGCGCCTGGACGAAGACCCAGGCGCCCACTGCGGAAGCCGGGAGCACCGTCGTCCTCGTCGACGGCTCGGCGTCCGTGCACGTCAAGAAGGCCGGGGCCCGAGGTCCCGACTACGGGCGGACGGTAGACGAACTGCTCGGCAAGGAGGACGAACAGGGGGAGACCGTCTCCATCGGTACCTTCGGCGGGCCCGCGGGAGACGTCGTGTGGACGGTGCAGGAGCGGCCAGGCGACTGGAAGGAGAGCAACGAAAACCCGCGTAACCAGGAGCTGAACCGCCAGGCCGCGAACGGCTGTCTCCGAGACGACCTCGCCACGGCCCAGCGGACCCGGCCCGTCGACGGGGGCACCGATGTCCTCGCCGCTCTGGCGGCGGGAGCCGAGATGCTCAGCGGCGCCAAGGGCGAACGACGACTGCTCGTGCTCAGCGACGGACTGTCCACCGCAGGCTGCGCCGACCTGCGGGGGGCACGGTTCGGCTCACCGCAGGACTTGAAATCCATCGTCTCGGTATGTGACGCACAGGGGGAGTTCAGCGAGCTCCCCCATCTGTCAGGGGTGAAGGTCACATTCGTCGGCCTGGGGCACTCCGCAGGTGGCCAGCCCTCCGCCGATACGGCCCAACGAGCCTGGCTGCGCAAGCTGTGGACCACGCTGTGCGGGCGGGCCGGCGGCACCTGCGACGCTGAGGACGCCTCCGTCATGGCGGAGTCACCCGCCCCGGCTGGGCCGGGTTCCCCCGACGAGCCGACGGTGGGCTACGGGGACAGCCGGTCACGGACGATCACGTTGCCGGGAGCCGCCCTGTTCGACACGGACTCGCCGCGGCTGCGGCCGGCGGCTGTCCCCACGCTCGCCGACGTCGCCGCGACGGCACGCACCACTCCCTCCCTCGACCGGGTCGTAGTCAACGGCTACGTCGACCCGCGCGGCGGCAGTGGCAACGACCGTGAGCTGTCCCAGGACCGTGCCGACTCGGTGCGGGAGGTCCTCGTCGACCACGGGGTGCCCGCTTCCCGTGTGACGGCACACGGCCGCGGCCGGTCGCCAGGCTGCCCCAAGGAGAAGGCCGTCACCGACATGACCCGGGCGCAGCGGTTGCAGTGTGACCGTCGCGTGGACGTCGAGATCATCCGGAAGTGAGGCGAGACAGACCGCCATGAAAGTGAACAGCAGCAACGGTTCGCCGCATGGGGGCGCCCGCGAGGCGCCGATACCCTGCCCCAAGTCGTTCCTTCCCCTCGTCAGCCCGGACGGGCCCCGGCCCGCCGGGCGGTCGGCCGACCCAGTGGAGAACCGGGAACAGGCCGTGCTGATGCGGGCCTTCGCCCAGGCCAACTCCGGACTGGCCAAGGCGCAAAGGCAACTCGGGGACCTGGGGACCGCCTTGGTCGAGACGTTCCAGTCTGCGCTGACCGCGATCGACGCCGTGGAGCGTTACGCGGTCGGCCGGTCGGCTGGAGAGGCCCGGAACCGGGTCGGTGCTGTGCGGGTGCGGCACACCTCCGACGGGCCAGAGGGGCTGCGCCGCAGCCCACGGCCCTGGTCGTGGCTTCAGTGGGTGATGCTGGGGCTGAGCGCCTTGTTCGACCTGCCCTTCGTCGGCCAGGCCACGGCACAGGCCCTGAGCGTCGGCCCGGGCGGCCTGTGGCAGAACGTGGTCTACGGCTTCGCCTTCCTGGTCGCCCTGGGGGTGTCCGCACTCCAGTTCGCACTGAGTTGCTGGCTGGCGAGATCGCTATTCCGGCTGCGAGTTCGCGCCGGTCACCGGACCGAACGGGTACGACGTGCGCCGTGGCCCGCCCTGCGGCACGCGCTGCGGCTGGACGGCCCCCGCACCGAGACCCGGCGGCCGGATGACCTGCCCTGGTCCGCTCCGGTCCTTCCGGTTCTCGCCAACCTGCTGCTGCTCGGCCTGCTCGCCACGACCGCCTACACGCGCACGGACCAGAGCAACCCGCTGGCCTTTGACACGGCCGGCACGGTGATGGCCGTCTTCCTCATCGTCGCGCTCGGCCTCGCCACCTCGGCGACGGCCGTCCTGGCGCACAACCCCTGCGCCGAGGCCGACAGGTCGGCGACGGACACGGTGTCCGACGCCGAGGAAGACGCGAACCGACTCGTGTCCGAGGCGAGGCAGCGGCTCGTCTCGCACAGCACCTCCTGGCACCGGCTGCGCTCCGCCCTGGAGCAGACGGAGGCCGACGCGCATCGCACCGTGGACGACGCCTGCGTTCTGATCGTCGAGGAGCGGTCCGACAGCGGCGTCGCAGGCACCCTGAGGCTGCCGTTGCGCGGCTACGCATGGCCGAGTGCCGGGGACTCGGACCCGGCCGGGAATGACAGCAGAACCACCCTGCCACGTCTGCGCCTGGAAATACTGGAGCACAGCGACGGTCTGCTGGAACGGTACGCCCCGAGTCTGCTGGAGAACTGGCTGGAGGACACCGTCGGGGAGCTCAACACACAGTTCTCACTGCCGGACATCGCCCCTCCCGTCGCTGCGGCACCGGAAGACGAGCCACCCGGAACCCGGCGTGCGGAGCAAGAGCCGCCCAGCACGCCGTCCGGGCCGGACAAGGCACCCGCCGCATGACGGGTGGCCCAGGCCTCGACGAACAGCGCCTCAAGCACCTGGAGATGCTCCAGAGCGTGATAGCCCGGCTCGGCAACAACTCATTCTTGATCAAGGGCTGGTGCATCACGCTGAGCGGCGTGTTCGTCGCGGTCGCGGACCGGAGTCGGGGTTGCGAAACGGTCCCCGTGGCTTTGGCCCTAGCCGTCGGCTTTTGGCTGCTGGACGGCTACTACCTCAGGCAGGAGCGCCTTTTCCGCGCCCTCTACGAGAGGGTCGTCAGCGACGGGGGCGACCTGCCGCCCCCGTTCACCATGGATGCCGAGCGCTACGGGGGCCCTGTGTCATGGTCCGCCGTGCTGCTGTCCCGGCCGATGCTGTTCTGCTACGGCGTGCTGGCCGTCGCCAACAGTTTGCTGCTCGTTTTTCTGGGCTGACACATGCCGGGCCGCCGGAAGCCGGTTCACCGACCGGCCGTGCGGGACGACCAGGGCCACCTGTCCCGGCCCGGCCGTCGGCTCCCGCTCGCGACCGGCGGCGTCCAGGGCAGCAGGAGGCCGTCGCCATGGCGCCGCGGCACCAAGTGGACGTGCATGTGAGGCACGGTCTGCGTGGCGGCGGCGCCCCGCGACGTGATGACGTTGCAGTCGCCCGCCTCGGCCGCGAGTTCCGCGACGCGCCGCATCGTCGCCGCGGACACCAGCGGGTCCGCCGCCACGTCCGGGACGTGCGTCTTGGGCAGCACCAGCACATGCCCCGACGTGACGCCCCCGCCATGGGGCAGGATCGCCAGCGCATCCGACCAGTCGCGCAGCACCCGGGCAGGTGCGAGCCCGCGCACGATGCGGCAGAACGGGCACGTGACCCCGGCGGGTGGGCCGCCAGTGGCTGGCTCCTCGGGAAGATCGCGGTCTTCTGCGGCCGGGTGCATGGTCTCTCCAGGGTGCGGATGTGGCGGCTGCTCACCGTCACCGTACGGTCGCCGTGAACGATCCGGGCTCGAGGCCGGGCCCTGCCGGACACGCCTCGGCCCTTCGGCCTAGCCGTTGCGTTTCCGGGCCGGTGGCGGGGAAGCCCTGGTCTCATGAGATTCCTCGTGTACGACCGGCTCCTCGGCTTCGGTGACGACTACTGGATCGAGGACGACCACGGCAGCAAGGTGTTCCTCGTCGACGGCAAGGCGCTGCGGCTGCGGGACACCTGGGAGCTGAAGGACGCCCAGGGCCGCGTCCTCGTCGACATCCACCAGAAGATGCTCGCCCTGCGGGACACGATGGTGCTCCAGCGGAGCGGGGAGCCGCTGGCGACGATCCGCAGGAAGCGGCTGTCCCTGCTGCGCAACCACTACCGGGTGTCCCTGGCCGACGGCAACGAACTCGACGTCAGCGGGAAGATCCTCGACCGGGAGTTCGCCGTCGAGTACGACGGGGAGCTGCTGGCGGTGATCTCCCGGCGGTGGCTGACCGTGCGGGACACCTACGGCGTGGACGTCGTCCGCGAGGACGCGGATCCCGCGCTGCTGATCGCCGTGGCCGTGTGTGTGATCCACCTGGCGGAGAAGGAGCGGGAGGGCTGAGCCGCCGGAGAGCCCGTCCCAGGGCCGGGTCCGTCCTTCAGGGGCGGCGGGGAGGCTGGAGGCCCAGCATCCGGTCCTTCAGCGCCGGGAACTGCTCCCGGGTCGTCGCGACCTTCCCCGGGTCGAACTCCACCGTGAGGACCTCCTCGCCGGCGCCGGCCCGGGCCAGCACCTCGCCCCACGGGTCGACCACGATCGAGTGACCGGCCTGGGGAACCCCGGCGTGCGTCCCGGCCGTCGCGCAGGCGATGACGAACGACTGGTTCTCCACGGCCCGCGCCTGGGCCAGCAGCGTCCAGTGGGACCGGCGGCGCTCCGGCCAGCCCGCCGACACCACGAGCGTCTCGGCACCGGCGTCCACGAGACCGCGGAAGAGTTCGGGGAAGCGCAGGTCGTAGCAGGTCGACAGGCCCAGGGTCGTGGCGGGCAGACGCACCGTCACCAGCTCCGTGCCCGCGCCCATCAGCACGGCCTCGCCCTTGTCGAAGCCGAAGCGGTGGATCTTGCGGTAGACGGCGGCCAGATCGCCGGAGGGGGAGAAGACGAGGGAGGTGTTGTACAGGGGGCCGTCGGGATCCCGCTCGGGGATCGACCCCGCGTGCAGCCACACGCCCGCGTCGCTCGCGGCCTTCGCCATCGCCTCGTACGTCGGCCCTTCGAGCGGCTCGGCCTCACGCCCGAACTCCTCGTAGGCGAAGGCACCCGTGGTCCACAGCTCCGGCAGGACGACGAGATCGGCTCCGGCCTGCTCGCGGACCATCGTGACCGCCCGCCGCCGACGCGCTTCGACCGATTCGTCCTCGTTTACGGCGATCTGGATCACAGAGGCGCGCACACTACCACCGTCCTGGCATTCGAGTCGTCCACACGGGCCTACGATCGTCACACGAAAGCACTGCCGGGGTGCCTCACAGCAGCGTAACTTAGCTCGCAAGACGCCCGCCGACAGCCGCCACCTCCCACTGGCAACGCCGCCACCACCAGCCCGTGCACCGACCGCCGAGGGGTCCCGTTCCGTGAGTCTGCATCCCACCCTCCAGCCCTACGCCGACGCCTGGACCCACTCCATCGAAGCGATATCCGAGCTGGTCCAGCCGCTCGTGGAGGCCGAATGGAACCGGCGGACGCCGTGCCCGGGGTGGTCGGTGCGGGACGTGGTTTCCCATGTCATCGGTCTGGACTGCGAGATGCTCGGCGACCCACGGCCCATCCACAGCCTCCCGCGCGACCTCTTCCACGTCACCAACGAGCACCAGCGCTACATGGAGATGCAGGTCGACGTCCGCCGTCACCACACGGCGCCGGAGATGACCTCCGAGCTGGAGTACGTGATCATCCGCCGCAACCGGCAGCTGCGCAACGAGTCGCGTGACCCGGGCACGAAGGTGCGGGGGCCGCTCGGCAGCGAACTCACGCTCGAGGAGTCGATGCGGCGGCACGCGTTCGACGTATGGGTGCACGAGCAGGACCTGCGCACGGCCCTCGGCCGCCCCGGCAACCTCGACTCCCCCGGCGCGCTGGTCGCCCGTGACGTACTGCTCGGCGAACTCCCGCGCGTGGTGGCCGAGGACGCGCAGGCGCCGCGCAGCTCGGCCATCGTCTTCGACGTGCACGGGCCCGTCGAGTTCCTGCGCACGATCCGCGTCGACATCCAGGGCCGCGGCACCCTGGAAACGGCACCGGCCCTCGGCCCGGCCGCGACCCTCACGCTCGACTGGGAGACGTACGTCCGCCTGGCCTGCGGCCGCGTGAGCCCGGAGTCGGTGTCCGACCGCCTGAAGACGGAGGGCGACCCGGAGCTGACGGCGGCCATCCTGAGGCACTTCACGGTGACGCGGTAGGCAGCCGTTCCCGAGCCGCCGGCCCTCCCGCACGGGTGGGCGTGGGGGCACCCTCTGCTCGACCGCGGTCGAGAGCGCGGGGAGCACCCCGTTCCGCCGGGCCGCGCGCCCACCCGGCCCGGGCCGCGGCAGCACGCACCGGAAAACCCCGTGCCGCAGACCCGCCCTCACCCGTAGCGTCCGTCGACATGACCCCACCCCACCGCACCCGCCTCACCTTCCACGGCCCGCTGTCCGAAGCCCGGGCGGACGCCCTCGTACAACGCCTCACCCGCCATCGCCCCACCACCGTCCTGGACATCGGCTGCGGCACGGGCGAGCTCATGCTCCGCGTCCTGGCCGCCGCCCCGGAGGCCACCGGTACCGGCGTCGACCTGAACGCCGACGACCTGGCGCGGGGGCGGGAGGCCGCCGACAACCGCGGACTGGCGTCCCGGACCCGTTTCGTGGAGGAGTCCGCCACGGGCACCGCGCACGGCCCCGCCGACCTCGTCCTGTGCGTGGGATCGAGCCAGGCCCTCGGCGACCGGCTGCCGGAGGCCCTCCAGGAACTGCGCCGCCTGGTCGCCGACGGCGGTCGCGTCCTGCTCGGCGAGGGCTTCTGGCAGCGCACCCCCACCCCCGCCGAACTGTCCCGCATGTGGCCGGACGCCGCGGTCACCGACCATCCCGACCTCGCGACGCTCATCGGCCTGGCGATCGACGCGGGGTTCAGGCCCGAGTGGACGGAGACCGCGAGCCTCGACGAATGGGAGGAGTTCGAGTCGGGGTACCTCGCGGACACCGAGGTGTGGCTCGCCGAGCACCCCGGTCATCCCCTGGCGGCCCAGACCCGTGAGCGCGTCGACCGGCACCGGGCCAGGTGGCTCACCTACCGAGGCGTCCTCGGCCTGGCCTACCTCACCCTCGTGCCGGTGGCGGACCGCTGAGCTACGCCGGGACGTGCACCGTCTCCACCCGGCTGGCCACCAGCCGCTCCCGCTCCCGCCGGGCCGCGCGCCCGCGCAGCCGCAGGATCTGGGAGATGCCCACCGCCTGGAGCACGAACACCACCGAGAAGGCCAGGGAGTAGTCGTCGCCGGTGGCGTCCAGGAGCACACCGATCGCGAACAGCGTGGTCATGGAGGCCACGAAGCCGCCCATGTTGGTGATGCCGGAGGCGGTGCCCTGCCGTTCCGGCGGATTGGCCGGGCGGGCGAAGTCGAAGCCGATCATCGACGCGGGTCCGCATGCCCCGAGCACCGTGCACAGCACGATCAGCAGCCACATCGGGGCGTGCGGGCCGGGATGGGCGAGCGTCGCCGCCCACAGGGCCGCCGTCGCGCCGACCGTCCCGAGGGCGAGCGGCAGCCGCGCCCCGTGGTGCCGGGCGACGATCTGGCCGTAGACCAGGCCGACGACCATGTTGGACAGCACGACGAGCGTGAGGAGTTCACCGGCCGTGGCCCGGGAGAGCCCCTGTGCCTCGACGAGGAACGGCAGGCCCCACAGCAGCAGGAACACCATGGCCGGGAACTGGGTGGTGAAGTGCACCCAGAGGCCGAGGCGGGTGCCGGGCTCCCGCCAGGAGGCGGCGATCTGCCGCCGTACGTAGGCCGCGCCCTGGTGCGGGAGCGGTTCCGGTTCGCGGCCCTCGGGGTGGTCCTTGAGGAACAGCAGCACCAGGACGAACACCACCGCCCCGGCGACGGCGCTGCCCGCGAACGCCGCCGTCCAGCCGACGCCGTGCAGCAGCCGGGCCAGGACGAGCGTGGAGACCAGGTTGCCGGCCATGCCGACCAGTCCCGCGAACTGGGCGACGAGCGGCCCGCGCCGGGCCGGGAACCAGCGGCTGCCGAGGCGCAGCACGCTGATGAACGTCAGCGCGTCACCGCAGCCGAGAAGGGCCCGGGAGGCGAGCGCGGTGCCGTACGAGGGGGAGAACGCGAAGCCCAGCTGTCCGGCCGTGAACAGCACCGCGCCGAGGGCGAGCACCTTCTTGGTGCCGAGCCGGTCGACGAGCAGGCCGACGGGTATCTGCATGCCCGCGTAGACCAGCAGCTGGAGGATGGAGAAGGTGGACAGGGCGGAGGCGTTCACATGGAAGCGGTCGGCGGCGTCGAGGCCGGCCACGCCCAGGGACGTGCGGAAGATGACCGCGACGAAGTAGACCGAGACGCCGATGCCCCAGACGGCCAGGGCGCGGCGGCCGCCCGGCGGATCGTCCGGGAGTGTGGTGCCGGAGCTCATCGGACCTCCCCCCGGGCCAGGTGCGAGAACCAGCCGATGTGCCGGTGGACGAGGCCGACGGCCGCCTCGGCGTCCCCGGAGCGCAGCGCGTCGAGGATCTCCTCGTGTTCGGCGAGGGTCTTGGCGATGCGGTCGGGGTGGGAGTGCATGACGGCGACGCCCATGCGCAGCTGGCGGTCGCGCAGCTGGTCGTAGAGGCGGGAGAGGATCTCGTTGCCGCCGCTGCGGACGATCTCGGCGTGGAAGCAGCGGTCGGTGACGGCGGCGCCCGCGAGGTCTCCGGCGGCGGCCTGCCTCTTCTGCCGGGCCAGCAGTTCCTCCAGGCGCTCGATGAGTCCCGGGGGCGCGGGCACGGCCTTGCGCGCCGCGTGCTCCTCGACGAGCAGCCGCGTCTCGACGACGTCGGCGATCTCCTGCGCGGAGACGGGCAGCACGAGGGCGCCCTTCTTGGGATAGAGCCGGATCAGCCCCTCGGCCTCCAGCCGGAGCAGCGCCTCGCGGACCGGTGTGCGCGAGACCCCGACGGCCTCGGCGAGTTCACCCTCGGTGAGGAGGGTCCCGCCCTCGTAGCGGCGCTCCAGGACGCCCTGTTTGACGTGGGCGTAGACACGGTCGGCGGCGGGCGGTTGCTTCACGGCCAAGGTCATGCGGACAGCATAGATACAACAGGTACGCATGGAGGGATACGTCCAAAATGCGGACTCGAATGTCACACATCTGTGGCAAAGCGGGGGTCCCGCTCGGCAACAGCACAACCTCGTGTGCTAGTTACGAGTCAGACACGTGCGGCCCCCTTTCCCCTCGTCCTCAACTCGGCCGCACCGTTGGGGCATTCGACGCAATCGGGGTACTTCACTTGATAACCGGCATTCAGGGCACTCGTCTCCGCAGAGCCGCGGCCGTCGCCGTCACCACCGGCGCCATGCTCGCGACCGGTGCCCTCACCGTCGCGCCGGCGCAGGCCGCCTCGGCGCCCTCCATCGCCGCCAAGGGCGGCTACGCGATGAACAACGCGACCGGCAAGTCGCTCTACACCAAGGCTGCCGACACGCGCCGCTCGACCGGCTCGACCACCAAGATCATGACGGCACTGGTGGTGCTGAAGCAGTCGAACCTCAACATGGACAGCAAGGTCACGATCCAGAAGGCGTACAGCGACTACATCGTCGACAACAACTACGCGTCCAACGCCAAGTTGATCGTCGGCGACAAGGTCACCGTCCGCCAGCTGCTGTACGGGCTGATGCTGCCGTCCGGTTGTGACGCGGCCTACGCGCTCGCCGACAAGTTCGGCTCGGGCTCGACGCGCTCGGCGCGCGTGAAGTCGTTCATCGGCAAGATGAACACCACCGCCAAGAACCTGGGTCTGAAGAACACCCACTTCGACTCGTTCGACGGCATCGGCCACGGCGCCAACTACTCCACGCCGCGCGACCTGACGAAGCTCGCCAGCGCCGCGATGAAGAATGCCAACTTCCGCACGGTCGTCAAGACGAAGAAGTACACGGCGAAGACGATCACCAAGACCGGCGGCACGCGGACGATGGCCCCGTGGGAGAACACCAACCCGCTGCTCGGCAGTTACAGCGGCGCGATCGGTGTGAAGACCGGCTCCGGCCCCGAGGCGAAGTACTGCCTGGTCTTCGCCGCCACCCGTGGCGGCAAGACGGTCATCGGCACGGTCCTCGCCTCGACCGGCCTGGACGCCCGCAAGGCGGACGCGACGAAGCTGCTCAACTACGGCTTCACCAGGTAGCACGACCGAGGGGGCTCCGCCGCGCACCGCGGCGGAGCCCCCTTTGTCATACCGCGGTGCGTTGCCGGCGCTCCAGGCGCCCGGGCCGCCTTGCGCCGCCCGCCCGCCAGCACCTTCACCGGGGAGCCCGCACCGGCGCCCGGCTCCAATTGCCGGCCGCGGATCCGTGCCGCGACGCGGGCCGGCCGCTGGTCGCCCGGGCGGACGTCGACGCTGAACAGCGATTCGTCGGGCGTACGGTCGTCGCCGCCCCAGCGGACCACCCCGTCGAGCTCGGCGAGGATGTCGTGGATCACGACCTCCTGGTGCGGGAAGAACCCGCCCCGGGCGCCGCGCGGGTAGAAGCCCGGCCTGATCCGCACGGCCGTGCCGGAGGAGAGATTGGACTCGGGCCCGCTCCCGGCGAGGCCGGACGGCTCGCGCCACCCGACGGCATCGCCCCGGCGTGCCCAGCTCGTACCGCACGCCGAAGAGCAGTGCCTTGACGATGTCCCGGGAGACGAGCCCGTCGCAGGCGATGACGTAGAAGTCCCGCCGGCCGAGGTAGCGGCCGTTGAGCCACCGCTGGACGGCCCTGATCTGGCCGGTGCCCGGGGCGCCGAGGACGTAGGAGTCCATCGTCAGCAGCGCCTTGACCACCTTGGGCGTCAACCCGGCGCCCGGGAAGGCCTGTTCGACGCCCATGTCGCTCTTCAGCCGGGTGACGGCCGTCCGCACCCGTGGCGAACGCCGGCGGCCCCCACCCCGAGGGGCAGGGGGCCGCCGGACTCGGCTCACGCCCAGGTGATCAGGCGCTTCGGCTGCTCCAGGATCGCCGCCACGTCGGCCAGGACCTTCGAGCCCAGCTCGCCGTCGACCAGACGGTGGTCGAAGGAGAGGGCCAGGGTGGTGACCTGACGGGGCTTCACCTTGCCCTTGTGGACCCACGGCTGGGGCTTGATCGCACCGACCGCGAGGATCGCGGACTCGCCCGGGTTCAGGATCGGCGTGCCCGTGTCGACGCCGAAGACGCCGACGTTGGTGATCGTCACCGTGCCGCCCTGCATGGCCGCCGGGGACGTCTTGCCGTCCCGGGCCGTCGCCACCAGCTCGCCCAGCGACTCGGCCAGCTGCGGCAGCGTCTTGGCGTGGGCGTCCTTGATGTTCGGCACGATCAGGCCGCGCGGGGTCGCGGCCGCGATGCCCAGGTTCACGTAGTGCTTGACCACGATCTCCTGGGCGGCCTCGTCCCAGGACGCGTTGACGTCCGGGTTGCGCCGGATCGCGACGAGCAGCGCCTTGGCGATCAGCAGCAGGGGGTTCACGCGCAGGCCCGCGAACTCCTTGTCCGCCTTCAGCTCCTCGACCAGCTTCATCGTGCGCGTCACGTCGACCGTCACGAACTCGGTGACGTGCGGCGCGGTGAACGCCGAGCCGACCATCGCCGCCGCCGTCGCCTTGCGGACCCCCTTGACCGGGATGCGGGTCTCGCGGGCCGTGTCGTACGACGCCGGCGTCTGGGCCGCGGCCGGGGTGGGGGCGACCGACGGCTCGGGAACCGCCGGGACGGCGGCGGCGACCGCCGCGTGCACGTCCTCGCGGGTGATGATGCCGTCCGGGCCGGTCGGGACGACCGTCGTCAGGTCGACGCCCAGGTCCTTGGCCAGCTTGCGGACGGGGGGCTTGGCCAGCGGGCGTTCCGCGCCGGCCGGCGCGGAAGCGGCGGAGGCCACCGGGGCGGGGGCCGCCGGGGCGGATGCGGCAGGGGCTGCCGGCGCGTGGCCGTTCAGCTCCGTCTGGATCGCCGTCGAGGCCTGCTGGACCGGGACCTCCGGGCCCTTGCGGGGGCGGCGGCGGGTGGACGAGGTCGCCACCCCGTAGCCCACCAGGACCGGCTGGCGTCCCGAGCCCGCCGCCTTGGGCTCCTCGGCGGGCTCTGCCGCCGCCGGCTGCTCGGCGGCGGGTGCGGGCGCGGGTGCGGCGCCGCCACCGCCCACGTCCACCGCGATGATCGACGTGCCCACGTCGACCGTGGTGCCCTCGGGGAAGTGCAGGTCCCGGACCACGCCGTCGTACGGGATGGGGAGCTCGACGGCCGCCTTCGCCGTCTCCACCTCGCAGACCACCTGGCCGTCGGTGACCGTGTCGCCGGGCTGCACGTACCACTTGAGGATCTCGGCCTCGGTGAGTCCCTCGCCCACGTCGGGCATCTTGAACTCGCGCACGGACGCTTCCGTCATCGTCGTCACGACCCTCTCCTCAGTACGCCAGCGAGCGGTCGACGGCGTCCAGTACCCGGTCCAGGTTCGGCAGGTACTCCTCTTCCAGGCGGGCCGGCGGGTACGGCGCGTGGTAGCCGCCGACCCGGAGCACCGGGGCCTCCAGGTGGTAGAAGCAGCGCTCCGTGATCCGGGCGGCGATCTCCGCGCCCGACCCGAAGAACACCGGCGCCTCGTGCACGACGACCAGACGGCGCGTCTTCTCCACCGACGCCTGGATCGAGTCGAAGTCGAGCGGGGAGACCGAGCGCAGGTCCAGGACCTCCAGGTTCTTGCCCTCCTCGGCGGCCGCGTCCGCGACCTCCTGGCAGAGCTTCACCATCGGGCCGTAGGCGGCCAGGGTGAGGTCGGTGCCCTCGCGGACCACCTGGGCCTTGTGCAGCGGGCCCGGGATGGCCTCCGTGTTGACCTCGCCCTTGTCCCAGTAGCGGCGCTTGGGCTCGAAGAAGATCACCGGGTCGTCGCTCTGGATGGCCTGCTGCATCATCCAGTAGGCGTCCGACGCGTTCGACGGGCTGACGATCTTCAGGCCCGCCACGTGCGCGAAGAGCGCCTCGGGCGACTCGGAGTGGTGCTCCACCGCGCCGATGCCGCCGCCGTACGGGATGCGTACGACGACCGGCAGCTTGACCTTGCCCAGCGAACGGGCGTGCATCTTCGCGAGCTGCGTGACGATCTGGTCGTACGCCGGGAAGACGAAGCCGTCGAACTGGATCTCCACCACCGGGCGGTAACCGCGCAGGGCCAGCCCGATCGCCGTGCCAACGATGCCCGACTCGGCGAGCGGGGTGTCGATGACGCGGCTCTCGCCGAAGTCCTTCTGCAGGCCGTCCGTCACCCGGAAGACGCCGCCGAGCTTGCCGACGTCCTCGCCCATGATCAGGACCTTGGGGTCGGACTCCAGGGCGCGGCGCAGCGACTCGTTGATCGCCTTGGCCAGTGCCATCTTGTCGGCCATCTCAGTTACCCCCCTCGTCGGCGAACGACGCCTGGTACGCGGCGAACTGGGCGCGCTCCTCGTCGACGAGCGCGTGGCCGTCCGCGTAGGCGTTCTCGAAGATGGCGAAGTGGTCCGGGTCGGGCATGGCACGGACCGCCTCGCGCACTCGCTTGCCCAACGCCTCGGACTCGGCCTCCAGTTCCGCGAAGAATCCCTCGTCCGCGTGGTTCGAGGCCTCCAGGTAGCGGCGAAGGCGCAGGATCGGGTCCTTGGCCTCCCAGGCCTGGCGCTCCTCGTCGCCCCGGTAGCGGGTCGGGTCGTCGGAGGTGGTGTGGGCGCCCATGCGGTAGGTGAAGGCCTCGACGAGGGTCGGGCCCTCGCCGCTGCGGGCCCGCTCCAGGGCCCAGCGGGTGACCGCGAGGACACCGAGCACGTCGTTGCCGTCCACCCGGACGCCCGGGAAGCCGAAGCCCTGGGCGCGCTGGTAGATCGGCACGCGGGACTGCTTCTCGGTCGGCTCGGAGATCGCCCACTGGTTGTTCTGGCAGAAGAACACGACCGGGGCGTTGTAGACCGCGGAGAAGGTGAACGACTCGGCCACGTCGCCCTGGCTGGAGGCGCCGTCACCGAAGTACGCGATCACCGCGCTGTCCGCACCGTCCTTGGCGACGCCCATCGCGTAGCCCGTGGCGTGCAGCGTCTGGGAGCCGATGACGATCGTGTAGAGCTGGAAGTTGTTGCTGTTGGGGTCCCAGCCACCGTTGTTCACGCCGCGGAACATCCCGAGCAGGTTCGACGGGTCGACGCCTCGGCACCAGGCCACGCCGTGCTCGCGGTAGGTCGGGAAGACGTAGTCGTCCTCGCGGGTGGCCCGGCCGGACCCGATCTGGGCGGCCTCCTGCCCGAGCAGCGACGCCCACAGGCCCAGCTCGCCCTGGCGCTGCAGTGAGGTGGCCTCGGCGTCGAAGCGGCGGGTGAGCACCATGTCGCGGTAGAGCCCGCGGAGCTCTTCCGGGGTGATGCCGGCGACGTACTTGTCGTACTCGGCGTTCTTGACACGCTTGCCCTCGGGCGTCAGCAGCTGCACGAGCTGGGGCTCGGTGCCGACGTCCTTCTTGGCAGTCGTGCGGGTGGTGCGCTTGGTGCCGGTGGTGCCGGCCTTGCTTCCGGCGCTGCGTCGCGGTGTGCGCGCGGCAGTGCTCTCCACGGTCACGTGTGCTCCTCCGTCGGTCCGGGCCACGGGGTTGCCGGTAGGCCTGGGGGTCCCCCCTGCTCTTTTGAGCCTGGGGGAGCGGCTCACCTGTTCTCGACCACCGTGCACGGGGTGGGTGCCACTCGGCCGGGGACAGGCGTGACAGGTGCCCCGGCGAGCGCCCTGCAGAAAGCACGTTACCCAGTGCTCCACATTTCTGTGAAACCCCCTCTGACCTGGGATTTTGCTTGGATATCCAAGTAAATCGGAAAGGCGGTGAAGGGTCCCTGGTCACAGCCTTGCAGGAGGCCGGAGCAACCGCACGTTAACCCGGTGACCCAGGTCACGGGAAGAGTCCTCTTGTCGGCGCGTCCAAACGGCACGCGCGCGTGGGCCCCGTTCCCGGGTCCCACGCGCGCGTGGATCATGCCTCTGAGCAGCGAGGTCAGCCTTCGCCGGCGCCGCCCGCGCCGCCGACCACGCCCTCCGTGGTGCCGCCGTCCGCACCGCCCGTGTCGTCCGGCGGCGTCTCCGGGTCCGTGGGCTCCTCGCCCGTCGGCTCGCCGGTCGGCTCCGTCGAGGTCGGCGGGTCGGACGGCTGGCCGGTGGGCGACTGGGGAGCGCTCTGCGAGGGCGTGTAGGAGGGCGTGTAGGAGGGCGTCCAGTTGCCGTTGCCCGAGCCGGTACCGGTGCCGTCGTCCGTGTTCGTGTCGGTCGGCTCGTCGCTCGGCTCGTCGCTCGGCGTCTCGCTGGGCGTCTTCTTCTCGGTCGTCTGCGAGGTGGTCGGCGACTGCTTCTTGCTCGGGTCGTCTTTGCCGTCACCGGTGTTCTGCAGGGCCAGGGCGACACCCGCCGCGATCGCGATCACCGCGAGCACGGCCAGGATCCACAGCTTGCCCCGGCCGCTGCCCTTGTTGCCGTGGCCCTCGAAACCGCCGTCGTCCCCGCCGCCGTAGCCGCCGGGCAGGATCGGCGAGGGGATCTGCGTGGTGCCGGAGGCGTCCCCGGGGTGGCCCATCACGGCCGTGCCGGCGAAGCCGCCCGACGGGGTGTTCCGGCCCTCGTGCAGGACGACCGGGCCGGTGTTCCAGGTGCCGGTGTGGCCGCCCTGGTCGTAGAGCATCTGGAGCGCGTACTGGACCAGCCCGCGCATCTCCTCGGCCGTCTGGAAGCGGTCGTCGGGCTCCTTGGCGAGAGCGCGCATGGCCAGGCCGTCCAGCTCCGGCGGGCAGGCGTCGGAGGCCTCGGACGGCGGCGTCGGGATGTCCTGGACGTGCTGGTAGACCACCGACAGCGGGGTCTCGCCGGTGAACGGCGGGCGCAACGCGAGGAGTTCGTAGAGCAGGCAGCCCGTGGCGTACAGGTCGGAGCGGTGGTCGACGGCCTTGCCGAGGGCCTGCTCGGGGGAGAGGTACTGCGGGGTGCCCATGACCATGCCGGTCTGCGTCATCGTCGTGGACGCGCCGTGCAGGGCGCGGGCGATGCCGAAGTCCATCACCTTCACGGCGCCGTTGTGCGTGATGATGACGTTGGCGGGCTTGATGTCGCGGTGCACGATGCCGTGCTGGTGCGAGTACGCGAGCGCCTCCAGGACGCCCGAGACGATGATCAGCGCCTGCTCGGGGCCGGGGGCCTCCGCGTTCAGCAGCAGGTCGCGGATGGTTCGGCCCTCGACCAGTTCCATCACGATGTAGGGCACGGACTGGCCGCCGACGAAGTCCTCGCCGGAGTCGTACACGGCGACGATCGCGTGGTGGTTGAGGCCGGCCACCGACTGGGCCTCGCGCGTGAAGCGCGCCTTGGACACCGGGTCCTCGGCGAGGTCGGAGCGGAGCAGCTTGACGGCGACGGTGCGTCCGAGGCGGACGTCCTCGGCTGCGAACACCTCGGCCATGCCGCCCCGGCCGAGTCTGTGGGTCAGCCGGTACCGGCCGTCCCCGACCAGCCCGCCGTTCCCCCAGGACTCCGGCGCGTCCGACATACCGCTGCCAGCCGCCTCGGGGTCGGACGGGCCCTGAGCGCGCTGCTGCTGTGCCATCAGTCCTCGCCGTCGTTTCTGCCCGCGGTGCGCGCGGTGTTGTTACGGTCTCCGTCGGCCACGCTACAGCCTCCGCGCAAGCCTCCGGTCCGGGAAGGGGTGCCCGGACCGGCACGAGACGGACCGGCCATGAAACCTTCACTCCGTACTGTCGTGCAAATTCTGTGCTCCGGCCGTATGCCCCCTGTAACGCTTCCGCGACGCTTCTTTCGCGTACGGTCACGGAACGGGCACCGAGCTTGACGTGTCAGTGCCCTGGGGCAGACTTGGCCGGGAATGGCGGTTTGGATCAACGGCGGATCAGCGGCAGTCGGCGGCGCCAGCAGGTGCTACGGGGGACACGGGACATGAGCCAGGACGGCGCACAGGGCCAGTACACGGGGCGGGCGCTCGCCAGTGGCCGCTATCAGCTGCGCGACCTCCTCGGCCAGGGCGGCATGGCCTCGGTGCACCTCGCGTACGACAGCGTGCTCGACCGCCAGGTCGCCATCAAGACACTTCACACCGACCTCGGACGGGAACCGGCCTTCCGCGAGCGGTTCCGTCGCGAGGCCCAGGCCGTGGCCAAGCTCACGCACACCAACATCGTCTCCGTCTTCGACACCGGCGAGGACACCCTCGACGGCATGACGACTCCCTACATCGTCATGGAGTACGTCGAGGGCCGCCCGCTCGGCTCGGTCCTCGACGAGGACGTGCGGCAGCAGGGCGCGATGCCCGCCGACAAGGCGCTGAAGATCACGGCCGACGTGCTGGCCGCGCTGGAGATCAGCCACGAGATGGGCCTGGTCCACCGCGACATCAAGCCGGGCAACGTGATGATGACCAAGCGCGCCGTGGTCAAGGTCATGGACTTCGGCATCGCCCGCGCCATGCAGTCCGGTGTGACGTCGATGACGCAGACCGGCATGGTCGTCGGCACCCCCCAGTACCTCTCGCCCGAGCAGGCCCTCGGCCGCGGTGTGGACGCCCGCTCAGACCTGTACTCGGTCGGCATCATGCTCTTCCAGCTGGTGACCGGGCGGCTGCCGTTCGAAGCGGACTCGCCGCTGGCCATCGCGTACGCGCACGTGCAGGAGGAGCCGCCGGTTCCGTCCTCCATCAACCGCGCGCTGCCGCCGGCCGTGGACGCGCTGATCGCCCGCGCGCTGAAGAAGAACCCCAACGAGCGCTTCCCGAGCGCCGAGGCCATGCGCGACGAGTGCCTGCGCGTGGCGGCGTCCGTCCAGACCGCGCCGCCGAGCATCGTCCCGGGCACGCCGACCCCGAGCGGCGCGGGCGTCGGCTCGGCCGTGTTCCCTCCGGTCGACCAGGCCACCCCGCCGCCCTCGGGGCAGGTCCAGACGCCCTACCAGCCGACACCGCCCCCGAACCCGTACGGCACGCCCGCCCCGACGGGACCGTCCCCGGCGTACGGCTATCCGCAGCAGGGCGGCTACCAGACGCCGTCCCCGGCGGCCTACTCCCCGCAGCCGGGCCCGTCGACGCCGCCGCCGTACAACCTGACGCCCCAGAGCGCGCCGGCCTCCTCCGGCGGCGGCCGGAACAACAAGCCGGTGATCATCGGCTCGATCATCGTGTCCGTCGTCGCGGTCGGCGGCCTCGTCACGGCGCTGCTCCTGAACGGCGGCAGCGAGGACGACAAGGGCGGCGGCGGCAGCAGCGCGAGCGCCTCGGCCTCCGTGGAGAAGAAGCCCGGCTACCGCGGCCCGGACACCACGAAGACGATCGACACCGAGGAGTGCACGGAGCCGCGGGAGTCCTACAACGACCCCGACAAGATCCAGATCCCGGACTTCAAGTTCAAGAACATCAAGTCGGTCAAGGCCTGTCTCCAGGCGGCCGGCTGGGAAGTGAACGAGAAGAAGGTCGACGAGAACACCTACGGCGACGGCACGGTCATGAACCAGTTCCCGTCCGCCGACACCGATGTCGATCCGAAGGACATGCCCGAGATCGAGCTCAGCGTCTCGACGGGCAACCCGCCCTCCTGAGGTCCCCTGACACGGAAGGGCCCGGCGGCTTCGGCCGCCGGGCCCTTGTGGTCGGTGTGCGGCCGGTGTGGCCGGTGGTTCGTCTAGAGGTAGGGACCGCCGGAGCGGCCGCCCGGCTGCTGCTCGTCGAGGCCGTCGCCGACACCCGGCGGCAGGGCCCGGCGCATCTGCTCCAACTGGGCACGGGCCGCCATCTGCTGGGCGAACAGCGTCGTCTGGATCCCGTGGAAGAGCCCCTCCAGCCAGCCGACGAGCTGGGCCTGCGCGATGCGCAGCTCCGCGTCGCTGGGGGTCGCCTCGTCCGTGAAGGGCAGGGAGAGCCGCTCCAGCTCCTCGACCAGCTCGGGCGCCAGCCCGTCCTCCAGCTCCTTCACCGAGCTGGCGTGGATGTCCTTGAGCCGGACCCGGCTGGCCTCGTCCAGGGGAGCCGCGCGCACTTCCTCCAGCAGCTGCTTGATCATGCTGCCGATCCGCATGACCTTGGCGGGCTGCTCCACCTGTTCCGTGACCGGGGTCTCGCGGGAGTCCTCGTCTGCGCTGCCGCCACCGAGCGCCATGCCGTCCTGGCCCACGACCAGGATCTGAGGGTTCTCCGGCGACCTTTCGTTCCTCGGCATCTCCATGTCGCCATTCTGTCGCACGCCTGCACCTCACCTCCGTGGTGCCCCCACGGGAGGCTGATCCACCACGACGAAGGAGACGAATCGGTCAGACTTCGGGTTGCTTCCGCCCGGGTGGTTCCTCCTCGTGGGTGAAGCGCAGCAGGCGGGCCTCGCAGTGGTCCAGCCAGCGGACCTCGGCCTCGGCGTGGAAGACGAGCTGCTCCAGGACGAGCAGCCGGGCCATCCCCTCGGGGTGCTCCGGCGCGCGGGCCAGGGCCTCCGCCCGCTGCCGCACGTGCTCGTGCAGCGCCCGCGTCACGTGCCGGCGCTGGGTCTCGACGACCTCCCGTACGTCGACGCCGTCCGTGCCGAGAGCCATCACCAGCTTGATCGCCAGCTCGTCGCGCGGCGGGCCGGTCCTTTCCACGGGGTGGTCGTACCAGGCGCGCAGCTCGGCCCGGCCGGCGTCGGTGAGCGCGTACAGCGTCCGTCCGGCCGCGTCGACGTCGTCCTGGACGACCATGCCGTCCCGCTCCAGGCGGCCGAGCGTCGTGTAGACCTGCCCGATGTTCAGCGGCCAGGTCCCGCCGGTGCGGGCCTCGAAGTCGGTGCGCAGGCGGGAGCCGTAGCGGGGACCGGCCACCAGGAGCGCCAGCAGGCCGTGACGTATCGACATAACCGGATTGTGCAGCGATTCCGCCCGTCGGCCGAGTCCGGAGTGCCGGAAGTCCGGGACGGTGTGAGTCTGATTGCCTCGATATGACCGAACTTGCCGTTTCTGCCCTGACGGGCGCGGCGGGAGGGGGTCACCCACGTGACTCCATGGCTACGCGCACTGCGGGCGGCGGGACTGGTGCTCGCCCTGGGGGCGGGCGCGGTCGTCTCACCCTACGGATCCGTCCCGTCCTACGGGGCCGCCGCCCTCACCGACGAGGAGGAGGAAGAGGCCGGGCTCCTCGCCGCCCCGTCCCCCCTGTCCGCCCCCTCGGCCCGGGCGGCCTCGTCGGCCCTGGCGGCACCCTCGGCCCGGGCGGCCTCGTCGGGCCCGTCGGCCCTGGCGGCACCCTCCACAGCCGGTGAGCCCTCGCGGGCCGGGAGCAGGGCCGGTGAGGGCCGGGCACGTCCGGGACGCCCGGAGGACGTCGGGGAGAGGCCGGGCGTCACCGACGCCACCGCCGTCCCCGAGGCGCCCCGGGAGCTCGCCCCGGTGCCGTCCGCCCCGGCGGAGCAGCCCGTACGAGAGGCCGCGACCGCCGAACGGCCCAGCGGCCCGGTCCTGCGCATCCTGCCCCTGGGCAGCGGGCTGGTCCTGATCGGCCTGGGCCTGGGCCTGGCGTTCGTCGGACTGCGGCTGCGGCGGGTGTAGGGGCGGGATGCCGGGCGTCGGGACGTGACCATCCGGCACGCGTGTACCGCACACTTCACAGGCGCGGCTCGTCTGCCGCCTTGGAAACTCCAGCCGCTCGGTCGGGCAGGTGGAGGGCGCGGAGGGAATGCGACCCGGCCGGATCCGCCCCCTTGCGTCCGGCTGCCGGGTGCGGCGCGGGCCTGGCCGGACACCCGCGTGAAGGCAGTCCGGCCGCCCGAGGCGCGGTTGGGCTGCGGCCCGGCCGCCCCCACCTGGAGGCGGAATCCGGCTGCCTGACGCGGTGGGGCCGGGCCTCGGCCCCGGTCGGGCCCCCGCACGTAGGGATCCGGCCGCCCAACGCGGTGGGACCGCGGGCCTGGCCGGACACCCGCGCGTAGGCAGTCCCGCCGCCCGAGGCGCGGTTGGGCTGCGGCCCGGCCGCCCCCACCTGGAGGCGGAATCCGGCTGCCTGACGCGGTGGGGCCGGGCCTCGGCCCCGGTCGG
>NZ_JBIBEQ010000003.1:34441-319931 GCF_042955215.1 Streptomyces sp. NPDC012466 | reverse complement strand
CGGGCCCCGCACGTAGGGATCCGGCCGCCCGACGCGGTGGGACCGCGGGCCTGGCCGGACACCCGCGCGTAGGCAGTCCCGCCGCCCGAGGCGCGGTTGGGTTGCGGCCCGGCCGACCCCCGCCTGGAGGCGGAATCCGGCTGCCCGGTGCGGTGCGGTGGGGCCGGGCCTCGGCCCCGGTCCGGCTCCCCGCGTGCAGGGGGCGTCGGGGCCGCTGTCCGGCCGACCCCGCTTCAGGCGGAATCCCGCCGCCCGGGCGGACGGCTCGTGCCGTGCGAGGGGCCCGGCCAGCCCGTCGGGCGGCTCTGCGCTCGTCCCGTCCCGGCGCTGGGGCCGAGCACCCTGGCGTGGTCCGGTGCCGGGCCCGCCGCACCCCGTGCGGGACGGGGTGCCGTGGGCCCGGCGGCAGGGGTCAGGCGCTCTCGGGGGCCGCGATCAGCAGGACCTTGCCGATGTGGCCGCTCTCCTCCACGACCCGGTGTGCGGCGGCAGCGTCCGGCATCGGGAGTTCGCGGTCGACGACCGGGCGCAGGTGGCCGCCCGTGAACAGGGGCCAGACGTGCTCGCGCACGGCCGCGACGATGGCCGCCTTCTCCTCCAGGGGCCGGGCCCGCAGGGACGTCGCGCTGATGGCGGCGCGCTTGGCGAGCAGGGCGCCGATGTTCAGCTCACCCTTCACTCCGCCCTGCATGCCGATGATCGCGAGCCGGCCGTTGACGGCGAGGACCCTGACATTGCGCTCCAGGTACTTGGCGCCCATGTTGTCGAGGATGACGTCGGCCCCGGCGCCGTCCGTCGCCTTCCTGACCTCCTCGACGAAGTCCTGCTCGCGGTAGTTGACCAGGATGTCGGCGCCCAGCTCGGCGCACCGCTCCAGCTTCTCCTTCGTACCGGCCGTCACGGCCACCCGCGCACCGACGGCCTTGGCCAGCTGGATGGCCATCGTGCCGATGCCGCTCGAGCCGCCGTGCACGAGGAGCGTCTCACCGGGACGCAGGTGGGCGATCATGAAGACGTTCGACCAGACCGTGCAGGCCACCTCGGGCAGCGCCGCGGCCTGGGTCAGACCGACGCCGTCGGGCACGGGCAGCAGCTGCCCGGCCGGGACGACCACCTTCTCGGCGTAACCGCCGCCGGAGAGCAGCGCGCACACCTCGTCGCCGACGTTCCACCCGGAGACCCCGCTGCCGATCCCGGCGATCCGCCCGGAGCACTCCAGGCCCGGGTAGGGGGACGCGCCGGGCGGCGGTTCGTAGAAGCCCTGCCGCTGCAGGATGTCGGCCCGGTTGACGGCGCCGGCCGCCACCTCGACCAGGACCTCGCCCTCGCCGGGCACGGGGTCCGGGACCTCGTCCCAGACCAGCGCCTCGGGCCCACCAGGTTCGGGAATCGTGATCGCATACATGCAAGGGACCGTACCCCTCGGTCCCCGGACCGAGTCCGCTCCGTCTCCGGGACCACCGCGCGTGGGCCTTGGGACCGGTCCAGGCGAAAACCGTGTGCGGGACCGATGAGTTTGCGCGACGGTAAAGGTCTCCCCATGCGTAGCCCAAGCACGCGGAAGGACCCGAAGCATGAGCACGCAGACGTCCGGCCTGGCGATCGAGACCGCGGGCCTGGTGAAAACGTTCGGCGAGACGAGGGCCGTCGACGGAGTCGACCTGGCCGTGCCCGCGGGCATGGTCTACGGCGTCCTCGGCCCGAACGGCGCCGGCAAGACCACCACCGTGAAGATGCTCGCCACACTCCTGCGGCCGGACGGCGGCGAGGCCCATGTCTTCGGCCACGACATCGTCCGCGAGGCGGACGAGGTGCGCGGCCGGGTGAGCCTCACCGGCCAGTACGCGTCGGTGGACGAGGATCTCACCGGCACCGAGAACCTGGTCCTGCTGGGCCGGCTCCTCGGACACCACAAGAAGGCCGCCCGCGCACGCGCCGGCCAGCTCCTGGAGGCCTTCGGGCTGACGGAGGCGGCCGCGAAGCAGGTCAAGCACTACTCGGGTGGCATGCGGCGGCGCATCGACATCGCCGCGTCCATCCTGAACACTCCCGACCTGCTGTTCCTGGACGAGCCGACGACCGGTCTGGACCCGCGCAGCCGCAACCAGGTCTGGGACATCGTGCGGGCCGTCGTCGCCCAGGGCACCACCGTGCTGCTGACCACGCAGTATCTGGACGAGGCCGACCAGCTGGCGTCCCGGATCGCCGTCATCGACCGCGGCAGGGTGATCGCCGAGGGCACCAAGGGCGAGCTGAAGTCGTCCGTCGGCGCCGGGTCCGTCCATCTGCGCCTGCGCGATCCCGGCCAGCGCGACCTCGCGGCCGACCTGCTGCGCCGCGCCCTGGACGCGCGGGTGCAGCCGGAGCCCGACCCGGTGGCCCTCACCGCCCGCCTCGGCACGGCGGCGAGCGACGACTCGGCGGCCGAGCAGGCCGCCCGCGCGCTGAGCGAACTGGTCCGCGCCGGGATCACCGTCGACAACTTCTCGCTGGGCCAGCCCAGCCTGGACGAGGTGTTCCTCGCCCTCACCGGGCACGACACGCACGACTCCTCCGACCGCTCCGACGACCCGAAGGACGAGGTGGCGGCATGAGCACCGCGACGACCACCGAGAGCAAGGAGCTCGCCCCGGTCAGCGCCGAGACCCTCGCCGCGCTGCTCGTCTCCAAGGAGCGGCCGCCGCGGCCCAGCGCCTGGTCGGCGTCGATGACCTTCGGCTGGCGGGCGATCCTCAAGATCAAGCACGTGCCGGAGCAGCTCTTCGACGTCACGGCGTTCCCGATCATGATGGTGCTGATGTACACGTACCTGTTCGGCGGGGCGCTGGCCGGGTCGCCGAAGGAGTACATCCAGTTCCTGCTGCCGGGCATCCTCGTGATGTCGGTCGTGATGATCACCATGTACACGGGTGTCTCCGTGAACACCGACATCGAGAAGGGCGTCTTCGACCGGTTCCGCAGCCTGCCGATCTGGCGGCCGTCGACGATGGTCGGCTATCTGCTCGGCGACGCCCTGCGGTACACGATCGCGTCGGTCGTGATGCTCACCGTCGGCATCATCCTGGGCTACCGGCCGGACGGCGGGGTGGCCGGTGTGCTCGCCGGGATCGCCCTGCTGGTGGCCTTCTCGTTCGCCTTCTCGTGGATCTGGACGATGTTCGGGCTGATGCTGCGCACCGAGAAGTCGGTGATGGGCGTCAGCATGATGGTGATCTTCCCGCTCACGTTCCTGTCCAACGTGTTCGTAGACCCGAAGACCATGCCGGGCTGGTTGCAGGCGTTCGTCAACAACAGCCCCATCACCCATCTGGCGTCGGCGGTGCGCGGCCTGATGGGCGGTGACTGGCCGGCCGACGAGGTCGCCTGGTCGCTGGGCTGGGCGGCCCTGTTCGTGCTGGTCTTCGGGCCGGTCACGATGCGCCTGTACAACCGGAAGTAGCCCTCGAAGCCAGGGCTCTCGGCCGGCCGTCGCGCACCGGAGGGGTGCGGGGCGGCCGGCCGTTCGCTCGGTCCGTCAGTTGTTGCGGGGCATCGGGGGCATCGGACGGATGTCCGGCGCGACCTGGGTGGCAGGGGTCTTGCGGACGATCGTGATGAGCCGGTCGGTCAACTCCAGCCTCCCCACGGCCGGATCGTCGTAGCCGAGGACACGGTGACCGCGTATGACGCTCACCACCAGGTCGGCGACCTCCCGCGGCGCCTTGCCCACCTCGGCCTTGACGACCGGCCGTTCGACGATGTCGAGACCGCTGCCCTGCTGGATGAGGTCCTCCATCACCATGCCGGCGGAGGGGCTGAGCACGGACAGGCCGAGCAGCCGGCCGGCGGCACTGGCGCTGGTGACGACCGCGTCGGCACCCGACTGCTTGAGCAGCGGCGCGTTCTCCTCTTCCCGGACCGTGGCCACGATCTTCGCCCCGCGGTTGAGCTGGCGGGCCGTCAGCGCCACCAGGACCGCGGTGTCGTCGCGCTGGGTCGCGATGATGATCTGACGCGCCCGGTGCACCTCGGCCTGCTTCAGCACCTCGCTGCGGGTCGCGTCCCCAACGATGCCCGCGTAGCCCTCGGCGGTCGCGGCGTCGACCACCTTGGAGCTGGGGTCGACCACGACGACCTGCTCCTTCCTCAGACCCGTCGCGCAGACGGTCCGGATCGCCGACCTGCCCTTCGTGCCGAACCCGATGACGACGGTGTGATCGCGCAACGTGGACCTCCAGCGGGTCAGTCGCCACTCCTCCCGAGTGCGTTCGGTGAGGGCTTCGAGCGTGGTGCCGACCAGGATGATCAGGAACAGCACGCGCAGGGGCGTGACGACGAGAATGTTCGTGAGCCGGGCGCTTTCGCTGGCCGGGGTGATGTCACCGTAGCCGGTGGTGGAGAGCGTGACGGTCGCGTAGTAGAACGCGTCGAGGAGGCTGAGGCCGCCGCCCGCGTTGTCGTTGTATCCGGCGCGGTCGGCATAGACGATCAGCGCGGTCACGACGAGGACCAGCAGTGCCATGGACAGCCGCTTGGCGACCTGGCGGATCGGGTGCTCCACCACTTTCCTCGGGAGCCTCACCCGATAGGTCACCAGATGCTCGTCGGCCTGTCGGGCGATCGCGTCCTGGCCCGGAAGTTTCACGTGAAACACACCCCGATTCCTCCGGACGCCCAGGGCAGGTCGAGCAGTTCCGCCTCCTGGCCCGGGCGGGCGCCGCCCGGCTGTACGACGGCCAGCGCGTCGGCCGCCGCGATGCCGCGCAGCATGGCGGGGCCGTTGTAGTGCAGCGGCACGGCCTCGTCCCCGCGCAGGACGACGGGGACGAGCCGGGTGTCGTGCGGGTGCCCGTGCACGGCGTCCCGCAGCGGCATCGTGTACGGCTCCGGGGCCGGACGGGCCGCGAGGATCCGCAGCAGCGGCTCGGCGAGCGTCAGCAGGCCGGAGACGGCGGCGAGCGGATTGCCCGGGAGGCCCACGAGGTGCTGCGTCTCGGTGATGCGGGCGAGCAGCATGGGGTGGCCCGGGCGCACCTTGACGCCGTCCACGAGGAGTTCGGCGCCGATGCGGCCGAGGGTGGGGTGGACGTGGTCGAGGGGGCCCGCGGCGGTGCCGCCGGTGGTGAGGATGACGTCGGCGTCTGAGCTGGTGACGGCCTGGTGCAGGGCATCGGCGTCGTCGCGGATGCGCCGGACGGCGGTGACCTCGGCGCCGAGCGCCCGCAGCCAGGGCGGCAGCATCGGGCCGAGCGCGTCCCGGATCAGGCCGTCGTGCGGCAGTCCCTGGGTGAGCAGTTCGTCGCCGAGGACGAGGACTTCGGCGCGCGTCCGGGGGACGGCGGTGACGGTGTCGTATCCGGCCGCCGCCGCGAGCCCGAGGACGGCCGGGGTGACGAGGGTGCCGGCGGCGAGGAGCTGGTCACCGGTGCGGCACTCCTGGCCGCGCGGGCGGATGTCCTGGCCGTGGACGACGTCCCTGGTCGCGTACAGACGGCCCTTGTCGTCGGTGCGGCCGTGCTCGCTGCGCAGGACGGCGGTGGTGTCCGGGGGGATGCGTGCGCCGGTGGCGATCCGGACGGCCTCACCGTCGGTGAGGGGCGCGGGCGCGGCGTGCCCGGCGAGGACGCCCTCCTCCCGTACGTGCCAGGGGGCGGGGCCGCAGACCGCCCAGCCGTCCATCGCGGAGGTGTCGAAGGAGGGGAGGTCGGTGAGGGCGTCGAGCGGGGTGGCCAGGGTCAGGCCGAGGGCGGTGTCGAGGGGGGCGGAGACCGGGGCGCGGCGGGCTGCCCGGGCGGCGTCGCGGCCGGCGCGTTCCGCGAGGGCCCGCGCCTCGGGCCAGGGGGTGGCGCGGTGGCGGGTGTCGGGCCGGTCGGAAGGGTCCTCCTGGTGGGGGGTGCGGGCACCGTCCGCCCCGCCTCGTGCCGTGGGGCCGGGCAGGTGGTTGCCGTTGCTGTTCTTCACGAGGGCGAGCACCTCCTCGACGTCGAGGTCCTCGGCGTCCTCACCGGCACGGGCGCCGTGCGGGGTCATCCGGCGTCCGGGCGGGTGTCGGGCGTGGCGTCGGGAGCCACATCGCCCTGAGGGACCTGTGGCGCGGTGCCGGCGAGCGGCTGGGCCCCGGAGGCGCTCTCCTCCTCCCAGCGGACGGCGAGGGCGGCGGCCTTGCGGGCGGCTTCGGCGACCGCTTCGGGGCCTCCGCCGGCCTGCGCGGCCGCGTAGCCGACGAGGAAGGTGGTCAGCGGCGCCGCGGGCCGGGCCACACCGTGGGCGGCGTCGCGGGCGAGATCGAGCAGGCCGCGGGTGTCGACATCGAGGTCGATCCCCAGTTCGTCCTTGACGGCGGAAATCCATTCATCCAACACGTGCCCATGCTCCCTGATACGTGCCCTGGCGGTGGCGATGTCGTCCCAGGTGTCGCAGTCGAAGGACGCGACGGGGTCGGAGACGCGGGTGAGGTTCAGCTCGGCGGTGAGACGCCGCAGGGGGAGACCGGCGAGAGCACCGTGCCGGCCGGCGAGGCGCGCGAGCTCCTCGCGCAGCCGCGGCGCGCGGTAGGCGGCCACGAGCGGCTGGTCACGGCCGCCGGGGTCGGTCAGCAGCACGCCGTCGGCGCCGCTCTCCCGCAGCGCGCTCAGCAGGCGGCCGACGGTCGCGTCCCGGAGGAACGGCAGGTCGGCGGAGAGCACCACGACATGTTCCGCCGTGGTGTGGCCGAGCCCGGCGTCGAGCGCGGCGAGCGGTCCGCCGCCCGGCGGGTCCTCGCGGGCCCAGGTGACGGGCCGTGCGGTCGGCCGGGGTGCGGCGACGACGACGGTGCTCCGGGCACCGGCGCAGGCGGCGAGCACCCGGTCGAGCAGGGCCCGCCCGCCCACGCGGACACCGGGTTTGTCGGTACCTCCGAGGCGCCGGGCGGCACCACCGGCGAGCACGACGGCGTCGTACCCGGCGGGGTCCTCCCCCTGGGCGGGGCCGGGGCCGGCGCCGGGTTCACCGGGGTGCTCGTAGGCGGTCACCCCCCGAGTATGCGCGGCCCCGCGATCACAGGGAACGCGGGGGAACCGACACGATCACGGGACGCGGATCTCGTACTGAACAGGAATCCCGGCGTCCGCACGACAGGCGCAGCGTCCGCACGGCAGGCACGGCGCCCGCACGGCAGGCACCGCGTCCGCGCTGGAGTCGCTGCGGCCGGACGGGAGTCGCTGCGGCCGGATGCGGGGTCAGAGCGTCCGCAGCAGCACCGCCGGCTGTTCCACGCAGTCCGCCACGTACCGCAGGAACCCGCCCGCCACGCCGCCGTCGCACACCCGGTGGTCGAAGGTGAGCGAGAGCTGGACGACCTGCCGCACCGCCAGCTCGCCCTCGTGCACCCACGGCTTGGGGACGATGCGGCCGACGCCGAGCATGGCGGCCTCGGGGTGGTTGATGATCGGGGTGGAGCCGTCGACGCCGAAGACGCCGTAGTTGTTCAGCGTGAACGTGCCGCCGGTCAGCTCGGCGGGCGTCAGCGTCCCCGTCCGGCCGGCCTCGGTCAGCCGGGCGAACTCGGCGGTCAGCGACTCGGCGTCCCGCGCGTGCGCGTCCCGTACGACCGGGACGACGAGGCCCCTCTCGGTCTGCGCCGCGAAGCCCAGGTGCACCTGGTCGAACCGGACGATCTCCCTGGCCTGCGCGTCCACCGTGGAGTTGAGCTCGGGGAAGCGGGCGAGGGCCGCCGTGCAGATCCGGGCCAGCAGGGCCAGGAGGGAGATCTTCGGTCCGCCGGCCGCGTTCATGGCCGTACGCGCCCGCATGAGCTCCGTGGCGTCGGCGTCCACCCAACAGGTGGCGTCGGGGATCTCGCGGCGACTGCGCGCCAGCTTGTCGGCGACGGCGCCTCGGATGCCCTTGAGCGGGGTGCGGATCTCACCGGGGGCCGCTGCGGAGGAGGCCATCGAGGGCGAGGGCGCGGATGTCTGCGGCAGGCCAGGGTGCGGCTCCGCCGGGGATGCCGTGACGCCCTGCCCCGCGGCCCGCAGGGCGTACTCCACGTCGGCCCGCAGGATCAGCCCGTCCGGGCCGGACCCGGTCAGCTCCCGCAGGTCCAGGCCGTTCTGGCGCGCGAGCCGGCGTACCAGGGGCGAGATCACGGGGACGGGTCCGTCCTCCGTCACGAGGCCGCCGCCCTGCCCGTTCACCGTCGTCGCGGCGCCGCCGGCCTGCCGGTCCACCGTCGTCGCGGGGCCCGGGGCCTGCGCGTTCACCGGGGCAGCGGCGGCGTCGGTCCGCCCGTTCACCGCTGCGGGCCCACCGGTCTGCCCGGCTGTCGCGGACGTGCCGGACACCGGCCGTTCCCGCCGGACCCGGCGGCGCCGCGCGGGCGCCTCGGAGGTGCCGTAACCGACCAGGACGTTGCCCGAGCCCCGGGAGCCGGTGTCCCCGGTCCCGGTGTCCCCGGCGCCGGGGGCCGGCCGCTCCCCCACCGCCACCGTGATCAGCGGTGCGCCGACGGGAAGTTCCGTGCCCTCCTCGCCGAAGCGGGCGGTGACCACACCGCCGTAAGGGCAGGGCACCTCGACCATCGCCTTGGCCGTCTCGACCTCGACGACCGGCTGGTCGATGGCGACCACGTCACCGACCTCGACCAGCCAGCGCACGATCTCCGCCTCGGTGAGCCCCTCCCCGAGGTCGGGCAGCTTGAACTCAAGCACCTGTGCCATCAGCTCTCGGCCTCCCACTGAAGACGCCCCACGGCGTCCAGGATCCGGTCCACACCGGGCAGGTGGTGGCGCTCCAGCATCGGCGGCGGGTACGGGACGTCGAACCCGGCCACGCGCAGCACCGGCGCCTCCAGGTGGTGGAAGCAGCGCTCGGTGACCCGGGCCGCGATCTCCCCGCCCGGGCCCCCGAAGGAACCCGACTCGTGGACGACGACCGCGCGTCCCGTCCGCCGCACCGAGGCGCACACCGTCTCGTCGTCGAACGGCACCAGGGAGCGCAGATCGACCACTTCGAGGTCCCAGCCCTCGGCCCGGGCCGCCTCGGCCGCCTCCATGCAGACGGGTACGGACGGCCCGTACGTGATGAGCGTGGCGCTCCGGCCGGGGCGCCGCACCACCGCGCGGCCGATCGGCTCGACGGGCGCCGGCTCCTCGGGGTTCCAGGAGTCCTTCGACCAGTACAGCCGCTTCGGCTCCAGGAAGACGACCGGGTCGTCGGAGGCGATGGCGGCGCGCAGCAGCCCGTAGGCGTCCGCGACGGTGGCGGGTGTGACGACATGGAGCCCCGGAGTCGCCATGTAGTACGCCTCGGAGGAGTCGCTGTGGTGCTCGACGCCGCCGATGCCGCCGCCGTAGGGGACGCGGATGGTGATCGGCAGGGGCATCCTGCCGCGGGTGCGGTTGCGGGTGCGGGCCACGTGGGAGATGAGCTGCTCGAACGCCGGGTAGGCGAACGCGTCGAACTGCATCTCCACGACCGGGCGCAGGCCGTACATGGCCATGCCGACGGCCGTGCCGAGGATGCCCGCCTCGGCGAGCGGGGTGTCCGTGCAGCGGTCCTCGCCGAACTCCTTGGCGAGTCCGTCGGTGACGCGGAAGACACCGCCGAGGGTGCCGACGTCCTCGCCCATGACGTGCACGGCGGGGTCCGCGGCCATGGCGTCGCGCAGCGCGCGCGTGAGGGCCTGCGCCATGGTGGCCGGCTTGACGGCGACGGTGGTCATCGGTGCGTGCCCCCCTCCGGCTCGGTGCCGGCCTCGGCCTCCAGCTCGGCCCGCAGCTGGTCCCGCTGCTCGCTCAGTTGCGGGGTCGGCTCGGCGTAGACGTGGGCGAACAGGTCCATCGGGTCGAGCACCGCGTCCTGGTTCATGTGCTCGCGCAGGGCCGCGGCCATGGTCTCGGCGTCCTGGCGGGCGGCCTCGATGCCGGCCTCGTCGAGCAGGCCCCGCTCGGTCAGCTCGCGCTCCAGCAGCCGGATCGGGTCGTGCTCGCGCCAGGTCTCGACCTCGGCGTCGCCGCGGTAGCGGGTCGCGTCGTCGGCGTTGGTGTGGGCGTCGACGCGGTAGGTGATCGCCTCGACGAGAGTGGGACCGCCGCCCGTGCGGGCACGGCGTACGGCGTCGGAGAGGACCTCGTGCACGGCGGCGGCGTCGTTGCCGTCGACCAGGCGGCCGGGCATGCCGTAGCCGACGGCCTTGTGGGCCAGCGACGGGGCCGCGGTCTGCTTGGCGAGCGGGACGGAGATCGCGAAGCCGTTGTTCTGCACGAAGAAGACCACCGGGGCCTGCCAGACGGCGGCGAAGTTCAGCGCCTCGTGGAAGTCGCCCTCGCTGGTGCCGCCGTCGCCGACCATGGCGAGCGCGACCACGTCGTCACCCTTGAGGCGGGCGGCGTGCGCGAGACCGACGGCGTGCGGCAGCTGGGTGGCGAGCGGGGTGCACAGGGGGGCGACCCGGTGCTCGTACGGGTCGTAGCCGGTGTGCCAGTCGCCGCGCAGCAGGGTGAGCGCCTCGACGGGGTCCACCCCGCGGGCCACCACGGCGAGGGTGTCGCGGTAGCTGGGGAAGAGCCAGTCCTGTTCCTTCAGCACGAGCGCGGCGGCGACCTCGCAGGCCTCCTGGCCGGTGGTGGAGGGGTAGACCGCGAGACGGCCCTGCTTGGTGAGGGCGGTGGCCTGCGCGTTGTAGCGGCGGCCCTTCACCAGCTGCGCGTACAGCGTCCGCAGCAGCTCGGGGTCGGCCTTCGCGGCCGCCTCGGTGCCGAGGACGCGGTACGGCTCCGCGTCGGGCAGCAGCGGCGCGGGATCCGTGCGCGGCTGCCAGGCGGGCGGCGGGGTCGGCCGGTAAGCGCCCCGCTGCTCCATGACCGTCATGACGGCACCTCCTCGTGGGAGCGGCTTGGAGAGGCGCATCGGCTGTGATGCGTCTCACCTACCGATTGTTCGGTCGCCGGCACATTTTGGCTACGGGTGGCCTCAGGCTGTGGACAAACGGTTCTCCACAACCTGAGATGGACGCACTACGTCCATGGCAGAGAGGCGGGGGCGGGTGCCAGCTGAACAAATGGCCGAGGGACAGGACGACAGCGGCCTGCTGCCGCCGCCGCGGCCCCTGGACGCCATCGATCAGGACATCCTGCGCATGCTCCAGGCGGACGGCCGCGCCTCGATACGGTCGGTCGCCGAGCGGGTGCACGTCTCGCGCGCCAACGCCTACGCCCGCATCAACCGGCTCGTCGAGGACGGGGTCATCCGTGGCTTCGGCGCCCGCGTCAACCACGAGCGGGCCGGTCAGGGCACGTCCGCGTACATCACGCTGAAGATCGTCCAGAACTCCTGGCGCACGGTGCGCGAGGAGCTCAGACAGCTGCCCGGGGCCTCGCACATCGCCTTGGTGGGCGGGGACTTCGACGTGCTGCTGCTGGTCCACGTGTCCGACAACCGGGCGCTGCGCGAGCTGGTGCTGACCCGGCTCCAGGCGATCCCGCAGGTGCTCAGCACGCGCACGCTGCTGGTCTTCGAAGAGGAGGACCTGGAGCCGCAGGGGTGAACGGCCGGGCCGCGCCCGTCAGCTCGCGGCCAACGCGACGCCCAGCAGCACCGCGAACATCACCGGGAGCAGCGCGCATCCGAGCCCGGCGCCGGCCGCCGCCATCCGCAGTCCGCGCAGGGACCGGCGGTGCGGGAGCACCCAGGCGAGCACGAGCAGGCCGGCCGCCCAGAACAGCACGCCCGAGAAGGCACCGGGGCCGTCCTGGGACGCGAACCAGCGGTACTCCAGCGCGAGCAGCGGCAGACCGGGCAGGGTGGCCACGAGCGGGGCCCGCCACCACGTCCGGTGGGCGGCGGGGGAGGGCGGCGCGTCATTTCCGGGCATGCGCCCACCCCATCACCGAGGGGCGGCCGGGACATCGCCACGCGTACTCATCCCGCCCGCGCGCGGGTACTCACGCGGGAGGGGCCGCCGTCAGGCGGCTTTGCGCAGGCCCCCGAACGCCAGCCGCACCACCGCGTCGGCCACCTCGCGCTCGCTCATGCCGCGGACGTCCGGCCGGTACCACTCGACGATCGAGTTGATCATGCCGAAGACCAGCCGGGTCACCAGCCGGACCTCTATGTCGGCGCGCACGTCCCCGTCCGCGGCGGCCGCCTTGAGCAGGTCGGACACCCGGTGGTCGAAGTCCCGGCGCCGCTCCAGGGCCCACCGCTCGGTGTCGGTGTTGCCCCGCACCCGCAGCAGGAGGGTCACGTAGGGCAGTTCGCTGATGAGCACCTCGACCATGCGCCGGACGACGTACTCCAGGCGGTCGGCGGCGCGCCCCACGCGCGCGTGCTCCTCGTCGAGGATCCCGAAGAGGCCGTCCAGCGCCCTGCTCACGGCCCGGCGCAGCAGTTCCTCCTTGCCGGACACATGGTGGTAGATCGACGACTTGGAGATGCCGGCCGCCCGGGAGAGGTGCTCCATGGAGGTGCCGTCGTAACCGCGCTCGATGAACACCTGGACGGCGACGGACAGCAGCGTGTCCGGGGTGTAGGTGTCGCGCTTGGCGGTGGTCATGAGGCGGTGCCCTCCCGCGGGTCGGAGGCGTGGGCGTGGCGGTACAGCGCCAGGGACGGCGCGTAGCGTCCCGAGGGATCGCAGCGGTGGAGGTCGTCCAGGAGGGCGTAGGCCCAGGAACGTCCGAGCCGGCGGCTCCACTCGAAGGGGCCCAGGGGGTAGTTGACACCGAGGCGCATCGCGGTGTCGATGTCCTCCTCGGTGGCCACGCCCTTGGCGACCGCGTCGTGCGCCAGGTCGATGATCCGCGCGACCGTGCGGGCGACGATCATGCCGGGCACGTCGCCGATGAAACTGACCTGCTTGCCGAGCGCCTGGAAGAGGCCGGTGGCCTCGGCGAGGGTCTGCGGGGAGGTGTCCTGGGAGGCGGACAGGGCGATCCGGGTGGCCTTGCGGTAGTCCAGGGCGAGGTCGAAGTAGACGAAGTCCGGGAACTCCACGGCCGTCTGCCCGTCGGCGAGGACGAGCCGGCCGCCGCTCGGGAGCAGCAGACACGCTCCCCCCTCCTCGTCGTCCTCGTCGCGGACCGGGATGCCCGCCTCGCGGATCAGGGCGAGCAGCTCGGCGGCCGGGCCCAGGTCGCCCTCGGCGACGACGTACGCGGGCGGCTGCCGCTTCTCGGCGGTGTCCGGCTCGGGGCGCTCGGCGCCGTCCCGGTACGCGTACCAGCCCTGGCCGGTCTTGCGGCCGAGCCGGCCGGACTCGACCAGGCGCCGCTGGGCGAGGGACGGGGTGAAGCGCACGTCCTGGAAGAAGGCCTGCCAGACCGACTGCGTGACGGACTCGTTGACGTCCTGGCCGATCAGGTCGGTCAGCTCGAACGCGCCCATCCGGAAGCCGCCCGACTCGCGCAGCACGGCGTCGATGGTGGCCGGGTCGGCGCCCTGCGCCTCGTAGACCGCGAAGGCCTCGGCGTAGAAGGGCCGGGCGATGCGGTTGACGATGAAGCCGGGGGTGTCCGCGCAGGCGACCGGCGTCTTGCCCCAGGCGCGGGCGGTCTCGTACGCGCGCGTGGCGTACGTGACGTCGGTGGCGAACCCGGAGACGACCTCGACCAGCGGCAGCAGCGGCGCGGGGTTGAAGAAGTGCAGGCCGACGAACCGGCCGGGGACGCGCAGGGCGCCGCCGATGGCCGTGACGGACAGCGACGAGGTGTTGGTGGCGAGCAGGCAGTCGTCGGAGACGATGCCCTCCAGCTCGCAGAACAGCTCCTGTTTGATGTCCAGCCGCTCCAGGACCGCCTCGACGACCAGGGCGCAGTCGGCGAGCTCGGCGAGGTCCTCGGCGGGCCGCAGCCGGGCGCGGGCGGCGTCCCGGTCGGCGCCGGTGAGCCGCTCCTTCTCGACGAGCCGGTCCAGGCGTGCGCCGATCGCGTCGGCCGCCTCCCGCGCCCGCCCCGGAACGGTGTCGTACAGCCGTACGGGATGGCCGGCGGCCAGCGCGACCTGGGCGATGCCCTGGCCCATGGTGCCGGTGCCGACGACGGCCACGGGGCTGCTGAGGTCGAGTGCTGTCATGTGCGCGATCCTCCCGCACGGGGTTTTCCACAGATGCGGCGGACCCCCTTGAACCGACCGATCGTTCGGTTACTCTAGCTCTGTCCGAGTGTTCCCGCCCAGGTTTCTGCCCAGGTCATGAACTCGACGAAGAGTTCTTGAGACGAGGAGTTGGTCACGCATGACCGCCGCACTCTCGGCGCACGAGCTGATCGCCCGGCACCGGTCCACCCTCGACCCGGCGCTGGAAGCGATCCGCACGCGCGCGTACTGGTCCCCCCACCCCGAGCACCCCAAGGCCTACGGGGAGAACGGCAGCCTGGACGCGGCGGCGGGCAAGGCCGCCTTCGACGCCCTGCTCGGCTCCCGCCTCGACCTCGGCCAGCCCGGGACGGACGACTGGGTGGGCGGCGAGACGTCCCCGTACGGCGTCGACCTGGGCGTGACGTACCCGCACGCGGACCTCGACGTGCTGCTGCCCGCCATGAAGGCCGGTCAGCGGGCCTGGCGCGACGCGGGCGCCGAGCAGCGCGCGGTGGTCTGCCTGGAGATCCTCAAGCGCATCAGCGACCGGACGCACGAGTTCGCACACGCGGTCATGCACACCTCCGGCCAGGCCTTCATGATGGCGTTCCAGGCGGGCGGGCCGCACGCGCAGGACCGCGGCCTGGAGGCGGTGGCGTACGCGTACGTGGAGCAGGTCCGCACGCCCGACAACGCCGAGTGGACCAAGCCGCAGGGCAAGCGCGACCCGCTCGCCATGACCAAGCAGTTCACGCCGGTCCCGCGCGGCATCGGCCTGGTGATCGGCTGCAACACCTTCCCGACGTGGAACGGCTACCCGGGCCTGTTCGCCTCCCTCGCCACCGGCAACGCGGTCCTGGTCAAGCCCCACCCGCGCGCGGTGCTGCCGCTCGCGCTCACCGTGCAGGTCGCGCGCGAGGTGCTCACCGAGGCCGGTTTCGACCCGAACCTGGTCGCGCTGGCCGCCGAGCGCCCCGGCGAGGGCATCGCCAAGACCCTCGCGCTGCGCCCCGAGATCCGGATCATCGACTACACGGGCTCGACCGAGTTCGGCGACTGGCTGGAGGCCAACGCCCGCCAGGCGCAGGTCTACACGGAGAAGGCCGGCGTCAACACCGTCGTCCTCCACTCCACGTCCGACTACAAGGGCATGCTCTCCAACCTGGCGTTCTCGCTGTCCCTGTACAGCGGCCAGATGTGCACCACCCCGCAGAACCTGCTCGTCCCCCGCGAGGGCATCTCCACCGACCAGGGCCCCAAGTCCTACGACGAGGTGGTCGCGGACCTCGCCCGGTCGGTCGACGGGCTCCTCGGCGACGACGCCCGGGCGAACGCGCTGCTCGGCGCGATCGTCAACCCGGACGTGAAGGCCCGCCTGGAGGCCGCTTCCGGGCTGGGCGAAGTCGCCCTGGCCTCCCGGGAGATCACCAACCCGGACTTCCCGGGTGCGGTCGTCCGCACGCCGGTGATCGTCAAGCTGGACGGGGCCAAGCCGGACGCCGAGGCCGCGTACATGAGCGAGTGCTTCGGGCCGGTGTCCTTCGCCGTGGCCGTCGACTCCGCCGCGGACGCGACCGAGCTGCTGCGGCGGACGGTCCGCGAGAAGGGCGCGATGACCGTCGGGGCGTACACCACCGACCCGGAGGTCGAGCAGGCCGTGCAGGAGGTCTGCCTGGAGGAGGCGGCGCAGCTGTCGCTGAACCTCACGGGCGGGGTGTACGTGAACCAGACGGCCGCGTTCTCCGACTTCCACGGGTCGGGGGGCAACCCGGCGGCGAGTGCGGCGCTGTGTGACGGGGCGTTCGTCGCCAACCGGTTCCGAGTGGTCGAGGTGCGGCGGGACGCCTAGGGCGCACCGCAGCTCCAGTGGTACAGGGTCATCGCCACACTCGTCGCCAGGTTGTAGCTGCTCACCTGGGGGCGCATCGGGAGCGACAGCAAGTGGTCCGCACGCGCGCGTAGTTCCGTGCACAGGCCGGTGCGTTCGGAGCCGAAGGCGAGGACGGCGTCGTCCGGGAGTGTGACGCCCCGGATGTCGTCGCCCTCCGGATCGAGGGCGAACAGGGGTCCGGGCGGCAGCTCGGACACCTCGAGACGCTCCACCGCCGTCGCGAAGTGCAGACCCGCCCCAGCGCGCACGACGGTGGGGTGCCAGGGGTCGACCGTCCCGGTCGTCACCACGCCGGTCGCACCGAAACCGGCGGCCAGGCGGATCACCGCGCCCGCGTTGCCGAGGTTGCGCGGGTTGTCGAGCACCACGACCGGGGCCGTGCGGGGCACGTGCGCCAGCTTCTCCAGGTGACAGGCGCGGGACGGCCGGACGGCCAGGGCGGCCACGGCGGTCGGGTGCGGACGCGGCACGAACGACGCGTACGTCCGGTGCGGCACCTCCGTCAGCAGCCCTGCCAGCGTGTCCCGTACGTCCGGGGCCAGCTCGTCGGCGAGGGCGAGGGCGGCCGCCCGGTCGGCGGTGACCGCCACTGGCACCTCGGCGCCGAAACGCAGCGCGTGCTTGAGGGCGTGGAACCCGTCGAGCAGGACGGTGTCGCCGGCGAGCCGGTGCCAGGCGGTCACGGGGTCGGTCATGCCCCGAAGCCTACGTGCGCCGCCTCGGGGCTCTCGGGCGCGCGCTGCCGCGGGGCCGGCGTACGCCCGCCCCGGCGCGGGAGCCGGTCCCGCGCGCGTGCCACCCGGCCGCCCAGCCGACGCAGGAAACCCGTCGGCAGGAACACCGCGTCCGCCGCGATCATCGCCAGCGAGAAGAAGGGCAGTCCGAGGACCACGGCGATCACCGCGTGCTCGGTCATCATGACCGCCAGCAGGACGTTCTTCACCCGCCGGTTGAACAGGGTGAACGGGAAGGCGACCTGCACGAGGACCGTCCCGTACGTCACCAGCATCACCATCGTGCCGCTGGCCGACAGCAGGTCGGCGAGGGCGGGCCAGGGCGAGAAGTACTCCAGGTGGAGCGGGTAGTAGACCGCGGTGCCGTCCTGCCAGCGGGAGCCCTGGATCTTGTACCAGCCGGCCGTCGCGTAGATCAGACAGGCCTCGGCCATGATCACGAGCAGGGCGCCGTTGTGCACGACGGCGGCGACGACGTCCAGCAGGATCCGCGGCTCACCGGTCCCGGACCTGCGTCCGGCCAGCCACCACAGGGCCTGCGCCACCCACACCGTCCACAGCAGGGCCGGTATCAGCCAGTCGCCCTGCATCCGGTCGGCCAGGGTGACCGCGACCAGCACGAACCCGAGCGCGCCCCACAGGGCAGGGCCGGTCCGGTCCGTGACCCGCTCGCCCCGCGCGCGGGCCGCCCGGTCCCGCTCGCCCCGCCTGGCGTCCAGCGACCACACCTGGGCGCACCGCGTGAACACCAGGTAGATCGACATCAGGTGCAGCACGTTGTCGCCGCCGTCACCCATGAAGACACTGCGGTTCTGCAGCGACAGCACCCCGACCATGAACAGCACCGACATGGTGCGGGTGCGCCAGCCCAGCAGCAGCAGGGCGCTGGACAGGACCGCGAGCGCGTAGACGATCTCGAACCAGACGCGGCCGTCCGACCACATCAGGATGGTGAAGGAGCCGTTGGACCCGACCAGCTGCTGGGCGAGATCCCAGCTCCAGGGGCCGTCGGGCCCGTACAGCTCGTGGCGGTGAGGGAGCTCGCGGAGCAGGAACAGCAGCCAGGTGGCGCTGAAGCCGATACGGATGACGGCCGTCTGGTAGGGGCCCAGGGCGGCCTCGGTGACGCGGGCGATGCCGCCCGAGACGGCCAGCGAGAAGCGGTTCACCGCACGCCCCCCTGAGCCTCGTCCTGCGGCACCTTCCACCAGGGCAGCTCCCGGTAGGACGGCGTCGTGGAGACCTTCTCCCGGCTCCACTCCGGTGGCGGCACGTTGCTGGTGCGGGAACGGACCTGCACACGCTCGATGACCCCGGCGCCCCCGGTCGTGGCCCGCACCGCGGCGTCGCGGTCGAGGCGCAGCACCATGATCCGGCGCAGATACGCCTCGGAGAGCGAGCCGCGCAGGCCCACGGGCCGGTTCTCGCCGTCGTGCGTGGCGACGAAGAAGTCCCAGGCGCGGCGCAGCTCGTTCTGCTGGGTGTGGCTGGGCAGCAGGTTGCCGTCGATGGCCTCGCCGTCCTCGGCCGACAGGTCGTACCAGCCGGTGGTCAGCGTCATGCCGTCCGGCCCGCGGATCCCCGCCCGGACCTGGATCGAGATGTTCTGCTGAAGCGGGTTGGGCGCGAAGAGCTTCCAGTTCTGCTCGAACTCCGGATAGATCCAGTCGTCCACGGCCTCGCCGTGCGCCCTGGTGACCGTGTTCGCCGGCGCGACGTGCAGGAACGTCATCCCGAGATGCACACACACCCCGATGGCGACGACCGCGAGCGCCAGGGCGACCCCGATCTGGTAGCGCAGGGACAGCGCGGCGATGCCGGTTCGCGGTTCACCGGACGGGCCCGGCTCGACCGGCCCCGGCGGTCCGACAGGCCCGGGCGGCCCGACCGGTCCGGGCCGCTCGGAGTGCGCGGACGGCTCGGAGTGCGCGAGCGGCCCGCCCGGTTCGGTGGACCCGGACGGCACCCCCGGGCCTGCGGACTCCCCGGGTGCGCCCCGGACCGCGGGCGAGGCCGGCCGGCTCGGCGTGCCCGGGCCGTGCCGGGCGTTCGAGCCCTCGTCGTACGCGTCCATTCCGCCCCGTTCCACGATCCCGGTCCGTCGTTCCGTCCGCCCGGCCGCGAGGGCGTCGCCCCACCCGCGCACCGGCGCGCGGCATCGGCACGGGAACGGTACTCAGGACACCCACCCGGGCACAGCCCCTGTCCGCCGGTCCCGCCGTGGCCGTCGCCACACCGCGCGGATGACCGTACGGCGCGTGCACCCGCCCGGGAGCCGCGGTCCCCTTGGTCCACAGGGGACCCCCGCAGGTTATCCACAGGGCGGTCCGGGCGGTCGTCCACAGGAGTGACACCCTACGGCGCCCGCCCGTACACCCATTCCCTTCTTCTAGAACCTGTTCTATCTTGACGCCCCGTCAGCTCAACGGGATCCGGAAGGACAGGCACCGTGGACTTCACCTTCACCGAGGAGCAGCAGGCGGCGGCCGAGGCGGCACAGGGCGTGTTCGCCGGGGTCGCGCCCGACGCCGTGCCCAGCCCGGCCCTCACCGCGGGCGCCGTCGCCGAGACGTACGACCGCGCCCTGTGGGCCAGGCTCGCCGACGCGGACCTGCTGAGCCTGCTGCTCGACCCGCGCCACGGCGGGGCCGGCCTGGACGCCGTCGCGCTGTGCCTGGTGCTGCGGGAGTCGGCGCACGTGCTGGCCAGGGTGCCTCTGCTGGAGACCAGCGCGGCGGCGGCGGCCGTCCAGGCCTACGGCAGTGACGAGGCGAAGGCGGACCTGCTCGCCCGGGCCGGCCGGGGCGAACTCGTCCTGACCGTCGCCGCGCACGGCCGCACCGGCCACGACCCGGCCGAGCAGGCCGTGACCGCCCGGCAGGACGGCGGGACGTGGGTGCTGGACGGGGTGCAGACGGCGGTGCCGTGGGCCTACGACGCGGACGTCACGCTCGTCCCCGCGCACACCGGCACCGGCCGCACCCTGCTGGCGCTGGTGCCGCGCGGGCTCGAGGGCGCCGTCCTCGCCGAGCAGTTCTCCACCAACGGCGAGCGGCTCGGCGAACTGCGGCTGGAGTCGGCGCGGCTCGCCGCCCGGGACGTGATCGACACCGATGGGGCGTGGGAGTGGCTGCGGGATCTGCTGGCCACCGGGACGTGTGCGCTGGCGCTCGGCCTCGGGGAGCGTGTGCTGCGGATGACCGGGCAGTACACGAGCGAGCGGGAGCAGTTCGGGTTCCCGATCGCCACCTTCCAGGCCGTCGCCGTGCAGGCCGCCGACCGCTACATCGACCTGCGCGCGATGGAGGCCACCCTGTGGCAGGCCGCGTGGCGGATCGCCTCCGGGGCACCAGGCGCCCTGCCCCCAGCCGGTGACGTGGCCGTCGCCAAGATCTGGGCGGCGGAGGGCGTCCGCCGGGTCGTGCAGACCGCGCAGCATCTGCACGGCGGGTTCGGCGCCGACGTCGACTACCCCCTGCACCGGTACCACGCCTGGGCCAAGCACCTGGAACTGTCACTCGGCCCGGCGTCGGCACACGAAGAGGCCCTGGGCGACCTGCTGGCCGCCCACCCGCCGGCCTGACGGAACAGGCAGACCTAGAGGACGAACCCCTGCTGTCCGTCGTCCGTCACGACGGGGCGCCCCGCCGCCTCCCACACCTGCATGCCGCCGTCGACGTTCACGGCGTCGATGCCCTGCTGGGCCAGATACATCGTGACCTGGGCGGAACGGCCGCCCGAACGGCAGATCACATGGACCCGGCCGTCCTGCGGGGCGGCCTCGGTCAGCTCGCCGTAGCGGGCGACGAAGTCACTGATCGGGATGTGCAGCGCCCCTTCGGCGTGACCGGCCTTCCACTCGTCGTCCTCCCGGACGTCCAGCAGGAAGTCGCCGTCCTTGAGGTCCGCGACCGCGACCGTGGGCACACCAGCTCCAAAACTCATGCGTCCGACGCTACCGGACCCGGCCCGAACGCCGGCCGGGGCACGGCCCCGGCCCCGGCCCCCGCCCTCTCCTCAGCTCTCGCCCGCGCCCTCGCCGAGCAGCGCGGCGAGCTCCGTCTCCCGCTCGGTGACCTGGGCGAGCAGTCCCTGCCCGATCTCGTCCAAGAGCCGGTCCGGGTCGTCCGGGGCCAGCTGGAGCATGTGGCCGATGGCGCTGTCCTCCAGTTCCCTGGCGAGCAGGGCGAGCAGTTCCTTGCGCTGGGCGAGCCATTCGAGGCGGGTGTACAGCTCCTCGGCGCGGCTCGGGCCCCGCTTCAGCTCGGGTCCCCTGGCCCACTCCTCGGCGAGCTCGCGCAGCTCCGCCTCGTCGCCCCGGGCGTAGGCGGCGTTGACCCGCGTGATGAACTCCTCGCGCCGCTGACGCTCCCTCTCCTCCTGCGCCAGGTCCGGGTGGGCCTTGCGGGCGAGGTCGCGGTAGAGCCGGCGGGCCTCCTCGCTGGGGCGGACCCGCTGCGGGGGCCGGACCGGCTGGTCCGTGAGCATCGCCGAGGCCTCCGGGAACAGACCGCTGCCGTCCATCCAGCCGTGCAGCAGTTCCTCGACGCCGGGGATGGGGGCGAGACGCGCTCTGGCCTCCTCGGCCCGCTGCCGGTCGGCGGGGTCGCCGCTGCGGGCGGCTCTGGCTTCGAGGATCCGGGCGTCCAGCTCCTCCAGCCGCGCGTACAGCGGGCCGAGCTTCTGCTCGTGCAGCCGGGAGAAGTTCTCGACCTCGACGCGGAAGGTCTCCACCGCGATCTCGTACTCGATCAACGCCTGCTCGGCGGCCCGCACGGCCCGCTCCAGCCGCGCCTCCGGCCGTGCGGCGTCGCCGCCATCCTGCTCAGCTTCCGGGGTCGTCACCCGACCAGCCTAGGTGACGAACCCCCGGGGCCTCGCCCCGCAGGACGAGGCCGGTGACGTCCCCGTACTCCGGCGCCGCGGCTGCCCGGGCGACACGCACGCCCCGGGCACACCCACGCCCGGCAGCCGACCGGGCAGACCGGGAGACCTGGGCCGCCGGCGGCCCGCCCGGCCCGCGCGCCCCTGCACCCCGTCCCGGCCGCCCTACACCCCCATCTCCGCCGCTACCTTCCCCGCCTTCACCCCGGCCACCAGCTCCGCGTGATCCGCTTCGGTCCGGTCCGCGTACGCCACGGCGAAGGCCGCCATCGCCTCGTCCAGCTCCTCGTTCTTCCCGCAGTACCCGGCGATGAGCCGCGGATCGGCGCTGTGCGCGTGGGCGCGGGCCAGGAGCGCGCCGGTCATGCGGCCGTAGTCGTCCAGCTGGTCGGGGGCGAGGGCGGCCGGGTCGACGCTGCCCTTGCGGTTGCGGAACTGGCGGACCTGGAAGTGGAAGCCGTCGACCGTGGTCCAGCCCAGCAGATTGTCGCTCACGACCTGCATGCGCTTCTGGCCCAGCACGACCCGCCGGCCTTCGTGACCGGCGTCCGGTACCTCGAAGCCGGCCGTCGCCAGATGCGGAACCAGCGCCGACGCCCGCGCCTCCTTCACCTGCAGCACCAGCGGCTCGCCCCGGTGGTCCAGGAGCAGCACGACGTAGGAGCGGGTGCCGACGCTGCCCGTGCCGACGACGCGGAAGGCCACGTCCTGCACCGCGTGCCGGGCGAGGAGCGGCAGGCGGTCCTCCTGGAGGGTGCCGACGTACTCCTCCAGGGACGCCGCCACCGCCGCGGCCTCCGCGTCCGGGACGCGCCGCAGCACCGGCGGGGCGTCGACAAAGCGACGCCCGCCGTCCTCGGTGGCCTCGGTCGACTTGGCCGCGAACCGGCCGCTGGTGTTGTGGCGGGCCTTCTCGGAGACCCGCTCCAGCGTGCCGAGCAGGTCATGGGCGTCCGTGTGGGAGACGAGTTCCTCGTCCGCGATGGCGTTCCACGCGTCCAGCACCGGGAGCCCGGACAGCAGCCGCATGGTCCTGCGGTAGGCACCGGCCGCGTCGTACGCCGCCTTGCGGCACCGGTCCTCGTCGGCTCCCGCCACCCGGCCCGCGAGCACCAGGGAGGCCACGAGCCGCTTGAGGTCCCACTCCCAGGGGCCGGGCACCGTTTCGTCGAAGTCGTTCAGGTCGATGACCAGTCCGCCGCGGGCGTCGCCGTACAGGCCGAAGTTGGCCGCGTGGGCGTCGCCGCAGATCTGGGCCCGGATCCGGGTCATGGGCGTGCGCGCGAGGTCGTGGGCCATGAGGCCCGCCGCGCCGCGCAGGAAGGCGAAGGGGGTGGCGGTCATGCGGCCGACCCTGATCGGGGCCAGCTCGGGCAGCCGCCCGCGGCCCGACTCCTCGACCGCGCTCACCGCGTCGGGCCGGGACGCGTCCAGGTCGAGCGTGGCGTGCGCGCTGCGCGGGATCCGCTTGCGCAGGGCCTTGCCCTCGTCCTTGGGCGAGCCCTCGGCCGGCCATGCGGCGAAGCCGCGCACCCGGGGCAGCCGGCGCGGCGCCCCGTCCCCCGCCGTGGTCCCGCCCTCGTCCTGAGCTCCAGCCCTGGTCATCCAGACCGCCTCCCCCGCACGCGCACGAACATCGACTCGTGCCGACCGTACAACCGGCGGCCGAAACGCGTCAGACCCTGTGGACGACTCCACAGCCGTGGGCAGTCGCGCCGGGCCCGTGCGGCGGGGCGCGCTACGCCCCGGAGGGCACGGAGGTCTCCACGGCCACTGCCGCTTCCTCCTCCGCCCGCACCTGCGCCAGCACCCTGTCGGCCCGGTCCACCGTGATGTCGAGCCGGGCCAGCACCGCGGGCACGGTGATGCTGGGCAGGAAGTGCTCGAACAGGACGATGACACGGCGCTCCAGGTCCTGCCGCTGGCAGCGCAGCTGGGACAGCAGCTGCACCCCGGAGAAGCTCCCGACCAGCAGTTCCGCCGTTTCCGCCACGTTGACGTGCTGGAGCAGTTCGCCCCGCGTCTTCGCCTCGCCCAGCAGCTGCACGTTCTGGTCGATCCACATCTGGAAGGCCGGGGTGCGGTCGAGGTCCATGGCCCCCTGGTCGAGGGCGAGCCCCACACTGGCCCGCACCAGCGGCTCGGACCGCAGCCGGCGGGCCATGACCAGACCGGAGTCGACGAGTTCCTGGAGTTTGCTGGACTGTGGCGGGAGCGTGATCGCGAGCTGCTCCTCGAACACCCCGATCGCCAGCTCCTCCTTGGAGGCGAAGTGGAAGTACAGCGCGCCCTTGGTGACGCCCGCCCGGTCCAGGATCTCGCCGATGGTCGCCGAGGTGTAGCCGCGTTCGTCGAAGACGGCCGCTGCCGCCTCCAGGATGGTCCGCCGGGTGCGGATCGCGCGCTCCTGTCGCGCCATCGGGTGCCTCCTGATCTCCGTCGATCCCTGTGAAGTCGCTGTGTGGCGAGGGCGCGAGAGCCTGTCCCAGCGGTTTGCCCCGCTTTGGAAAGAACCGGTTCGTCCGTATCTTAGTCAGGCGTCGACCGCGGCCAGCCAGCCGATCCTGGGGGTTCTCATGCCGCAGACAGGGCCTTTAAGCGCACTCACGGACGATCAGACCGGACGCGGGGGCCGTCCGGCAAACGGAACCGCTACGACCGTCGAGAACCCGCCACATGCCGTGGTGCACCTGGGGATCGCGCCACCGCGTCCCGCCCTCGAGGAATCCGCGTCACCGGCCACCGCCGCCGCGGAACCCGCGGCGCCGGCCGTGGTCGCCGCAGAGCCGGCGCCACCGTCCCCCGTCGCCGAACACCCTGTCCCCCACTCCCACACCGCCGTCACCAAGGAACTCGCCCACCGCACCACAGAGACGGACGTCTTCCCCACCCGGTGGACCCGAATCTCCGACACGCGTTTCCGGTTCACCGCGCACTGGCCGGCCGCCCACTCCTTCTTCGGCCCCGTGGACGACCGGCACCAGGACCCGATGGTCGTGGGAGAAACGTTGCGGCAGGCCTCGATGGTTCTGGCGCACGCCGAGTTCGGCGCTCCTGCCGACACGCACTTCGTCATGTGGGACCTGACGGTCCGCGTCGACCCGTCCGCGCTGCTGCTGGCGGACGCCGCCGAACCGGTCGAGGTCGACGTCGTGTGCTCCGAGATCCGCCGCCGCGGTCGTGGCCTGCACAGCATGCGGACCACGATGGAGTTCCGGCGCGCGGGACGGTTCGTCGCCAGCGGCACCGGCAGCACCGGCTGCACCTCGCCGCGCGCCTACCGCCGCCTGCGGGCGGCGAAGCTGGACGCCCTGGACATACCGGTGCCGCTGCTGCCCGGCATACCGCCGCGGTCCGCGGGACGGGCCCGCCCGGAGGACGTCGTCCTCGCCCCCGCCGACCGCCCCGGCGTCTGGCACCTGCGCGTCGACACCGGCCATCCGGTCCTCTTCCAGCGGCCCAACGACCACGTCCCCGGGATGGTCCTGTTCGAGGCGGCCCGCCAGGCCGCGACCGCCGCGTCCGGCCTGCGCCCCTTCCTGCCGGGCACCATGACGGCCGGCTTCACCCGGTACGCCGAACTGCACAGCCCGTGCCGGATCGAGACCGAGGTACTCACCGACCCCGGTGAGACGACCGTCCGGGTGTCGGGGCGGCAGGACGGCGAGTCCGTCTTCACCGCCACCCTGACCTGCGCCCGGCCGGCGCCGGTACGGTCACTGTCGTGACGGTCAAGCTTCTGATCACGGGCGCGAGCGGCTTCGTGGGCAGCCGGGTCGCCGCCACGGCCCAGCGGCAACCGGACGTCCACGTCCGCCTGTTGTCCCGCCACGCACCGCCCGGCCCCGAGTACGTCCACGGCGACCTCTGCGCCCCGCCCTCCCTGCGCGGCGCGTGCGCCGACACCGACGTCCTCGTGCACTGCGCCTCGCGGATCGGCGGCGCCGCGGAGACCGTCCAGGCGGTCAACGACCACGGCACCCGGGCCCTGGTCGAGGAGGCCGTGCGGGCCGGAGTGCGCCGGATCGTGTACGTCGGCACGGCCGCCGTCCTCGGCCGGGGCCCGTTCCGCGGCGTACGCCCCGGTGAGGTGCCGATCGCGCCCGCGTCGCACACCAGCCGCACCCGGGCCGCCGCCGAACGGTACGTCCTCGACGCCGGCGGTCTGGTGCTGCGCCCCCACCTCGTGTACGGCGAGGGCGACCGCTGGGTGGTCCCCGGACTGGTGTGGCTGATGAACGAACTGTCGGCCACCCTCACCGGCTGCGGGGCACTCCAGTCGATGATCGACGTCGACTCCCTGGGCCGTGCGGTGGTGGCCGCCGCCCTCTCCCCGGCGCACGGCGGCGGTGTGCGCCACGTCGGCCACCCCGAGCCGGTGGCGGTTCCCGACCTGCTGGCCGCCGTGGGCCGGGAGCTGGGCGAGCCCGGCGGCGGTGCGGCCGTCGACGTCGCCACCGCTCTGGACCGGGCCGCCGGGTCCCCGCTCGCCCTCCATCACCTCGGCATGCTCACCGTCGACCACTGGTTCGTGGACGACATGTTCTGGAAGGACGTCGACTGCTCGCCCGGCGAGGGATTCGGGGCGGCGTTCAGCCTCGCGGCGCCCTGGTACCGCGCGTTCCACCAGGGCCGGATTTCCTGATCGCCTCGGCCTCGGCCTCCTGCGGGCGCGGGTCCGGACCCCGGCCGTGCAGCAACACCGGCAGCTCCTCGTGGCCGGTGGAGATGATGGAGCGAAGCCGCTTCGGCGGCTGCGCCGGGTCGGCCAGGGCCAGCCGCGGGAAGCGGGCGAACAGCGACGTCAGGGCCACCGTCGCCTCGGCCATGGCCAGGGGCCGGCCCAGGCAGTGGTGCACGCCGTGGCCGAAGGAGACGTGGTCGCGGCTGGTGGCGCGCGTGAGGTCGAACCGTTCGGCGTCCGGCCCGTGCCGCTCGGGGTCGCGCCCGGCACCGGCGAAGGAGACCACGAGCGGGTCGCCCTTGGGGATGGTCAGGCCCGGCTCGATCTCGATGTCCTCGACGGCGTAGCGCAGACCCGACATGGCGCCGGGCGCCTCGAAGCGCAGTGACTCCTCCAGGGCGTCCTCCCAGGTCACCTGCCCGGAGCGGACGAGGTCGAGCTGATCGGGATGGGCGAGCAGGCTGTGCACGGTGTTGTCGATGAGGTTGACGGTCGTCTCGAAGCCCGCGGTGAGCAGCAGGATCAGGTTGTCCATCAACTCCTGTTCGCTGAGGCCGCCTTCGTCCCGCGCGGCGATGAGCGCCGTCGTCAGGTCGTCGGCCGGGTGCTCCCGCTTGTGCCGGAGGAACGCGGTCAGCGTGCCGTAGAGGTCGACGGCGTTGGCCTGGGCGTCCTCCAGGGTGATCGCCGTGTCGAAGAAGCGGTTGATGATGCGGTAGAGGGCCGCGCGCGGGCCGTCCTCGCCGGCCGGTACGCCGAAGAGCTCACAGACCACCTCGTGCGGGATCGGCGCCGCGAACGCCGCCCGCAGATCCACGACTTCGCCCTCCGGGACGCGCTCCAGACCGTCGAGCGCCCGGTCGACGATCTCCTGGACGCGCGGCAGCAGCGCGTCGACACGGCGCTTGGTGAAGGCGGCGGCCATGGGCTTGCGCAGCCGGCTGTGGTCGGATCCGTAGGCGGTGACCATGTTGCGCACCGAGACCCAGATGGCGAGCGGCCAGGTGCGGGAGATGTCGCCGTTGATCCAGGCCGGCCAGTGCTGGTAGGCGTCCTTGCTCGTCTCGGGGCCGGCCAGGAGCCGCTTGTTCAGCTCCAGGCCGGTGATCCACCACGCCCGTACGCCGCCGGGGAGTTCGACCTCCACGGCCGGGCCCTGGGCACGTATGCGGGCTATCTCGTCGTAGAGGTCCTGACCGGACGGGTCGATCGACAGGAAGGGGCAGGCCTGCTGTGCCATGACTCATCGCTCCTCGGTCCAGAGGCTGGGGGACCATGGTGCGGTCCGGCCGACGGCGAAACTTGCCAACCGGTTTGTTTTGGTCACCACTTCACCCACTGTTGGCCAGGGGAGGGTGACCAGGGCGGGTGACGTCGGCAGCGCGAGCCCCGCCCTGCCCGCCTCCACCGCACGTCCGGGCCCCCTCTCCGTTCGGCCGCAGCCCCGCCCCGCACCACGATGTCCGCGCGCAGCGGCCGGGCGGCGTGGTGCGTGACGTCCACGAGGCGTTGCAGGGCACAGCCGTCGTGGCCGCGGACCGCTACCGCGCGCAGGGCACGTTCGGCCACGTGCTCGACGGCCTCGGCGACGGCGGCCTTGTGGGCGGAGTGGAAGTGCGGCGCGCCGGAGCTGACGCCGGCTCCCGCGCTGATCTCCGTCAGGCCGGCCCGGACGTACCCCCGGGGGTTCGAACTGTTCGGCCACCGACCGGATCAGCGCAAGACGGGCCCGGGCGGCCCGGCCCTGTCTGGTCACCCGTGGCTCTGATGGCGCCGCGATCAGCCGACTCGCGGGTTTCCCTGCAACGCGTCGACGACAGCGGCGCCTTGTGGACACCCGCTAAGCACGCAGATACGCCAGCACCGCCAGCACCCGGCGGTGGGTCGCGTCCGCCGGCGGCAGGTCCAGCTTGGTGAGGATGCCGGAGACGTGCTTGCCCACGGCCGCCTCGGAGACGACCAGTTCGCGGGCGATCGCGCTGTTGGACCTGCCTTCGGCGATCAGCGCCAGCACCTCCCGCTCGCGCGGGGTGAGCCGCTCCAGCGGGTCGCGGCGGCGGCGCAGCAACTGCCGTACGACCTCGGGGTCGACGACCGTGCCGCCGTCCGCCACCTTCCCGAGTGCCTCGACGAACTCCTCCACTTGGCCGACACGGTCCTTGAGCAGATAGCCGACGCCCGTGCCGTCGCCGGAGTCCAGCAGCTCGGCGGCGTAGCGGCGCTGCACGTACTGGCTGAGGACCAGCACGGGCAGCGTGGGCCGCTCCTCGCGCAGCCGCACGGCCGCGTGCAGGCCCTCGTCCTGGAAGCCGGGCGGCATCCGCACGTCCGTGACGACCACGTCCGGGTCGTGCTCCCCGACGGCCGCCACCAGGGCCCCGGCGTCCCCCACGGCCGCGACGACCTCGTGCCCACAGCGTGTGAGCAGTCCGACGAGCCCGTCCCTGAGCAGCACGCTGTCCTCCGCCAGGACGACCCGCAGCGGCCGCTCAACTCGCAGGGTCACAAGGGATCTCCACACGCAGCAGGGTCGGTCCGCCGGGCGGACTGGACAGGGAGAGTCTGCCATCGAGCACCGACACCCGGTCGGCGAGTCCGGTCAGTCCGCTGCCCTCCCCGGCCCGCGCCCCACCGCGCCCGTCGTCACGTATCCGCAGCAGCAACCGCCCGTCGCGGTGCCCGCCGCTCACCTCGGCCCGGCTCGCGCCGCTGTGCCGGCCCACGTTGGCGAGCGCCTCGCACACCACGAAGTAGGCGGCGGCCTCGACCGCCGGGGAGAGCCGCCCGGGCAGGTCCAGGTCGACGTCCACGGGCACGGCCGAACGGTCGGCGGCGTCGGCGACGGCCGCTTCGAGGCCGTAGTCGGCGAGGACCTTGGGGTGGATGCCGTGGATGAGCTCGCGCAGTTCCGCGAGGGCCGCGCCCGCCTCCTGGTGCGCCGTGGCGAGCTGGTCGGCGAGCGGTCCGGGCGGGGCGTCGAGACGGGCCAGCCCGAGCGTCATCGTCAGGGCGACGAGCCGCTGCTGCGCCCCGTCGTGCAGATCACGCTCGATGCGACGCCGCTCGGCCTCGAAGGCGTCCACCAACCGCACCCGGGACCGGGCCAGTTCGACCACCCGGGCGCCGAGATCGGCTTCCTGCGGCGCGATCAGCAGCCGTACCAGCCCGGCCCGGGCCCCGGCCACCACACCCAGCAGACAGGCGCCCAGCGCCAGCAGGACCAGCCCGAGGACGGCGCACCCGACGGCGGCGGGCCAGGTGGTGACCAGCCACACCTTGAGGACCTTCGCCTCGCCGAGGACGGCCATGAGCAACGGGGTCGCCACCACGGAGAGCGGCCCCAGCAGGAGGACGGTGAACGCGAGGGCGTCGACCGGCCACAACAGCCCCGCGAACAGCAGGGCGTGGCCCAGCTCCCGCCAGGTGGCCCGCTCCCGCAACCGGGTCGACAGCCAGGCCCGCAGCCCCGGCTCCCCGGGCGCCCGGTGCGGGTCGGACACCGGCTCCGCGTCGACCAGCCGCAGCCGCAACCGCTCCACCGCCGCCACCGGAATGCCCGCCAGAGCGGTCCCGAGCAGCAACGGCAACCCCACCAGCGCGACGGCCAGCACCCCGCCGGCCGCCACCGACACCACGATCCCCACGAGCAGGACGGCACCGGTCACCGCGCCGGTGAGCAGGTATCCGGCCGACCGCCACGGCCATGCCGACAGCAGGTATCGGGGGCGGGACAGGGCCTGCCACACGTTGCGAGGATGCATGGGGATCACCGTAGAAGCGGGCCGCGCCCCCGGCCATGGGCCCTGGCGGAAGCCCGGGGGTATGCCTGGCCCTACCCCAGGTCTAGGCCCTGCCGCACTGCGCCGGCCCGCCCCCGCCCGGTTTCGTGGAAGCGACACCGACACCAGGGGGAACCCATGACACACGACGCCGTCCGGCTCGACGCCGTCACCAGGACGTACGGGTCCGTGACCGCACTCGACGGAGTCTCGCTCGCGTTCCCGGCCGGGACCTTCACCGCCGTCATGGGGCCCTCCGGCTCCGGCAAGTCGACGCTGCTCCAGTGCGCGGCCGGTCTGGACCGGCCCACCTGCGGGTCCGTCACCGTGGGCGGCACCGAGCTGACCGGGCTGAGCGAACGCCGGCTGACCCTGCTGCGGCGCGAGCGCGTCGGGTTCGTCTTCCAGGCGTTCAACCTGCTGCCCTCGCTGACCGCCGAGCAGAACGTGGCCCTGCCCCTGCGTCTGGCCGGCCACCGCGTGCCGGCAGCCCGGGTGCGCCAGGCACTGGGGCAGGTCGGTCTCGCGGACCGGGCCCGGCACAGGCCGTCCCAGCTCTCCGGCGGCCAGCAGCAACGCGTCGCCCTGGCCCGCGCGTTGATCACCCGGCCCGATGTGCTGTTCGGCGACGAACCGACCGGCGCCCTGGACACCCGGACCGGCCGCGAGGTGCTCGGGCTGCTGCGCGGCATGGTCGACCGCGAGGGCCAGACGGTCGTCATGGTCACGCACGACCCGGTGGCCGCCGCGTACGCCGACCGTGTGGTCTTCCTCGTCGACGGGTGCGTGAGCGGGGAGTTGACCGGCGCCGACGCCGACACGATCGCCACCCGCATGACCCGTCTGGAGGCCGTGCCGTGCTGAGCGTCACCCTGCGCACCCTGCGCACCCGCTGGACCACCTTCACCGGCAGCTTCGTCGCGCTCTGCCTGGGCGTGGCGCTGCTCACCGTGACGGGCCTGGCCCTGGCCTCGACGGTCACCGCCCCGGAGCGGGCCCCCGAGCGCTTCGCGACTGCCCCGGTCGTGGTCAAGGGCGGGGACACCCTGCGCGTGCCGACCCCGATCGGCGCCCGTGAATCCCCCCTCGCCCACCCGCGCCCCGTACCGGCCGCGACCGTCGCGCGGCTGCGGCGGCTGGGCCCGGTCGTCGAGGACCGCTCGTTCCCCGTCCGGGCCGAGGGCGGGCCCGCCGACCTGGTGGGCCACCCCTGGTCCACCGCCGCGTACGCCCCCTACGACCTCGCCACCGGGCGGGCACCGCGCACGGCCGACGAGGCCGTCGTCACCGGCGACTGGGCACACCCGGGCCAGCGGGTCCGCACCGGCCTCGGCACCGTACGCGTCGTCGGCACCCTCACCGCACGCGGCTTCGAGAACGCCGTGTTCTTCACGGACGCCCGGGCCGCCCGACTTCAGGGCGCCACGGCCCAGTTGGTCGTGCATGCCGACCCGGCGTCCGTACGGAAGGCCGTCGGCGACAGCGCCCGGGTCCTCACCGGTGGCGCGCGCCGCCTCGCCGACGCCGACCCCGGCCGGGACCGCGAGGCGCTCACCGCGATGAACGCCCTGTTCGGCACCGCCGGCGGCGTCACCGCCTTCGTGTCGGTCTTCGTCGTGGCGTCGACCTTCGCCTTCGCGGTCGCCCAGCGCCGCAAGGAGTTCGCCCTGCTGCGCACGGCCGGGGCCACCCCGGCCCAGATCCGCCGGAGCGTCCTCGCCGAGGCTCTCGCCGTCGGCGTCCTCGCCTCGGCCGCCGGCTGCGCGCTGGGCGCCCGGGGGGCACCGCTGCTGGCGGCCCGGGTGGTCGACGAGGGCCTCGCCCCCGCCTGGTTCACCATCGGGGAGCACACCTGGCCGTACCACGCGGCCTTCTGGACGGGCCTGCTCGTCGCCCTGTGCGGGGCGACCGCGGCCTCCTGGCGGGCCGGCCGCACCGCCCCCACCGAGGCCCTGCGCGAGGCAGCCGTGGACAGCGGGCCCCTGACCCGGGGCCGCCTGCTGTGCGGCACGGCCCTCCTGCTCACGGCCGCCGTGCTGACGACCCTCTCCCTCATCGGCGACCCGTCCGACCTGCTCCACCGCAAGACGTACATCAGCCGCCCCATGCTGCTGATCACCGCGACCGCCCTGCTCGCCCCCCTCGTGCTGCGCCCCCTGACGCGGCTGCTGACCTGCCTCCCCTCGGCCGTGGGCATGCTGGTCCGGGAGAACACGGCCACCGGAGTCCGCCGGACCGCCGCGCTCGCGGCCCCCGTCCTGGTGACGGTCGCGCTCGCCGGTTCACTCCTCGGTGCCACCGCGACCCTGCGGCAGGCGAAGAGCACCGAGGCGAGCGACCGCACCACCGCCGCCTTCGTCGTCACCCCGGCGACCGGAGCCGGCTTCGACGCGGACACCCTGCGCAGACTGCGTGCGGTACCGGGGGCACGGGTCTCCCCGACGTCCTCGACGGCCGTCCACGTCCTGGAGGACGGCGTGGCCCTGATCCGCTCCGAGGCCCGCGCCGCGACACCCGGCGACCTCGCGGCCACCACGCGCCTGCCGCTCGCGGCGGGCAGACCGGGCGATCTCGACGACGACTCGATCATCGTCAACGAGGAGTGGCAGCGGCACCGGGTGGGCGACCGGGTCGAGGTGTGGCTCGGTGACGGGACGCCGCGCACCCTCCGCGTCGCCGCCGTGATGACCACCGGCACCGGCGACAACGGCGTCTACGTCACCCCGCGCAACGCCCCCGGCGCCACGGTCGACCGCGTGGACGTGGCCCTCGAGGACGGCGCGGCCCCGGCCACCGTGGCCACGGCCCTGCGCGAGGCGCTCGACACGGGGGGCGGCCGGGTCCTCACCCGGGAGGCGTGGCTCCGGGCCACTCATCCCGACACCAACCGCACCACCCGCCTCGGCCTCTTCCTGGTCCTCGGCATCGCCCTGCTCTACACGGGCATCTCCGTGGTCAACACCACGGTCATGGCGGCCTCCGACCGGGTCCGCGACTTGGCCGTGCTGCGGCTGGCCGGAGCCACCCGCTGGCAGCTGCTGCGGCTGACCGGCGCCGAGGCCCTGACGGCGGTGACGGCCGGCGCGCTCCTCGGCGTGCTGGTCACCTGCGTCAACCTGGCCGGCCTGTGGAGCGCCCTCGCCCTGCTGTCGGTGCGACCCGCCCTCACCCTCCCGTGGGAGGCCCTCGGCACGACGGCGGGCGCCTGCGCCCTGCTGGCGGTGGCCGCCGCGACGGTCCCCGCCGCCCTCGCCCTGCGCCGCCGTCCGGCGGACCTGGCCGGGGTACGCGAGTAAGCCCTCCGCCCTGGTCGATCTCACCATGAGACCAACCAGGGGAGGGCCCCTACAGTGGAAGCCATGAGACGGACCTCGTTCGGCAGCTGGCCCTGCTCGATCGCCCGCACCGCCGACATCCTGGGCGACGCCTGGACCCTGCTGGTGCTGCGCGAGGTCTTCTACGGCGAAACCCGCTTCGACGGCTTCATCGGCACGCTCGGCATCGCCCGCAACACCCTCACCGACCGGCTGCGGCGCTTGGAGGCCGAGGGCCTGCTGCGGCGGCGCGCCTATCAGAGCGACCCGGTGCGCCACGAGTACCTGCCGACGGACAAGGGCCGCGACTTCTTCGGCGTCATCGCCGCGATCAACGCCTGGGGCGACCGCTGGCTGGCCGGCGACGAGGGCGCCCCGGTGGTCCTGCACCACACCCCGTGCGACCACGACACCGAGGCCCGGGTCGTCTGCTCCGCCTGCGGCGAGCCGCTGCGTCAGCGGGACATGACCGTCCGCACCGGCCCGGGCTACCCGGCCCGCCTCCTCGACGACCCGGTCGTACGGGAACGCTTCGCCCCGGGGCGGACGCTGGGGGACGGCCGGGCCGGCCAGACCTGAGAGCTTCCTCACACGACGGGGACCCGGGGCGCGCCCGAGGCGTACCGTCACCTGCCCCAACACGAAGAACGGGCGGCATCTGATCGATGCCGCCCGTTCCCACAGTGCGCGAGGGGGGAGTTGAACCCCCACGCCCTTGCGGGCACTGGAACCTGAATCCAGCGCGTCTGCCTATTCCGCCACCCGCGCATTGGGTGTGTCCTGGGCGTCTGCCCCTTGGGGCGGGCGCCTTCCGACACCCAGAACATTAGCACGCTGGAAGGGGTGGGTTCACATCCCTTATCCCCGCAGGCAGACCCCCCCGCCGAACCTTCGATGTCCCCGCCACGTATCAACGCGTACCGGTTCACGTATCAACCTCGTACCGGTACCCGCCGTCTCCGCAGGAGGGGGTCCGGGTCCACAGTCAGGTGCGGGACACTGGTCCACGGCCGCCTCTACGATCCATGTCAGGCATACGTGAGGCGGTTACGCGCAGCAGTACCACCGGAGGAGTTCGAAGACGAGCTCCACAGGGAACTTCGTCCTGCGTCGACACCCGTCGGCGGAGCCGACAGGGGGAACCAGCCGATCGAGCGGCGCGTGGATACGATCAGTAAGCAGTACCAGGCAAGTGGCCCGCAGGGCAGTACACAGGACGGCAGCGACGGAGGAGGTGCCCCATGGGAGTCCTGAAGAAGTTCGAGCAGCGTCTCGAAGGTCTGGTCAACGGCACCTTCGCCAAGGTGTTCAAGTCCGAGGTCCAGCCCGTGGAGATCGCGGGAGCTCTCCAGCGTGAGTGCGACAACAACGCCACCATCTGGAACCGCGACCGGACGGTCGTGCCCAACGACTTCATCGTCGAGCTGAGCACCCCGGACTTCGAGCGGCTCAGCCCCTACTCCGGCCAGCTCGGCGACGAACTCGCCGGCATGGTCCGCGACTACGCCAAGCAGCAGCGCTACACCTTCATGGGCCCGATCAAGGTGCACCTGGAGAAGGCGGACGACCTCGACACCGGCCTGTACCGGGTGCGCAGCCGTACGCTCGCCTCCTCCAGCAGCCAGCAGGGCGGCCCGGGGGGCGGCGCCGCGCCCGCCGCCGCGCCGGGTGGACGCCCCGGCGGCTACGGCTACCCGCCGTCCGCCGCGTCCGGCGGCGCCCCGCCCATGCCTGCCTCGCCGCCCCCCGGCGGCCGCCCCGGCGGGTACGGCTACCCGCCCGCCGCGAGCGCCCAGCGGCCCCCGGCCGCCCCGGCCGCCGGCGGACGCACCCGCCACTGGATCGAGATCAACGGCACCCGCCATCAGATCTCCCGCGCGACGCTGGTGCTGGGCCGCAGCACCGACGCCGACGTGCGGATCGACGACCCCGGCGTCTCCCGCCGGCACTGCGAGATCCGGACCGGAACGCCCTCGACGATCCAGGATCTCGGATCCACCAACGGCATCGTGGTGGACGGGCAGCACACCACCCGCGCTACGCTCCGCGACGGCTCGCGGATCGTCGTGGGCAGTACCACCATCATTTACCGGCAAGCCGAAGGGTGAAGCGGGGGCAATGTCAGAGCTGACCCTCACGGTCATGCGGCTGGGTTTCCTGGCCGTACTGTGGCTGTTCGTGATCGTGGCCGTGCAGGTCATCCGCAGCGACCTGTTCGGTACGCGCGTCACCCAGCGCGGATCGCGCCGCGAGGCAGGCCGGCAGCAGCAGGCCGCCCGCCAGGCGCCACCACCCCAGCGCCAGCAGCCCACCGGCGGCCGGCGCGGCCGTAACGCCCCCACCAAGCTGGTCGTGACCGAGGGCACCCTCACGGGCACCACGGTCGCGCTCCAGGGCCAGACCATCACCCTCGGCCGGGCGCACGACTCGACGATCGTGCTGGACGACGACTACGCCTCCAGCCGCCATGCCAGGATCTATCCGGACCGCGACGGCCAGTGGATCGTCGAGGACCTCGGCTCCACCAACGGCACGTACCTGGACCGGTCCCGGCTGACGACTCCCACACCGATTGCGCTGGGCGCGCCGATCCGCATCGGCAAGACCGTCATCGAGCTGCGGAAGTAGTGCTACATCATGGATAGGCGCGAGCGGAGCGAGCACGCAGCGGCGGGCCCCACCCCGGCCCCCGGCGCGCTCCCGACCGGAGGGTGGGCAGTGTGGCTCGACACGACCGGCTGTACCCGGAGCCGACAGGCGAGGTGCGCATGAGTCTCTCCCTGCGCTTCGCGGCCGGATCGCACAAGGGCATGATCCGGGAGGGCAACGAGGACTCCGGATACGCCGGCCCGCGCCTGCTCGCCATCGCCGACGGCATGGGCGGCGCCGCGGCCGGTGAGGTCGCCTCCTCCGAGGCCATCTCCACCATCGTCGCGCTCGACGACGACGTCCCCGGCTCCGACATCCTCACCTCGCTCGGCACGGCGGTGCAGCGCGCCAACGACCAGCTGCGCTCGATGGTCGAGGACGACCCCCAGCTGGAGGGCATGGGGACCACCCTCACCGCCCTGCTGTGGACGGGCCAGCGCCTCGGCCTGGTCCACGTCGGCGACTCGCGCGCCTACCTGCTCCGCGACGGCGTCCTCACGCAGATCACCCAGGACCACACCTGGGTGCAGCGCCTGGTCGACGAGGGCCGCATCACCGAGGAGGAAGCCACCACGCACCCGCAGCGCTCGCTGCTGATGCGCGCCCTCGGATCCGGCGACCACGTCGAGCCCGACCTGTCCATCCGCGAGGTCCGCGCCGGCGACCGCTACCTGATCTGCTCCGACGGCCTGTCCGGCGTGGTGTCCCACCAGACCCTGGAGGACACCCTCGCCAGCTACCAGGGCCCCCAGGAGACCGTCCAGAACCTGATCGAGCTGGCGCTGCGCGGCGGCGGCCCGGACAACATCACGGTCATCATCGCCGACGTCCTCGACCTGGACACCGGCGACACCCTCGCGGGTCAGCTGTCCGACACCCCGGTGGTGGTCGGCGCCGTCGCGGAGAACCAGCACCAGTTGCACGACAACGGCATCATGCAGACCCCCGCCGGCCGCGCCTCCGGGCTCGGCCGTCAGGGGCACGGCCAGGGCGGGGGCGGCGAGTTCGGCCCGCCCGGCTCCGGCGACACCACCGGCTACATCCCGGCGGGCGGCTTCGACTACGCCGACGACGACTTCACCAAGCCCCGCAAGAAGGGCCGGTGGCTGAAGAGATCCCTCTACGGCGTCCTCGCACTGGCCGTCATCGGCGGCGGTCTGTACGGCGGATACCGCTGGACGCAGACGCAGTACTACGTCGGCACCGAGGACGAGCACGTCGCGCTGTACCGGGGCATCAGTCAGGACCTGGCCTGGGTCTCGCTCTCGAAGGTCGAGAAGGACCACCCCGAGATCGAACTCAAGTACCTGCCGCCCTACCAGCAGAAGCTGGTCGAGGCGACCATCCCCGAGGGCGGTCTGAAGGACGCCCAGGCGAAGATCCAGGAACTGTCGGTGCAGGCCTCCGCGTGCAAGAAGCAGGCGCAGCGGCGCGAAGCCGAGAGCCAGAACAACTCCAAGACCGGCGAAGGCGAGGCCGGGGGCACCACGGGAACCACTCCCGCCTCCTTCACGTCCAAGGCCACACCGACGCCGAACCCGTCCAACCCGTCGGGCTCACCCTCGGCGCCGGAGAAGTCCACGCCCCCGACCACGACCGCACCCACTCCCAGCCCCGGCCCCAGCCTCTCGGAGGAAGAGCAGAAGGTCGTCTCGCTGTGCGGTAAGCAGTAGCCGTGAGAGGCCCTGTCACACGATGAGCGGTACGAATACGTCGCACTCGCCGACGCACCACACGTCCACGATCGGCGCCATCGGCGCGCCGAGCCGGCGCAACACCGAGCTCGCGCTGCTGGTGTTCGCCGTAGTCATCCCGGTGTTCGCCTACGCCAACGTCGGCCTGGCCCTTCACGACTCGGTGCCTCCGGGCCTGCTGAGCTACGGGCTCGGGCTCGGGCTGCTCGCGGGTGTCGGCCATCTCGTCGTCCGGAAGTTCGCGCCGTACGCCGACCCCCTGATGCTGCCGCTGGCCACCCTGCTGAACGGGCTGGGTCTGGTCGTCATCTGGCGGCTCGACCAGTCCAAGCGGCTGAGCAACTACGCCGAGGCCGCACCGCGGCAGCTGCTGTACTCGGCGATGGGCGTCGCCCTGCTGGCGGTCGTGGTGATCTTCCTCAAGGACCACCGGGTCCTGCAGCGCTACACGTACATCTCCATGGCCGGCGCGCTGCTCCTGCTGATCCTGCCGCTGGTGCCCGGACTCGGCGCGAACATCTACGGCGCCAAGATCTGGATCAAGATCCCAGGTCTCGGCACGCTCCAGCCCGGTGAGTTCGCGAAGATCGCCCTGGCGGTGTTCTTCGCCGGCTACCTCATGGTCAAGAGGGACGCCCTGGCCCTGGCCAGCCGCCGCTTCATGGGCCTGTACCTGCCGCGCGGCCGCGACCTGGGTCCGATCCTCGTGGTCTGGGTGATCTCGATCCTCATCCTGGTCTTCGAGACCGACCTCGGTACGTCCCTGCTGTTCTTCGGGATGTTCATCATCATGCTGTACGTCGCCACCGAGCGGACCAGCTGGATCGTCTTCGGTCTGCTGATGTCCGCGGTCGGCGCCGTCGGCGTGGCGAGCTTCGAGCCGCACATCCAGACGCGTGTGCAGGCCTGGCTCGACCCGATGCACGAGTTCGAGCTCTCCCGCGCCGGCGTCCAGGACGGCATCGTCCACTCCGAGCAGGCCATGCAGGCCCTGTGGGCCTTCGGCTCCGGCGGCACCCTCGGCACCGGTCTCGGGCAGGGCAACTCCGACCTCATCGGCTTCGCCGCCAACTCCGACTTCATCCTCGCCACCTTCGGCGAGGAACTGGGCCTGGCCGGCGTGATGGCGATCATGCTGCTCTACGGTCTGATCGTCGAGCGGGGTGTGCGCACCGCCCTCGCGGCCCGCGACCCGTTCGGCAAGCTGCTGGCGATCGGCCTGTCCGGCGCCTTCGCCCTCCAGGTGTTCGTCGTCGCCGGCGGTGTGATGGGCCTCATCCCGCTGACCGGTATGACGCTGCCGTTCGTGGCGTACGGCGGTTCCTCCGTGATCGCCAACTGGGCCCTGATCGGGATCCTGCTGAGAATCAGCGACACGGCCCGCCGTCCGGCCCCCGCTCCCGCCGCCAACCCCGACGCCGAGATGACCCAGGTGGTCCGCCCGTCATGAACAAGCCCCTGCGCCGGATCGCGATCTTCTGCGGTCTGCTCGTTCTGGCCCTGCTGATCCGCGACAACTGGATCCAGTACGTTCAGGCCGACGAGCTCAGGACCGACAAGAACAACCGCCGCGTCATCATCGAGCGCTACGCCTCCCCCCGCGGCGACATCATCGTCGACGGGAAGCCGATCACCGGTTCCGCCGAGACGCCGGGCAGCGACTTCAAGTTCAAGCGCACCTACAAGGACGGCCCGATGTGGGCGCCGGTCACCGGCTACGCCTCGCAGGCCTTCGGCGCCACCCAGCTGGAGTCCCTCGAGGACGGCATCCTCACCGGCAATGACGACCGGCTGTTCTTCCGCAACACCCTCGACATGCTCACCGGTGAGAAGCAGCAGGGCGGCAATGTCGTCACGACGCTGAACGCCGCCGCTCAGAAGGCCGCGTACAACGGCCTGAAGAAGCAAGGGGGCAAGGGCGCCGTCGTCGCGCTGGAGCCGTCGACGGGCAAGATCCTGGCCCTGGCCTCCTACCCGTCGTACGACCCCACGTCCTTCGCCGGGAACTCCACGACGACGGACACCAAGGCCTGGCAGAAGCTGCAGAAGAAGGTCAACCCGAACGACCCGATGCTCAACCGGGCGCTGCGCGAGACCTACCCGCCCGGCTCCACCTTCAAGGTGGTCACCGCGGCCGCGGCGCTGGAGGACGAGCTGTACACCAGCGCCGACGCCAAGACGGACTCGCCGGACCCCTGGATCATGAAGGGCACCACCACCAAGCTGCCCAACGAGGGCAACATCCCCTGCAAGAACGCGACGCTGCGGGTGGCCCTCCAGTACTCCTGCAACACCGTCTTCGGCAAGATCGGCTCGGACCTCGGCAACGACAAGATGCTGGACATGGCCAAGAAGTTCGGCTTCGGCGAGGAGCAGTTCACGCCGGTCCGCGCCAACGCCTCGGTCTTCTCCGACGGCATGAACCCCTCGCAGACCGCGCTGTCCTCGATCGGTCAGTTCAACACCGCCGCCACCCCGCTGCAGATGGCCATGGTCGCCTCGGCGGTCGCCAACGACGGCAAGCTGATGAAGCCGTACATGGTCGACGAGCTCCAGTCGCCCGGCGTCGACCCCATCGCCAAGACCGATCCGGAGGAGCTGAGCCAGCCGCTGTCGGCGGAGAACGCCCAGATCCTGCAGTCGATGATGGAGACGGTCGTCGACAAGGGCACGGGCTCGAACGCCAAGATCCCCGGGGTCACGGTGGGCGGCAAGACCGGTACCGCCCAGCACGGTGTCGACAACAGCGAGAACCCCTACGCGTGGTTCATCTCCTACGCCAAGGGCGACGACGACAGCTCGCCGGTCGCCGTGGCGGTCGTCGTCGAGGACGACAACGCCGTCCGTGACGACATCTCCGGTGGCGGCCTCGCGGCTCCGATCGCGAGGAACGTGATGGAGGCGGTCATCAACAGCAAGAAGTGACCCCGATCACGTCCGCTTCACATCGGTGCACGTTGCGATACCGGTCCTGTATCGGCTGACGGGCTTGGCCAGGTCACACAAAGCGAGCCGGGTACGGTAGGCCCGGACGGCAGCCTCGACCGTACAAGCGTGCCGGTCGGGACCGACGGAGAGGGCTGGTAGGTAGCTATGGAAGAGCCGCGTCGCCTCGGCGGCCGGTACGAACTGGGCCAGGTGCTCGGGCGTGGTGGCATGGCGGAGGTCTACCTCGCGCATGACACCCGCCTCGGACGCACCGTGGCGGTGAAGACGCTGCGCGCTGATCTCGCGCGCGACCCTTCCTTCCAGGCCCGGTTCCGCCGGGAGGCCCAGTCGGCCGCCTCGCTCAACCATCCCGCGATCGTCGCGGTCTACGACACGGGCGAGGACTACATCGACAACGTGTCGATCCCGTACATCGTCATGGAGTACGTGGACGGCTCGACCCTGCGTGAGCTGCTGCACTCCGGCCGCAAGCTGCTGCCGGAGCGGTCCATGGAGATGACCATCGGCATCCTCCAGGCCCTGGAGTACTCCCACCGCGCCGGCATCGTCCACCGCGACATCAAGCCGGCGAACGTCATGCTGACGCGCAACGGCCAGGTCAAGGTCATGGACTTCGGCATCGCCCGCGCCATGGGCGACTCCGGCATGACGATGACGCAGACCTCCGCGGTCATCGGCACCGCCCAGTACCTCTCGCCGGAGCAGGCGAAGGGCGAGCAGGTCGACGCCCGGTCCGACCTGTACTCCACCGGCTGTCTGCTCTACGAACTGCTGACTGTGCGTCCGCCGTTCGTCGGCGACTCCCCGGTCGCCGTGGCCTACCAGCACGTCCGCGAGGAGCCGCAGGCGCCGAGCGTCTTCGACCCCGAGATCACGCCCGAGATGGACGCGATCGTGCTGAAGGCGCTCGTCAAGGACCCGGACTACCGCTACCAGTCGGCCGACGAGATGCGCGCCGACATCGAGGCCTGCCTCGACGGCCAGCCCGTCGCTGCCACCGCCGCGATGGGCGCTGTGGGCTACGGCGGCTACCCCGACGACCAGCCGACGACGGCCCTGCGCGCGGACTCCGGCGCCGGCGCCACGTCCATGCTGCCCCCGATGAACCCGGACGACGGCGGCTACGGCTACGACGACCGCCCCGACCGGCGCCGCGGCCAGCAGCGCAAGTCCAACACCTCCACGATCCTGCTGGTGGTGGCGGGCATCCTCGTCCTGGTCGGGGCGATCCTGATCGGCCGGTGGGCGTTCAGCGGCAACGACGTGGCCGACGACCCGGCTACCGTCCCCAATCTCGTCGGCCAGAAGCTGAGTGATGCCAAGCGGCTGGCCGTGAACAGCGACCTGAAGCTGAGCACCACGGAGAAGCCCTGCGAGAAGCAGAGCAAGGGCAAGATCTGCGAGCAGAACCCGGCCCCCACGACCGAGGTCGAGAAGTACTCCACCATCGAAGTCGTGGTGTCGACGGGCGCGCCGAAGGTGACGGTTCCCAGCGTCACCGGCCTGAGTGTCGACGAGGCGAAGGAAAAGCTGGCGGGCGACAAGTACGCGTTCAAGATCGAGACGAGGACCCGGACGTCCCCCGAACAACCGGGCACCGTGCTCGACCAGAACCCGACCACGGGCGAAGAGGTGGAGAAGGGTTCGACGATCACCCTGACCGTCGCCAAGGCCGAGGAGAAGGCCACCGTGCCCGACGTCGTCGGTCAGACCTGTGACGCTGCGAAGTCCCAGATGGAGGCCAACGACCTGACCGGTCAGTGCTCCGAGCAGGAGACCGACGACCCGAACCAGGTCGGCAAGGTCATCTCCACCACTCCGTCGGCCAATCAGCAGGTCGACAAGAACTCGTCGGTGCAGATCGTCGTCGGCAAGGCGAAGCAGCAACAGCAGAAGGTGAAGGTGCCGGAGGTCCGGCTGCGGACGCTGGCCCAGGCCAAGCAGATCCTGCAGCAGAACGGGTTCACCAACATCCAGGTGTCCGGCTCGCAGGACGACAACGCCGTGGTGACCCAGCAGGATCCGCAGCCGGGTACCGAGGTCGACAACCCGGGCGGCCAGGCCATCACCCTGACCACCGCGGGCGGCGGCAACAACAACAACGGCGGCGGTGACAACGGCGGCGGCGGCATCTTCGGAGGTGCCATCGGCCGCAGCGAGGACGACTGATCCGCGCTTCGTGACGCAGGGCGCCCCGGCACTCCGAGAGTGCCGGGGCGCCCTGCTGTCCGCGCCAGGAGGGCGTGACCGTCCACCACGCTTAATTCTCGCCATCTCCTCTTGATGATCGATTAGGATCCGTCCTTGGTCGCGTTTTGAACGCGACATGACCATTGGGGGAAATCATCAAGAAGCGAATTCTCACTGCCGTCGGCGCCGCCTGCGCCCTGACCTTCCTCGCGACGGGAACGGCGAACGCCGGCACCAACAGCGGCTTCGTCTACACGACGGACTGGGACCCGGGCGGCAAGGGGGCCTTCGGCCACGACGGCGACTGCCTGACCGTCTACGACGACCAGAGCGATGGTTACGCTGTCGAGATCCACCTGTTCAGGATGAGCGACTACAAGACGATCGCCGAACTGAAGACGACGCAGCCCGCCCAGTCGCACGAGTACAAGTGCTTCGGGAGCCAGGTGCCCGAGAACATCAAGGTCGGCGTCCGGGTCTCGCTCATCAAGAGCGGTGACAAGTTCAGCGGTTTCAAGCACAACCTCACCACCTGAGCCGCGTCGGCTGACCGGTAGCGCATAGGGGGCTCGTCCCGAGTGACACTCGGGACGAGCCCCCCTTTCGGTTCAGCCGAGCGCCGCGCGAACCGCCCGCCGGGTCAGCCCAGTTCCTTCGGCGGAGTCCGCTCGCTGTCCACCTTCTCCACCCGCTCCAGCTCACCCCACACGACGTACCGGTACGTGCTCGTGTACACCGGCGTGCAGGTCGTCAGGGTGATGTAGTGGCCCGGCTTCTTCCTGCCGGACTCCTTCGGGACCTGGGAGAGGACCTTGACGTTGTACTTCGAGGTCTCGGGAAGGATGTCGTAGACCTTGTAGACGTACCACTTGTCCTTCGTCTCGAAGACGATCGGGTCGCCCTTCCTGATCTTGTCGATGTTGTGGAACTTCGCGCCGTGGCCGTCCCGGTGGGCGGCGAGGGAGAAGTTGCCGTCCTTGCCCGACATCGGCAGCGTCGCCTTCACGGGGTCGGTGTAGTAACCGGCGACACCGTCGTTGAGGATCTTGTTCGACGTGCCCTTCTCGACCAGGACCTCGCCGTTCTTCATCGCCGGGACGTGCAGGAAGCCGATGCCGTTCTTGGTGTCCAGCGCCCCGGGGCCGCCCCGGCCGTGGGCCCAGCCCTCGCGGACCTCGTCGGCCTGCTTGCCGGCCGCGCGGTCGGCGACCACGTTCGTCCACCACAGCGAGTAGACGACGAACAGGCCGAGGACCAGCCCCGCCGTGATGAGGAGTTCCCCGAAGAAGCTGACCGTCATGGCGATCGGGCCGGGCCTGCGGCGCGCCGCAGGCGGCCGGGACGCCCCGCCGGTGTGCTTCTCGTGGTCCGTGTCGGTGGTCGCTGCCACTGGTCATCTGCCCTTAACTGACGAGCGCATCCGGCTTGCCCTTGCTGCGCGGCCGTTCCTCGACCATCTTGCCCCAGACGATCATCCGGTACTTGCTGGTGAACTCCGGCGTGCACGTGGTCAGCGTGATGTAGCGGCCGGGCTTGGTGAATCCGGACCCCGTGGGCACCGGATTCAGGACGCTGGTGTTGCTCGGCGGCGTCACCGGCAGGATCGACGCCATCTTGTAGACGAAGTACTCGTCCTGCGTCTCCACGACGATCGGATCGCCCGGAGCGAGCTTGTTGATGTAACGGAACGGTTCTCCGTGGGTGTTGCGGTGGCCCGCGAGCCCGAAGTTACCGGTCTTGTCACCGGGCATCGCCGTCTTCAGCGCGCCCTCGGCGTAGTGGCCGACCATGCCCCGGTCCAGCACGCCCTTGCTGCTGGTGCCCTCGGCGATCGGGACCACCACGTCCAGCTTGGGAATGTGCAGGATCGCGAAACCCTGGCCCGGCTCGAAGGCTCCCGGGCTGCGCTTGCCGCTCGCCCAGTCGTTCTGGAGACTGCTGGCCTCCTGGCCGGCCTGGGCATGCGCCCGCACGTTCGTCCACCACAGCTGGTAGGTGACGAACAGCAGCATCAGCACGCCGGCGGTGATGAACACCTCGCCTATCGCCCGGCTCGCGACGACCGCGGCGCCCGGCTTGCGCGCCCGCGCCTGCCGCCGCGCCTCCACCCGTGACAGCGGCGCCCGCGACCGGCTCCCCGTGGCGGAGCCGCTGCCGGTGTCGCTGCCGCTGTGGGCGGCCGACGGGGCGTCCGAGGCCCCGCCATGACGCCCGTGACGGCGTTTGGCGGCCTTTCTGCGGGCCGCGCGACCTCCCGGGGCGGATCCGTCCTGCCGGGAGGCCGAGGAAGCCGCAGAGCCCGCTGGGGACGCGCCGGTCCCCGGCGGGGGGTCCGGTATCCGCAGCGCCACCGTCTCCTCGTCGACCGGCGGCAGAAACCGCTCGTCCGAGACGGGTTCGTACGACGCGTACGGCTCCGGCTGCGGCGGGTCCGACTGCGGCTGCCCGCCCTGCCCCGCCGGATACGGCTGCGGCTGCGGGGTCGCACCGTACGTCCCTCCGCCCGGCCACTCCTCGAACGCACCCGGCACCCCGTACGACTGCTGCCCGTACGAGGTGTCGGACTCGCGCTCGGGGCGCAGCGCGGTCACGCCGTGGCCCTGCCCACCACCGGGGCGAGCCCGGCCGACCTCGCCACCGCGCCCTGGTCGCCGCACTCCACCAGCCAGTTGGCCAGCATCCGGTGCCCGTGTTCGGTCAGCACCGACTCGGGGTGGAACTGCACACCCTCGACCGGCAGTTCGCGGTGCCTCAGGCCCATCACGATGCCGTCGTGCGTACGGGCCGTGACCTCCAGCTCGGCCGGGACCGTCGCCGGCTCGGCGGCCAGCGAGTGGTAGCGCGTCGCCGTGAAAGGAGAGGGCAGGCCCGCGAAGACGCCCCCGCCACCGTGCTCGACCAGCGAGGTCTTGCCGTGCAGCAGCTCGGGCGCACGATCCACCACACCGCCGTACGCCACCTGCATCGACTGCATGCCGAGACAGACACCGAAGACCGGGACACCCGTGTCGGCACAATGCCGGACCATGTCGACACACACCCCGGCCTGCTCCGGCGTGCCAGGGCCCGGGGAGAGCAGAACGCCGTCGAAGCCGTCCTGGGCGTGCGCCGTCGACACCTCGTCGTTGCGCAGGACCTCGCACTCGGCGCCCAGCTGGTACAGGTACTGGACCAGGTTGAAGACGAAGCTGTCGTAGTTGTCGACGACGAGAATGCGCGCGCTCACTGGTTGTCCACCGTCACATCGTTGAAGGGCAGCAGCGGTTCCGCCCACGGGAAGACGTACTGGAAGAGGACGTAGACCACGGCCACGACCAGGACGAGTGAGATCACTGCCTTCGCCCACGTGTTCCCCGGCAGATGCCGCCAGATCCAGCCGTACATGCCGTCCCTTCCGTCGTACCACGGCACCAGACCCACGCCGTACAGCCACCAGACTAACGGCGCAGCGCCTCTGGTTTCCCGGCCTCCACGGGCTGGGTGGAGTCCAGGTGCGCCCAGACGATCAGCCGATGACTGTGCCCCCATTCCGGTTCGCACGTGGTCAGCGTCAGATAGCGTCCCGAACGCGTGTACCCGGATGTACGTGGGACAGGGTCGATCACCTCGATGTCCGAGGGCACTGTTTTGTACGGGCCTTTGTCGATCCGATACGTGAACCAGGTCGTGCCGTCGGTCAGCACCACCGCGTCACCGCGTCTGAGCTCGGGGAAGTCCTTGAAGGGGTCGCCGTAGGTGCGGCGGTGACCGGCGACCGCGAAGTTCCCCTCCTGCCCGAGCCGGGCGGTCTCGGCGTAGTGGCCCAGTCCCTTCTTCAGGGTCCCGGTGGCGGTGCCTTCGAGCACGGGCTTGTTCCACGTGAAACCGAGCCGCGGGATGTACATGATCGCGAAGGGCCTGCCCTCGGCGTACGTCGCCGGCTCGGGAGGGTCCGCCGGGGAGCCGCCGGCCGGCGGGCGGGGCTTGGACCACTCCTTCCGGAGCAGGTCGATCTGGTCGTCCATGACGCCGTCGGCCCGCACCCCGGTCCAGAAGAGCACGTAGACGACGAACAGCACGATCACGCTGCCGACGGTGATGCAGAGTTCGCTGACGGTCCTGACGATCACGCGCACCGGCGGCTCCCCCGGGCCTCGCCTCTACTCCACAGGCTTCGCGTAGTGCAGATCCACTGTGCCCGAGTAGCCGGGCAGAGTCACCGGGCCGTTCTCCTCGACTTTCCAGCCGAGCCCGTAGACGTTGACGTAGACCATGTAGTTCTGGATCGCCGGGGAGGCCGCGAGCGCCTTCTGCAGCCTGTCCGGGTCACCCACCGCGGTGATCTTGTACGGCGGTGAGTAGACACGGCCCTGCAGGATCAGGGTGTTGCCCACGCAGCGCACCGCGCTGGTGGAGATCAGCCGCTGGTCCATGACCTTGATGCCCTTGGCACCGCCCTGCCACAGCGCGTTCACCACGGCCTGGAGGTCCTGCTGGTGGATGACCAGGTAGTCGGGCTGCGGCTCGGGATAGCCGGGGAGCTTGGCGGTGGCGTCCGGCGGCGCGTCGTTGAGCGTGACCGAGAGCGAGTCGCCCTTGAGCGCCTGCGTGCCCGCCCGCTTCTCCAGGGCGGAGAGCTTGTCGTCCTCCGCCTTGGTGCTGCCGTCGTCGCGCTCGGCGAGCGCCTCTATGTCCTTGCGCAGGGTGCCGTTGGTCTCGTCCAGCTCGCCGTTCTCACGGCTGCGCTCGTGGATGAGGTCGGACAACTTCAGCAGCGAGGAGTCCGTGCGGATGTTGGTGCCCTTGGCGGTGTCGAAGCTGGTGAAGAAGATGAGACCCGCGAGAGCGAAGACGGCCGCCGTGAGGACCCGCACCGGCCGGAAACGGCGCGAGCGCCCAGGGGTGGATCCCGTCCCGGGGGAGTCGGCAGAATTGCTCAACGTACCCTTATCTCCTTCGGCGCGGCGGAAGCACTACGCTAACGGACGCCCGGGGGAGCAATCGGAGTCCCCTTACGCTGCCCCAGACCGACCCAGTTACCTGCGCGGCCACGCAGCGCATCGACAGGAGAGACCCTCGTGCCGAAGTCACGTATCCGCAAGAAGGCCGACTACACGCCGCCGGCTGCCAAGCAGACGACCGCCATCAAGCTGAGCAACCGTGCTTGGGTCGCGCCCGTCATGCTGGCCATGTTCCTCATCGGCCTGGCCTGGATCGTCGTCTTCTACGTCACCGACGGCTCGCTGCCCCTCGACTCGCTGGGCAACTGGAACATCGTGGTCGGCTTCGGCTTCATCGCCGCCGGATTCGGCGTCTCGACCCAGTGGAAGTAGCGGTCACCGGAAGGTGAACGCAGCTCTGCCCAGGGCTGTTCACTGAGTTATCCACAGCGGTTTTCCACATGGGGAAAAGAAAGACGATCTGTGGATAACTCGCGGGACGTTGACGCCGGTATGACGGAAGTACCGGCACTCGAAAACTTGTTCGCCCCCTGCCTGACCTGCGGAAACGCAGGTCGGTGACAGGGGGCACACGTGTTCCTGCACAGCGTGCACAAGATCCGGCACCCGCTGTGGACAACGCCTGCTCAGACGAGCTGCGCGGTCCTCAGAACGGTCACCAGCACGACCACTCCCAGGACCAGGGCGCAGGTGCCGTACTGGACCAGTGCGCGCCGCTCGCGCGGGGCGTGGACCATGGCGTATCCCACGACGACACCGGCGACGAGGCCGCCGATGTGGGCTTGCCACGAGATGTTGAAGCCCGGGCTGAAGGTGAAGATCAGGTTGATCACCAGCAGGGCGATGATCGGCCGCATGTCGTAGTTGAGCCGGCGCATCAGCACGGCCGTGGCACCGAAGAGGCCGAAGATCGCGCCGGAGGCGCCCAGTGTGGCCGTGTTCGGGGAGGCCAGCAGATAGGCCAGGGCGCTGCCCGCGAGTCCGGAGATGAAGTAGAGCGCGAGGTAGCGGACGCGGCCGAGCGCGGCTTCGAGCGGACCGCCGAGCCACCACAGGCTGAGCATGTTGAACGCGATGTGCCAGATCTCCTGGTGCGTGAACATCGATGTCACCATGCGGTACCACTCGCCTCCCGCCACGCCCTGGGTGGGCGTGAAGGGCGCGGGCGGCCAGGCGCCGAGGAGGACGAGGTCGCTCAGCAGTGCCTCGTGGACCTGGACGGCGATGAACACGGCCAGGTTGATCCCGATGAGGATCTTGGTCAGCAGCCGCGTGTCGGCGGCGATGGAACCGCCCGCGATCGTCCGGGGCATGGCGGCTGTGGGCGAGTGGCCCGTGCCGGAGCCGGTGCGGACGCATTCGGGGCACTGGAAGCCGACGGAGGCGTTGACCATGCACTCGGGGCAGATCGGGCGCTCGCAGCGGGTGCAGCGGATCCCGGTCTCGCGGTCCGGGTGGCGGTAGCACATGGGGACGCTGTGGGCGTCCTGCGGGCTGCCCGCAGCCTGGTCGTCCATGGTCTCCCCTAGGTCGTGTGAGAAAAGCCCGCCCCGCCCATCCTTACGGATGAGCGGGGCGATTGGTTCCCTGCGGGAGCCTTCGCGCTCAGCGGGTCTCGACGACGACCGACTCGATGACCACGTCGTTCAGCGGGCGGTCGGTGCGCGGGTTCGTCTGGGTCGTGGCGATGGTGTCCACGACCTTCTGGCTGGCCGCGTCGGTGACCTCACCGAAGATGGTGTGCTTGCGGTTCAGCCACGCGGTCGGGGAGACGGTGATGAAGAACTGCGAGCCGTTGGTGCCCGGGCCGGCGTTGGCCATCGCCAGCAGGTAGGGCTTGTCGAAGCGCAGGTCCGGGTGGAACTCGTCTTCGAACTGGTAGCCGGGGCCGCCGGTGCCGTTGCCCAGCGGGTCACCGCCCTGGATCATGAAGCCACTGATCACCCGGTGGAAGACCGTGCCGTCGTAGAGCCTGTCGGTGGACTTCTGGCCCGTCTCCGGGTGGGTCCACTCCCGCTCGCCCTGGGCGAGCTCGACGAAGTTCTTGACCGTCTTGGGCGCGTGGTTCGGCAGAAGCCGGACTTCGATGTCGCCGTGATTGGTCTTCAGGGTGGCATAGAGCTGCTCAGCCACGATCTGCCTTCCGTTGTCTTTCCGTGACCCCCTGATCCTCGCACGGACCAGCCCCGCCGTCGCCTGAGCTCGGTGCAGCGGGGGGAAACCCTCGGCGGGGTTCACAGAAAACCGGTCGAGTAGTCCCGCGGCGGGGGCGCGCGGCGGAGATCCGTGGCATTGTCGACGACAAGCTCCTGTTGCCCCCTATTTCGTCCGCTATCGCACGCGATCGGCACTGGATGCCGGTTCGCGTGACCCGGATGCCCGTCCGCGCATGCCTGGTCGTGCACCGGGAGGCATGATCCGTAAAAGGGTGGAAAGTCGAAATACCGTACGCCACCGAGGAGGAGGAACCCGTGACCCGCATCGACAGCGTGCGCGCCGCGACTGGTTCGGCGAAGGACAGCGTGCTGCACGCCGCGGAAGTGGTGGCGCCCTACGCCGACACGGCCAAGGACAGGGCCGCGCACTACGCACACGAGGCACGCGTACGGCTAGCGCCCAAGGTGACGCAGGCCGCAGGGCAGGCGCGCGTCCAGTACGGCACCCTTGTGCAGCCGTATCTGGAGCAGGCCCGCACGCATGTGCCGCCGAAGGTCGACCAGGCCGCCCAGGAAGCCGCCGAACGCACCCGCAAGGCTGCCCGCCAGGCGGCGGAGTACTCCAGGCCGAGGATCGAGCAGGCGGTGGCCGCGGCCGTGCCTGTCACGGCCGAGGCCGCAGCCCGGAGCGTGGCCGCCATGGCCGCGCTGCGCGGTCAGGTCTCGTCGAAGGAGATCCAGAAGCTGGTCCGCAAGCACGAGAGGCGGGCCAGGGCCGGTAAGGCCATGAAGACGCTGGTGATCCTGGGTGCCGTGGCGGGCGGTGCCTTCGCCGCGTGGAAGTGGTGGGACAAGCAGGCCAACCCGGACTGGCTGGTGGAGCCGCCGGCCGCGACGGAGGTGCCCGAGTCGGGGCACCTGTCTTCCGTGGACGGCACGGGCCAGTCGGTACTGGATCCTGAGGTCGAGGCGAAGCAGGCCGAGGACGAGGCCTCGCAGCGCGACGACCGTCCCTGAGGGCGCCGGATTCAACAGCACGGCGGGGCGGGAGACTTGAGGGTCTCCCGCCCCGCCGTGCTGTTTCACGTGAAACACGCGTCACCGGGATCCGCCCGGAAACGCACAATGCCCCCCGAGGCTGCGTTTCCGCAGCTCGGAGGGCATTTTCGGGGTGGAGCCTAGGGGAGTCGAACCCCTGACATCTGCCATGCAAAGACAGCGCTCTACCAACTGAGCTAAGGCCCCGGAAGGTGACATCCCACCGGAGGAACCGCGTCCCGGCGGGCGTCGGAGACCAGAGTACCGGGTCACCCCCGTAGTTCCGCAAAAAGATTGGGGGTCCCCGTCGTCGACCACTCTCCGTAAGATGCTCGGCGTGGTTCGCTACCGCGAACCGCCGTACATGGGGAAGCGATGGGGAGACGCAATGGACGCCGCACAGCAGGAAGCGACCGCAAGAGCGCGGGAACTGCAGCGGAACTGGTACGGGGAGCCGTTGGGGGCGCTCTTCCGTAGGCTCATCGACGATCTTGGTCTCAACCAGGCTCGTCTCGCGGGGGTTCTGGGACTGTCCGCTCCGATGCTGTCACAGCTGATGAGCGGTCAGCGGGCGAAGATCGGCAACCCGGCCGTGGTGCAGCGAGTGCAGCTGCTCCAGGACCTGGCGGGTCAGGTCGCGGACGGCAGCGTGAGCGCGGCCGAGGCCACCGAGCGCATGGAGGAGATCAAGAAGTCACAAGGGGGCTCGGTGCTCAGCAACACCACACAGACCACGAGCAGTTCGGGGGCGCCCACGGTCAAGCGCGTCGTGCGCGAGATCCAGTCGCTGCTGCGGTCGGTCGCGGCGGCGGGTGACATCATCGACGCCGCCGACACCCTCGCCCCGACCCATCCGGAGCTGGCAGAGTTCCTCCGGGTCTACGGGGCCGGCCGCACCTCGGACGCGGTCACGCACTACCAGTCCCACCAGAGCTGATCCCCGGCCCGACCGCCGAAGGGGGTTCGGCAGCGGGCTGCGGGTGAGGTGACGGGGGACGCGTCACGGTACGGGCGGGCACGAGGGGGCGTGCGCCGTACGGGGGACCGGTCGACGCGAGGGGGACGTATCACTCATCGGGGGAGTCGGGGGGCGTCAGGGGGAGCCGTTTCGCCCGTCGGGGAGTCGTAGCGCTCACCGAGGGGGAAGCAAGGGGGGAAGCCGCCAGGGGGAGGAGCGACGTACAGCCATGGGTGAGGTCTTCGCCGGCCGGTACGAACTGGTCGACCCGATCGGACGCGGAGGGGTCGGTGCCGTCTGGCGCGCCTGGGACCACCGCCGCCGTCGCTACGTGGCCGCCAAGGTCCTGCTCCAGAGCGACGCGCACTCGCTGCTGCGCTTTGTCCGCGAACAGGCCCTGCGGATCGACCACCCCCATGTGCTCGCCCCCACCAGCTGGGCCGCAGACGACGACGAGGTCCTGTTCACCATGGACCTGGTGGCGGGCGGATCACTGGTCCATCTCGTCGGGGACTACGGCCCCCTGCCGCCGGCTTTCGTCTGCACCCTGCTCGACCAGTTGCTGGCCGGCCTGGCCGCGGTGCACGCGGAGGGCGTGGTGCACCGTGACGTCAAACCCGCCAACGTGCTCCTGGAGGCCACCGGCACGGGCCGGCCGCGGCTGCGGCTGTCCGACTTCGGCATCGCGATGCGGCTGGGCGAGCCCCGGCTGACCGAGACCAATCTCGTCGTCGGGACGCCCGGTTATCTCGCGCCCGAGCAGATGATGGGCGCCGAACCCGACTTCCCCGCCGACCTGTTCGCCGTAGGGCTGGTCGCGCTGTATCTGCTGGAGGGCGCCAAGCCGGACAGCAAGGCGCTCATCCAGTACTTCGCCGAGCACGGAACGCCCGGTGCGCCCAAAGGCATTCCGGAGCCACTGTGGCAGGTGGTGGCCATGTTGCTCCAGCCGGATCCGGAGGCGCGGTTCCGTACGGCGACGGGGGCGCGCAAGGCACTCGCCGCCGCCGCGGAGCTCCTCCCGGAGCCGGGCCCGGACGACGAGCTGATCGAGATCTTCGATCAACTCGGCCCGCTTCCCCGGGGGTTCGCGCCCGAAGGGCCGCTGGAGAGGGCGAAGGGGCTGGGCCCGAGAGCGGAGCCGTCCCACCCGGGGACGGGCGAGGAGCAGTCCGGGCGGGGAGCGGACGAGGCGGACCTGCCGGTCCCCGGCGGGCAGCACGCAGACGTGTCACGTCATGCCCGGTCCCAGGCGAGCGCGTCGTCAATATCGTCCGACCCGCGACGGACCACCGACCCGTCGGCCGCCGCCCAGCCGTCTTCCATGTCGGACACCGGCAGCTTCCCGCTGCCGCCTCCGCAGGCCACCGTCACCACGTCCCCGGCGCCCGGAGCACCACGCCCCGCACCGGCCCAGGGCCCGCGCCCGCAGGCTCCGGTCTCCCCTCACGACCCCACGCACCCTTTGTCCACCGCCCAGCCGCTCCCCCCTGTGTACTCCGGCCCCTCCCTGCCCCCTGCGGAGCAGTACCGCACGGACGCCCCCACCGCCTCGTACACGGCCTGGACCCCGCAGGCCCCGCCGGTCCCCCAGGCACCGTCGCGGCACCGTGCGCACAAGCCTTCCCGCCCCGGCCCTCCGGCCAAGGTGGCGGTGCCCCTGCTGCTCCTGGCGCTGGCCTGTTACGCCGTGGGCTTCTGGGCCCTGACCCGCATCTGAGGGGTCCGGCGGCGGACCGGGGAGCGCCCGGCTCTCCCTTTACGCGGCGTTCCTCCGCCGAGCCACCAGGGTCCACACCCCGAGCCCCACCAGCAGCGCGCTGCCGGTGCCGATCCCGCCCACGGCGAGCGCCCTCATCGCGGTGTCATCGCCCCCGGCCACGCCCTGCGCAGCCGCCTCCAGGTCCTCGTCCGAGACCTCGAAGACGCCCTTCGGCTCGGACTCCCCCGCGTACTCGGGCCCGCTCCGCGCCTCCCCGCTCACCCGGACCCGCAGCGTCATCACGAACGGCCCGTCGCCGAAGGTGTCGGCGACGCCCTCGGAGAGGTGGGCGACGAGGTAGTAGGAGCCGGCGAAGCGCAGCGCGCTCACCTGCGCGGTGGCGGCGTAGCGGTTGGCGTGGTCGACCGGTGGGAGCGGGGGCAGGCTCCCGGACTTCTGGCCGCCGTCGTAACCGACACCCACGTCGGCGACGTCACCGCGTGCCGGGTTGTAGAGGGCCAGGTTCAGCGCGTCGGAGGTGTAGCCGGTGGCGCCGGAGCCCGAGCTGCCGAGATCGGCGGTGACGGAGACCTGCTGTCCCCAGTCGACGGGCACCTTGTAGAAGAGTGTCTGGCCGGGCCGGATGTCGTCCCGCCAGACTCCCTGGTCGAGGGGTGTGGCGCCGGTGAAGCCCGCGCCGCCCTTCCGGCGCTGGGACTGTCCCTGGACCGGCTGGGGCGTGGCGGAGTTCCACACCTCGGGAGCGCTGGTCGCCCCGGTCGTCTCCGTCCGCGGTTCCGTCATGGCGACGAGTTCCAGGTCCCAGGCGTCCGGTGAGGAGCCCTCGCCCTCGGGGTCGACGCGCTCGACCGACACGTAGTACGCACCCGCCTTGCGGCACAGCGACTTGTTGGGCGAGATCTCGCGCATGCCCCACGCGGCGATGGGGTGGGGGCTGCGGGAGGCGCCGAAGTCGGTGTTGTCGACGGAGCAGGTGTTCCCCTCGGCGTCCTGCACGGTCACTTTGACCCCGTCGATGACGGAGACGGTGCTGCCGGGGGAGGGGACGGCGGTGACGGAGACGTACGCGTTCGTCGCGGCGTCGAGTTCGAGGCCGTAGCTGACCTTGCCGCTGCCGGGCAGGGAGCTCTTGTAGGTCCGGCCGGGCTCCAGGAGAGCGGCGTCCCCGGTGCTCGCCGCGCCCTCGACGCTCTGCGCGCCGTCAGCGAAGGCGTACGGGGCCGGGGCGGCGGAGGCCTCTCCGGCAGCGTCGGCCCGGCCGGGCGTCACGGCCGCCGTCGTCCCCAGCACCACCGCCACGGCCCCCAGGCGTACGGCCCGCGCCGGACGGCCGCGCCACGCTCCCGCGCGCCGTCCCCGCGCCGTACGACACCGTCCCCTCACGCGCCACCCCTCACGTCGCCGGACCACACAGCCCGTGAAACCGTGGCCCATCCTGCCGCGTCGGCCGGGTCCACGACCGGCCCTCGGCACACAAAACCCCGACCGCGAGGCGGCCGGGGTGTGCTCGGTCTGGGTTGTCGTGACTCACGAACCCGTGGGCACGGAGTCAGTCGCCTCCGTCCACAGATCCTGCTCGGCGCGATCCGCCTGGATCTGGCGGTACACGAGGAGCCCGCCGATGGCGGCCAGTGCGACCAGGAGAAGCTTCTTCACCGCGCTACCTCGTCTTTCCTTGACGTAGGGGACCTCTGGCGCCCGACTATACACACCGACCGAGACCGATCGGTGACCTGAGTCGGCCGTCAACTCCCGTCCCGGAAACCGGGATAGAAGCGGAGTACATCGTTCCGATCGGAGGGTGATCACACCTGGACGGACGGTTACTTTGACCTCTCTTCATCGCTCTCCTCACGTTTTCACCCCCCTTGCGGCCATACGGGTGGTGTTCATCTGAACATCGACGCGCCACGGGTCGAGATCCACCACTTCTCGGCGCCCATACACATCATGAGGAAAGTACGCAAATCGCCCAACCCGAAAGTGAGGGGTTATGGCCCGGAACAAGGTCATGACGCTGTGGACCGCCATCGTCACCGCCTTCCTCGCGCTGTGCACGGCGCTCGGACTCGTCACCACGACCGCCGCCGCGGCGGTACCGCAGAGCGAGCAGAAGAGCAACAGCGGCGGCGCGAGCATCCCGCAGCAGCGGACAGCGGCACCGGCGGCCTTCCCCTGGTCCTCCCCCAAGGCCCTGCCCCCCACGATGAAGCAGCGCATCCGCGCCGAGGCCCATGGCAAGACCCCCCGCTGCCGGCACCGCTCGCCCGCGGACACGGCGGCCTCCCCCAGCACCGACTGCACGGATGAGGACCCCGACGCCGAGGCGGACCATTTCACCCCCCTGCAGCGCTGAACCTCCGGCACGACGTCCTGGCGATCCCGCGTACAGAGCCCGGCAGCTCGACAGAGCCGCCGGGCTCACGCATGTCCCGGCCCCCGCCGCCGACCGCGCGAGGACACACCGGAGAGACGGAAAATCCCCGACCGTCACCGGTCGGGGGTCATCGCGCCGATGCGCTTCTCACTGCTTCCGCTGGCCGAGGACACAGAACTCGTTGCCCTCCGGGTCGGCCATGACGATCCACGACTGATCGCCCTGGCCGATGTCGACCCGCTTGGCGCCGTGCGCCTCTAGGCGAGCCACTTCGGCGGCCTGGTCGTCGGGCCTGAAGTCGAGGTGCAGCCGGCTCTTGGACTGCTTGGCCTCCTCGATGCGGACGAAATCCAGCCCTGGCATGCGATCCGGCTCGGGGCGGATCTCGAACTCGTCGTCGGAGGAGTACACCACCACCCAGCCCAGCGCGTCGGCCCACCACTGCCCCAGGGCCACCGGATCCACCGCGTGAACGATTACCTGTTCCCATTCCAAGGTCATTTACCGAGTCTAGGCACGGGGATGGCTCGAAAACAGGCGGTTCAAGCGCTGGGTGGGAGAACCGGACCGCGGCTGACGGCGGCCCTGTACAGCGAAGAACCCCAGCCGATATCGACTGGGGTTCGTGTCGCTGGTGGGGCTAACAGGATTTGAACCTGTGGCCTCATCCTTATCAGGTCGATCACGGCGAGCTGACGGCACCATCTAACGAGCTCCCGGCCTCGGGGGCGCTTCCGCTGGGAGCCGGGTCTGACCGCCCTCGTCCGCGTCTGTTGGTGTCAGCCGCTGGTGTCAGGTGTCAGGGCTCCCCTTGACACCTGGGCAGAGAAACCACCAAGGGAACCCGTGAACGGTGATCAAGTGTGGGGTAGGAGGTCAGCGTCGGAGCACTTGTAGCCGTTCCCTTGGGGCCAGATGATCGCTTGGCCAGCAGCATCCGCGAGCTCAATGAGGTCAGCTCGGGGCTTGCTCGGCACGAGAACGGCTTGGTACCTGGCGCGCACGAAGCGGTTGTAGTCGATCAACTGACCCAGGGCCATACGCATGTTTTCCCTGGTCACACTACCTTTGGCCTCGATCAGAACATCCAGGTCTGGCACGTAGAGGTCCGTGAGGAGGGGCCTGGTCTCCCCTCCTGGCAGGATGCGCTGGCGGATCACCCGGTAGCCCTTGGTGCGCAGGTACGCGCTGAAGTCCAGCACCAGCTTGCTTTCTCGGCGCTCGGCCTCGTACGGCTCGCGGTTCGGGTCAACGAACGTCTTCTCGGTTTCGAGCCGCTCGATGTCGATCTCAGTGACCGTCTCATGCTGATCCGCGAGTAGCCGGCCCAACTTCGTGCCAGGGTGCTTGGCTGGGATGTCCAAGGGCCGAAGCTTGAAGACAATGACCTTGCGCAGCGGGCCGTCTCCGGTCTCCGGCGCGTCTGCTTCGTACCATCCCGCGACGACAAAACGGCCAAGGTAGGTCACGTTGCCGCGGGCGCCCTGGAAGACCCGCAGGGCTCGCCTCTCGGCCTCATGGTTCAGGATGCTGGCGTTGCCGGAGAGCATCCGCTGGTCTCCGTACTGCCCTTCCCCGCTGTAGTGGAAGAGCCCATCGGGCATCCAGCCGTCGTAGTACCCATGCTTCTCGCCGGCGATCGGATCCGTAAAGATCATCACGTTCGGCGTCTTCGCCGATGGTCCGATGCCGCCCTGCGTCCGCCCGCCGTACTTGGCGTGCAGCTGCTTGCGCTCGATCACATCACCTGGTTCGAGGTCCCACTCGATGGCCTCGCGCTCCGCGGAGCTCACCTCCGTCACGGTTGCTCGCCTCCTTAGTCCAGCCGCGTCTACTACGGCTGGTCGTACTGTACGCTGTCCGGGACGCATGTGAATCGGATACCGGATTTCGGCATCCGATTGAGCCAGGGCGTGCCACGGCGAACCTTGGAAGGAATGATTTGATCTGCGCGGCTTGGTAATTCGCTCTACCAATTACGCTCCGTGGAGCGCTGAACGCGACAGGTAAGCTGTCGCCATCTGACTTCTCACCGACCCTTGCTCTCGACCTGTACACGGTCGAGGGGGCCCAGGTTCGCCGGGCCTACCACTCAGGTGAGGAGAAGAGATGGAGAAGCGACAGCCTGAGGAGCGGGAAGAGAAGCCTGATCGCGACCCGGACCCGCGGTGGTTCCGGCTCCTGATCGCTACTCTGACCGCTGCGGCGGCTATCGCAGCCTGTGTGGAGCAGCTGGCGCGGCTCTAGTGCCGTGAGTTGAAGTGGTGCCGGGCGATGGTGGACCGCAACGAAGCGGGTCCGACCGTCTCTAACTCGGCCGGACCCGCTTCGATTACTCCACGCACGAGCCCGGTCCTGGTCGGCAAACCTGGGCCGGGCCTCCGTGCTGGAGGGCCTAGGTGCGCTGCGGGCTTGCAATCCGAGGTTGCAATGTCAACCCACTATATCTGTCTTGCCTCCAGTTACCCCTAGATGGTTCTAGATGCCGTTAGCGGCTTCATCGCGGTGCGTCGCGCTACCTGCTTCAGCAACCCACCGCTCTCCCCAGCTCCCATCCCGTACGCCGTCGACCCACACACCGTGGAGCAGGCGTGGTTCATGGCGTCCAGGTGGAGCGCGCCACTGTACGAACGACCTGGACGCCATGGGCCGCGCCTGCTCGGCTCTGCCTGGGTCGATGGCGTACGGGATGGGAGCCCCCCGCGCAAGCCCCTACGGGCCCGCAGTCGGAAACGGCGCCCCCTCCATCCCGGTGCCGGCCGATCCCCCGCCGGAGGCACTGTTCTGACCCGCGGGCGTTATGTGCGGTGATCGACTCATGGCTACGGCCCTATCCACGCGTGGGCGCGCGTCGGCGCAGCCCGCCGGAGCGGGCCGAAGGCAGGAGCGGCGGCGGAGCGGAGCCGGGAAGCGCGCCCGGCGGAGCGGAGCGCAGCCGGGGCTTGATGAGGTAGAGAAACCTGTAACAGCTCGTGGCCAATACGGGACTTGGCGCTGTCACGCCTCCGTGGTGATCTGGGAGAGAGCCGCGTACGAGGGGGCATGGGTGCAGCCGTTACTAGAGGACTTGGCACGGAACCGGCCGGGCGACGCGGTGCGCCGCAAGATCCAGGAGTTGCAGCCGAACCCACTGCTGAGACTGATTGACCGGTGGCGGCCAGGGTCGGAAATCCGTAGTTGGTCGGATGGCCTTACAGGGGAACGCATCACCGGCAAACGACTGAACAGCCTGCGGAGCCGAGGTTGGTTCACCCTTCATGCCATCCAGTGGGCGACCGGCGCAGACATCGACCACCTCGCCATCGGCCCGGCCGGCGTCTTCTCCATCAACTCCAAGCGACACCGGGGCAAGTCCGTTTGGTACGGCGACGCTGCGATCACGGTGAACGGGGCCGTGCAGCGCCACATCGCGATCGGTCAGTCTGAGGCGCGCCGCGTTTCCCGTGCCCTGTCCCGGCGCTGTGGGATCGATGTGCCCGTCCGCCCCGTGATCTCCGTGGTGCACGCGGCGAAGCTCACCGTGAAGAACGCCCACCCTCCGGTGCTCGTCCTCGCGGTCGAAGACCTCGACCGGGTCCTGTCGGGGTTGTCGCCGGTGCTCAAGCCCGAGCAGGTGGCGCACATCTACGGTGCGGCGAGGGACGCCCGGACTTGGGCTGCCTAATCAGGCGTCGAAGTCGTACTCCAGCACGTACGCGTTAGCGTCAAGGATCATTTCGTTCACCTCGACAGGGCGGCCCTCGTCTGCGAACGCGGTGCGGCAGATCATGATCACAGGGGTGCCCATGGAGAGCTGGAGTCGGCTTGCTTCCTCCTGCGACGGCATCCGTGAGCGGATCTCCTCGCGGAAGTGCACGGGCTTGTAGCCAAGCTCTGCCAAGCGGGCGTAGGTGCCGCCGGGGCCGGTGTCTTCTCGGGTGATCGCTGAACCCGCAACCAGGTCAGCAGGCAAATAGGACGTGGAGAGAAGGACAGGCTTGTCGTCCAGTACGAAGCGTCGGCTCCGTACGCAGGCCGAGGCGCCAGCCTCGATACTCAGGACCTGATTGATCCGATCGGGTGCAGCTTCCTCAGTGACCTGCACTTGGTCGACGACTAGCGCGCGGTCCCCGATGTCTGCCGACCAGATCGAACGCCCCGAACCCCACTGGTCACGGGAAAGCCGCTGTATGCCGCGTCGCCTGAGCGGCTTGAAGGTGCGCACGAACACGCCTGCGCCCTTGCGGGACTCGGCCAGGCCTTCGTTCTGGAGCACGCCGAGTGCTTGCCTCGCGGTCATACGGGCCACTTCGTACGTGGCCATGAGGTCGTTCTCGCCTGGTAGCCGATCGCCTGGGCCGTACTCGCCGGCCTGGATCGCTTCCCGCAGTTTGTCGGCGATGCGCTGGTACTTCGGCTGGCGTCCGCTGCCCTGGGTGGCCATGTGATCCCTCCCTTCCTCTCTAGACACCTTAGGTGAGTTATGTCGACCGGCCCAACTGCGGCTGACCTCAGTAGCCAACCTGAAACATCTCTAGAGATGCATTGACCTCTCTAGAGATGTGCTGTTCTATATCTCTAGAGAGGTTGCTCACAGGGGGCGACCCCGGAAGCAAGGGGACAGCTATGCCGTCGTTCAAGATCGACACTTCGACCGCTGTGGTGTTCGTCGCGACTGCGCCGGAACCGAAGATGGTCAACAAGAAGACCGGTGAGCGGGCCGTGGACCGGGAGACCAACGCGAGCCTCTCGACCGTGGGTCTGCTGGTCTCGGACGAAGGGGAGGGCAACCTCTACCAGGTGACCGTCCCGGAGACGGGCCTCCCGGAGGGTCTCCAGCCGGGCATGCCGGTCAAGGTCATCGGCCTGAAGGCGCGCGACTGGGAGAACGAGTTCAACGGCCAGAAGCGGCACGGCATCTCGTTCCGCGCGGTCGCGATCACCCCGGCGGCCTGACCATGGCCGACCTGACGATGTGGCTGGAGGCCACGGGAGCCTTAGCGGGCGCCGGTGGTCTCGGCTACGCGAAGGTACGCGCGCCGCGCGTGTACTGGTCGCTGGTCGGGATGCCGGTCACCTGGGGCCGCTTCCTCCTCTCGTACCGCTCCACGATGGACGTGTGTGGGCTGACGGTGCATCCGTCGGGTCTGCGGGCGTTCATGACCCGCAACGTCGCTCGCCGTGAGGTTCAGCCGGTCCCGCCGAAGATCCGCCGGGTACGCGGCACCTCGACCGGGCTGCGGGTGACCCTGAGGCTTCCCGCCGGTCTGGAACCCGCGGATGTGATGGCTTCCTCGGAGCGGCTCCGGCACGCCTGGGGTGTGCACTCGGTGACCGTGGTTGAGACGAAGCCCGGTTTCGTCGAGCTGCGGATGACCGGCTATGACGTGCTGCGCCGGGTGCGGATGCCGCGCAAGGCCCGCCCGCACGACATGACCGTGCCGGTCGCGGTTCGCGAGGACGGGACCGCGTTCGAGCGGGACTACCGCAAGGCCCCGATGGCGCTCACCCTGGGCGCGAACCACTCCGGCAAGTCCATGTATCAGCGCAACCTGATCAAGGGGCTGGCGCAACTGCCGGTGGCCCTGGTCGGCATCGACTGCAAGCGCGGGGTGGAACAGTCCGCCTTCGCGCCCCGGCTGTCGGCGCTGGTCACCACTCCCGACGACGCTGCCTCACTGCTCGGCGCGCTGGTTTCGGAAATGGAAGAACGCTTCGACCTGCTGAGCCGTCACCGTGTATCGGACCTGTGGGAGCTGCCCGACAAGGTGCGGCCGGTGCCGGTGGTCGTCCTGGTCGACGAGGTGGCGGAACTGTTCCTGATCTCCTCCAAGAAGGATGAGGAGCGCCGGGAACGGATCGTCACCGCGTTGATCCGGCTGGCACAGATGGCCCGCGCGATCGGCATCTACCTGGAGATCTGCGGGCAGCGCTTCGGCTCCGACCTGGGCAAGGGCGCCACCATGCTCCGCGCTCAGCTCACCGGCCGTGTGGTGCACCGCGTCAACGACAAGCAGACCGCCGAAATGGGCCTGGCGGACGTGGCACCGGACGCGGTCCCGGCCACGAGCCTGATCCAGATGAACCGCCCCGGGACCGCTGTCGCGGCGGACGTCTCCGGCGGCTGGTCGAAGATCCGCACCCCGAACACCTCGCGGGACGAAGTGGCTGCTGTCTGCCGCGAGTTCGCCCACCTGGTCCCGGAGCTGCCGTTCCTCGACCCGTTCCGCCCCTACGTGCCCGCTCCTGCATCGGCGGCCAGGCCGTCGCTGCTCAAGCCCCGCCCGGTCACCGAGTAACACCCGCACCCGCCACGGTCGGCGCGACCGCTTCGCGCCAGGTCCCTACCCGAGCCATGCCGAAAACGGAGTGATCCCCATGGCGACGACAAAGACCACCACGCCGGAACCCGCGAAGTGCCCGACCTGCAAGGGCTCGGGGGAGGTCTCCCGCACTGTCCGCGTCGGCCGCAAGCGCCGGACCGTCGGCCGGCAGACCGGCCTGTGCCTGGCCTGCCTCGGTTCCGGCGAAGCCCACACCGACTGAACCCCGCCGGGGCCGGGCGGCCGGACGTTGCTCACCGCCCGCCCCTGGCCCGACTCCCCTGAAGGGAGGTGCCCTCGTGTCCCGCTCGATCCGCTTCGATGCCGTACTCGTCCAGGCTGTCATTGCTGGCGCACTGTCCTTCGCCCACCTGCACGACCTGGCCGAAGCCGCCGGACAGACCGGCTGGAAGGCCTGGGCCTACCCGGTCAGCGTCGACCTGCTGCTCGTCGCCGCTTGGCGTCGACTGCGCACGGCCCGCCGTGACCGCTCCGCCTGGACCTGGTTCGTCATCGCCCTGACTGCCTCACTCGGCGCGAACATCGCCACCGCGGGCCTACTCGACCTGGACCACGTCCCCGCCTGGCTGCGCATCCTCGTCGCCGGTTGGCCCGCTCTGGCCTTTCTCGGCGGAACCCTCCTGGTCCACACGCCGACCGAGTCACCCGCTCCTCCTGCACAGCCTGTGGACGAACCGGCGGCGCCTGAAGTCGAGATGCACCGCACTGACGAACCCGCCCCCGACCCGGACTCCGCCGCGGCCGTGCCGGAGCTGGCACCCACCCCACCAAAGCCCGCGCCCAGTGCTCCTGCCGTTCCGGCCGCGCTGCTCGACCACGCCCGGAAGATCGCCGACGCCCACCAGGCCTCCACCGGGTCCCCGATGCCCGCCGATGCCCTGTCCGCCCGGCTCCAACTGCCCGCCCCGATGGCCGACGCCATCGCCGCCGAACTCGAACTCGCCTGACTCGAAGGGAGAAACGCCCGTGCCTGCTTACCGCCGCTTCCGCGACGTGATCCGTATCGGTCCCGTGCAGGTCGCCACCGCCTACGACGGCCGTGGCCGCGACAAGCACACCGCCGCCTGCACCGCCCCCGGCTGCGGCTTCGCCGCCGACTACGACACCCGCGCCGGTGCTGAACTCGCCGCCCGCACCCACCGCTGCAAGGCCTGAGAGGAGATCGCGCCATGGACGTACCGCTCTGGCTCGCCTTGCTCGTCGTCGGATGGCTCGGCGTCAAGCTCGCCCGCCCGCCGTGGTGGCTGGTCGCCGTGCTTCTGGTCGGCGGCTACCTCGTCGCTGACAGCGTCCTCGCCCCCGCCCTCGCCACCGTCCTCAAGTAGAGAAGGGAACCGCCTCGTGTTCACCCCGAAGTACCCGCCCCCGGACACCGCGCCCCCGGCCACGGCCACCCCGACCGTCATCCCGACGGCCGTCCAGCCGTCGGCCCCGGCACCGATCGCTCCCACCGCCTCAAACCGGCCCACGGTCCAGCTCACCCCGGGCAGCGCGCTCGCCCTCGCCGCTGGTGGTGGCGCCGTGGTTCTCGTCGTCGGGGCGGTCCTGGTCTCGCTGATGCTCGCGGTCGCCATCACCGGCGTCTCTGTCGCGGTGGTCGCGGTCGTCCTGCGTCTGCTCGTCAAGGACCTCAACAACCACCGCTGAACGGCCCCCGGAGCGGCCTCGGTCGCCAAACTTCCGCCGCTCCGGGCGCCTGCAACCCATTCCAGATCCAACGGACCCGAAAGGGAGACCTCATCATGCCCCAGCACGCCCAGGACACGCGCGTCTGCCGCGCCTGCGACGGCTTCCCCACCGTGGCCATCACCACCGGCGGACGCCACAACGACGGCTCTCGGATCCTCCTCCGAGTCGAATGCCGCACCTGCCAGGGCACCGGCCGCACCGCCCCCGCCGCCCTCGTGCAGACCGGGAGGTGACCGTCGTGGCTCTCCTCGACTGGCGCTCACCCGAGCACTTCGACCACAGCGGCGACAAGCCCTGCGTGATCTGCACCAAGCCCACCCCCCTGCGCTCCGACCGCGGCAAGCCCGTCCACAAGGTCTGCGCAGAGGAGTGGATCGACCGCCACAGCGTCCAGGAGGACGACGCGTGACCGACACCGCCACCGCGGCGGGCCTGGACCCGGCCATCCTCGCTGACGTGCTGAGGGTGGCCGGGTCCCCCGGCTTCGACCGCATCCAAGACCAGATCCGCCGCACCGGCGGCTGCTCCGACCCCATCCACCTGCAAGGCGCCACCGTCACCCGCGACGCTGCCACCGGTCAGGTGCTGCACTCCTACTCGACCGACACCGAGCCCGGCGGTCGCCTCCGTGTCGCTTGCGGCAACCGCCGCGCCTCCCGCTGCCCGGCCTGCGCCTGGACCTACGCAGGCGACACCTACCACCTCATCCGCGCCGGACTCGTCGGCGACCCCGACAAAGGCACCCCGCACACCATCCGCGATCACCCGCGGGTCTTCGCCACCCTCACCGCACCGTCCTTCGGGCCAGTCCACAACCGCCCCGGAAACCGGCCCTGCCGCTGCGGCCAGCACCACGGCGAGGACGCACCTCAACTCGGCACCCCGCTCGACGCCGCCACGTACGACTACGCGGGCGCCGTGCTGTGGAACAACCACGCCTCCGAACTGTGGCGCTACTTCACGATCTACCTGCGCCGCGAGATCGCCAAGCGAGCCGGACTGACACAGAAGGCTGCCAAGGAACAGTCCCGCGTCTCCTTCGGCAAGGTCGCCGAGTACCAAAAGCGCGGGGCCGTCCACTTCCATGCCGTGATCCGTTTTGACGGCCCCGACGGGCCGGACGATCCGCCGCCGGCATGGGCCACCTTCGATCTGCTCACCGACTCCATCCATGCCGCCGCCGCCCGCGTCGCGGTCGACGTGCCCGCCGCAGGGGACCAGCCCGCCCGGACGCTGCACTGGGGCACGCAGCTCGACGTGCAGCCGATCGGCGCCTTCGGCCACGGCGAGGAGATCACCGAACAAGCCGTCGCCTCCTACGTCGCCAAGTACGCCACCAAAGCCGCCGAGACCACCGGCACCGTCGACCGCCGCATCGGCAACAAGGAAGCCCTGGTCCTCCTCGGCGTACCCGACCACCCTGCCCGGCTCATTGAGGCCTGCCTCGACCTGCACCCGCTCTACCCGGACCGCAAGCTCCGGGACTGGGCTCACATGCTCGGCTTCCGCGGCCACTTCTCCACCAAATCCCGCCGCTACTCCACCACCCTCGGCGCCCTCCGGCAGACCCGCGCCGACTACCGCGCAGCCCAGCAGCGCGAAGCCCTCGGCCTGCCCGACCCCGACGACGAGGAAGCAACCACCCTGACCCTCGCCCACTGGTCCTACGCCGGTCACGGCCACACCCCCGGCGAATCCTGGCTCGCCGCCAACATCCGCCGCGACATCCAGCACAACCGCGAACTCGCACGCGAGGAACTACCCGCCCTGCTCGACCTCGAAGGAGCTGCAACATGACCACCGCCGCCCCTGAACTGCTGACCGTTCCGGAGGTCATGTCGCGGTTGAAGGTGGGCCGGACCAAGGTCTACGACCTGATCCGTACACACCGCCTCGTGTCCATCAAGGTCGACGGCTGCCGACGCATCCCGGCTCACGCGGTCGGCGACTTCATCGCCAGCCAGCTTGGGGAGGCTGCCTGATGGCGAAGCGTCGCCCTAACGGCGGTGGCACGATCACCAAACGGTCCGATGGCCGGTATCACGGCGCCGCCTACGTGACCGACACAGACGGCAATCGGGTCCGCAAGTACGTCTACGGCCGGACCTGGGACGAAGCCAACGAGAAGCTCAGCAAGCTCCAGGACCAGGAGCGAAACGGCATCCCGGTGCCCTCTCGTTCCTGGACGCTCGGCGAGTGGCTGGCTTACTGGTTGGAGCACATCGTCAAGCCGGAACGCGAGCACAACACGTACGTGAAGTACGAGTCCAAGGTCAGGCTGTACCTGCTGCCTCACCTCGGCAAAAAGCCGCTGGTCAAGCTCACCCCAGCACAGATCCGGGCCTTCATGGCGGCCCTGGCCCGCGAGAAGGTTGGCGCTTCGGCTCGTTTCGAGGTCCTCCGCGTCCTCCGCAACGCCCTCAACCGGGCCATGCGCGAGGAACTGGTCACGCGCAACGTCGCACTCCTGGTCGACATGCCCAAGGTCACCAAAGACAGGGGCACGGCATGGAACGCCCGGGAAGCCATCGCGTTCCTACGGTCGGTCCGCGCTCACCGGCTCTACGCGGCCTGCGTCCTCGTCCTGGTCCTCGGGCTCCGTCGCAGTGAGGTGCTCGGCCTGCGCTGGCAGGACATCGACTTCGAGGCGGGCCGCTTCACCCCGGTCAAGCAGGTCCAGCGGGTCAAGGGCGTCGGCCTGGTCCTCAAGGACCTCAAGACGGAGTCCTCACAGGCCGTGCTCCCGCTTCCCGAGTTCTGCGCCCGTGTCCTGGAGGAGCGGCGCGAGCTGCAAGCCCTGGAACGGAAGATCGCCGGTGAGCACTGGTCGCAGGAGCCGGACCATGACCTGATCTTCTCCGCCGAGCACGGCGGCATGATCGACCCCGTGGGCTTCTCTCGGACCTTCGCTCGGCTCGTCAAGCGCGCTGGCGTCCGCCGGATCACGGTCCGCCTCGCTCGGCACACCTGCGGGACCCTGCTCGCCTTCCTGAAGGTGCACCCCAAGGTCGCTCAGGCGATCCTCCGACACAGCCAGATCAGCATGACCATGGACGTCTACACGCACGTGGTAGGGGACAGCGAGCGGGAAGCGGTCGGCATGCTCGCCGAGCTTCTGGAAGATCCACTCATCGGTTGATGTCAGCCATGGATGTCAAAGACCCCCAGCCGCTACCGACTGGGGGTCTTTTCGCTGGTGGGGCTAACAGGATTTGAACCTGTGGCCTCATCCTTATCAGGGATGCGCTCTAACCAACTGAGCTATAGCCCCGCCGCGCTCTGCGGTGTGTGTCCCGCGCGCTGACTCCTGAAGATTAGCGCACGACATGCGCAGTCCCAAAATCGGTTGTCGGGACAACGTCAAAGGACGTCACTCGTCCTCGGCGAGCGTCAGCTCGACACCGCCCACGAAGCCCGCGGACAGGTTGTAGATGAACGCGCCGAGGGTCGCGAGGGCCGTCGCCAGGACGACGTCGATGACCGCGATGATCGACGTGAACATCAGGACGTTCGGCAGCGACAGGAAGGCCTGCAGGTCGAAGCCGTTGGACTCGTTCGAGCCGGTGGCCTCGGAGATCGTGCCGCCGACCGACGAGAAGACGCCCATCGCGTCCATGACCATCCACAGCACGGCGGACGCGACGATCGTGCAGATGCCCAGGGCGATGGAGAGCAGGAAGCTGACCTTCATCACCGACCACGGGTCGGCCTTCGCCACCCGCAGCCGCGCCTTGCGGACGCGCGGAGCGGTGCGCGCCCCCGTGCGGGGACGCCGTGCGGCTGCGGTGCCGGTACCGGCACCCCCGGCCGCCTGCTGCGCAGGGTAGGCCTGCGGCGGGTGGTAGGGCCCGGCAGCCTGCTGCGTCTGCCGCTCCCCGGGCAAGGGGGAGGCCGTGCCCGGCTCCTGGGCGGCCGGCTGCGGCTGCGTGCCGGAGGCGGACGGGCCCGCGCCGGCCTTGTGCTGCTGGGTCTGCGGACCCCGGGTGTCCGTCACCGTTCCCCCCTGTGATTCATGCGCGTCAGGCGAGGGCGCGTCCTTGGTCGGGGACTTGATCGCCTTCAGGTTGGTCGTGTGCGGGTCCGCCGCACGCGCGGCGGAGCCACGACCACCGTCGTCCGCTTCCGTACCCCTTGAGGTACCGGCCGGTCCGGCGCCCGTGGCTCCGCTCACGCTGACTCACTCCTCGTGCCTACTCGGCCGAGGGCGCCTCACCCTCGTCCGTGCCGGTGGTCGCGGCATCCTCGGCGGTCTCGTCGACGACCACGTCGCCGTCGACCTCTTCCGCCTCGCGCCCCGCCTCGGCGTTGCGAGCGATGCCCACGACGGCATCGCGCTTGCCCAGATTGATCAGTTGGACGCCCATGGTGTCACGGCCGGTTTCCCTGATCTCGTTGACTCGCGTACGAATCACACCGCCCGACAGCGTGATGGCGAGGATCTCGTCGGTCTCCTCGACCACCAGCGCGCCGACGAGGGATCCACGGTCCTCGACGATCTTGGCAGCCTTGATGCCGAGGCCGCCGCGACCCTGGACGCGGTACTCGTCGACGGCGGTCCGCTTCGCGTACCCGCCGTCTGTGGCAGTGAACACGAACGTACCGGGTCGAACAACATTCATCGAGAGCAGCTCGTCACCCTCGCGGAAGCTCATGCCCTTGACACCCGAGGTGGCACGGCCCATGGGCCGCAGGGTGTCGTCCGAGGCCGTGAACCTGATCGACTGCGCCTTCTTGCTGATCAGAAGCAGATCGTCCTCCGCCGAGACCAGTTCGGCTCCGATCAGTTCGTCGTCCGAACCGTCCTGACCCTCGCGCAGGTTGATGGCGATCACACCGCCGGAACGAGGCGAATCGTAATCCTTCAGAGGCGTCTTCTTCACAAGTCCGGCCTTGGTGGCCAGAACGAGGTAGGGAACCGCCTCGTAGTCGCGGATCGCCAGGATCTCGGCGATCGCCTCGTCCGGCTGGAAGGCGAGCAGGTTCGCCACGTGCTGACCGCGCGCGTCGCGGCCGGCGTCGGGCAGCTCGTAGCCCTTGACGCGGTAGACGCGGCCCTTGTTGGTGAAGAACAGCAGCCAGTGGTGCGTGGTGGACACGAAGAAGTGGTCGACGATGTCGTCTTCCTTGAGCTTCGCGCCGCGCACGCCCTTGCCGCCGCGCTTCTGGGCGCGGTAGTCGTCGGTCTTGGTGCGCTTGATGTAGCCGCCCCGGGTGACCGTGACGACGATGTCCTCCTCGGCGATCAGGTCCTCGATGGACATGTCACCCTCGTAGGGGATCAGCGTCGTCTTGCGGTCGTCGCCGAACTTCTCGACGATCGCGGTCAGTTCGGCGCTGACGATGCCGCGCTGGCGGACCGGGGAGGCGAGGATCTCGTTGTACTCGTTGATCTTCGCCTGGAGTTCGTCGTGCTCCTGGACGATCTTCTGGCGCTCCAGGGCGGCCAGTCGGCGCAGCTGCATCTCGAGGATGGCGTTGGCCTGGATCTCGTCGATCTCCAGCAGGCTCATCAGGCCGCCGCGGGCGATGTCGACGGTGTCACTGCGCCGGATCAGCGCGATGACCTCGTCGATGGCGTCCAGGGCCTTCAGCAGACCGCGCAGGATGTGCGCCCGCTCCTCGGCCTTGCGCAGCCGGAAGCGCGTACGGCGGACGATGACCTCGATCTGGTGGGTCACCCAGTGGCGGATGAACGCGTCGAGCGAGAGCGTGCGCGGCACGCCGTCCACCAGCGCCAGCATGTTGGCGCCGAAGTTCGTCTGCAGGTCGGTGTGCTTGTAGAGGTTGTTCAGCACGACCTTGGCGACCGCGTCCCGCTTCAGCACGATGACCAGGCGCTGGCCCGTGCGCGAGGAGGTCTCGTCGCGGACGTCCGCGATGCCGCCGATCTTGCCGTCCTTGACCAGGTCGGCGATCTTCTGCGCGAGGTTGTCGGGGTTGACCTGGTACGGGAGTTCCGTGACCACCAGGCACTGGCGGTTCTGGATCTCCTCGACCTCGACGACCGCGCGCATGGTGATGGAGCCGCGACCGGTGCGGTACGCCTCCTCGATGCCCCGGCGGCCGACGACGAGCGCGCCGGTCGGGAAGTCCGGGCCCTTGATGCGCTCGATGAGCGCGTCCAGCAGCTCCTCGTGCGAGGCCTCGGGGTTCTCCAGGTACCACTGGGCGCCGGCGGCGACCTCGCGCAGGTTGTGCGGCGGGATGTTGGTCGCCATACCGACCGCGATGCCTGCCGAGCCGTTGATCAGCAGGTTCGGGAAGCGGGCCGGCAGGACGGTCGGCTCCTGGGAGCGGCCGTCGTAGTTGTCCGTGAAGTCGACGGTCTCCTCGTCGATGTCGCGGACCATCTCCATCGACAGCGGCGCCATCTTGCACTCGGTGTACCGCATGGCCGCGGCCGGGTCGTTGCCCGGGGAGCCGAAGTTGCCGTTGGAGTCCACGAGCGGCATGCGCATCGACCACGACTGCGCGAGGCGGACCAGCGCGTCGTAGATCGAGGAGTCGCCGTGCGGGTGGTAGTTGCCCATGACGTCGCCGACGACGCGGGCGCACTTGTAGAAGCCGCGCTCGGGCCGGTAGCCGCCGTCGTACATGGCGTACAGCACCCGGCGGTGGACGGGCTTGAGGCCGTCGCGGACGTCCGGCAGCGCACGCGAGACGATGACGGACATCGCGTAGTCGAGGTACGAGCGCTGCATCTCCGTCTCGAGCCCGACGGGCTCGACGCGCATGGCCAGGGCGTCACCCTCGGGCGTCGTCACGGGAGTGTTCTCGTCGGTCATTGCTGGTGAAGATCCTTCCTGATGCGGTCAGCTGAGACCGACTCAGATGTCGAGGAAGCGGACGTCCTTGGCGTTGCGCTGGATGAACGCGCGGCGGGCCTCGACGTCCTCGCCCATGAGGACCGAGAACAGGTCGTCGGCCTGGGCGGCGTCGTCGAGGGTGACCTGGCCGAGGACGCGGTGCTCCTGGTCCATGGTCGTGATGCGCAGCTCCTCGGCGTTCATCTCGCCGAGACCCTTGAAGCGCTGGACCGAGTCCTCGCGGATGCGCTTGCCGGCGTTGCGGCCCATCTCGATCAGGGCGTCGCGCTCGCGGTCGGAGTACGCGTACTCGAAGTCGTCCTTGCCCCACTTGATCTTGTAGAGCGGCGGGCGGGAGAGGTACACGTGCCCGGCCTCGACCAGGGGCCGCATGAAGCGGAACAGGAAGGTCAGCAGCAGGGTGTTGATGTGCTGGCCGTCGACGTCGGCGTCCGCCATCAGAATGATCTTGTGATAGCGCAGCTTCTCGATGTCGAAGTCCTCGTGGACTCCGGTGCCGAAGGCCGAGATCAGCGCCTGGATCTCCTGGTTCTGCAGGATCTTGTCGATCCGCGCCTTCTCGACGTTCAGGATCTTGCCGCGGATCGGGAGGATCGCCTGGTACTGCGGGTTGCGGCCGGACTTGGCCGAGCCGCCGGCGGAGTCACCCTCGACGATGAAGATCTCGCACTTGGTGGGGTCGTTCGACTGGCAGTCGGAGAGCTTGCCCGGCAGGGACGCTGTCTCCAGCAGACCCTTGCGGCGGGTGAGGTCACGGGCCTTGCGGGCCGCCACGCGCGCGGTGGCCGCCTGGATGCCCTTGCGGATGATGTCCGCGGCCTCGTTCGGGTTCCTGTCCAGCCAGTCCGCGAGGTGCTCGTAGACGACCTTCTGGACGAAGGTCTTGGCCTCGGTGTTGCCCAGCTTGGTCTTCGTCTGGCCTTCGAACTGGGGCTCGCTCAGCTTGACCGAGATGATCGCCGTCAGACCCTCGCGGATGTCGTCACCCGTGAGGTTGTCGTCCTTCTCGCGCAGCAGCCTCTTGTCGCGCGCGTACTTGTTGATCAGCGAGGTCAGCGCGGCGCGGAAGCCCTCTTCGTGCGTACCGCCCTCGTGCGTGTGGATGATGTTGGCGAAGGAGTACACGCCCTCGGTGTAGCCGCCGTTCCACTGCATGGCGACCTCGAGGGACAGGTGCTTGTCCTTGTCCTCGGCCTCCAGGTCGATGACGGTGGGGTGCACCGCCTCGCCCTTGCGGGAGTTGAGGTACTTCACGAAGTCGACGATGCCGCCCTCGTAGTGGTACGTGACCGTCTTGACCTCGGCGGTCTCGTCCGCGCCCGCCTCGTCCGCCCCGGAGGTGGCCTTCGCGGACTCGCGCTCGTCGGTGAGCTTGAGCGTGAGGCCCTTGTTGAGGAACGCCATCTCCTGGAAGCGCCGCGAGAGCGTCTCGAAGGAGTAGTCGGTGGTCTCGAAGATGTCCGGGTCGGCCCAGAAGGTGACCGAGGTGCCGGTCTCCTCGGTGGCCTCGTGCTGGGCGAGCGGCGCCGTGGGGACGCCCATCTTGTAGTCCTGCGTCCAGCGGTGGCCGTCGGTCTTGACCTCGACGGCGACCTTCGAGGACAGCGCGTTCACGACGGAGACACCCACGCCGTGCAGACCACCGGAGACCGCGTAGCCGCCGCCGCCGAACTTGCCGCCCGCGTGCAGCACGGTCAGCACGACCTCGAGGGCCGGCTTGCCCTCGGAGGCGACGATGCCCACCGGGATGCCACGGCCGTTGTCGACGACCCGGACGCCACCGTCGGGGAGGATCGTCACGTCGATGGTGTCCGCGTGACCGGCCAGCGCCTCGTCGACCGAGTTGTCGACGACCTCGTACACGAGGTGGTGCAGCCCTCGCTCACCGGTCGAGCCGATGTACATGCCGGGTCGCTTGCGGACCGCGTCCAGACCCTCGAGGACGGTGATGGCACTGGCGTCGTACGAGGCGGTGACCTCGCCGTTGGAGGTGATCGCCTCGCTGGTCACGCCTGCGTCGGTGGACGGGATGTTCTCGTTGGGGTTGCCGGAATCGGCCACGAAGCGCCCTTTCTGGCACAGCACGAGCCAGGCTCGTCGGCGGGTTGCCGGAGCGGCTGCGGCATGTTGCGTTGGTAAGCCTTGATCAGCGTTGCTCAGCTTTTCCCGGACGGTCCCCACGATTGGGGCGGGATTGCTTCCAGTCTACCGGTAGCACTGACACTGATGGGGGTTTGCCGGTACCTGAGTCCGCATGTGCCGCCCTCGACGGGTCTTGTCCGACTCCCGATATACGGATGGGGGCTCCAAGAGGCTCACGGAGGCACTCAGCGCTTCCGGCCGTCAACCCCTGGCTACTTAGGAGTCAGGTCGCGATTCGCAACCGTGTGCGGGCACACGACGGGAGGGCCGCCGACGCTCCGGATGGGCGGGCGGAAGCCCGCGATGTGAAGTCGGTCACGTGCTGTCGACGGGTGGGAAACCGGTGCCGCTCAGCCGTAGGTGTCGCCCGGACCGGTGCTGCCGGGGGCGCGCAGCGGGCCGTAGCGGCGCGCGGGGCCGCTCGGGCCCTGCACCTTGATCAGCTTCACCGTGCCGTGGCCCAGGTCCTCGTTGAGGCGTGCGACCAGCGTGGGCGCGAGCAGCCGGAGGTTCGTCGCCCAGGCCGTCGAGTCGCAGCGCACCGTCAGGACGTGCTCGTCCTCGTCGTACCTCTCAGGGACGCAGTGCTTGGCCACGTCCTCGCCTACGATCTGCGGCCAGCGGCCCATCACACCGCCCACCGCGGCCGGCGCCTCCCAGCCGCGCTCGGTGATCAGTCGGTTGATCGCGGAGCCGAGCGCCATGGGGTCGCGTCCGTCCGCGCGCGCGCCGGAGCGCAGACCGCCGCGGCGCGCCTGCTTCTTCTGCTGTGCCGCGTCCCCCCGCGCGCGTGCGGCCTCCTTGGCGGCGCGCAGCGCCACGCGCGCGAGGTCGACGCCGGAGGGCTCGGGGGGCTTCGGGGCGCCGCCGGGTGTGTTCTGCGTCATACGCGCTCCACCGTGCCCTCGGACACGGCGAACCGCGTCCCGGACAGCACGTGCGGGACGTCGTCGTCGACCGCGGCCGTCACCAGGACCTGCTCGCCGGGCGCGACGAGCTCGGCGAGGCGCTCGCGGCGGCGGGTGTCCAGCTCGGCGAAGACGTCGTCGAGCACCAGCACCGGCTCGTTGCCCTCTGCCCTGAGCAGGTCGTACGAGGCCAGGCGCAGCGCCAGCGCGTAGGACCAGGACTCGCCGTGAGAGGCGTACCCCTTGGCGGGGAGCTGGCCGAGCTTGAGCTGGAGGTCGTCCCGGTGCGGGCCGATCAGGGTGACGCCACGCTCGATCTCCTGCTTGCGGGCCTCGGCGAGCGCCGCCATCAGCTGTTCGAAGAGGTCCTCACGGGTGTGCGCCTCGCCCGGCGCGGACGGCTTGTACTCCAGCGCGATCGGGCCGCCACCGGGCGCGAGTTGTTCGTAGGCCTTGTCGGCCAGCGGCTGGATCGTCGCGATCAGGTCCAGGCGCTGGGCGAGCAACTCGGCGCCCGCGCGCGCGAGATGCTGGTCCCACACGTCCAGGGTGGACATGTCCATGGTGCGGCCGCCGTGCCGTCGGGCCAGCGCGGCCGACTTCAGCAGGGTGTTGCGCTGCTTGAGGACCCGGTCGTAGTCGGAACGGACCCCGGCCATGCGCGGGGAGCGGGCGGTGATCAGCTCGTCGAGGAAGCGGCGCCGCTCACCGGGGTCGCCCTTGACCAGTGCGAGATCCTCGGGCGCGAACAGCACCGTCCGGACGATCCCCAGCACATCACGCGGCCTGACCTGCGAGGACCTGTTGATACGGGCCCGGTTGGCGCGGCCCGGGTTGAGCTCCAGTTCGACGAGCTGCTGTCGTTCGCCCTGCCGGACCTGGGCGCGGATGATCGCGCGCTCGGCGCCCATGCGGACCAGGGGGGCGTCGGAGGAGACCCGGTGGCTGCCGAGGGTGGCGAGATAGCCGACGGCCTCGACGAGGTTGGTCTTGCCCTGCCCGTTCGGCCCGACGAAGGCCGTCACCCCGGGGTCGAGCGGGACCTCGACCCGGGGGTACGAGCGGAAGTCGGCCAGCGACAGATGCGTGACGTGCATGGTCGTTTCGCCGACCTCCCTCGGTGCTCGGTTACTTCTTCTCGACCGCGTGGCCGCCGAACTGGTTCCGCAGCGCCGCGATCATCTTCATCTGGGGCGAGTCCTCCTGGCGGGAGGCGAACCGCGCGAACAGCGACGCGGTGATCGCCGGCAGCGGCACCGCGTTGTCGATGGCGGCTTCCACAGTCCAGCGTCCCTCGCCGGAGTCCTGTGCATAACCCCGGAGCTCGTCCAGGTGCTCGTCCTCGTCGAGCGCGTTGACCGCGAGGTCGAGCAGCCAGGAGCGGATGACCGTGCCCTCCTGCCAGGAGCGGAAGACCTCCCGGACGTCCGTCACGGAGTCGACCTTCTCCAGGAGCTCCCAGCCCTCGGCGTAGGCCTGCATCATCGCGTACTCGATGCCGTTGTGGACCATCTTCGCGAAGTGACCCGCGCCCACCTTGCCGGCGTGCACCGAACCGAAGTCGCCCTCCGGCTTGAGGGCGTCGAAGACCGGCTGCACCTTGGCGACGTTCTCCTTGTCGCCGCCGTACATCAGCGCGTAGCCGTTCTCCAGGCCCCAGACGCCGCCGGAGACACCGCAGTCGACGAAGCCGATGCCCTTCGCCGCCAGCTCCTCGGCGTGCTTCTCGTCGTCGGTCCAGCGGGAGTTGCCGCCGTCCACGACGACGTCGCCGGGCTCCAGCAGCTCGGCGAGGTCGTCGATGGTGGACTGCGTGGGCTCGCCCGCCGGGACCATCACCCAGATCACGCGCGGACCGCTGAGCTTGCCCACAAGCTCTTCCAGGCTGTGGACATCGGCGAGGTCCGGGTTGCGGTCGTATCCGAGAACGGTGTGACCTGCGCGGCGAATCCGCTCGCGCATGTTGCCGCCCATCTTGCCGAGGCCGACGAGACCGAGCTCCATCAGTTGTGTTCCTTAGGTTCTGCGACGTGGCGTGGCGGCACGTGCGTACCGCGAGGCACTTTCGTACCCGCGTCCGAGCCTAAACCCGGACGCTCGCGCACATCTGTGGGCATACGCGCTCACTCGTACGCCCTCACCTGCGGCTTTGTCCTCAGCCTGTGGACAAAGCCGGTGATCCACGCCGTCCCGCCGACCGTCGGGCGGGCTCAGCCGCTGAGGCGCACCGGCATGATCAGGTACTTGTAGGCGTCGTCCGCCTCGGCGTCCAGCGCCGGCTTGCCGCTGAGCAGCGCGGGCTTGGTGGACGTCGTGAAGGACAGCTGGGCCACCGGGGAGTCGATGGCGCTCAGGCCGTCCAGCAGGAACGTCGGGTTGAAGGCGATCGAGATGTCGTCGCCCTCGAGCTGGGCGTCGACCCTTTCCACAGCCTGTGCGTCGTCGCTGGAACCGGCCTCCAGGATGAGCACGCCCTGCTCGAAGCTGAGCCGCACCGGGGTGTTGCGCTCGGCGACCAGGGCCACACGCTTGACGGCCTCCACGAAGGGGGCGGTCTCGATGACGGCGATGCTGTTGAACTCCGTCGGGAACAGCGTGCGGTACTTCGGGAGGTCACCCTCCAGCAGGCGGGTCGTCGTACGGCGGCCGGCGCCCTCGAAGCCGATCAGGCCCTCGCCCGAGCCCGAGCCGGAGAGCGCCAGGATCACCTGGTCGCCGCTGGTCAGGGCCTTGGCGGTGTCCAGGAGCGTCTTGGCGGGCACCAGGGCGACCGCGGAGGCGTCCGGGTTCTCCGGCTTCCACAGGAACTCGCGGACCGCGAAGCGGTAGCGGTCGGTGGATGCCAGCGTGACGGTGTCGCCCTCGATCTCGATGCGGACACCGGTGAGGACGGGCAGCGTGTCGTCACGGCCGGCCGCGATGGCGACCTGGGAGGCGGCGGAGGCGAAGACCTCGCCGGGGACCGTGCCCGTCGCGTTCGGCATCTGCGGCAGGGCCGGGTACTCCTCCACAGGCAGGGTGTGGAGTGTGAACCGGGAGGAGCCGCAGACCACGGTCGCCCGTACACCGTCTGTGGAAATCTCCACCGGCCGGTTGGGGAGCGCGCGGCAGATGTCCGCGAGCAGGCGGCCGGAGACCAGGACCGTGCCCTCCTCGTCGACCTCGGCCTCCACGGACACCCGCGCCGAGACCTCGTAGTCGAAGCTGGACAGGCTCAGCTGGCCTTCCTCGGCCTTCAGCAGCAGGCCGGCGAGGACAGGCGCCGGCGGACGGGCCGGGAGGCTGCGTGCCGCCCAGGCCACTGCCTCCGCGAGTACGTCGCGTTCCACCCGGATCTTCACTGTTGCCGCCTCCTGCTGTTGCCGGCGCTTCTCGCTCTGCCTGGCCCTCGTCGTCTGTCGCGGTGTCGACGGTCCCTGTGACGGGGAGGACACCGGGGACCAGTCTGACGCACCGCACTGACAGTAGGTGCCTCTCGGGGTCAAGTCGTGACGAGGGGCGGCCGGGCACCGAAGAGCGAGTTGTGCACAGGGCCCTCTTCGAAACGGATTCCCAGCTCTCTCTAGTTGGGAGTAGTAGTAGGGCCTGTGGATACCGTGGATAACCTCGTTTGCCCAGCTCAGGGCGGGAATTTTGTCCACGGGCCCTGTGGGTGGAGGCGGTGGACAACCAGGCGTATCTGTGGAGAACAGAAAGTTCTGCACACGCCGTGCACAGGGTGAAGCGAGTTCTCCCCAGCGCCGTCCCCAGGTTTACCCACCTTTCCCACAGCCCAATCCGGCACCTTCGTGTGACGCCTTTCACTCGACCCGGTGAGGAGGCGCGTCGCGTTGCCGAACAGTGGACAGGCATGTGGAGAAGGGGCCGATCGCTGGGGACAACCGCCCCCAGCCTGTGGGCGGCCGGTGGACAACTCGGTGCACAGCCTGTGGATCATTCCGTCGTCCACAGTCTGTGGAGATCCTTCGTCCACCAATCCACAAGCACCTGAGCTGGTCTGATGGTCTTTCAACAGCGGCGCCTGTGGACACGCTCTGGACAACTCCCCGGTCCCCAGGATGTGGACGGCAGAAAGTCCCCGAATCTGTGGAGGGAGGCCGTAACCCGGCGACTAATCGAACACCGGGTTGCGGCTCGGTACGCGACGCGGGGGCCGCTGACCCGCCCCGGAGGCTCGGAAACCGGGCCACACGGCCCCGGGAGGGACCGGATCCGTGCCCCTGACGCCCACGGGCCGGACACGAGAAGGGCGCTCCCGGAGGAATCCGGGAGCGCCCTCAGCGGCTTTCCGCCGTCGTCGTCAGCCGTTCTTGATGCGGTTGGTCAGCTCCGTGACCTGGTTGTAGATGGAGCGGCGCTCGGCCATCAGATTGCGGATCTTGCGGTCCGCGTGCATGACCGTGGTGTGGTCGCGGCCGCCGAACAGCGCGCCGATCTTCGGCAGCGACAGGTCCGTCAGCTCACGGCACAGGTACATGGCGATCTGGCGGGCGGTGACGAGGGCGCGGCCACGCGAGGTGCCGCACAGGTCCTCGACCGTCAGCCCGAAGTAGTCCGCCGTCGCGCCCATGATGGCCGTCGACGTGATCTCGGGCGCCGAGTCATCGCCACCGGGGATGAGGTCCTTCAGGACGATCTCCGTCAGACCCAGATCCACCGGCTGCCGGTTGAGCGAGGCGAACGCCGTGACCCGGATCAGCGCGCCCTCCAGCTCACGGATGTTCCGCGAGATCCGGGACGCGATGAACTCCAGCACCTCCGGCGGCGCGTTCAGCTGCTCCTGCACCGCCTTCTTGCGGAGGATCGCGATGCGCGTCTCCAGCTCGGGCGGCTGGACGTCCGTGATCAGACCCCACTCGAAACGGTTCCGCAGCCGGTCCTCCAGCGTGACCAGCTGCTTCGGCGGCCGGTCGGAGGACAGCACGATCTGCTTGTTGGCGTTGTGGAGCGTGTTGAAGGTGTGGAAGAACTCCTCCTGCGTCGACTCCTTGTCCGCCAGGAACTGGATGTCGTCGACGAGCAGGATGTCCATCTCGCGGTACCGCTTGCGGAAGCTGTCGCCCTTGCCGTCGCGGATGGAGTTGATGAACTCGTTGGTGAACTCCTCAGAGCTCACGTACCGCACCCGCGTGCCCGGGTACAGGCTGCGCGCGTAGTGCCCGATCGCGTGCAGCAGGTGCGTCTTGCCGAGCCCGGACTCCCCGTAGATGAACAAGGGGTTGTACGCCTTCGCCGGTGCCTCGGCCACGGCGACCGCGGCCGCGTGCGCGAAGCGGTTGGAGGCGCCGATGACGAACGTGTCGAAGAGGTACTTCGGGTTCAGCCGCGCGGTGGGCTCACCCGGGCCGGTCGCCGGCGCGGGCTGCGCTGCCAGGGGGCCGGGCGCACCGGTCGTGGGCAGGTTCGGGCCGACCGGGCCTCCCCGGTGGACGTGCCCCGAGCCGGCCGGCGGATCGGGCAGCTCCCGGCGGACCGCGTCACGCTGCTCATAGTCCCCGCGTGACGACTCGTACTCGGAGCGCTGCTGCTCGTAGGAGGGGCGCTCCATGGGCTGGGGACGGTAGTCCTGGGAGGGCGGACCGTAGGAATCCTTGGACCCGTACGCGTCCTTGTAGGCGTCCTGGGGCCCGGAGCCGTAGGAGTCCTGGGGGTTGTAGGCGTCCTGGGAGCCGTACGAGTCCTGCCCGGGCGACGCGTACGGGTCGCGCTCGGGGAAGCCGAGGCGCTGCTGCTGCCATCCGTATTCGTCCTGCTGCGACGGACGCGGCCAGGCGCCGGGCTCGGGGCGCTGGTACTCGGAGGGGTAGGCGGGACGTGCCGAGGGAAGCTGATCTGCGCGCGTAGGCGGAAGCTGGTCGCCGGCCTGGCCGGGCAGCTGGTCCGCCCGGTGGCGGCCGTACCCCTCGTAGCCGTCTCGGTCCCGGCGGTCATGACCGTCGCGGTCCTTGCGCTCGTACCCGTCCCGGTCAGGACGGTCGTAGCCGTCCCGGTCCGTGCGGTCGTACCCGTCACGGTCCTGGCGGGTGGCCGGAAGCTCGGGCTCCTCGTAGCGCGACTGGTGGCGGGACTGGGGCGCCTGCGGGGCCGGGGGGTCGCCCGCGGAGTCGTCGACGGTGATCGCGATCCGGATCGGGCGGCCGCACTCACGGCTCAGCGTCTCGCTGACGATCGGCGCCAGCCGGCCCTCGAGCACGCCTTTCGCGAACTCGTTCGGTACGGCGAGCAGGGCGGTGTCCGCGACCAGCGCCAGCGGCTGGCAGCGGCGGATCCAGTGCTCGTCCTTCCCCTCGACCCCTTGGCTGCGGCCCTCCCCGAGGAGCTGCTCCAATACGCGTGGCCACACTGCGGCAAGATCGGCAGGTACGTCAGCCACAGGGCACGCTCTCTCACAGGTCCCACGAACGTGTGGTTCTGGGACGGCTCGGGATGTAAATCGGGTGGGGCAGGGATAAGGGAACGAATCGGAGTTCCGTCACGGTAGTCAGGGCGGCCGGTAGGGTTCAAGTTGTTGTCCCCAGCCTGTGGACAAGTGTCTCCCGGCGACTCCTGGTTTGACCGGATGGCGTAGCCGCGCGTACCGTAACCAGGTCGAGTTGTCGATGGCTGCTGCCGCCTGCCTCCGATGGGCACAGATCATTTGGGTGATCGGTCAGCGGTGCACTCGGGCGTAACTGCGAGCTACTCGTGGGCGCACGGTGACAGCCAGGACGGCACCCCGCAACCACCGATTTCTTCTGGAGCCCCCGAGTGAGCAAGCGCACCTTCCAGCCGAACAACCGTCGCCGCGCGAAGACCCACGGCTTCCGCCTGCGGATGCGTACCCGTGCCGGTCGCGCGATTCTCGCGAACCGCCGCAGCAAGGGTCGCGCCAGCCTGTCCGCCTGATCCCGATCAGGTCATGACGTCGTGCTGCCTACCGAGCATCGGCTGAGGCGGCGCGAGGACTTCGCGACCGCGGTACGACGAGGACGCCGGGCCGGACGCCCGCTCCTCGTCGTCCACCTACGTAGCGGTTCCACGGACCCGCACGCGCCTGGGGAGAGCGCTCCCCCGACGCGTGCGGGTTTCGTCGTGAGCAAAGCAGTGGGTGGCGCGGTCGTGCGCAACAAAGTGAAGCGCAGGCTTCGCCACCTGATGCGCGAGCGAGTCGCCCAGCTGCCCCCCGGTAGCCTGGTAGTCGTACGAGCGCTGCCCGGATCGGGCGACGCCGACCATGCACAGCTGGCCCGAGACCTGGATGCCGCTCTCCAGCGGTTGCTGGGAGGGGGCGCGCGATGAAGTACCCGCTGCTGGCTCTGATCAAGCTCTACCAGTGGACGATCAGTCCGCTGCTCGGGCCGGTCTGCAAGTACTACCCATCGTGCTCCCACTACGGCTTCACGGCCATCGACCGGCATGGTGCCCTCAAGGGAACGGCACTCACGGCCTGGCGCATCCTGCGATGCAATCCGTGGTCGCTGGGCGGTGTGGACCATGTTCCGCCGCGCAAGCGCCCGCGGTGGCACGAAATGCTGCGTAACGCGTGGCGTGCACGCAAGGGCGGGCCCTCCGCCGCCGGACCGGCCACCGAGGGACAGACTTCTCCCGCAAGTCCGTCGAGTCCTTCGAGCCCGGCCGCAGAGACACCGTCCCATGCCCAAGGAGCATGATTAGTGGACACGATTGCCAGCCTCTTCAGCTTTATCACCACACCCGTCTCCTGGGTCATCGTCCAGTTCCACTCGGTGTACGGCGCCATCTTCGGCCCTGACACCGGCTGGGCCTGGGGCCTGTCGATCGTGTCCCTGGTGATCCTGATCCGTATCTGCCTGATCCCGCTCTTCGTGAAGCAGATCAAGTCGACCAGGGCCATGCAGACGCTGCAGCCCGAGATGAAGAAGATCCAAGAGCGGTACAAGAACGACAAGCAGCGTCAGTCCGAAGAGATGATGAAGCTGTACAAGGAGACGGGCACCAACCCGCTCTCCTCGTGCCTTCCCATCCTGGCGCAGTCGCCGTTCTTCTTCGCCCTGTATCACGTGCTCAACAGCATCGCGACGGGCGACACCATCGGTGTGATCAACAAGAGCCTGCTGGAGAGTGCGCAGAAGGCACACATCGTCGGTGCGCCGCTGGCGGCGAAGTTCACCGACAGCTCGTCGAAGGTGGAAGCACTCGGTGCCTCCCTGGTCGACGTGCGCGTGGTCACCGCCATCATGATCGTCCTGATGTCGGCGTCGCAGTTCTTCACCCAGCGCCAGCTGATGACCAAGAACGTCGACACCACGGTGAAGACACCGTTCATGCAGCAGCAGAAGATGCTGATGTACGTCTTCCCGGTCATGTTCGCCGTCTTCGGCATCAACTTCCCGGTCGGTGTCCTCGTCTACTGGCTGACCACCAACGTGTGGACCATGGGCCAGCAGATGTACGTCATCCGCAACAACCCGACCCCCGGTTCGAAGGCCCAGGCCGCGTACCTGGAGCGCCTGGCCAAGCACGTCACGCAGCACGACAAGGTCGGCAAGCGTCGCGACCGGGCGATCGTCAAGGCGATCGTCGCCAAGGGCCGCGACCGCAACGAATTCGAGCGCAAGTTCATCAACGGCCTCAGCAAGGCCGGCCTCGCCGCCCAGGCCGACGGCACCGTGATCAAGAGCGACACCGCGGCCGCCGCCCAGGCCGAGGACGGGTCGCCGACCACCGCCGCTGGTATCCCGAAGCGCCAGCAGCCCAAGCGGCAGAGCAAGTCGCAGCGTCAGCACGGCGGCCCCGCCGGCGCGAAGGCGGCCGGTGAGAACGAACCGAAGACGTCGCTGACCAAGGCCGACGAGCCTGAGGACGCCAAGCCCGCCGGCGCTGCCAAGACGGGCGGCGCGAAGCCCGCCGGCGGCACCCGCAGCAAGGCCCAGTCCGGACAGCGCAAGGGTCCGCAGCGGCCCAAGTCCCCGTCCAAGAAGTAAGAAGGAGTCCATCCCGTGACGGAAGGCACCACCTCCGCCGCTGCCGAGGGTGCAGACACCCTGACTCGCCTGGAGCAGGAAGGCGAGATCGCGGCGGACTACCTGGAGGGTCTGCTCGACATCGCCGACCTCGACGGCGACATCGACATGGACGTCGAGGCCGACCGCGCCTCTGTCTCGATCATCAGCGACACGGGCGGCCGCGATCTGCAGAAGCTGGTCGGCCGTGACGGCGAGGTACTGGAGGCGCTCCAGGAGCTCACCCGTCTGGCCGTGCACCGGGAGACCGGCGACCGCAGCCGCCTGATGCTCGACATCGCGGGATACCGGGCACAGAAGCGTTCCGAGCTGTCCGAGCTGGGCGCCAAGGCCGCCGCGGAGGCCAAGAGCAGCGGCGAGGCCGTGAAGCTGGAGCCGATGACGCCCTTCGAGCGCAAGGTCGTGCACGACGCGGTCAAGGCCGCTGGGCTGCGCAGCGAGTCCGAGGGCGAGGAGCCGCAGCGCTTCGTCGTCGTGCTGCCCGCCTGACGGCCTTTACGTTCCCCGGCCCCGTCTGTTGAGCAGGCGGGGCCGAACTTTGTCAGCCTGATAGTTCTGGTGGTTCTGGTGTCGGCGCCTGGTGCGCTGACGCGGTACGGAAGGACGGTCCCCCGTGACGGAGGCAGCGGAGCTTCCCCCCGCGCCCGAGCAGGCGCGCGAGGTGTTCGGTGACCGCTTCGCGGATGCGGTGCGGTACGCCGAGCTGCTCGCTGAGGCGGGCGTGCAGCGCGGTCTCATCGGCCCGCGTGAAGTGCCCCGCCTGTGGGAGCGGCACCTGCTGAACTGCGCGGTGCTCTCGGAGGTCGTGCCCGAAGGTGTGACGGTGTGCGATGTCGGCTCGGGCGCCGGTCTCCCCGGTATTCCGCTGGCGCTGGTCCGCACCGACCTGAAGATCACGCTGCTGGAGCCACTGCTGCGGCGCACCAACTTCCTCAGCGAGGTCGTCGAGCTGCTCGGCCTCGATCATGTGACCGTGGTGCGCGGCCGCGCCGAGGAGGTCATGGGGAAGATCCAGCCCGTTCATGTGGTGACGGCCCGGGCCGTCGCGCCGCTCGACCGGCTCGCCACCTGGGGGATCCCCCTGCTGCGGCCGTACGGCGAAATGCTCGCGCTCAAGGGCGACACCGCCGAGGAGGAGCTGAAGAGCGCGTCGTCGGCGCTGAGCAAGCTGGGGGCGGTGGAGACATCCATCCTGCATGTGGGTGAGGGTGTGGTGGACCCGATGTCCACCGTCGTTCGGGTCGAGGTCGGGGAAAGCCCGGGCGGTGTGCGCTTCGCCGCGAAGCGCGCCAAGGCGGCTCGCACGGGGCGGACCCGCCGACGGCGCTGAGCTTCGGCGTTCCGACGACGCCGGACCATCCTGGTGACGCTGATCCGTCGTGGAGATGCTGATCCGCCTCGGCGGCACTGATCCGTCCTGAGGACGAGACGTACTCCACACAAGCTGCCAAACCTATGCATGCCGGAGTGTCGCGACAGTCCGGCCACGGCTGCCCTGCATCGTGTTTCACGTGAAACGTCGCTCACTGCTGCACGGCATCATCAGTCGTGGCCGCGCTGCGGCCGAACCCCGCGACCGAAAGCCTCTTGGTTCACTCGATGAGGGACCTGAGGTATCCACAGAGGTGGATTTCTCCACAGAACGCCAGGCCTCACTGGTTCACGACCCCGAAGACATGGGAGGCTCTGTTCATTGCGAGCCTGAAGTCGAGGAGAGTGAATCCTTGCGGTCCGACGCCAACATCGCGGGACCGATGACCGATCCGGTCCCCGGTCCCCGTACCGAGTCGATGGGGGCGGATGTTTCACGTGAAACACCGCCTCCGATGGACGACACTCCCATCGGTCGTGCTGCCCAACTGGCGGTGGAGGCTCTGGGTCGTGCCGGTGAGGGCCTGCCACGGCCCGAGCAGACCCGAATCATCGTGGTCGCCAACCAGAAGGGCGGTGTGGGCAAGACGACGACGACCGTCAACCTTGCCGCGTCGCTGGCGCTCCACGGTGGCCGGGTCATGGTGGTCGACCTCGACCCACAGGGCAATGCGTCCACCGCGCTGGGCATCGACCATCACGCCGAAGTTCCGTCCATCTATGACGTGTTGGTGGAGAGTAAGCCGCTCTCCGAGGTTGTCCAGCCGGTGCCCGATGTCGAGGGCCTCTTCTGCGCCCCCGCCACGATCGATCTCGCCGGTGCGGAGATCGAGCTGGTTTCCCTGGTGGCACGGGAGAGCAGGCTGCAGCGCGCGATCCAGGCGTACGAGCAGCCGCTGGACTACATCCTCATCGACTGCCCGCCCTCCCTCGGCCTGCTGACGGTCAATGCGCTCGTAGCGGGCCAGGAAGTACTGATCCCGATCCAGTGCGAGTACTACGCGCTGGAAGGCCTCGGGCAATTGCTGCGCAACGTCGACCTGGTACGGGGGCACCTCAACCCCGACCTGCATGTGTCGACCATTCTGCTCACCATGTACGACGGCCGGACGCGCCTCGCGTCCCAGGTCGCGGAAGAGGTGCGCACCCACTTTGGTGACGAGGTTCTGCGGACGAGCATCCCCCGATCCGTCCGTATCTCCGAGGCGCCGAGTTATGGGCAGACGGTTCTGACTTACGATCCAGGATCGAGTGGTGCCCTCTCCTATCTTGAGGCGGCACGAGAGATCGCGCTGAAGGGCGTCGGCATCAGTTATGACGCGACGCACGCCCACATCGGTGCACAACAGAACGACCCGAGCATGGTGGAGGGTGTCCAGTGAGCGAGCGACGGAGGGGGCTGGGTCGTGGTCTCGGCGCACTGATCCCTGCTGCGCCGACGGAGAAGTCGGTGGCCCAGGCTGCGTCCGGGGGTACTGCTTCCCCATCCCCCGTAGGGCTGCCTGCACTGCCGAACGAGCGTGGGGTGGCCGCAGCGAAGGTAGCCACGTTGCCGACTGTTTCACGTGAAACAGAGGAGCCTCCGCAGCCGAGTGCTCCCGCCGCGCCCGCGGCGCCCATCGGTGCGCACTTCGCCGAGATCCCCCTCGACTCCATCACGCCGAACCCGCGGCAGCCTCGTGAGGTCTTCGACGAGGACGCGCTGTCCGAGCTCATCACCTCCATCAAGGAAGTAGGGCTCCTCCAGCCGGTCGTCGTGCGGCAGGCGGGTCCCGCCCGCTACGAGCTCATCATGGGCGAGCGCCGTTGGCGGGCGTGCCGCGAGGCGGGGCTGGAGGCCATCCCGGCGATCGTGCGGGCCACGGAGGACGAGAAGCTCCTCCTCGACGCTCTGCTGGAGAACCTGCACCGAGCTCAGCTCAACCCGCTGGAAGAGGCAGCCGCCTACGACCAGTTGCTGAGGGACTTCAACTGCACGCACGACCAGCTGGCGGACCGCATCGGCCGCTCGCGCCCGCAGGTCTCCAACACTCTGCGTCTGCTCAAGCTCTCGCCGGCCGTGCAGCGTCGGGTCGCCGCCGGGGTGCTCTCCGCCGGCCACGCGCGGGCACTGCTCTCCGTCGAGGACTCGGAGGAGCAGGACCGGCTGGCCCACCGCATCGTGGCCGAGGGGCTCTCGGTGCGGGCCGTCGAGGAGATCGTGACCCTGATGGGGTCGCGGCCTCAGAAGGCTCAGAAGCCCAAGGGCCCGCGTGCCGGTGCCCGGGTCTCTCCCGCGCTGTCCGACCTCGCCACACGGCTCTCGGACCGCTTCGAGACGCGGGTCAAGGTCGACCTGGGGCAGAAGAAGGGCAAGATCACCGTCGAGTTCGCCTCGATGGAGGACCTTGAGCGGATCCTCGGTTCACTCGCCCCTGGCGAGGGCCCGGTCCTGCAGAAGAGCCTCCTGGAGGGCGACTCCGAGGAGAGCGAGTCCTGAGCCTCCGGCAAGGAGTCTCTGCTGTGTCGCGTGAGAGCGGGTCGTGTCCGGTGTGTGCCGGAACGTGGCTCGCTCTTTCCTTTTTGGCGGTATCGATGGAATCGCATCGTGGATACGATGCGATCGGGGCACGGCGCAACCACTCGGCAGCACCTCTGAGAGGGAGGGCAGGGGCCATGCGCACCATGAGCCGCACCGGACTGGTGAGCGCCGGTTTGGGGCTGGGGGCGGTCGGTGGGTTCATCGGCAGTCTCCTCAAGGAACGGAGCGCTCTGACAGCCGCCCGCGACGCGGCGGCGGGCGAAGGAAGCGAGGATCACCCTTCATGGGCCGCCGGCTCGTACCGCTCACGCTGGACAACCTCCAAGACCTTCCCAAGCGTTGTCGCTCGTGTGTCTTCTGGGAACTCGACCCGGTCAGCGGTGAGGCCGCGCTGAAGGCGGGCACATCCGATTCGGAGAAGGAAGCCTGGATCTCAGCGGTCCTGCTGGACTGGGGATCCTGCGGGCGGGTCGTGTACGTCGACGACGTGCCGGTGGGCTTCGTGCTCTACGCTCCCCCCGCCTATGTCCCCCGCTCCACGGCGTTTCCCACGAGCCCGGTCTCGCCCGACGCGGTGCAGTTGATGACCGCTTTCATCGTGCCCGGCTACCAGGGGCAGGGGCTGGGCCGGGTGATGGTTCAGACGGTGGCCAAGGATCTGCTGAGGCGCGGCTTCAAGGCGATCGAGGCCTTCGGAGACGCGCGCTGGAAGGAACCTGCCTGTGTGCTGCCCGCCGATCACCTTCTGGCGGTGGGCTTCAAGACAGTTCGACAGCACCCCACTCACCCCCGGCTGAGGTTGGAACTGAGGTCGACGCTCTCCTGGAAGGAAGACGTCGAGATGGCGCTGGACCGTCTTCTGGGAGCCGTGCAGAAGGAGCCGGCGCTGCGACCCCTGTAAGTGCAGGCAAACGAATGGGCCAACCCTTCCGGGTTGGCCCATTCGTGTTTCACGTGAAACACGCACCGTCGGTGCGACGGCTCCGCCGGTTCACTCGGCGATGAACTCCTCAAGGTCGCGAACGATCGCGGCCTTCGGCTTCGCGCCCACGATGGTCTTGGCGACCTCGCCACCCTGGTAGACGTTCAGGGTCGGGATGGACATGACGCCGTACTTGGCGGCCGTACCCGGGTTCTCGTCGATGTTCAGCTTGACGATCTCGATCTTGTCGCCGTACTCGGACGCGATGGCCTCGAGGGACGGCGCGATCTGGCGGCACGGACCGCACCAGGCGGCCCAGAAGTCCACCAGAACAGGCTTGTCGCTCTTGAGGACGTCCTGCTCGAAGGAGTCGTCGGTCACATTCTTCAGGGTGCCGGCCACGGCGGGCTCCTTAACTGGTTGGTGCGTGGGGCGGGTAGGGAGGGTCAGACAGCGGTCTTCTCGGGCTCGGGCTGCTCCTCGTCCGCCAGGGCGGCGAGGTAGCGCTCGGCGTCGAGAGCTGCGGAACAGCCGGTACCGGCGGCGGTGATCGCCTGACGGTAGGTGTGGTCGACGACGTCGCCGGCACCGAAGACACCGGTCAGGTTCGTGCGCGTCGACGGCGCGTCCACCTTCAGGTACCCCTCTTCGTCCAGGTCGAGCTGGCCCTTGAAGAGCTCGGTGCGCGGGTCGTGGCCGATGGCGATGAACAGCCCGGTCACCGGCAGGTCCGAGATCTCACCGGTCTTGAGGTTGCGCAGCTTCAGACCCGAGAGCTTCGGGTCGCCCTGGATCTCGGCGACCTCGCTGTCCCACACGAACGAGATCTTCGGGTCGGCGAAGGCACGCTCCTGCATGGCCTTGGAGGCGCGCAGCGTGTCACGCCGGTGGACGATGGTCACCGACTTGGCGAACCGGGAGAGGAAGGTCGCCTCCTCCATCGCGGTGTCACCACCACCGATCACGGCGATGTCCTGGTCCTTGAAGAAGAAGCCGTCACAGGTGGCACACCACGACACGCCACGGCCGGAGAGTGCGTCCTCGTTCGGCAGTCCGAGCTTGCGGTGCTGCGAGCCGGTGGCGACGATGACGGCCTTGGCACGGTGCACGGTGCCGGCCGTGTCCGTGACGGTCTTGATCTCACCGCTCAGATCGACGGACACGATGTCGTCCGGAACGAGCTCGGCTCCGAAGCGCTCCGACTGGGCGCGCATGTTGTCCATGAGCTCGGGGCCCATGATGCCGTCCTGGAAGCCAGGGAAGTTCTCGACGTCGGTGGTGTTCATGAGCGCACCGCCTGCGGTGACGGCGCCCTCGAATACCAGCGGCTTCAGCGACGCGCGCGCGGTGTAGAGCGCCGCCGTGTAGCCGGCGGGCCCGGAGCCGATGATGATCACGTTACGGACGTCGCTCACGGCTTGATTCCTCGTCTCTGGACTGCGTCGGTCGAGCGGTAGGAGCTTCTCCAGGAGAACTCTCACCCCACCCAACGGATCCTAAGGGGCGCGCATTCCCGTTGTGTCCGGGCACACGGTGATGGGGCACCGCGAGGTGACCCCAGAGGACGAGACGAAGCGCTTGCTCAGGCGGACGGGTAGGTGCGCTTCAGGAGCACCTCGCCGACCGCATCGGACGCCGAGTGATCCACACAGGTCGCGTCGACGATGTAGGCGGTGACCCGGGTGGCGTCGGAAGCATCGGGAAGCAGCACGAGCATGGCTTTCTTCCCTTGATACGTGCCGCTCTCCGTCGCCAGGGCGGCGTCGTCCCGCCCGATGCCGTCGCGGACGCAGCCGGGCACCACGGCTCCCCTGAAGACCCGGTGCTGGTTGCCGGGGGCGGTCGCCGCGCCGAAGGGGGTGCGGGAGCCGCCGCCTCCCTCGGTTTTGTTCTCGGTCTTGTCCTCGGCCAGGAGATCGGTGACCTGCTTCCGCAGCTTCCCCTCGGAGAAGGTGTCCGCAGAGGTGTTCTGCCGCTCACCCGCCGTGTCGTGAGGCGGCTTGTTGTCGCCGAGCGACGACAGCAGGACGGAGCCCAGACCCAGGGCGGCCACCGTGAAGACGGTCCCGAGGACGGCGATCCTGCGGCGCCCGATGCGCGTGCGGCCCTTGCGGCCGGGGCCGGTGGAGGAGGAGCGGGGACGACCGACAGGCCGGTCGGTGGGAGTCGATGTTTCACGTGAAACACGCGCACCGTCGTCGTCGTGCGCGAGAAGGGGAGCACCCGCCGGCTCCGCGCTCTCCTCAGACTCCGGACCGCTGGCGTTCAGCAGAGCCTCGGCGGCAAGAGCCGCATCGATGCGGCCCGCGACATCGGCGGGCATGCGCGGTGGACCCGGCAGCGTACCGAGCAGTCCGCGGATCTCCTCCAGGGAGGCGTACACGTCCGCGCAGAGCTCGCACTCGTCCAGATGCCGACGGAGGTCGGTGGTCCGGGAGGCTGGAAGCAGGCCCTCGGCGAGGTCGGAGATCTCCGCGACGTCCGGGTGCCCGGCCATGTCTGTCGTCGACGTCACGCTCGTCCACCTCCGCCCTTCACTGCAGCTGGGTCGCTCGGTCCTGTATCCGGGGATTCCGCGCGGCGCGGCCCCGCTGCGGGTGGGACGGCCGGACCCTGCGTCCGGTTCCGTTCTCCGCCCGGGTTCTTGCCCTCACCGCTGCTGTCCGGCCGTAGATGGGTGAGCAGCGGCAGGAGTCTGGCTCGTCCGCGCGCGCATCTGCTTTTCACCGTGCCGGTCGGCACGTCGAGAATGCGGGCCGCTTCGGCGACGGGGTAGCCCTGCATGTCCACCAGGACGAGCGCGGCGCGCTGGTCGGCCGGCAGGGTTCCCAGGGCTTCGATGAGCTGCCGGTGGAGATCATGGCGCTCCGCCGGAGCCGAAGCCGATTCGTGCGGCTCCAGGAGCTGCTCCAGCCGCTCGGTGTCGTCGACGGGAGAGGTCTTCCGGGAGGCGGCCTTTCGGGCACGGTCCAGGCAGGCGTTCACCGTGATCCTGTGCAGCCAGGTCGTGACGGCCGACTGGCCCCGGAAGGTGTGGGCGGCCCGGTAGGCGGACACGAGGGCGTCCTGCACGGCGTCAGCGGCTTCCTCGCGGTCGCCCAGCGTCCTCAGGGCGACGGCCCAGAGCCGGTCGCGATGCCGCCGCACGATCTCGCCGAAGGCGTCGGGGTCGCCTTGGACGTGGCGGGCGAGGAGGTCCTGATCACTTGCACCGCTGTGCTCGGCGCGGCCCGCCATCGAACCCCCTTCCCTCTGTCGGCACTCAGCCCGTGAACTTCACTTCGGTGATGGCCTGCTTGTAACCCGGCCTGCTGTAGTTGGCGGGGTCGTCACCGGAGTACGGCAGCGCCGTCAGCCAGACCAGGACGTATCGGCTCTTCACCGGCTTGTCGACGGTCACCTTCAAGGAGGTGCTGCTCGTCGTCGCGGTGCCGAGTTTCTTCATGGAGCTGAGTGGCGTGGCCGATCCGAGGGAGTCGGTCGCGTACAACTCGGCGGTGGTGTGGTCGTTGCCGTACCGCAGGGAGAGTGTCGCGGCCGACACTTCCTGCTCGGACCCGAGGTCGTAGACGATGCCGACACCGGGCTTTATCACCATCTTCGGGCCGTCGAGGTAGCTGTTGGTGCGCCAGCCCGTGGACGTGTTGCCGTCGTAGGTCTTGGCCACGTCGGCGGGGTGCTGGGCATCGCCCTTGGCGACGTACTCCTGGGAGTTTTTGATGGCGATCGGCTTGGCCCCTGGGCGATTTCCGTTCTTGTCGCCGCCCTCGTTGTTCTGCGTCTTGGTCGGTTCCTCGTTCTTGCCACCCTGGTCCATCAGCGCGTCCGCCAGTTGCCAGCTGCCGAGGCCCAGCGCGGCGATCAGGAGTGCGGAGACGGCCCACTTCAGGGCCTTGCCCGTGCGGGTCTGGAGCGGGGGCGGCGGGCTCGGGATCTGCTGGGTGACGCCGGGGCGCGGGGCCTGACGGCCGTACGTGCCCTGCTGGTACGTCGTGCGCTGGTATTCGGGCGGGGCGGTGAACGCCGGCTCCGGCGGGCGGATGCGGGGCATCTCGCCGATCGCCTTCACCAGCTCCTCCGGGGTGGTGCACGGCGACTCGTGCCGGGAGGCGGTGGCACCGTCGTTGGCGAGCGCGCGCATGGCGAGCTCGGACAGCCCGCGGTGCACACCGGCGCGTACCTGGTCGGGCGCGATCAGGCCGATGTCCTTCGGCAGGCCCGACAGGCCGTAGGCGTCGCTCTCATACGGCCAGCGCTGCGTGAGCGCCGCGTACAGCAGGGCCCCGATGGCCTCGGTGTCGGTCCGCTGCGGGGTGTCGGACGACACGCCGCGGAGGGCGGCGTTCACGGCGAGGCCGCGGATGCGCCACTGGCCGGTCGAGGCGCGCAGCACGGCGTTGGGGTTCAGCCGCAGATGGGCGAGGCCCTCACGATGGGCGGCGGCCATGGCCGAGGAGACCTGGCTGACCATCTGGTAGGCGTCGTAGGGTTCCAGAGGCCCGGAGGCGAGGAGCGTGGTCAGTTCCGTCGCGTCGGGAAGCCACTCGTGGACGACGTAGACGACGTCGTTCTCCTCCACCGCGTCCAGCACCTGGACGAAACGCGGGTCGCCCAGGAGGGCGGAGGAGCGGGCGGCCGCCAGGACGGAGCGGGCACGCGAGTGGTCGGCGGGCAGGATGTGCACGCCGACGGCACGGCGCAGCTTCTCGTCCACGGCACGCCAACTGCTGAAACCGTCCAGACGGGTGACGCACTCCTCGAGGCGGTAGCGTCTGGCGAGTTTGTGACCACTGTGCAGTTCGGGCGGCGAGGTCTTTCCGGCACCGTCGGTCCCGGCGGTCTCCTGTACCTCGTCGCTGTCCGTGTCCCGCTCCCGGTTCTTGGCCACCCCGTCGGCCGTGGACTGGTCCGCCTGCGCGGTCAGCGACGTCTCGCCGCTGTTGTCTGCCACGTCGACGGCAGCCGTACTCCGTTCCGCCACCGTCGTTCCTGCCTCCCCATCCATTGCGCGCCCGCCCGACTTCCGTTGCGCGCCGTCCGACGCCGAAACCAATTGTGCCCACAGTCCGCCGCTATGCACGACACGCGGTGGCCGACGATGGTTGTGCGCCTACCCCCCGACTCAGCGTCCCAGGCGTCCGCGGACCATGCCGACCAGCGAGTTGAGTTCCTCGATGCGCATGCGGCGGGCGGCGACGAAGAAGACCCCGAGGAGCACGGCGCCGCCTGCCAGGACCGCGGCGAACGAGCCTGCGGGGCCCTGGCCGAGCGAGTGGCCGATGCCGTAGCAGGCCGCGCCGCTGAGCAGGGCGGCCGGGACGGACGCGATGCACAGCCGGGCGTAAGTCCGCAGGACTCGGGCTCCGTCGAGGTCTCCGCCGAGCCGCTTGCGCAGCCGGCGCCAGGCGACACCGACACCGATCGCGTAGGCCAGGCCGTAGGAGGCGGCCATACCGACCACGGCCCAGCGGGACGGGATCACGAAGTAGCAGATCGCCGAGGCGCCCGCGTTGACCGCGGCCACGATGACCGTGTTGTAGAAGGGAGTTCGGGTGTCCTCATAGGCGTAGAAGGCACGCAGGACCACGTACTGCACCGAGTACGGGATCAGGCCGAGCCCGAACGCCATCAGCATGAAGCCCATGTTGGTGGCCTCGCTGGTGCCCGAGGAGCCGAACATCAGCGTGCACATCGGGATGCCGAGGGAGAGGAAACCGAACGCGATCGGCACGATCGCGACCGCCGTGGTGCGCAGGCCCTGGGAGATGTCGTCGCGGACGGCGCCCCCGTCGCCCTCGGCGGCCGAGCGCGACAGGCGCGGCAGCAGGGCGGCCATGAGGGAGACCGTGATGATGGCCTGGGGCAGGCCCCAGATCAGCTGGGCGTTGGCGTAGGCGGAGAAGCCGGTGCCGTCGACCGGTGAGGCCTTGCCCGCCGCAGTGGACAACTGGATGACGATCATCGCGCCCGCCTGGTTGGCGAGGACGAACAGGACCGTCCACTTGGCGAGCGTGACGGCCTTGCCGAGGCCCTGGCCCTTCCAGTCGAAGCGCAGCCGCAGCCGGAAGCCGGTCTCGCGCAGATAGGGGATCATCGCGAGCGACTGGACCACGAGGCCGAGCAGGACGCCGATGCCGAGCAGGCGCTGGCCCTCCGGCGGGATGTTCGCGGCCTTCATCCCGGAGTCGGCCGCGGTGCCGTAGACGTAGATGAACATGCCCAGCGTCACGATGATGACGATGTTGTTCAGGACCGGGGTCCACATCATCGCGCCGAACTTGCCGCGGGCGTTGAGGATCTGGCCCATCACCACGTGGATGCCCATGAAGAAGATCGTGGGCAGGAAGTACTGGGCGAAGGTGACGGCGACCTGGTTCGCCGCCGGGTCGCTGGCGACCGGGTCGGACAGCACGCGGATGAGGAGCGGCGCACCGACGACCGAGAGCGCGGTGAGGGCGCCGAGCGTCACGATGACCAGGGTGAGCAGGCGGTTGGCGTACGCCTCGCCGCCGTCGTCGTCCTCCTTCATGGCGCGCACGAGCTGCGGCACGAAGACGGAGTTGAGACCACCGCCGACGGTGAGGATGTAGATCATCGTCGGCAGCTGGTAGGCGACCTGGAAGGTGTCACCGAGGAGGCCGACGCCCAGCGCCGACACGATCAGCGCGGAGCGGATGAAGCCGGTGAGGCGGGAGACCATCGTGCCCGCCGCCATCACGGCGCTGGACTTCATCAGGCCCGCGGCGCGTCCGCTCTTCTTCGGAGCGGACGAGGCGGCGGGCTCAGGGGCCGGCGTCTCGTCCACGAGGGGCGCGGTCGCCGCGGCCCGGCCGGGCGCCGCGTACTGGTCCTGCGGTGCGTACTGGTCCTGCAGTGCGTACGGGCCCTGTGCCGTCTGCCCCGGCGCCGGGGAGGGGCCGGGGACCGCCGGCGACTCGTACGACGGGTGGCCGCTGCTCTGCTGCTGGTCCCGGAAGAGATGCGCGAACGCGTCCGGCTCCTGGCGCGGTTCGCCCGCCTGGGAGACGAGGTCGTCCACACCCACGAACTGGGTGGTGCGAGCGTCGTCGCCGTACGGCAGGTGCCGCGTCGGGCCGTCCGGCTCCGGCGGGGGCGTCTGAGCCCACACCTGCGGGTCGGGCGCGTACGGCGACTGCGGCGGCTGACCATAGAGCTGCTGATGCGGCTGGTACGAGCCAGGAGGGGGCGGCGGGTGCGCGGCGCGGTCGTAGAGCGCCTCGCCGACCGGGTCCTGGGCGGAGAGGTCCTGTGCCCGGTAGGGGTCCTGGCCGTAGGCGTCCTGGAGGTAGATGTCCGCGGGCGGCTGCGGCGGCGCCTGGCCGTGCTCGGGCGGTGAGCCCTCGGGCCCGCCCGCATCGGGGTAGCCCGAGCTGCCCGCGGCCCGGCCGCGGTCACCGTCGTACGGCGCGTTCATGGTTACCCCACCTCATCGTCCCGGGCCCACCGGCCACGACTTCTCAACGGTCCACTCTCTCACCCGTGCCGGACGGGTCGGCGCTTTCCGCTGCGGTGTCCGGGGCCGGGTCACTCGGCTGCTCAGGGGCGTCGGCCCGTGAGCCGGCCTCGGTCTCCTCCTCGAGACGCGCGCCGGAGGCCTCCGGGTTCTGCGGAGCGCCGGCCTGGCTCTGCGGGCCGTCGGCCTCGGCGTCCGCCTCGGCGGTGTCGTCCTCGGCGGCCTCGCGGGCGGCGGCGCGCTTGCGCTGGGTGTACATCCGGAAGCCGGCGAGGACCAGGAGCAGGACGCCACCACCGATGACCAGCATCACCGTGGGCGTGACCTCGGTGACCCTCACGTCGAAGACGACCGGTTCGCCGTACTTCTGGCCGTCCTCCGTGTACAGCTGGGCTTCGACTTCCGCCCGGCCGTTGGCGTTGGCCGTCGTGGTGAACTTCACCGACTGGGCGTGGCCGCCGTTGACGGTGACATGCTGCTCCTCATAGGCGTCGCCGCCGATCTTGAGTCGCGTGGGGTTCTTCGACGTGAGCCGGAGCTCCAGGTTCTCGACGCCCTGGACCAGATTGTTCTGGACGGTCACGGGGATCGTGGCGCTGCGGCCGGAGAGCTTGGTCTCCGACTTCTGGATCAGCTTCACTCCGTCGATCAGGTCGTTGAGGTACGACTCGATGCCATCCCGGTACCCCACCGCTGCGACGCCCCGGCCGCGCCACGACGTGGACATCTCGCGGTTCATGGCCCGCCCGAAGGGGGTCACCACCCGGGACTGGCGGGTGAGGATCACCTTGAACTTGTCGAGCTTGCCCTGGGTCCTGGCGATCTGCGCGAAGGCGGCCCGCGGCAGCTCCTGCTTGCGCAACGAGGAGGGGTACGCGGAGGCTGGCGGCACCTTCGTATGGGCGGCCGGGTCGGGCTTGGCCTTGGCGGCCGCCGTGAGGTCCTGCGACTCGGACCAGTTCCCGCCCTGGAGAGCCGCCAAGGCCTCCGCCATGGCCTGCGCCTGGCTCACGGACGGCATCCGCTGCGGGGCGATGACGACGTTGCGCTGCTTGCCGGTCTGCAGGCCCAGCGTCAGGCTCTGGGCCAGGAAGCGCTGCACGGCGAGTGTGGAGGCGGAGGCCCTGGTCAGGTCGCCCTGGAACGCCGTGGACATGCGGGAGTCCGCGACCACCGCCGTGGTGCCGCCGCCGATGGGGCGGGCCGCGGAGGGCGTGTACGACAGGTTGTCCTGGAGGCTGTCGCCGCGGGCGATCACCTTGTCGGCACCCGCGGACGTGGCGACCTTCACGATCGACGGATCGACGGCGCCGTCCACCGGCCAGGCGAAGTCCGTGGACGGTTTCACGTGGAGGATCGTGTCCACCGTCTCGGCGGCGACATCGGTGGCCTCCTTGAGGTGGCTGAGCGAGCCGGTGACGTTCGTGCCGTTGTGGGCGAGGGAGGCCAGGTCCGGGTCGCCGAACGGCAGGGCGGCCACCTCCTCGCCCGTGACCGCCTGCTGGAGCTCGGCCAGCCAGTGCTTGGCGACCTCCTGGTTCTTGCCCGGAGTGGTGGTGCCGTCCGCACCGCGGACCTGGTAGCTCCCCGTCATCGCGTCGACGGACGCCAGCAGGTCCGGGTCGATCACCCATGTGATGTCGAGGCCCTTGCCCAGCGACACCATCTGGTCGAGGCGGCCGCCCGGGGCGATTTCCTCGGCGAGCTCCTCGTCGCGGAAGACCGGCGTCTGCTGCTCGTTCGACCCCGTCTCGGCGGCCATGTGGGCGCTGGAGACGAGCGGCCACAGGAACGTGGTCTTCGTCTTGGTGTCCGCCTCCTCCGGATGCCACGGCAGGAACGTGCGCTGGATGCCGAGAACCTGGTCCCAGGGCTGTGCGGCGGTCTCCCCGGAGAGCGCGACGGCCAGCTGGTAGACGCCGTCACGGCCGAGATCCAGCTTCTCGGCCGGCACGGAGATGCTGAAGGGTTCCGCCACGCCGGGGGTGAGCGCGGAGAACTTCTCGGTGTACTTGCCGCCGACCTTTTCCCCGGAGGGCCCCTGGAGGTCGTCGCTCTTCTTGGCGAGGGTGTCGATCGACGAGCGGGTCTCGAGCGGGGGGCCGACCTGAAGGTCGACATGGGCACGGGTGACCGTCTGCTTGCCGTTGTTGGTCACCGTGCCCGACACGGTGACCGTGTCGCTCTCGGAGGGGGTGCTGGGGGTGAGCGAGTCGACCGCGACCGCTACCGAGCCCGCGCTGGAGGCAGCCTGGGGGGACTCCTGCCCGGCCGCGTCCGCCGGCGTGGCGGCGGGCAGCTGGACGATTCCGGCCAGCAGGGGCGCGCCGGCGAGCAGTGCCCCGGTGCGCCGCAGCCACCGGCGGGCAGGTGAGGCACTGGTCCCCTGGAAGTCTGCCGCCTCGGCCACGCGCTCGTCCGTCCCTCGTCGTCGTCAGTGGTCGTCGGAATGTGCGTCCACGCATGGTAACGATGCGCGCTGAGGGGAAGTGCCGCGGTCCGTTCCACAAGATCGCCGACCGGCGTCCTGCTGTCCGGTATGTGGCTCTATGGGAGGAAGCGGCTCTTTACGGCTCAAGGGTTGGTCTTGTGCGTGGATAACGGACCTGTCCCCATGCTTCCGCACGGGGAATAGGAGGAGCTCGCGGTGGCCCGGGCCACGTACCCTCTTCTGTTGTGCCGAACGCCAACGAAGAAACGTCCAGTGCCCTGAGCCAGGTGCAGCACCGCGCGGTGAGTGAACTGCTGCGGGTCGCTCCTGTCGCCGACGACCTCGCCCGCCGTTTCCAGGAGGCCGGGTTCTCACTCGCCCTGGTCGGCGGCTCGGTACGGGACGCGCTCCTGGGCCGGCTCGGCAATGATCTGGACTTCACGACCGACGCCCGCCCCCAGGACGTCCTCAAGATCGTGCGCCCCTGGGCGGACGCCGTCTGGGAGGTCGGGATCGCCTTCGGTACGGTCGGTGCCCACAAGGACGGCTACCAGATCGAGGTGACCACCTACCGCTCGGAGGCCTACGACCGCACCTCACGCAAGCCCGAGGTGTCGTACGGAGACTCCATCGAGGAGGATCTGGTCCGCCGCGACTTCACGGTGAACGCGATGGCGGTGGCGCTGCCGCAGAAGGAGTTCGTCGACCCGCACGGCGGGCTCGAGGACCTCGCGGCGCGTGTGCTGCGTACGCCCGGCACCCCGGAGGAGTCCTTCTCGGACGACCCGCTGCGCATGATGAGGGCCGCGCGCTTCGCGGCTCAGCTCGACTTCGAGGTCGCCCCCGAGGTCGTCACGGCGATGTCGGAGATGGCCGGGCGTATCGAGATCGTCTCGGCCGAGCGGGTCCGGGACGAGCTGAACAAGCTGGTCCTCTCCCCGCAGCCGCGCAAGGGCTTGACGCTGCTCGTCGAGACGGGCCTCGCCGATCGCGTGATGCCCGAGTTGCCGGCCCTGCGGCTGGAGCGTGACGAGCACCACCGCCACAAGGACGTCTACGACCACACGCTGATCGTCCTGGAGCAGGCGATGGCACTGGAGGAGGACGGTCCCGACCTCACCCTCCGCCTGGCTGCCCTGCTGCATGACATCGGCAAGCCGCGCACCCGCCGGTTCGAGAAGGACGGCCGGGTCTCGTTCCACCACCACGAGGTGGTCGGGGCGAAGATGACCAAGAAGCGCATGACGGCCCTGAAGTACTCCAACGAGCTGGTGAAGGACGTCTCACGGCTGGTCGAACTCCACCTGCGTTTCCACGGCTACGGCACCGGTGAGTGGACGGACTCGGCGGTTCGGCGCTACGTCCGTGATGCCGGCCCGCTCCTCGACCGCCTCCACAAGCTGACCCGCTCGGACTGCACAACCCGGAACAAGCGCAAGGCGGCGGCTCTGTCGCGCGCGTATGACGGGCTGGAGGAGCGGATCGCCAAGCTGCAGGAGCAGGAGGAGCTGGACTCGATCCGTCCGGACCTCGACGGCAACCAGATCATGGAGATCCTCGGGGTGGGCCCCGGTCCGGTCATCGGCCGCGCCTACCAGCACATGCTGGAGCTGCGCCTGGAGAACGGGCCGATGGAGCCGGACGCCGCGGTGGCCGCACTCAAGGAGTGGTGGGCCGGGCAGGAGGGCTGAGGCTGCGAGAACGGGGTCATGTTTCACGTGAAACATGACCCCCGGGGCAGCGCGCTGAAGCTGACAGAGGGGCGGTGTTTCACGTGAAACACCGCCCCGCGTGCCGTTTGCCTACTTCTTGTAGTCCTTCAGGCAGAGCAGGAAGTCCTTGCCGTCACCGCTCTCGGTGTACGTGTACTGGAAGTCCTTGGCCGCGGCCTCGCACTTGCTGGAAGCCAGCGTGTCGGTGAGGTACGAGCCTTCGATCTTGGCCAGCACCTTGAACTGGGCCTTCGCGTCGTCGCACTTCACGACTTCGAGGTCCGGGTTGTTGTCGCTGCTGCTGCCGCGGTGCATGCAGTCGCCGACGGCGGCCGTGTTGGCGTCGTCCCGGCTGGTCACGTAGCCGACGATGGCGATGCTCGCCACGGCTATGACGATGACGATGTTCTTGATCGTCTTGAAGCTGAGCTTGCGACCGGACGGCTGCGGGGGGACCGGAGCGTACGGACCGCCACCCTGGGGCGGGAGGCCGGGCTGCCCGGGCTGCTGGGGGTAACCGCCCTGCGGCGGGAACGGAGCCTGGGGTGCAGCCGCGGGCTGGCCCTGTGCGAACGGATTGCCCTGGGGCGGCGGAGTAGTCATTCGGGGGTCCCCCTAGAACATGGTGAGTGACGCGAACATGTCGCGAGATAAGACTCACGTAAGGTAGCGGTCCCCACTGACAACGCAGTAGTCAGAAGTGGCTCTGTGTCATTGATGTGACACTTACTGGCGGTCAAATCGGGCCATAGTCACAGCTACTGCCGCGTAGATAACGGCGATCGTGATCACCAGCGGCACGGATCGGCCGTCCGGCGGCAGCATCAGGGCCGCCACAGCGGCCGCGCCGACGAAGAAAACGTTGAAGAGGACGTCGTAAACCGAGAAGATCCGGCCACGGAAGCCGTCCTCGACGGAGGACTGGACGATGGTGTCCGTGGCGATCTTCGCGCCCTGGGTGGTCAGCCCCAGGACGAAGGCCGCGGCCAGCAGCGGGGCGGTGGCGAACGGCAGCCCGAGGGCAGGCTCCAGCAGCGCCGCTGCCCCCGCGCACACGACGATCCAGCGCCCCGGCCCGAGCCACCCCGCGGCCCAGGGGGTCACCACCGCCGCCGCAAAGAACCCGGCGCCGGAGACGCCCAACGCCAGTCCCAGCAGGGCGAGTCCGTCGTCCGTGGTCGAGGTGAGGGCGTACCGGCACAGCATCAGCAGCATGACCAGCAGGGCGCCGTAGCAGAACCGCATCAGCGACATCGCCGCGAGGGCCCAGGCGGCCTCACGGCGCTGGGGCGCGGCCAGATGACGCACGCCTGCCGCCAGGTCGCGAGCGGTGTCCGTGAGGGCTGTCCCGATCCGCTCGCGCGCCAAGGGCCGGTCCGGGCCGAGGAGTTCACGCGCCATGCTCAGTGACACCAGGGCCGCGCACAGATACAGACCGGCTCCCACGAGCACCACGGCGGCGTCGGAGTCCGCCACCACCAGGCGCACGGCGAAGGCGAGTCCGCCACCCGCGGTCGCCGCCAGCGTTCCGGCTGTCGGTGAGAGGGAGTTGGCGAGGACCAGGCGATCGGCGTCGACCACGCGCGGCAGGGCGGCCGACAGGCCGGACAGGACGAAGCGGTTGACGGCGGTGACGCACAGCGCCGAGACGTAGAAGAGCCAGTCCGGAGCCGGACTGAGGATCAGCACGGCCGTCGCGCAGGCCAGCAGCGCGCGCAACAGACTGCCGAACAGCAGGACCTGACGGCGCCGCCAGCGGTCCAGCAGGACACCGGCGAAGGGGCCGACGAGGGAGTACGGGAGCAGCAGCACCGCCATCGCGGAGGCGACCGCGGCCGCCGAGGTCTGCTTCTCCGGCGAGAAGACCACGTACGCGGCGAGTGCGACCTGATAGACGCCGTCGGCACCCTGCGACAGCAGACGCACGGCGAGCAGGCGCCGGAAACCCTGGAAGCGCAACAGGACGCGCAGGTCACGGACGACGGCCATGGGGACCAGCCTCACATACGGGGAGGGTCCCCGGGTCGTACGACCCGGGGACCCTCACAGCCCTGGCAGGAGCGACTGGTTGCGGCGCGTCAGCGCTCGACGTCACCCTTGATGAACTTCTCGACGTTCTCGCGGGCCTCGTCGTCGAAGTACTGCACGGGCGGGGACTTCATGAAGTAGCTCGACGCGGAGAGCACGGGACCGCCGATGCCGCGGTCCTTGGCGATCTTCGCGGCGCGCACGGCGTCGATGATGACGCCGGCGGAGTTCGGGGAGTCCCAGACCTCGAGCTTGTACTCCAGGTTCAGCGGGACGTCACCGAAGGCGCGGCCCTCGAGACGGACGTAGGCCCACTTGCGGTCGTCCAGCCAGGCGACGTAGTCGGACGGGCCGATGTGGACGTTGCCCTCGCCCAGTTCGCGGTCGCGGATCTGGGAGGTGACGGCCTGCGTCTTGGAGATCTTCTTCGACTCGAGACGGTCGCGCTCGAGCATGTTCTTGAAGTCCATGTTGCCGCCGACGTTCAGCTGCATCGTGCGGTCCAGGATGACGCCCCGGTCCTCGAACAGCTTGGCCATCACACGGTGCGTGATGGTGGCGCCCACCTGGGACTTGATGTCGTCACCGACGATCGGCACGCCCGCCTCGGTGAACTTGTCGGCCCACTCCTTGGTGCCGGCGATGAAGACCGGAAGGGCGTTGACGAAGGCGACCTTGGCGTCGATGGCGCACTGCGCGTAGAACTTCGCCGCGTCCTCGGAGCCGACGGGCAGGTAGCAGACGAGGACGTCGACCTGCTGGTCCTTGAGGACCTGGACGATGTCGACCGGCTCCTCGGCGGATTCCTCGATGGTCTCCCGGTAGTACTTGCCGAGGCCGTCGAGGGTGTGGCCGCGCTGCACCGTCACACCGGTGCTGGGTACGTCGCAGATCTTGATGGTGTTGTTCTCGGAGGCGCCGATGGCGTCCGCCAGGTCGAGGCCGACCTTCTTGGCGTCCACGTCGAACGCGGCGACGAACTCGACGTCGCGGACGTGGTAGTCGCCGAACTGGACGTGCATCAGGCCCGGCACCTTGGACGCCGGGTCGGCGTCCTTGTAGTACTCGACTCCCTGCACCAGCGATGCGGCACAGTTGCCCACACCGACGATGGCTACGCGAACCGAACCCATTCCGGTTGCTCCCTGTGTGTACGAGTGAGGCCCTGAACGGGCTCTCACGTGGCGGTGTCGTCGGGCGTATCCGGACGGGGGTCGTCCCCCGGCCGGGGCAGGCCGCCCGACGCTCCAGATGTGGTGTCACGCGAGTCGGTCTCCGCGGAGGCCGGACCCTTGAGGTCCCGCCCCGCCCGCTCGCTCTCGATCAGCTCGTTCAGCCAGCGCACCTCGCGCTCCACGGACTCCATCCCGTGGCGCTGGAGCTCGAGCGTGTAGTCGTCCAGGCGCTCCCGGGTCCGGGCCAGGGAAGCGCTCATCTTCTCCAGACGCTCCTCCAGCCGGCTGCGGCGGCCCTCCAGCACGCGCATGCGGACATCGCGTGAGGTCTGCCCGAAGAAGGCGAAACGGGCGGCGAAGGTCTCGTCCTCGTACGCGTCGGGCCCGGTCTGCGAGAGCAGCTGCTCGAAGTGCTCCTTACCCTCCGCCGTCAACCGGTAGACGATCTTGGCGCGGCGCCCCGCGAGGGGGGCGGCGAGGGCGTCCTCGGGGGTGCTCCCCGGTTCCTCGATCAACCAGCCGTTGGCGACCAGCGTCTTGAGGCAGGGGTAGAGCGTCCCGTAGCTGAACGCACGGAACACACCCAGCGACGTGTTGAGCCGCTTGCGCAGCTCATACCCGTGCATCGGAGATTCGCGGAGCAGACCGAGTACGGCGAACTCGAGGATGCCGGAACGCCGGCTCATCGTCGCCTCCTCTCGCCGCGGTGCGCATGCATCGGACCGATGTGTCGGCCCGATGTGTCGTGCTGATGTATCGACTCGATACATCAGCACGATAGAACGGCCATCCGGATGCGACAAGAGGGGGTCGGGTGAACGGGATCACATCACCGATTCGTCGGACGCGAGTTGCCTGATTTGAGGTGAAGTTCGGGGCTCGGCAGGTTTTGACGGTGCGTAGTCTGTGCGCCATGCACATCACCGGGAACCGAGTGACGCCTGAGAGCGTCGTCGTCCCCGGTGTAGTACGGGTGCATACGGGACCGATGAATGCGGAGCCGACCGCATCCGTACTTCGGGGGGACCGGAAACCAGCCGCCGTTTCCAGGCGCGCAAGGGTGCGCCTGCCCGAGGAGTAGTCGTTCGATGAGCGAGCACCGTCGCAAACCGCCGCAGCCGCAGGGAGGCGGACGTGCCGCGGCCCGACGCGGCCAGTCCGGCTCGTCCTCCGGCCGCCGTGCGGCACCGCGAGGCGCCACCGGGTCTCCGTCCGACTCCTATGGGTCGGACGCTTACGACTCAGGGGGTGAGGAGCGTCAGTACGGCGGCCGTGCCGAGGCCCGCCGTGCGGCGCAGAGAAGCACGGGTGGCAGCCGCCGCAGAGCGGCCGAACCGACCCGAGGTGGCCGGCGTGCCGGTCCCGGCGACCCGAACGGGCCCGGCCGGGGCAGGGGACGCGCGGCCGCCGTCCCCGACAAGAAACGGCTGATCGACTATCCGCGGGCCGGCAAGTACGGCTGGCAGCGCTGGATGCCGTCCTGGAGGCTCGTCTCCGGCCTGTGCATCGGATTCTTCGGCAGCCTCGTGGCCGTGGCGGGCATCGGCTACGCCATGGTGGGCGTCCCCAACGAGGAGAACGCCGCGGCCCTGTCGCAGAACAACGTCTACTACTGGGCCGACGGCAGCCAGATGGTCGCGGCGGGCAGCGGGCAGAACCGGCAGAACGTCACGATCGACCGGATCCCCAAGGCCATGCAGTGGGCGGTGATCTCGGCCGAGAACAAGAGCTTCTACCAGGACTCCGGCGTCGACCCCATGGGCATCGCCCGCGCCCTGGCGAACATGGCTCGAGGCGGTGACACGCAGGGCGGTTCGACGATCACCCAGCAGTTCGTCAAGAACACCTACCTGAGCCAGGAACAGACGGTCACCCGTAAGTTCAAGGAGATGTTCATCTCCATCAAGGTGGGCACGAAGGTCTCCAAGCCGGTGATCCTCCAGGGCTACCTGAACACCTCGTACTACGGCCGAGGCGCCTACGGCATCCAGGCCGCCGCCCAGGCCTACTACGGCAAGGAGGCGAAGGACCTCAACCCGAGTGAGTGCGCCTTCCTCGCCGCCCTGCTGAAGGGTCCGACGTACTACGACCCTGCCGGGAATGACGGCATCGACAAGACGGCCACCGCCGATGCCAACCGCAAGCGCTCCGAAGCCCGTTGGGCGTGGATCCTCGAGCAGATGCACAACGACAAGAGGATCACGGACGCGGAGTACCAGGAAGCGATCAAGAGGTACCCCATGCCCCAGGACCGCAAGGCGTCCAAGGGCATGAGCGGCCAGATCGGGTATCTGGTGGATACGGCCAAGAAGTACGTCCTGAACCACTCCAACATCTCCGAGAAGCAGTTCGACCTGGGCGGTTACCAGATCAAGACGACCTTCAAGAAGGACAACGTCGAGGCGCTGGCGAAGGCCGTCAAGAAGGTCGAGAAGCAGAAGCTCGACCCGGAGAAGCGTGAGCTGGACAAGCACGTCCAGTTCGGTGCGGCATCGGTGAAGCCCAAGGACGGCGCGATCGTCGCGCTCTACGGCGGTGCGGGCTTCGAGAACGGCCACTTCAACAACAACGCGGACACCTCGGGCGTCCCCGTCGGTTCGACGTGGAAGCCGTTCGTGCTCGCCGCGGCGATGGAGTACGGCACCTACCGGAGTGACGGAGTCGGTGTCTCGCCGCTCAGCAAGTACAACGGTAATGACGACTTGAAGGTCAGGAAGCCGGACGGCACCTATTACCTGCGCAAGGACAACTCGATCTTCCGGCAGCAGAACGAGAGCGACTACCCGTGGGGCTACATCACCCTGCGCAAGGCGATGGAGCAGTCGGTCAACACGCCGTTCGTGCAGCTTGGGGTCGACGTGGGCATGTCGCGGGTGCGGGAGGTCGCAAAGCGGTCCGGAATCCTGGACCAGAGCATGGTGCAGGAGCTCAACCCGTCGTTCGCGCTCGGTACGTCGACGCCCAGTGCGATCCGTATGGCCGACGCCTACGCGACGTTCGCAGCAGCGGGCAAGCAGGCCGCCCCGTACTCAGTGACCAGCGTCAAGTACAACGGTCAGGAAGTACAGGGCTTCAAAAAGCCGAGGGTCACGCGGGCGATCCCGGAGAACGTGGCCAACAACGTCACGAACGTCCTGGAGAACGTCATCCAGAACGGTACGGGCAAGAATGCGCTGTCCCTGGGCCGTACGGCGGCCGGCAAGACCGGTACCACCGACGAGAACAAGTCGGCCTGGTTCGTCGGCTACACCCAGCAGCTGTCGACCTCGGTCGCGATGTTCCGTGAGGACCCCAAGAGCGCCAAGCTGCTCTCCATGAACGGCACGGCCGGTGAGAAGTCCATCCACGGTGGTGACGTCCCGACGCTGGTGTGGACTGAGTACATGAAGGCCGCGCTCAAGGGCCAGTCCGACCCTGGGTTCCCCGAGGCCGAGGAGATCGGAGAGATCCAGCACGAGGCGGGTGCCCCGTCGCCGACACCGACGCCCAGTGCGGAGCCCAGTGAGACGGTGACCGAGTCGCCGAGTGCCACTCCCAGCGAGTCCCCGACGGAACCCTCACCTTCGCCGAGCGACACCTGTGGGTTTTTCGGGTGTGAGGAGGACGGTGGCGCGCAGAACGGCGGCACCGGCAACGGGGGCACAGACGGAGGGGCGTCCACCGAGCCCACGCCAACCGATACGAACCTGGATGGCGGCAACACCAGAGGCAATGGCAACGGAGGCATCTTCGGAGGCCCCGAGGGATAGCCGGAACGGTGCTTGACGATGAGTGGGCGCGATACGACCAAGTCGTATCGCGCCCACTCGCTTGTGCCGGAATCAGGACGCCGCACCAAATAGACGCGGGCTACCGCCGAGCTTCAGGAAGGATCCTTTGTCGATCCGGAAACCCACTTGGTGCAGTGGTCGATTCTCCTGTCCCCCTCGAACACGGCTGCCTGAATTCCGACGTCAAAGATGTTGCCGCCCTGGGCGACATAGCTGGGGAATTCTTTGTATGTTCCGTAGCCGTCGTAGTTGTGGTGCCACCCGAAGTACTTGTGCGTGTCGGCGTACTGAACGACGAGTCGAATCCGCACGTGGTGCTTGTCAGGGGCCTCGTCGTACAGCTTCATCGTCAGGCTGGGAATGCTCCGGTCGCCGTAATTCCATCCACTGGTAGAAACGGATCCGCTGGCGCCGGCCGGGCTCGTGAAGCAACTCGCATAGGCTTGTGCGGCAGCCTGGGACGGACTGGCCGTAAATCCGATGAGCAGTGCCGACGCAGTGGTGACCAGACCGAGTTTTGCTCTGTTTTTCACTTATCCCCCTTGTGTGGCGTGAATGACTTGGTCTCATGAAGCTAGCAGCACATAATAATTCCTTCAAGATCGATAAATTGACCATTGGGTGCAATGCGGGTCTTTTGTCTCGGGCGGGCCGAGGTAGCGGTTCGGACGGCCCGGCGTCGCCGTCGGACCCGTACGGCAGGATGGGTCCATGCCCAGTGCAGAATCGACGCAAGCGAGCGTCCATGAGCCGGACCCGGTGCGGCCGACCAAGGAGGACGAGGTCGCCGCGGCCGGCAGCGAGCTGATCGGCGGCCCGCTCGGGCGGCGTGCCCTGCTCGGGACGTCCTGGTGGACTCCCGTGCGGGTGATCGCGCTGGTGGCGATCGGCATGTTCGCCCTCGGCCTGGTCCAGAAGGCGCCCTGCTACAACGGTGCCTGGTTCTTCGGCGCGAGTTCCCAGTACACGCACGCCTGCTACTCGGACATCCCCCACCTCTACCAGGGGCGCGGCTTCGCCGACGGGCTCGTGCCGTACTTCGACCGGCTTCCCGGCGACATGCAGTACCTGGAGTACCCGGTTCTCACCGGTGTCTTCATGGAGGTCGCCTCCTGGCTCACGCCCGGCAGCGGCACCATCCAGTACCAGGAGCAGTGGTACTGGATGGTCAATGCCGGAATGCTCATGGTGTGTGCGTCGGTCATCGCCGTGTGCGTCACCCGTACCCACGCCCGGCGTCCCTGGGACGGCCTGCTGGTCGCCCTGGCGCCCGCCGCAGCCCTGACCGCCACCATCAACTGGGACCTGCTCGCGGTCGCTCTGACGGCCGCGGCGATGCTGATGTGGTCACGTGGCCGTTCCCTCGCTTTCGGCGTCCTGCTGGGGCTCGCCACGGCCGCCAAGCTCTACCCCTTCCTGCTCCTGGGGCCGCTGATGGTGCTGTGCTGGCGTGCGGGCAGGTGGCGTGAGTTCGGGACGGCTCTGGGCGGCGCGATCGTCGCGTGGGTCGTCGTGAACGGGCCGGTGATGCTCTTCGCCTTCGAAGGCTGGTCGAAGTTCTACACATTCAGCCAGGAGCGGGGCGTCGACTTCGGATCGTTCTGGCTGATCATGGCGCAGAACTCGGACGACCCGCTCAGCACCGACACCGTCAACACACTGGCCACGCTGCTGATGCTGGTGTGCTGTGCGGCTGTCGCGGTGCTAGGGCTGACCGCCCCGCGCCGCCCGCGGTTCGCCCAGCTCGTCTTCCTGATCGTGGCGGCGTTCATCCTCACCAACAAGGTCTACTCGCCGCAGTACGTCCTGTGGCTGGTGCCGCTGGCCGCTCTCGCCCGGCCGAAGTGGCGGGACTTCCTGATCTGGCAGGCCTGCGAGGTGGCGTACTTCCTGGGGATCTGGCTGTACCTCGCGTACACGACCAGCGGAGAGGCCCACAAGGGTCTTCCCACCGACGGCTACCACTGGGCCATCGGCCTGCATCTGCTGGGAACGCTGTACCTGTGTGTGATGGTCGTTCGGGACATCTTCATGCCGGAGCGGGATCCGGTGCGGCGGTCCGGTGACGACGACCCCTCGGGCGGCGTACTCGACAACGCCGAAGACATCTTCGTTCTCGGCCCCGCGGCCCGCGGCCGACGGCACATGACCGCCCAGTTCGACGGGCCGTCGGTCGAGTGGGGCAAGCCGGGCGCCCCGGACGGTTCGCTCTGAGCGAACAGCGCGGGATGCCGTAACCGGGACGCAGAAGGCCGTACACGGGAAGCCGTGTACGGCCTTCTTGCCACGAGGGATGCTGCGCTGCGAGGAATGCTGCGTCGCGCCGGTCAGCGGTCCATGAGCCGGTCGAACTGCGTGGTGGTGTGGCGCAGATGGGCCACGAGCTCATCGCCGACCTTCGGCTCCGGCGCGTCCGCCGGCACGAACAGGATCGAGACCTGCATGTGCGGCGGCTCCGCGAACCAGCGCTGCTTGCCACCCCAGACGAACGGGGAGAGGTTCCGGTTCACCGTCGCGAGGCCGGCCCGGGCGACGCCCTTGGCGCGCGGCATGACGCCGTGCAGCGCCTTGGGGGCCTCCAGACCCACCCCGTGCGACGTACCGCCCGCCACGACCACCAGGAAGCCGTCGGAGGCGGCCTTCTGCTGGCGGTAACCGAAGCGGTCGCCCTTGGCGACCCGCGTGACGTCCAGGACCGCGCCGCGGTACTCGGTGGCGTCGTGGTCCCCCAGCCACAGCCGCGTGCCGATGCGGGCCCGGAACCGGGTCTGCGGGAACTGCTGCTGGAGCCGGGCGAGTTCGTCGGCCTTGAGGTGGCTGACGAACATGGTGTGCAGGGGCAGCCGGGCGGCACGCAGCCGGTCCATCCAGCCGATGACCTCCTCGACGGCGTCCGAGCCGTCGGTGCGGTCCAGCGGCAGGTGGATGGCGAAGCCCTCCAGGCGGACGTTCTCGATGGCGGCGTGCAGCTGGGCCAGGTCCTGCTCGCTGATGCCGTGCCGCTTCATCGAGGACATCACCTCGATCACCACACGGGCGCCGACCAGGCCGTACACACCGTCTATCGACGAGACGGAGCGGATGACCCGGTCCGGCAGCGGCACCGGCTCCTCGCCGCGCCGGTAGGGCGTCAGCACCAGCAGGTCCCCGCCGAACCAGTCCTTGATCCGGGCGGCCTCATAGGTCGTGCCGACGGCGAGGACGTCCGAGCCCAGCCGTGTGGCCTCCTCCGCCAGCCGCTCGTGCCCGAAACCGTAGCCGTTGCCCTTGCAGACCGGCACGAGGCCCGGGAACTGCTCCTGCACGTGCTTGTGGTGCGCACGCCAGCGCGCGGTGTCGACGTAGAGCGTGAGCGCCATGGCCGGACCTGGAACCTTTCTCGTGGTCGCCGTGTATCAGCGGTTGCCGTGTGTCAGAGGTATAGAAGCACTGAACGGGACATCAACGACGCGACATGTAGATGTCGAGCGCCTTGTGCAGCAGCTTGTTCAACGGGAAGTCCCACTCGCCGAGGTACTCGGCCGCCTGGCCGCCGGTACCCACCTTGAACTGGATCAGACCGAAGAGGTGGTCGGTCTCGTCCAGCGAGTCGGAGATGCCCCGCAGGTCGTAGACGGTGGCGCCGAGCGCGTAGGCGTCGCGCAGCATCCGCCACTGCATCGCGTTCGAGGGCCGGACCTCGCGGCCGATGTTGTCGGAGGCGCCGTAGGAGTACCAGACGTGTCCGCCGACGATCAGCATCGTCGCGGCCGACAGGTTCACGCCGTCGTGACGGGCGAAGTACAGCCGCATGCGGTTGGGGTCCTCGGTGTTGAGGGCCGTCCACATGCGCTGGAAGTACGACAGCGGGCGCGGTCGGAAGTGGTCGCGCACGGCCGTGATCTCGTACAGCCGCTGCCATTCCTCGAGGTCCTGGTAACCGCCCTGGACGACCTCGACGCCGGCCTTCTCGGCCTTCTTGATGTTGCGGCGCCACAGTTGGTTGAAGTTCTTGTGGACCTCTTCCAGGGAGCGGTTCGCCAGCGGCACCTGGTACACGTAACGGGGCTGGACGTCGCCGAAGCCGGCGCCGCCGTCCTCACCCTGCTGCCAGCCCATGCGGCGCAGCTTGTCGGCGACCTCGAAGGCACGCGGCTCGATGTGGTCTGCCTCGATGTCCCGCAGGCGCTTGACGTCGGGGTTCTGGATGCCCTGCTTGATGGAGGGGGCCTCCCAGCGCCGGATGATCACCGGCGGGCCCATCTTCACGGAGAAGGCGCCCTGCTGCTTCAGGTGCGCCAGCATCGGCTCGAGCCACTCCTGCAGATTCGGCGCGAACCAGTTGATGACCGGGCCCTCGGGCAGATAGGCGAGGTAACGCTTGATCTTGGGAAGCTGCCGGTAGAGGACCAGGCCGGCACCGACCATCTCGCCGGTGCGGTCGTCGAACCATCCGAGGTTCTCGGAGCGCCACTCCGCCTTGACATCAGCCCAGGCCGGGACCTGCATGTGGCTCGCCGACGGCAGGCTCTGGATGTATGCCAGATGCTGCTCGCGACTGATGGTCCTCAGGGTCAGGCTCATTCGGGGCGCTCCTCGGGCTGGTGTGTCCCCATGGGTTCAGGGGCTCCGGCTCTCGCGCGAAGCCTACTGCGCCTTGGGAGCGCGCCGGTTGGGCGTACGGGACCTTCGCCCCGGCCCGAGGCCGGCCGGGGCGTGAGCGATGTTCGGGAGGGGGTGCCCTGGCGTCAGCCGATGAGGCCGCCGTGCGCCATGCCCAGGAAGAACCCGACACCCGAGGCGCCCAGGCCCAGGATCAGGCCGAAGCGTTCCCGGGTCGTCTCGGAGATCCACTGGCCGTACGCGCCCGTGAGGATGCCCACGAGGCCGGCCCAGGAGCTGAGCAGATGCAGGTCTTCGTCGATGATCGCCGTGAGGAACGACATGAGGCCCAGGACCAGGGTCACCGCGAGCAGGGCGTCCTGGAGGGGATGGGGCTTGCCGTCCGTGGCGAAGAGGCCGCCGGCGGTGTTGGGTCGCAATGCCTGTGCCATAGGGCACCTCCTGCGAAAGTCGGCGCATCGTAGCGCCATACACACCCGATGTGTACAGATTGGCTGCCCTGGCGGCCGGATTTCAACCGCAAGCCGCTGTGCGGGTACTCTGTACCGTCCGCACCGGTGTCTGCCCATGTCATGGCAGGGGCTCCTCATCAGAACCCCCGACTGTCAGTGGTGGCCGATACCGTTGCCTACGCATCACAACCCTCCTGCCACGGAACGACCGTGGCCGCTGAGTCCAAAGGAGGTGGGTTCCACATGCGTCACTACGAGGTGATGGTCATCCTCGACCCCGAGGTCGAGGAGCGTGCTGTCTCTCCGCTGATCGAGAACTTCCTCTCTGTCGTCCGTGACGGCGGCGGAAAGGTCGAGAAGGTCGACACCTGGGGCCGTCGTCGTCTCGCGTACGAGATCAAGAAGAAGCCCGAGGGCATCTACTCGGTCATCGACCTGCAGGCCGAGCCTGCGGTCGTCAAGGAGCTCGACCGCCAGATGAACCTGAACGAGTCGGTCCTCCGGACCAAGGTCCTCCGTCCCGAGATGCACTGAGCCTCCGGCTCAGCTGATCCCGGGATTCGAGTAGCAAGCAGCCAGAGCAAACCCGCCGAGAGGTTCCCCCATGGCAGGCGAGACCGTCATCACGGTCGTCGGCAATCTTGTCGACGACCCCGAGCTGCGCTTCACCCCCTCCGGTGCGGCGGTCGCGAAGTTCCGTGTCGCGTCCACCCCCCGCACCTTCGACCGCCAGACGAACGAGTGGAAGGACGGCGAGAGCCTCTTTCTGACCTGCTCGGTCTGGCGTCAGGCGGCGGAGAACGTCGCGGAGTCGCTCCAGCGAGGCATGCGCGTCATCGTGCAGGGCCGGCTGAAGCAGCGGTCCTACGAGGACCGTGAGGGCGTCAAGCGCACGGTCTACGAGCTGGACGTCGAGGAAGTCGGCGCCAGCCTGCGCAACGCCACGGCCAAGGTCACCAAGACCAGTGGTCGAGGTGGCCAGGGCGGCTTCAGCGGCGGTGGTGGCGGCGGCGCCCAGGGTGGCGGCGGCTGGGGCGGCGGCTCCGGTGGCGGCCAGCAGGGCGGCGGCGCTCCCGCCGACGACCCGTGGGCGACCGGCGCTCCCGCCGGTGGCAACCAGGGCGGTGGCGGCGGCTGGGGTGGAAACTCCGGCGGCGGCGGTGGCGGCGGCTACTCGGACGAGCCCCCCTTCTAGGGGTGGGTTCGCACTCACACTTCTTGATCACACAGGAGAAACACCATGGCTAAGCCGCCTGTGCGCAAGCCGAAGAAGAAGGTCTGCGCTTTCTGCAAGGACAAGGTCACGTACGTGGACTACAAGGACACGAACATGCTGCGGAAGTTCATTTCCGACCGCGGCAAGATCCGTGCCCGCCGCGTGACCGGCAACTGCACCCAGCACCAGCGTGACGTCGCCACGGCCGTGAAGAACAGCCGTGAGATGGCGCTGCTGCCCTACACCTCCACCGCGCGATAAGGGAAGGGTGACCGACTCATGAAGATCATCCTCACCCACGAGGTCTCCGGCCTCGGTGCCGCGGGCGACGTCGTTGACGTCAAGGACGGTTACGCTCGCAACTACCTGATCCCGCGGAATTTCGCTATCCGCTGGACCAAGGGTGGCGAGAAGGACGTCGAGCAGATCCGTCGTGCTCGCAAGATCCACGAGATCCAGACCATCGAGCAGGCCAACTCTGTGAAGGCCCAGCTCGAGGGCGTCAAGGTCCGTCTGGCCGTTCGCTCCGGCGACGCCGGTCGGCTCTTCGGTTCCGTCACGCCGGCCGACATCGCTTCGGCGATCAAGGCCTCCGGTGGTCCCGAGGTCGACAAGCGCCGCATCGAGCTCGGCTCGCCGATCAAGACGCTGGGCGCTCACGAGACGTCCGTGCGTCTGCACCCCGAGGTTGCCGCCAAGGTCAACATCGAGGTCGTCGCGGCCTGAGTGCCGCCCTTGCTGAAGCAGTAAGCGAAGGGGGCCGCACCCTGCGGGGTGCGGCCCCCTTCGTGTCTGCCGGGTGTCTGTCGGCTGAAACGGCGTCCGTGTTTCACGTGAAACACCGCGTTCTGTGGACCTCGTCGTGTTTCACGTGAAACAGGCAGCGTTTCACGTGAAACGGTCAGCGGGTCGCGCCCGTCACGATCCAGCGCCCCGAGCGGGCGCGGAGCCATAGCGTCAGCATCCGTACGGTCATCATCAGCGTCATCGTGGCCCAGAGGGCGGTCAGCCCACCGCCCAGTACCGGGACCAGTAGAGCGACCGGCGTGAAGATCGCCAGGGTGAGCAGCATGGCCCAGGCGAGGTAAGGTCCGTCGCCAGCACCCATCAGCACTCCGTCCAGAACGAAGACGATGCCGGAGATCGGCTGGGAGAGGGCGACGATGATCAGTGCGGGCAGCGCCACGTCCTTGACCGCTGGGTCACTGGTGAACAGGGGCAGGAACGCCGGCCGGGTGATGACCACCAGCGCCCCGAGGACGACGCCGACGGTGATGCCCCACTCCACCATGCGACGGCACGCGTCCCGGGCGCCTTGGGCGTCACCGGCTCCGAGGTAGCGCCCGATGATGGCCTGCCCCGCGATGGCGATGGCATCAAGGGCGAAGGCCAGCAGGCTCCACAGGGAGAGGATGATCTGGTGGGCGGCGATGTCGGCATCTCCGAGGCGGGCGGCGATCGCCGTGGCGATCATCAGGATCGCCCGCAGGGAGAGGGTCCGGACCAGGAGGGGGACACCGGCTTGCGCGGAGGCCCTGATCCCGGCGGCGTCCGGACGCAGCGAAGCGCCGTGTTTGCGGGCTCCTCGTAGCACCACCGCGAGGTAGACCGCCGCCATGCCGCACTGGGCGATGACGGTTCCCCATGCGGAACCGGCGATCCCCAGGTCGGCGCCGTAGACCAGCCCGACGTTGAGGACACCGTTGGCGATGAAGCCCGCGATGGCGACGTAGAGCGGGGTCTTCGTGTCCTGCAGGCCACGCAGCACGCCGGTCGCGGCGAGCACGACGAGCATCGCCGGTATGCCGAGCACGGAGATGCGCAGATACGTGGTCGCGTAGGGAGCTGCCGCATCCGAGGCACCGAAGAGGTCCACGAGGTGCGGCGCCGTCGGGAGGGCGACGGCGACGACGGCAGCACCGAGGAGCAGGGCCAGCCAGATGCCGTCCATGCCCTGCCGGATGGCGGCCTGGAGGTCGCCCGCGCCGACTCGGCGGGCAACCGCCGCTGTGGTGGCGTAGGCGAGGAAGACGAAGACGCTGACGGCGGTCATCAGAAGGGCCGAGGCGACGCCGAGGCCGGCGAGTTGGGCTGTGCCCAGATGGCCCACGATCGCGGTGTCGGCCATGAGGAAGAGGGGCTCGGCGACGAGGGCGCCGAAGGCCGGCACAGCCAGTGCGACGATCTCTCGGTCGTGCTGTCTCCGGCCGGGTCGGCGGCGCGCGGGGGCCTGTGTCATGCGCACCAATCTAATCGTCCACAGGTAAGTGATGCAAAGCTTTTGTGACCCTTACTTTCCGTCTCGGTGTGCGCACTGCTGTGCACTGTTCGAGACGATCTTGCGCCGGTTGGGAAAGTTTTTCTTCTGCACAGCCGGTGGACGGTAAAGCAGCAGGTCAGACGGGTTTGGCTTGGCGGTCCCGCTGCTTGTTCACAGGCCTGTCCACCGGCTCGTGCACAGGTTTCGAGGAGTTCTCCACAGCATCTGGGCCGTCGTCCACATGGCCTGTGGATAACCAGATTGGCTGACGGTGCCGAGAGGCCTACGGTGGTCCGGCGCCCGCTCCGTCCGCCAGTTTTCAAAACGTCACAAAACCGGCGCGTACCAACCGGAGTTGGGCCTCTTATTTGTCAGTGCCGTGCCGTAGAACAGAGAGGCACGGCTAGGTCTGCTTCGGCGGACGGGAGGAGGTGGCTCGGTGAGCATTTCCGAGCCCTTGGACGACCCGTGGGCCGACAGCGGTCCCAGTGATCGTCTGCCCGCCTCCCGCCGGCGCGGAGACGGAGGCCGGGGCCGCGACGAACAGCACGAGCGCGGCAGGGACAGCGGGTCGTGGGACAGCGGATCGGCCCCGTCGTTCGAGCGGGTACCGCCGCAGGACATCGACGCCGAGCAATCCGTCCTCGGCGGCATGCTCCTGTCCAAGGACGCCATCGCCGACGTCGTCGAGATCCTCAAGGGCCACGACTTCTACAAGCCGGCCCACGAGACGATCTACCAGGCCGTCCTCGACGTCTACGCCAAGGGCGAGCCGGCGGACCCCATCACGATCGCGGCCGAGCTCACCAAACGCGGCGAGATCAACAAGGTCGGCGGGGCGTCGTATCTGCACACCCTCGTCCAGACGGTGCCCACGGCGGCCAACGCCGCGTACTACGCGGAGATCGTCCACGAACGGGCCGTGCTGCGCCGCCTGGTCGAGGCCGGTACCCGCATCACACAGATGGGATACGCGGCCGACGACGATGTCGACGAGATCGTCAACCGGGCCCAAGCGGAGATCTACGCGGTCACCGAGCAGCGGACCAGTGAGGACTACCTGCCGCTCGGCGACATCATGGAAGGCGCGCTCGACGAGATCGAGGCGATCGGCTCGCGCAGCGGCGAGATGACCGGTGTGCCCACCGGGTTCACGGACTTCGACTCGCTCACCAACGGCCTGCATCCGGGCCAGATGATCGTCATCGCGGCGCGCCCGGCTATGGGTAAGTCCACGCTCGCGCTGGACTTCGCGCGGGCCTGCTCGATCAAGAACAACCTGCCGAGTGTGATCTTCTCGCTCGAGATGGGGCGCAACGAGATCGCGATGCGTCTGCTGTCCGCCGAGGCCCGGGTCGCCCTCCACCACATGCGGTCCGGGACGATGACGGACGAGGACTGGACGCGCCTGGCCCGACGGATGCCCGACGTCTCCGCGGCCCCGCTCTACATCGACGACTCGCCGAACCTGTCGATGATGGAGATCCGTGCCAAGTGCCGTCGCCTCAAGCAGCGCAACGACCTCAGGCTGGTCGTCATCGACTACCTCCAACTGATGCAGTCGGGTGGCTCCAAGCGGGCAGAGAGCCGTCAGCAGGAGGTCTCGGACATGTCCCGTAACCTCAAGCTGCTGGCCAAGGAGTTGGAGATCCCGGTCATCGCCCTCTCCCAGCTGAACCGTGGTCCCGAGCAGCGCACGGACAAGAAGCCGATGGTGTCCGACCTGCGTGAGTCCGGTTCCATCGAGCAGGACGCCGACATGGTCATCCTGCTGCACCGCGAGGACGCCTACGAGAAGGAGTCACCGCGTGCCGGCGAGGCCGACCTGATCGTGGCCAAGCACCGAAACGGCCCGACGGCGACCATCACGGTCGCCTTCCAGGGGCACTACTCGCGGTTCGTGGACATGGCGCAGACCTGATCCGCCCCCGCCTCACAGGCCCCCCCAAATGTGCTCGACGAGGGGCTGCCCGGCCAGGTGGACTGGGTCCATGACGACATCTCAGGGAGAACTGCTCCCCGGCACACGTCGCGCTCTGCTGCACCGGATCGCCGTCGCGCAGGCCGAGGGGCGGGCTCCGTCGCTCGTCGCGGCCGTCGTGCGGGACGGGACGACGGTGTGGACGGGCGCGCGGACCTCGGTGGAAGGCCACGCGCCGGACGACAACGTGCAGTACCGGATCGGTTCGATCACCAAGACCTTCACGGCGGTTCTGGTGTTGCGGCTGCGCGACGAGGGCGCGATCGACCTCGGGGATCCGCTGGAGAAACACCTGCCGGGCACCGGAGTGGGAGAGGCGACCGTCGCCGAACTGCTTGCCCACACAGGGGGGTTGGCGGCCGAGACACCGGGCCCTTGGTGGGAGCGGAGCCCAGGATCCCTGCGTCCCGAACTCGCCCATGTCCTGGGTGAGCGGCCCCTGCTGACCCCGCCAGGCCGCCGGTTCCACTACTCGAACCCGGGCTATGCGCTGCTCGGCGCACTGATCGAGAAGCTCCGCGGGGCGCCATGGGAGGAGGTCCTTCGGCGTGAAGTACTCGAACCTCTGGGGCTGCACCGCACGAGCGTGCGGCCGCAGGCGCCCCATGCGGGTGGCTGGGCCGTGCATCCCTGGGCCGACGCGATGCTTCCCGAGCCCACCGAGGATCTGGGCCGCATGGCGCCGGCCGGTCAACTCTGGTCGACCGCGGCGGACTTGGCGCGGTTCGCGGTCTTCCTGGTCAACGGCGACGAACGGGTCCTGAGCGCCGAGTCGCTGCGGGAGATGAGGACGCCAGCCGCGTCCCACGAGGCGGCGGACGTGGCGAGCGGCTACGCCTACTGCCTGGGCATGGAGATCCGGCGGCGGAACGGACGGTCCCTCGTCGGCCACACCGGTTCGCTGCCCGGCTTCCTCGCCTGCCTCATGATCAGCGTCGAGGACGACGTGGCGGCGATCGCCCTGGCCAATGCCACGTCCGGGCCGATGCTGTTCCCCGTCGCCGCGGACCTGGTCCGTATCGTCGCCGAGGCGGAGCCACGCATCCCCGCACCGTGGCAGCCGCTGAACGAGGTCGACCCGTCGCTGCTGGAGTTGACGGGTGCGTGGTACTGGGGGACGCACGCTTTCGCTCTGCGGCTTACGTCCGACGGGCTCGTCTCCCTGGGGCCGTTGTCCGGCGGCGGCCGTCGCTCAAGGTTCCGTCCGAACGGTGACGGCACCTGGACAGGGCTGGAGGGCTACTACGCCGGCGAGCTCCTGAAGGCCGTGCGGCGGCCGGACGGGTCCGTGAGCCACCTGGACCTCGGCTCGTTCATGTTCACGCGCCGACCGTATGACGAGGGTGCTCCTGTGCCGGGTGGTGTCGATCCCGAAGGATGGCGCGGCATCGGTTAGGTGGTGATACGTGCGGGCGCCCTGTTTCACGTGAAACAAGGCGCCCGCACACAGCATCACAGCTGTCACAGCTGGAGCTTGAAGCCCGTGTGGGAGGCCGTGAAGCCGAGCCGCTCATAGAAGCGGTGGGCGTCGGCGCGCGTCTTGTCGGAGGTCAACTGGACCAGATGGCAGCCCTGGTTCCGGGATTCGTCGATCGCCCACTCGATGAGCTGAGTTCCCAAGCCACTGCCGCGCTCGTCCGCGTGGATGCGCACCCCCTCGACGATCGACCTGGTTGCGCCGCGTCGTGACAGTCCAGGAATGATCGTGAGCTGGAGAGTGCCGACGACCCGGCCTCCCCGGACCGCCACGACCAAGCGCTGGTTCGGGTCGGCGCTGAGCCTCTCCAGCGCGGCCAGGTACGGGGTGAGGTCGTCAGGGGACTCGCGCTGTGCACCCAGCGGATCGTCCGCGAGCATGGCGACGATCGCCTGGACGTCGTCGGCGACGGCGGCACGTATTTCCAGATCTCCCATGGGGCGCACTCTACGCAGAGCCGGCCGGTGCGGCGCTGTCGCACGCGGCGAGGTCCTGTGCGGAGGTGTCCTAGGCGGGCACCGGGGCCTTCAGCGTCTCCACGACCCGGACCAGCGGGGCCAGCTCGGGGTTCTTCGCCGCCTCGTCGAGAGCCTCACGCAGGGCGGCGTCATTGGTGGGCCGCGCCGCTTCCAGCAGTTCGAGACCGGCCGCGGTGACGTTCGTGTAGATGCCCCTGCGGTCGGTGGGGCACAGGTAGCGCTCCAGTAGCCCGCGGTCTTCCAGCCGGGTGACCAGACGCGTGGTGGCGCTCTGGCTGAGGACGACGGCGTCGGCGACCTGCTTCATCTGCAGATGGCCTCCGTCCCCGTCGTGCTGTCGGCTGAGCACGTCCAGCAGGGAGTACTCGCGCGCACTGAGGTCGTGCTGTGCCTGCAGAGCGCGCTCGATGTGGGCCTCGATTCTCCCGTGGAGCAGGGAGAGGGCGCACCAGCTCTGGGCGAGAGCGGTGAGCGCGGGGTCCGTCGCTGTCATTGGCGTTTCCTCCGTCCCGGAGCGGCTGTCTCCCAGGGTAGAGCAGGATCGCAATAGACGGCGGTTGCAGATATCCCGCGTCTGCAACTATTGTGGACGCACGCAAAGCGCTCCTGCAATCGTCTGGGAAGGTAACCCCTCCATGCCTCTCGCGCTTTTGGCCCTCGCGATCGGGGCCTTCGGAATCGGAACGACAGAGTTCGTGATCATGGGCTTGCTGCCCGAGGTCGCGGGCGATTTCGGGGTCACCATCCCCACAGCCGGCTACCTGGTGACCGGCTACGCGCTCGGTGTCATGTTCGGCGCCCCGCTGATGACCGTGCTCGGCACCAAGATCTCCCGCAAGCGGATGCTGATGCTGCTGATGGGCCTGTTCATCGCCGGCAACCTGCTCTCGGCCCTCGCCCCGGCCTTCTCCGTCATGCTGATCGGCAGGATCGTCGCCTCACTGGCACACGGCGCCTTCTTCGGCATCGGCTCGGTGGTCGCGGCCGACCTCGTCGCCCCCGACAAGAAGGCCGGAGCCATCGCGATGATGTTCACCGGTCTGACCGTCGCCAACGTCGTGGGCGTCCCGCTGGGCACTCTCGTCGGACAGTCCGTCGGCTGGCGGGTGACCTTCGGCATCGTCGCCGCCCTCGGTGTCATCGGCCTGGTCGGTATCGCCCGGCTCGTCCCCGACATGCCCAAGGCGGAGGGCGTGCGCCTGCGGCACGAGTTGGCCGCCTTCAAGAACGTGCAGGTGCTGCTCGCGATGGCCATGACCGTCCTCGGCTTCGGCGGCGTCTTCGCGGCCATCACCTACATCGCGCCGATGATGACCCACGTCGCGGGCTTCGCCGACGGCTCCGTCACCTGGCTGCTGGTCCTCTTCGGCCTCGGCATGGTCGGCGGCAACCTCGTCGGCGGCAAGTTCGCCGACCGCGCGCTGATGCCGATGCTCTACATCGCCCTGAGCGCCCTGGCCGTCGTCCTGGCGCTGTTCACCCTCACCGCGCACGACAAGCTGCTGTCGGCGATCACCATCGCGCTGATCGGTGCCCTGGGCTTCGCCACCGTGCCGCCGCTCCAGAAGCGGGTCCTCGACCAGGCGCACGGCGCTCCCACCCTGGCCTCCGCAGTGAACATCGGCGCCTTCAACCTCGGCAACGCCCTGTCCGCCTGGCTAGGCGGCCTCGTGATCGCGGCGGGCCTCGGCTACACCGCCCCCAACTGGGTCGGTGCCGCCCTGGCTGTCGGAGCTCTGGTTCTGGCCGTCGTCTCGGCCGCCCTGGAGCGCCGTGCCGGTGGTTCCAGCACCGTCGTCACGGGATCCGCGCCGACGGAGCAGCGGGCCGCTGTCCACCACTGAGCAACCTGAACGTCCCGACCACCCCACGCCCCTGCCCCACAGCAAGCCTTCCAGGAGAACCCCTCATGAGCACCGCCACCGCTGTCGCCCCGCTGACCACCCATGACGCCGACGTCCTCGTCACCGCCGCTCACCGTGCCGCTGAGGCCGCGGGCGTCACCGTCAGCGTCACCGTTCTGGACGCGGGCGGCCATCTGCTCGCCTTCCGTCGCGACGACCGTGCCGTGCTGATCTCCGGCGAGACCAGCACCCGCAAGGCCTACACGGCTCTCCAGCTGAACGCGCCCACCGTCGACCTCGTCGACGCGGTGCAGCCCGGAGGTCTCTTCCACACGCTGCCGACCGCGCTCGACCGGCCGCTGCTGTTCATCGCCGGCGGCGTGCCGGTGCACCGCGACGGCCGCCTGATCGGCGCGATCGGCGTCGGCGGGGGTGCCCCGGAGCAGGACCACGGCTTCGCCACGGCCGCCGTGGAGGCCCTCGCCTGACCGAGCCGCTTCTTCAGCGCGACAACGCCGGTTTCCCGATGCAAGGGGAGCCGGCGTTGTCGTATATCGAGGCTCTTCAGCCCGCCGCGACCGTGACCGGCGCGAACCGCCGGCTCCAGTCTCCGGGCGACTCGGAGATCCCGTAGGACATCACCGAGTTGAAGGCGATGGACTCCAGACCGCGCTCCTTCACCCATGCGAGGAGCTCTTCGTGCCGCACGTCGATGTCGGTGCGCAGGGGACGGTCGGTGTGCGCGGCGAGGGAGGCGATGAGGGCTTGGGCCACCGATGTATCGCGTGCGATGAGCGGGCCGACGACGTGGGTGTCCATGTTGGGCCAGGCCGCCGCGTATCCGATGATCCGCCCGTGCTCCTCGGCCACGCGCAACTGGTCTGCGAAAGCGGGAAGTCGGGTGACGATGTGGGTTCGGTCGGCCCCGAACACCTGCTCGTCGAGCCGGAGGATCGCGGTGAGGTCCTCGGCGGTCGCGGCACGGGTGGCCACTTTCGGATCCGGCCCGCCGGGAATGAAGCGCCCGGCGACCATCTCGGCCCGCCCGGTGACCTTGAAGCCCAGTTCCTTGTAGAGGGGGCGCCCGTACGGCGTCGCGTGCAGGGTGAGAGGCGTGGTGCCCATCGCGGAGACGACATGGCGCATCAGCCGGCGCCCCACACCCTTGCGGGCATGCCGTCCGGCGACCAGAACCATGCCGATCGCGGCGAGGGCGGGATCCTGTGGTCCGTACTCGGTGACGACACAGGCGCTCACGAGGCCCCCGTCGGGGTCGTCGATGCCGTAGCCCTTCCCGGCCGTGAGAAGGAAGGCCCACTTGTGCTCCTCCCGTGGCCACCCCCGATCCTCGGACAAGTCGGCGCAGGCGGCTTGATCGCGGAGCGTCAGACGACGGATGGGCAATGAGGCAAGAGAAGGAGTCGGCACGCAGGTCAGGCTGTCCGACAAGGCACCCCGGCGTCCACCTGTTTCGACGGAGACGTACGACCTTTTGGCCAGTTGTCACCGCTCGGCCGACGCGCGGACCGGGACTGGATGTTTCACGTGAAACACGTAAGAACATCTGGTGCCCGATCGAGGCCGTGAACGGGGTTTTCCGGTCACATAGTTGGCCGACTTGCTGATGCGCGTCGTGCCCCCATTCGTGACGAGCGAAGGGGGGACTTGTGTGCACAGCGGTGGCCGGTAGGGTCGACTCCGGTTCGCGTCCGGGACGAGCCGGCTCGTTCCGTGTGGGCCGAGTGCCGGGTTGTGCAGCCTAACGGGACGGAAAGATTGAAGACCCGCGTTCCGGGTTATGTGACGGAAGCGTCCGGGCGGGTGAGAAGCTCGATGAGAGTTGCTGCGGTCAATGTCACACTCTCACCCTACTTGTCCGTACGGAGCCGGAATACGGGTTGAATGTGGCCACATTGGCCGCGACAAGGATGGGAACGCAGACCGTCCACGGGGGAAAGCAGGCACCTTCCGACCGAGGAAGTGCGCAGACCGACCGAAAGATGCTCGAGGCGAGGCACACCATGGACGCTCCGACCACCACGTCGGCCGACAACGGCACTTCTGGCGGCGGGGGCGGCTGGTTCACACCCCGCAAGAACCCGCCGACGGCGCCGGACAGCGAACCCGGGACGGCAGACGGGCGCCGACCGGCCGTGATACGCCCCGTGGGCAGGCCCACGCCCGCCACGGAAGGGCCGGAAGACGGCACATCCGAGCCACCCGCCTCGACGCCCGGTGGCGCGAGTGCCGATGGGCAGGACCCTGGGCAGGAATCCCCGAAGGGGATCCCCACATCCACCCTTTCGGCCGCGCCGCACCACCCGTTTCACGCGTTCTCAAGCCCGGCCGCCGCCTCGTCGCCAGGTCCCGCACCCACAGCGCTCACCCCGGCGCCCTTCGCCTCCACCGTGGGCGCACCGCCGACTGCCGCTGCCGAGCCGCATGTTCCCTCCCCGCGGCACGCACCGGCGTCGCCTTCGGAACCAGCCGCCACAGCCCCGGCCGAAGCGGCATCCCCGGACGCCCTCCTCATCCGCCGCGCCATGGCCGAGGTCGCCCCTGTTTCCGACAAGGTCACGTCGTACTTCTACGCCCTGCTCTTCGTCCGCCACCCCGACCTGCGGTCGCTGTTCCCGGCCGCGATGGACACCCAGCGGGACCGGCTGCTCAGGGCGCTGCTCACGGCCGCCGAGCACATCGACGACAAGAAGGTCCTCGTCGAGTACCTGCAGAACCTCGGCCGGGGCCACCGGAAGTACGGGACGCGGGCCGAGCACTACCCGGCCGTCGGCGAATGCCTCATCGGCGCGCTGAGCAAGTACGCCGCCGGAGTCTGGAACCCGGAGATGGAGGCGGCCTGGGTCCGGGCCTACACCACGATCTCCCAGGTCATGATCGATGCGGCGGCCGCGGACGAACTGCGCGCCCCGGCCTGGTGGTACGCCGAGATCGTCATGCACGAGCTGAGAACCCCGGACGTCGCCGTCGTGACCGTCCGCCCCGACCAGCCGTACCCCTTCCTCGCCGGGCAGTACACCAGCCTGGAGACGCCCTGGTGGCCGCGGATCTGGCGGCACTACTCCTTCGCCTCGGCCCCCCGCTCCGACGGTCTGCTGTCGTTCCATGTGAAGGCCGTTCCGGCCGGCTGGGTGTCCAATGCCCTGGTACACCGCGCCCGCCCCGGCGACATCATCCGGCTCGGCCCGCCCGCGGGTTCGATGACCGTCGACCACACCACCGCCAGTGGCCTCCTCTGCCTGGGCGGCGGCACGGGCATCGCGCCCATCAAGGCTTTGGTCGAGGACGTCGCCGAGCACGGGGACCGCCGACCGGTGGAGGTCTTCTACGGGGCCCGCACCGACCATGACCTGTACGACATCGACACCATGCTCCGCCTCCAGCAGACCCACCCCTGGCTCTCGGTCCGCGCGATCATCGACCAGCAGGCGCACCAGCAGTTGCCGGACGCGATACGCGCCTACGGGCCGTGGAACGAGTTCGACGCCTATCTCTCGGGTCCGCCCGGGATGATCCGCAGCGGTGTGGACGCCCTGAGGGACGTCGGCATCCCGTCGGACCGCATACGGCACGACTCCGTCGAGGAACTGGTCGCGGCCGGGAGCTGAACAGCCGTCTCAGCCCAGGTCGGGCGCGTGCATGGCGAGAACACCCTCGATGTTGCCGTCCAGGTAGTGCCGTAGCGACAGCGGCACGAGATGGACGGACGCGATCCCGACCCGGGTGAAGGGCACACGCACGATCTCGTACTCGCCGACGGGCTCGTCCACCTCGGGACCGTGACGCAGCGAGGGGTCCATGGACTCCAGGCGGCAGACGAAGAAGTGCTGCACCTTCACACCGGTCGCACCACCGTCCTCCCCGATGTGCTCCATGGTGTCCACGAAGCAGGGCACCACGTCGGTGACCTTCGCGCCGAGCTCCTCGTACACCTCGCGGTGGAGGGCATCGACGACGGTCGAGTCGCTGGGCTCGACCCCGCCGCCGGGGGTGAGCCAGTAGGGATCCATCCCCGGCTTGGTGCGCTTGATCAGGATCAGGTCGTCACCGTCCAGCAGAACGGCGCGGGCGGTGCGCTTGACCACGGGTCGGACGGTCATGAGTGAAATGTGGCCCGGCTGGTTCCACGTGAAACATCGCGAAGGGTGACCCCTCGAGCCCTCAGAGTGAGACACCGTCCCGAGCGCCCCGGCACCCGCGCCATGGCGCCCGGCACCTCTCGTCGGAGCGCCCCGCAGCGCACGTCTGTACGGCCCGGCAGGCGACCCCGAGCACCTCAGCACCAGTCGGCCGAGGACCGCAGCAACCAGTCGTGCGCCCGCGCGACATGAGGCATCGCGAGCGTCCCGGTGCGGACCACGAGGAAATACGTCCGCAACGGCGGCACCGCCGGCTCGTACAGGGGCACGACATCGCCCCGCTCCAGCGCTGCCGCGCACAGATAGCGGGGCAGCACTGCCATGCCCGCCCCCGCGACCGTGCAGGCCAGGACCGCACGCAGGTCGGGAACGATGACGGTGCCCGGGGCGGCCGGGGGTGAGTCGAAGACGGAGGCCCAGTAGCGGGAGACGAAGGGCAGCGACTCGTGCACCTCCACCACGGGCACCTGCTCCAGGGCCGGTATCGGCTTGCCGTCCGGCTGCCCGGCGCCGGTGTCCCCGGCCCAGCGCGGCGCGGCGACCAAGACGTGCTCCTCGTCGCAGAGCGCAGTCGCTGTGAGCAGAGCGCCACGCGGCTGGGCCGTGCTGATGGCCAGATCATGATGCCCGGCGGAAAGCCCTTCCAGGGTTTCCTCGGCGTTCCCGAACGAGGCGCGCAAGGCGAAGCCCTGACCGTCCTCGCCGGTCAGCTCCGTGAGGGCGGGCAGGGCTCGTTCGGCGGTGAACTCCGGAGGACCTGCGAGGTGCAGCGTCCGTAAGGAGGAGTCGTCGTCGAGGCCGGTCTCGGTGATCTCCACCAGGGCGTCGAGATGCGGTGCGGCCTTGTGGGCGAGTTCGTCGCCGATGCTCGTCGGGGTCACGCCGCGGGCCTGCCGCAGGAACAAGGGACGGCCCAGCTGCCGCTCCAGCGTCCGTATCTGCGAGGTGACGGCCGGCTGGGAGAGGCCGAGCAGGGCGGCGGCGCGGGTGAAGGAGCCGGCTCGGTGCACGGTCACGAAGGTCCGCAGCAAGGCCAGATCCACCGCACAAGCTCCCCTCTTCGGCTCTGCTCCGGTCCCCGGCCGCGCTCAACTATAAATAAGTCGATAGGTCGCTGTCGCTACTGTGATTGGACACTGACAGAGAGTCAACTAGCCTTGGTCGCGCGGTTCTTGCGCGGGGAACCGGGGGACGGTCCGAGCCACGAGGGGGGAGGCTCGGACCGTCCATGGGGATGTCACGCGGCCGACGCGTCCAGCGCACGCAGCACGTCCGCCACCAGGTCCTCGGGGTCCTCGGCGCCGACCGACAGGCGGATGAAGCCCTCCGGCACCGCGTCGCCGCCCCAACGCCCGCGCCGTTCGGCCGTGGACCGCACTCCGCCGAAGCTCGTCGCGTCGTCCACGAGCCGCAGCGCGTCCAGGAAGCGATCGGCCCGCGCGCGCGTGGGCAGCGTGAACGACACCACGCACCCGAAGCGCCGCATCTGCCGCGCGGCGACAGCGTGCGAGGGGTCGCCGGGGAGCCCCGGGTAGCGCAAGCCCGACACCTCGGGCCGTTCACGCAGCGCCTCGGCGACCGTCAGGGCCGTTGCGCTCTGCCGGTCGACCCGCATCTGGAGCGTCGCGATCGAACGGTGCGCGAGCCAGGCCTCCATGGGTCCGGGAATCGCACCGACGATCTTGCGCCAGCGGCGTACGGCGGCCATGGCCTCGGCGTCCCGGCCGACGACGTAGCCCAGCAGGACGTCGCCGTGGCCGGTGAGCTGCTTGGTGCCGCTGGCCACCGCGAAGTCGGCGCCGAGTTCCAGCGGACGCTGGCCGAGCGGCGTCGCGAGGGTGTTGTCGACGGCCACCAGGGCGCCACGCGCGTGTGCCGCCTCGGCGAGCCGCCTGATGTCGCACACGTCCAGCCCGGGGTTCGACGGGGTCTCGATCCACAGCAGCTTCGCGCCGTCGAGGACGTCGAGCTGGGCGTCACCGCCGGTCGGCGCGGTGCGCACCTCGATGCCGTAGGCCTCCAGCTGGGCGCGGACCAGCGGCAGCGCCTGATAGCCGTCGTCGGGCAGGACGCACACGTCACCGGTGCGCAGCTGGGAGAAGAGCACCGCTGAGATCGCGGCCATGCCGGAGGCGAAGACGAGCGTCTCTGCACCGTCCGGGCCGGGCGCCTCCAGCTCGCCGACGGCGCGCTCGAGCAGCGTCCAGGTCGGGTTCTCGTCGCGGCCGTAGGTGTAGGGGCCGGTCGGGTCGCCCGGCAGGTGGAAGTGGGCGGCGAACACGGGACCGGGCAGGGTGGGCTCGTGCTTGACCGGCTCGGGCAGCCCGGCCCGCACCGCGCGCGTACCGTCACCGGCGTCCGCGGTGACGAGACCCGCGGCACCCGTCACCTTGTCCACGGCGGCCGTCAGGTCGTCGACGGCACCCGCCGCTTGGCCCGCCGCACCCGTCACCCGGCTCGCGGCATCCTTCATCCGGTTCGCGTCGCCCGTCGCCCGGCCCGCGTCACCCCTCGCGGAATCACTCATGCCGCCCGTCCCTCCACGTCCTCGCGTACTGCGGCGAGCAGCCCTGTGCTCGCCGCCTCCACCATCTCAAGGCACTCCTCGAAGCCGTCCATGCCCCCGTAGTAGGGGTCCGGTACGTCGAGGTCCTCGCCGGCGGCTGGGTCGTACGAGCGCAGCAGTCGTACCTTCTGCGCGTCCTGTTCCGTGGGGGCGAGGCGGCGCAGGGCTCCGAGGTGGCCGGAGTCGAGCGCGATCACCAGATCGAGGCGCGAGAACCAGGACGGCTGGAACTGCCGGGCGGTGTGGCCGCCGGCGTAGCCGTTGTCCTCCAGGACGGCCACCGTGCGCGGGTCGGCGCCGTCGCCCTCGTGCCAACCGCCCGTGCCGGCGCTGTCGACCTCCACCAGCCCGTCGAGACCGGCCTCCGCCACCCGCGCGCGGAAGACGATCTCGGCCATCGGGGAACGGCAGATGTTGCCCGTGCAGACGAAACAGACGCGGTACGTCATGGTGCTCAGTCCTCGTCGGGCAGGACGACGTGCAGGGCCCAGGAGACGACCGAGATGATCAGACCGCCCAGGACGGCCGTCCAGAAGCCCTCCACGTGGAAGCTCAGGTCGAGCTTGTCCGCCAGCCACGAGGTGAGCAGCAGCATCAGCGCGTTGACGACCAGGGTGAACAGCCCGAGCGTCAGAATCAGCAGCGGAAGGCTGAGGAGCTTGACGACCGGCTTGACGAGGAAGTTCACCAGGCCGAAGAGCAGCGCCACGATGATCAGGGTGCCGACCTTCTTGCCCGTGCTGTCACCGGTCAGGGTGATCTTGTCGAGCAGCCACACGGCGACCGCCAGGGCACCCGCGTTGGCGATCGTCTTGACTACGAAATTCATCATGTGTCTGATCGTGGCAGACCTGATCGAGCATGGGCACAAGAGGCAGGGGCGGGCAAGGCGATGAAGGCATTTCGGCTGGATGAACTGGAGGCGGAGCGCGCCGCCAACGACGGTGCCTACCTGCAGTTTCTGCGGGAGCAGAACATGTCGGTCGGCCTGTACGCCCTCGACGCGGGCGTGCAGGATCCACAGAAGCCGCACAACCAGGACGAGGTCTACTTCGTTGTGAGCGGCCGGGCCGCGATCACCGTCGGCCTGGAGACGACCCAGGTGGCGCGCGGCAGCGTGATCTACGTGCCGGCGGGCGTGGCCCACAAGTTCCACCACATCACCGAGGATCTGAGGGTGCTGGTGGTCTTCTCTCCGCCCGAGAGGTGACGGACCGCCTCAGGGTTCCCTAGGGGATCGGTCAGGGGAGGACAAGGGGTGCGAGGCCCCCGTTCGACCCCTCCCCGGACCTAGCATCGAGTGCAGGACGTCAGAGATCCAGAAGGACCGACAGGACCCGGCACTCGAACGGGCGGAGAGGTAAGGACGAGGGCGATGCGAGAGATCTTCACGGGACTGCCGTGGTGGGTGAAGTGGATCGCGGTGCCGGTCATCGCCCTGGTCGTGTTCGGCGGGCTGATCGCCAGTGTGGTCGGGTTCGTCATCGGACTGCTCTTCAAGGTGCTGGTCTTCGTGGCGCTGGTCGGGGGACTGATCTACGTCGTACGGAAGTTCACATCGAGCTCCTCGTCGCGCAGCGACTGGTGAGACCGGTGGGAAACCGGTGGGGGTAGCGGGCAACGCCTGGAATCACCGGTTCCCTCGGGCGGGGGAAGTTTCCCGGCGGGGCCGTCTGCACGCGGTGGCAGGCGAATAGAGTCCGGAACCCGACGCGGGGACTTCCCCGCGAGCGGCATACACCCCCACCCGTGTTCCTCCGCACGGTCTGCCCCCCCCCGCTTCGGGAGAGACCCTTGGTCCCGGCTGACACCGCACCCGTCCACCTCCACACCGTCCCCGCGCAACCCCGCTCGGCGGCACCCCCCGGGCCACCGGGCCCCTCCGCACCCGCGCCTCCGCCGACCCTCATCGGATCCGTGCAGCGCGCGATGCGCCTGCTGGAGACCGTCGCCGTGCACGAGTACGGCGCCCCCGCCAAGCAACTGGCCCGTGAGACCGGGCTGGCGCTGCCCACGACCTATCACCTGCTGCGCACCCTCGTGCACGAGGGTTATCTGCGCCGCGACAAAGGCCTGTTCTTCCTCGGTGAGGCGGCGGAGCGGCTGAGCAGCAGCGGAGCGCGGCAGAAACGTCGCAGCACGGTGGTCGACACACTCGCGCACTGGCGGGACGTCCTCGGCGTGCCCGTGTACTACGCGGTGTACCGCGAGGGTGAGATCGACGTCATGTGCGTCTCCGACACCCCGAACACCCCCGCCGTCGAGGAGTGGGCCGACTTCCGGGAGACCGGGCACGCCCACGCCGTCGGGCAGTGCCTGTTGTCCCAGCTGGACGAGGACGCACGGCGTGACCACCTCGACCGCTACCCGGTGCAGCCGCTCACGCCGTACACCGTGCGCGACAACCACAGCCTGCTCCGGCGTCTGGAGCGCATCCGGCGCATGGAACCGGTGATCGAGCGTCAGGAGTACGCCCTGGGTGCGGTCTGCGCCGCGATCCCGCTCACACTCGGCACCACGGCAGCGACGATGGCCATTTCACTCCCCGCACACCAGGTCGACCGGTTGCTGCCGGCGGCCCGGCAGTTGCAGGCCGGGATCGGGCGGTCGCTCGGCTCGCTCGCGCTCTCTATCAGTATGTGAAAACTCACTCCTTGTGATCTGCTGTGTACGTTCAGCAAGATTCCACCAAGTGTCAGAGGTTCGTTCCCGGCCAGTCACGGCGAATGACGGGGTTATCGATGCGCGAGTCCGTGCAAGCAGAGGTCATGATGAGCTTTCTCGTGTCCGAGGAGCTCTCCTTCCGCATTCCGGTGGAGCTGCGCTATGAGTCCAGTGATCCCTATGCCGTCCGGCTGACGTTCCATTTGCCCGGTGATGCCCCCGTGACGTGGGCTTTCGGGCGGGAGTTGCTGATCGACGGGGTCGGCCGGCCGTGCGGGGAGGGCGATGTGCGGGTCACGCCCGTCGAACCCGACGCGCTGGGCGAGGTGTTGATCAGGCTTCAGGTGGGCAGCGACCAGGCGTTGTTCCGGTCGTCGACGGCACCGCTCGTCGCTTTCCTCGACCGTACGGACAAGTTGGTGCCGCTGGGCCAGGAGGGCTCGCTCGCCGACTTCGACGCCCACCTGGACGAGGCCCTGGACCGCATCCTCGCCGAGCAGAGCGCTGGTTGAGGCATGGGCCCGGCGGCACGGTGGAGGAACGCTTCACCGGATGCCGCCGAGCCATGCAGGAACGCTTCTTCCTGCGATGGTCGTATGACCGGGCGATCTTCTCGCGGTAGGGCGGACGCTTCCGCCGCCGGAGGTGGTGCAGGCGGGTGTGGTGGAGGCGCCGGAAGCGCGGGACACGGCTGAGCCGCCGGCGGCACGGGAAGCGGCCGAGGCCGAGGCGCCCGGGGCCCAGGCGCCCCGAGGCCGCAGCCCGCAACGGGGTCTGAGCGCAGGGCCTCTTCCCCCGCTGCCCGAGGCCTTCGCGGGGTTCCGCCCAGGCCCGGGCCACCTGCGGCAGGCGCAGAGGAGTCAGCGCTTGCGGCGCCGGCCCCTCCCCCCGCGCGCCGGGGCCGTTGAGGCGGCCTCCGCGGCGGGCTCCGCTCCCGGGCGGTCGGCCGAGACCACCAGCGCCGCCAGGGCCGTGGTGACCGGCACCGAGGCGACCAGGCCGATCGAACCGACCAGCGTGCGCACGATCTCCTCGGCCACCAGTTCGCTGTTGGCGACCGTCCCCACACTGCTCTGCGCGATCGAGAACAGCAGCAGCAGCGGCAGCGCCGCGCCCGCGTAGGCGAGGACGAGTGTGTTGACGACCGAGGCGATGTGGTCGCGGCCGATCCGGATGCCCGCGCGGTAGAGCCCGCGCCAGCCCATCGACGGGTTGGCCTCGTGCAGTTCCCAGACCGCCGAGGTCTGGGTGACCGTCACGTCGTCGAGTACGCCCAGCGAGCCGATGATGATGCCGGCCAGCAGCAGACCACTCATGTCGATCGTCGGATAGAGGCCGTGGATGAGGCCGGTGTTGTCGTCGGTGTTGCCGGTGAGCGCGGCCCAGTCGATGAACACCGAGCCGAGGATGCCGATGAGCAGCAGGGAGATGAGTGTGCCGAGCACCGCCACGGATGTCCGGGCGGACAGGCCGTGACACAGGTACAGGGCGATGAGCATGATGGCGCTCGCCCCCACCACCGCCACGATCAGGGGATTCGAGCCCTGCAGGATCGCCGGCAGGATGAAGAAGTTCAGCACCAGGAAGCTCATGGCCAGCGCCACCAGGGCCATGACACCTCGCAACCGCCCGACGACCACGACGGCGAGTGCGAAGATGCCGGCGAGCAGCCCCAGGGGCAGACGGCGGTTGATGTCGGTGACCGAGTACTGGAGGTCCTTCGGCGCGGAGGGCTCGTAGGCGACCACGACCTCCTGGCCCTCGTGCAACTGGCGGGACTGGTCCGGCTGGACGATCTCGGTGAACGTACGGCCCTTGTCGTTGCCGCTGTCGACCCGGATCGTGGCCCTCTTACAGGTGCCCTTCTCCTCCTGCACCGCCGAGGAACCCTCCGCGGTGGAGGTGTCGCCGGTCGGCGGAACGCCCGAGGCGCCGGCCTCCTTGCAGCTCACCTCGACCACCTTGGTGACCGTGGCCTCCTGCGTCTGCCGGTCGAAGCCGACGCCGGTGCGTTCGTGCGACGGGGCGCCGCCCGGCCACAGCACGGCGAGACCGACCAGCACTGCCACGGCGAACGGGATCAGGACCGCCGCGATGACCTTGCGCAGATGCAGGGAAACGGGCGTCGCCGGACCGTGGTTGTGACTGTGGGAATGACCATGGCCGCCCCCCGGTGCGGAGCCGGGGCCGTGGCCGTGTCCGTCGCCCCCACCGTGGTCGTTGCCCCCACCGTGGCCGTTCCTGTCACCTCTGCCAGGCCCGGAACCGCGCCCGCCGCCGGGGCCGGAGCCCTGCCCGCCGCCGGGGCCGGAGCCCTGCCCGCCGGTGGGGCCACCGTGGCCGCCACCGGAAGAACCGGCACCCGGGCCGCCGCCGGAGCCCGGCCCGTACTCTCCGCCGGGACGAGAACCGTACTCACGGCCAGGACCGGAGTCGTACCCGCCGCCGGAGCCCGAGCCGTACTCATCGCCGGAGTCCGATCCGTACCCGCCGCCGAAGCCCGAGCCGTATCCACCGCCGGAGCCGGAACCACGCTCACCGCCGCCTCCCGGGCCGAAGCTCCCGCCGCGCCCGTAGCCAGGCCCAAGGCCCTGTCCCTGAGCCTGCTCCTGCCGGGCCCCGGCGGCGCCGTCATGGCCGTCACCACGGCCGTTGCCGTTTCCGGCGCCGGATCCGCGGGGCGACTCGGGTGGGGGGTAGGGGGGACGCTGCGTCGTGGTCACCGACCGATCATCGCAAGAACGAGGGGGGCCCTCTGTTCACCGCGCCAGAATTGCCGCTAGCGTGGAGGCACCTTTTGTACACGCGGGAGCTCGGAGCACCGGGCTGAGAGGGCGCTGACCTCCGTCCCAGCGATGTTTCACATGAAACATCGCCGGAGTCGAGTGATGTTTCACACGGAACGTCGCCGGACGGAAGCCGCTGCGTCGACCGCCGAACCTGTTACCGGGTAATGCCGGCGTAGGGAGTAGGTCTCATGACCAGCAAGGACGCACGCACGCCTGCCTCCGTTCAGGACGAGAAGTCCGAGGAGGCCGGGAAGTCCATCGGCTGGCACAAGGCGTATGTCGAGGGCTCTCGCCCTGACCTGCGCGTGCCGGTCCGTCAGGTGCACCTCACCAACGGCCAGTCGGTCACGCTGTACGACACGTCGGGCCCGTACACCGATCCACTCGTCGACACCGACGTCCGCAGGGGCCTGTCGCCGCTGCGCGAGAACTGGATCATCGCCCGCGGCGACACGGAGGAGTACGCGGGCCGCCCCGTCCGTCCCGAGGACGACGGCATCAAGCACACCTCGCCCCGCGGCGGCCTTCGTAACCTGGACGCCGTCTTCCCCGGCCGGCCGCGCCAGCCCCGCCGGGGCAGGGAGGGACAGGCGGTCACGCAGCTCGCGTACGCCCGGCGCGGCGAGATCACGCCCGAGATGGAGTACGTGGCCATCCGGGAGAACGTGGCGCCCGAGGTCGTGCGGGACGAGATCGCCGCGGGCCGGGCCGTGCTGCCGGCCAACGTGAACCACCCGGAGATCGAGCCGATGATCATCGGCAAGCGGTTCCTGGTGAAGGTCAATGCCAACATCGGCAACTCGGCCGTGACGTCCTCCATCGAGGAGGAGGTCGAGAAGATGACCTGGGCGACCCGCTGGGGCGCCGACACGGTGATGGACCTGTCCACCGGCCGCAACATCCACACCACGCGCGAGTGGGTGCTGCGCAACTCTCCCGTCCCGATCGGCACCGTGCCGCTCTACCAGGCTCTGGAGAAGGTCGACGGCCGGGCCGAGGAGCTGACCTGGGAGATCTACAAGGACACGGTCATCGAACAGGCCGAGCAGGGCGTGGACTACATGACGGTCCACGCGGGCGTGCGCTTGGCGTACGTGCCGCTGACGGCGAACCGCAAGACCGGCATCGTCTCCCGCGGCGGCTCGATCATGGCCGCCTGGTGCCTCGCGCACCACAAGGAGTCGTTCCTGTACGAGAACTTCGAGGAGCTCTGCGAGATCCTCGCCGCGTACGACGTCACGTACTCGCTCGGCGACGGTCTCAGGCCCGGATCGATCGCGGACGCCAACGACGAGGCCCAGTTCGCGGAGTTGCGCACGCTCGGGGAACTCAACCGGATCGCGAAGCGTTTCAACGTGCAGACCATGATCGAGGGCCCGGGCCATGTCCCGATGCACAAGATCAAGGAGAACATCGACCTTCAGCAGGAGATCTGCGATGAAGCTCCGTTCTATACGCTCGGCCCGCTGACCACGGACGTCGCCCCGGCGTACGACCACATCACTTCCGGCATCGGTGCCGCGATGATCGCCTGGTGGGGCACGGCGATGCTGTGTTACGTCACGCCCAAGGAGCACCTGGGCCTGCCGAACCGCGACGACGTGAAGACCGGCGTCATCACCTACAAGATCGCTGCCCACGCAGCCGACCTCGCCAAGGGCCACCCGGGTGCGCAGGAGTGGGACGACGCGTTGTCCGACGCCCGTTTCGAGTTCCGGTGGGAGGACCAGTTCAACCTGGCCCTCGACCCGGACACGGCACGGGAGTTCCACGACGAGACCCTGCCCGCGGAACCGGCCAAGACGGCCCACTTCTGCTCGATGTGCGGTCCCAAGTTCTGCAGCATGAAGATCTCGCAGGACATCCGCCGTGAACACGGCGGCACACGGACCGAGATCGAGGAGGGCATGGCCCTCAAGTCGAAGGAGTTCGCGGCGAGCGGGAACCGCGTGTATCTGCCCATCGCGGACTGACCGGCCGCGCACAGGCCCGGGGGCCGATGGTCCCCCGGCCTGTGGGAGGCGCCTGCTCGGACGGGATCCGACGGCTACTCCGGCTGGTGCTCCGGGCCTCCGAAGTCCGGGCTGGTGTAGTCCGGACTGCTGAAGCTGGGGCGCGAACCGCGGTCGCCGTCGTCCGGGCTGGTGAACCCCGGGCGGTCGTAGCCGAGGTGCGGCATGCGACTGACCGGGGTGGACGAGGGCGTGGGGTGCAGTGCGGCGGTCGCGCCGGGGTCGACGAGTGCTTCGCGCAGGAAGGGCAGGATCCCGCGTTCCAGCAGCGCCTCGTGCCAGGCCGCCCTGGCCTGGGCCACCTCCCCCTGCAATGCGCCGTACGGCCCGCTTTCGGCCGTGGGCTTGTTGCGCAGGGCGGTGAGCAGCAGTCCCACCGCGGCGACGAGGATCGCGACCGCGGTCACGGCGCCGAACACCCAGCCCGTGGTGAGCATGGTCCGGGCGAACCCCTGCTCGGGGTCGAGCATCTGCAGGATGTAGCCGACGAGCAGGAAGATCGCCGCAGCGGTACCGGCCAGGACGGGTGCGAGGACGGCGACGACGGCGACGGCGCCCGCGCCGGCGGCGTCGGCGACTCCCATGCTGGCGGCGAGCCCCGAGGCGCCCGCGCCCGGCTCGGAGGAACCGGACTCGTGCACGGCCGGCGAAGCGGACGACGCCGGTTGACGCAGTTCGTCGCGCACCTTGACGTAGTGCTGGTATTCGGCCGACGCGGCGGCCGTGATGAGCGCGGTGGCGTTCAGCGCCATGGTGCGCAGCTGTTCGGGGTTGAGCCGCTGTCCGACAGCGGCCAGGTCGGGACGGTGTGGTGCGGAGCGCAGCGCCTCATCGAGGATCCGCTCGTATTCCTGGCGGTCCTCGCTCAGCAGGTGCTGCGGAACGCTGTTCATGTGCATCCCCCGATGCTCCGTAGGGCTTGGGGCTCGGCATGCTGACGAGCCGTCGGGCAGAAACGGAGGGGAGCCTGCTACGGATAAGCCGATGGTAGAGCGGTGACGGTATGCGGTGACAGGGGGTTTACCGAAATTGGCCCCTCACCGGCCCGGTCCTCCGACCGGGGGTGCCTGCCCGGTGAACGTTCACGCCTCCAGCGGCAGTTGCTGGACCAGCAGCTTTCCGGCCATGGTCACGCCGCCGTCCATCGCGATGGCGAGTCCGTCGGCGTAGACGTGCGGTCCCTCGATGACCGGGTCACTGTTGTCCTCGTCGTCCTCGGCACCGACCTCACCCAGCAGGTACGGGATCGGGCTGTGGCCGTGAACGATCCGGGTGCCCCCGTACGTATCGAGCAGGCGGCGCACGGCGTCCGCGCCGCCCTCGTCGCGGAAGGAGAAGCGCTTGGTGAACTTGCGGAACAGGTCCCAGACCTCGTCCGCGTCGTTGCGGGTGATCGTCTCGCGGACGGTGTCGTTGACCTCTTCGATGGAGCGGCCGTAGTCGAGGTAGGCGGTGGTGTCGGAGTGGACGAGCAGGTGGCCGTCGACCTCCTCGACGGCGTCCAGACGGGACATCCACTGCAGGTGGTGGTCCTGGAGGCGGTCCATGTCGGTCTTCTGGCCGCCGTTGAGCAGCCAGGCCGCCTGGAAGGTGGCGGTGCCCGCGCCGGAGTTGACTGGCGTGTCGCCGAACCGCTTCGCGCCCAGCAGCAGCAGCTCGTGGTTGCCCATGAGCGCCTTGCAGTAGCCGCCGGCCGCGGCGGCCTCGGCGGACAGCCGCATGACCAGGTCGATGACGCCGATGCCGTCCGGGCCGCGGTCGGTGAAGTCACCGAGGAACCACAGCCGGGCGGTGCCCGCGCACCAGTTGCCGGCGGCGTCGAGCAGGCCCTTCTCCTGGAGGGCCGACACCAGCTGGTCGAGGTAGCCGTGCACGTCACCCACGACGTACAGCGGGCCCTGCCCGGTGTGGGCCTGCGGGGCGGCGGCGGTCTCGGGGTCCACGGTCACCTGGACAGTGTCACCCCGGTTGATGACGGGAAGGTCGCGCTGAGTCGGCGTGTATCCCTCGGGGTAGGTCTCCTCGGGCGGCGGGGCGACCTCCCCGGGGTGGACGCCGTGGACGTACGGACCGGTCTCGTGGACGTACGCGGGCACCCGGAAGTCGCGCAACGTCGCCGTCCGCTCCACCTCGGGTCCCTGACCGGCCCCCTGAGTCATCGACCCCTCCACCATCGCGCCGCATTGCACCGCATCGGACTGCCTGGTCGTAGCGGCCCGCGGATGTCGTGGGCCCATCATAGGAATGCGGATCGCGCCATGTGATGACCCAGGGGTGGTGAATCAGAGCAAGAGTCCAGTTCACCGCGGCTTTCGCCCCGATTGAGCCGGGCTTTGACCACCGTGTGACCGTCCTCGCTCTTCTTCTCTTCGCGAGAACGATCCCTTCTCTCCGGGGGACCGGCCCTGTTTCTCCCCAGGAGGACGACCTTCCCTTTGCCCGTTGGGGGAGAGGTCCTCTGCCGGACGCCTGCTGCGAGGCGTCCGCCCGCGAGACCTAGGTCTCCTCGGGTGAGCGCGGCGGGCTGACCGTCGTGCGCGGCGGGCGTCGCTGGGACGAGGTGCGCACGATCAGCTCCGTCGGTATCACCTGCTCCACCGGATGGTCCGATTCCACTCCCTCGATGGCGTCGATGAGGAGCTGCACCACCGCCGTGCCGATGCGGCGCGGCTTCAGGGAGAGCGTGGTGATGGGCGGTTCCGTGTTGGCGTACACCGTGGACTCGCTGCAGCAGACCAGCAGCAGATCCTCGGGAACGCGCAGGCCGTAACGGCGGGCGGCGGCGAGCAGGTCGGTGCCGTTCGGGTCGAACAGCCCGTAGACCGCGTCGGGCCGGTCGGGCCGGGCGAGGAGCCGGTCGGCGGCGACGGCGCCCGCGCACGGATCGTGTGCGGGGTAGGCCTCGTACACCGGGTCCTGGCCGACGCGCTCGCACCAGCGCAGGTACGCGGTGGTCGACAGGTGGGTGTAGGTGTCCGTCGTCGTGCCGGTCAGCAGGCCGATGCGGCGGGCGCCGGCGTCGGCCAGGTGGTCGAGGATGCCGAGGACGGCGGCCTCGTGATCGTTGTCCACCCAGGCCGTCACCGGCAGCGAACCGGCCGGGCGGCCGTCGGAGACGACCGGCAGGCCCTGCCGCACGAGCTCGCTGACGACCGGGTCCTGGTCGGAGGGGTCGATGACGACCGTGCCGTCCAGGGCGACGTTCGACCACACGTCGTGGCGGGAGGTCGCGGGCAGGATGACGAGGGCGTAGCCGCGGGCGAGCGCGGCGGAGGTGGCGGCCCGTGCCATCTCGGCGAAGTACGCGAACTCGGTGAAGGTGAAAGGTTCATCCCCGTACGTGGTCACGGTCAGGCCGATGAGGCCCGACTTGCCGGTACGGAGGGTCCGGGCGGCGGCCGAGGGCCGGTAGCCCAGCCGGTCGGCGACTTCCCGGACATGGCGCCGGGTGGCGTCCGGGAGCCGCCCCTTGCCGTTGAGGGCGTCGGAGACAGTCGTGATCGAGACTCCGGCGGCGGCGGCCACGTCTCTGATACCGGCCCGACCCGGCCGACTGCCTCGCCGTGAGGTTTCCGCGCGGCTCACCTGGTGCTTCCCTGCTGCTGTCATGGCGAGCCGATAGTAGGGCTCATGCGGTGGGGTAGTGCGGACGCATATGCACGCGTTGACAGGCACGTTTCTGCATGATCATTTGACCTCAATTGCTTTAGAAACCAAGGGGGTTGAGCGCTCCCATGGCAGTACGTGACGTGGTGGCGCACACGGGCCTGCCAAGTGGCCGATGTTGCGAAGAGGTCTCAACTCACCTGCATGGGGGATGCGCGCCACGGCGTGCACCACCGGCGCGTAGATATATGTGCGGCGCGCCCCCGGATTCGTACGCCTTGGTGCGTCGATGCCCCTGATGCCGGTGGGACGGCGGAGGCCGGCACCGTCCAGTCAGCCGTGGCTATACGCAGGGGCGCCGAATCCTCATAAGGTGAGGAGTATTGGATGTCGGCGGCGGTCATGGGCCGCCGGTCTTCACGAGGAGGACTGCGGTGAGCGAGACGAGCCCCAAGCTGCGCGCCGAGCTGGAGGGAATCCCCACCTACAAGCCGGGCAAGCCCGCCGCGGCAGGTGGTCCGGTGGCCTACAAGCTGTCCTCCAACGAGAACCCGTATCCGCCGCTGCCCGGCGTGATGGAGTCCGTGACGGCCGCGGCCTGCAACTTCAACCGCTACCCGGACATGGCCTGCACGGGGCTGATGAACGAGCTGTCCGAGCGGTTCGGTGTGCCTCTCACTCACCTGGCCACCGGCACCGGTTCGGTCGGTGTCGCCCAGCAGCTGATCCAGGCCACCTCCGGCCCGGGTGACGAGGTGATCTACGCCTGGAGGTCCTTCGAGGCGTACCCGATCATCACGCAGATCAGCGGCGCGACGTCGGTCCAGGTGCCGCTGACGCCGGGGGATGTGCACGACCTCGACGCGATGGCCGCCGCGATCACCGACCGGACGCGGCTGATTTTCGTCTGCAACCCCAACAACCCGACCGGCACGGTGGTGCGGCGGGCGGAGCTGGAGCGCTTCCTCGACCGGGTCCCTGGTGACGTGCTGGTGGTTCTCGACGAGGCCTACCGCGAGTTCATCCGCGACCCCGAGGTGCCGGACGGCGTCGAGCTCTACCGGGACCGGCCCAACGTCTGTGTCCTGCGGACCTTCTCCAAGGCGTACGGCCTCGCCGGCCTGCGGGTCGGGTTCGCCATCGCGCACGAGCCGGTGGCTGCGGCGCTGCGCAAGACGGCGGTGCCGTTCGGCGTGAGCCAGCTCGCGCAGGAGGCGGCGATCGCCTCACTGCGGGCCGAGGACGCACTGTTCGGCCGGGTCGGATCGCTGGTGGGTGAGCGCACGCGCGTGGTCGACGGACTGCGCTCTCAGGGCTGGACGGTGCCCGAGACCCAGGCCAACTTCGTATGGCTGCGGCTGGGGGAGCGCACGGTCCCGTTCGCGGAGGTGTGTGAGCAGGCGGGTGTGGTCATCCGGCCGTTCCCGGGCGAGGGTGTGCGGGTGACGGTCGGGGAAGCCGAGGCGAACGACATCTTCCTGAAGGTGGCGGAAGGGTTCCGTAAGGACCTGTAAGGCCCGGCGCCAGGTCAGGCGTCCAGGATTTCCACACGCACGGGGTCGCCGTCCCGCACGGTCGCGAGCAGCCCGGGATCGCCGTCGAGGCGGCCCAGGACGTTGCACGGGCTTGCGAGGCGGCACTCGTCGCCCTGCGAGATCGGCGTGGGGCCGTACGGGAGGGCGAGGGCGTCACCGTCGGTCCAGAAGGCGACGGTGCCCGGCTCGACGACTTCCCGGGCGCCTGTTTCACGTGAAACCGACAGACCCGTGTCGAAGTACACCTCCTCGCCCCAGGTGCGGGCGGTGGAGACGCGAGGCAGTGCCTTGGCGAGGGCCTGGGCGGTCGGGGTGTCGTCGAGGGTGGCGGTGAGATGCCCCGCCGGCCAGGAGATCCGTATCTGTAGCGATGTCGGTGTCTGCATGCCGTAGATTCAACAATATGTTGAAGTTCCGGCCAAGGGGTTGGCTGTGACGGGGGAGACAGGGGACCCCCTCCAGCGCTCGAAAGCCCGTGCTGCATAATGGCTTGTGAATGTGAACGCTTTCACAAGCGTAGGTAAGGAGCGGCGACGTGGACCTGGCTCTGGCGCCGGAGACCCTGGCGCGATGGCAGTTCGGCATCACCACCGTCTACCACTTTCTGTTCGTCCCCCTGACGATCTCGCTGGCCGCGCTCACGGCCGGTCTGCAGACGGCCTGGGTGCGGACGGAGAAGGAGAAGTATCTCCAGGCGACGAAGTTCTGGGGCAAGCTTTTCCTGATCAACATCGCGATGGGGGTGGTCACCGGCATCGTGCAGGAGTTCCAGTTCGGCATGAACTGGTCGGACTACTCGCGCTTCGTCGGTGACGTCTTCGGTGCGCCGCTGGCCTTCGAGGCCCTGATCGCCTTCTTCTTCGAGTCGACCTTCATCGGCCTGTGGATCTTCGGCTGGGACAAGCTGCCCAAGAAGATCCACCTGGCCTGTATATGGATGGTCTCGATCGGCACCATCCTCTCGGCGTACTTCATCCTCGCGGCCAACTCCTGGATGCAGCACCCGGTCGGCTACCGGATCAACGGGGAGAAGGGCCGGGCCGAGCTCACCGACTTCTGGCTGGTGCTCACCCAGAACACCGCGCTCGCCCAGGTCTTCCACACGCTCACCGCGGCCTTCCTGACCGGCGGCGCCTTCATGGTCGGCATCGCCGCCTTCCACCTGGTGCGCAAGCAGCACGTCCCGGTGATGAAGACGTCGTTGCGGCTGGGCCTCGTCACCGTCGTCATCGGAGGTCTCCTCACCGCGATCAGCGGTGACGTGCTCGGCAAGATCATGTACCAGCAGCAGCCGATGAAGATGGCCGCGGCCGAGGCGCTGTGGGACGGCGAGAAGCCGGCCCCCTTCTCGGTCTTCGCCATCGGCGACGTCGACAAGGGCCACAACAAGGTCGCCATCGAGATCCCCGGCCTGCTGTCCTTCCTCGCGAAGGACGACTTCACCTCGTACGTGCCCGGCATCAACGACGTCAACAAGGCCGAGCAGGAGAAGTACGGGCCCGGCGACTACCGCCCCAACATCCCCGTCGCCTACTGGGGTTTCCGGTGGATGATCGGCTTCGGTATGACGTCGTTCGCCATCGGCCTGGTCGGCCTGTGGCTGACCCGCAAGAAGTTCCTGCTGCCACAGCACCTGAGGGTGGGCGACGACGAGGTGCCGCATCTCGTGCTGCTGCCGAAGAAGGCGCTCGGCCCGACCCTCACCAAGTGGTACTGGCGCATCGCGATCCTCACCCTGGGCTTCCCGCTGATCGCCAGCTCCTGGGGCTGGATCTTCACCGAGATGGGCCGTCAGCCCTGGGTCGTCTACGGCCTGTTCCAGACGCGTGACGCGGTCTCCCCCGGTGTCTCCCAGGCCGAGGTCATCACCTCGATGGTCGTCTTCACCACGCTGTACGCGATCCTCGCCGTCGTCGAGGTCAAGCTGCTGGTCAAGTACGTCAAGGCAGGCCCCCCGGAGCTCACCGAGGCCGACCTCAACCCGCCCACGAAGATCGGCGGCGACTCCCGTGACGCCGACAAGCCGATGGCCTTCTCGTACTAGGCCGAGGGAGCTGCACAGTCATGGAACTGCACGACGTCTGGTTCGTCCTGATCGCCGTCCTGTGGACCGGCTACTTCTTCCTGGAGGGCTTCGACTTCGGGGTCGGCGTGCTCACGAAGCTGCTCGCCCGCGACCGGCCCGAGAAGCGGGTGCTGATCAACACCATCGGCCCCGTCTGGGACGGCAACGAGGTGTGGCTGCTCTCGGCGGGCGGCGCGACCTTCGCCGCCTTCCCCGAGTGGTACGCCACGCTCTTCTCCGGCTTCTACCTGCCCCTGCTGCTCATCCTGGTCTGCCTGATCGTCCGCGGTGTGGCCTTCGAGTACCGCGTGAAGCGGCCCGAGGAGAACTGGCAGCGCAACTGGGAGACGGCCATCTTCTGGACCTCGTTGCTGCCCGCGTTCCTGTGGGGTGTGGCCTTCGGCAACATCGTGCGGGGCGTGAAGATCGACCAGGACTTCAACTACGCCGGCGGCGTCCTGGATCTGCTCAACCCCTACGCGCTGCTGGGCGGTCTGGTGACGCTGGCGCTGTTCACGTTCCACGGGACGGTGTTCGTCGGGCTGAAGACCGTCGGGGAGATCCGGGAGCGGGCGCGGAAGCTGGCGCTGCGCGTCGGGCTGGTGACCGCCCTGCTGGCGCTTGCCTTCCTGCTGTGGACGCAGGCCGACCGGGGCGACGGTGCGTCGTTCGTCGCGATGGTCGCGGCCGTGGCGTCGCTGCTCGTGGCCCTGATCGCGGCACGGGCCGGGCGGGAGGGCTGGGCGTTCGCCCTGTCGGGGCTCACCATCGTGGCCACGGTGGCGATGCTCTTCCTGACGCTGTTCCCGAACGTCATGCCGTCGACGCTGAACCCGGACTGGAGCCTGACGGTCACCAACGCCTCGTCCAGCCCGTACACGCTGAAGATCATGACCTGGTGTGCCGGGATCGCCACCCCGATCGTCCTGCTCTACCAGGGCTGGACCTACTGGGTGTTCCGCAAGCGGATCGGTACGCAGCACATCGCCGAGACCGTGCACTGAGGTGTGTTTCACGTGAAACCAATCGATCCGCGTCTGCTTCGGTACGCCCGTGCCACCCGGGGCTTCCTGGTGGCGGTCGTCGCCCTGGGGGCGGTGGGCGCGGGCCTGGTCATCGCGCAGGCGATGCTCATCGCCGAAGTGGTGGTCGGGGCGTTCCAGCACCGCATGCCGGTGTCCGAACTCGGCACTCCCCTGCTGCTGTTGGCCGCCGTCGCGGTCGGCCGGGCGCTGATCGGCTGGCTCACCGAGCTCGCCGCGCACCGGGCGAGCGCGGCGGTGAAGTCCGAGCTGCGGGGCCGGCTGCTGGAGCGTGCGGCTGAGCTCGGTCCGGGCTGGCTGAGCGGGCAGCGGACCGGTTCGCTGGTCGCCCTGGCCACCCGGGGCGTCGACGCCCTCGACGGCTACTTCTCCCGGTATCTGCCGCAGTTGGGTCTCGCGGTGGTCGTGCCGGTGGCGGTGCTGGCGCGGATCCTCACCGAGGACTGGGTCTCCGCGGCCATCATCGTGGGCACCCTGCCCCTCATCCCGGTCTTCATGGTGCTGATCGGCTGGGCCACCCAGGCCCGGATGGACCGTCAGTGGCGGCTGCTGTCACGGCTGTCCGGGCACTTCCTGGACGTGGTCGCGGGGCTGCCGACGCTCAAGGTGTTCGGGCGGGCCAAGGCGCAGGCCGAGTCGATCCGGCGGATCACCGGCGAGTACCGACGGGCGACCATGCGCACGCTGCGGATCGCCTTCATCTCCTCGTTCGCGCTGGAGCTGCTCGCGACGATCTCGGTGGCGCTGGTCGCCGTGACGATCGGCATGCGGCTGGTGCACGGGGAGATGGACCTGTACATCGGCCTGGTCATCCTGATCCTCGCCCCCGAGGCGTATCTGCCGTTGCGGCAGGTCGGGGCGCAGTATCACGCGGCGGCGGAGGGGCTCGCCGCGGCCGAGGAGATCTTCGAGGTCCTGGAGACGCCCGTCCCGGCGTCCGGCTCCGGGGCCGTGCCGGAGGGGGCGCTGTCCTTCGAGGGCGTGACCGTCCGGTACCCGGGGCGGTCGGTGGACGCCGTCTCGAACGTGTCCTTCAGTGTCGAGCCCGGGGAGACGGTCGCGCTGGTCGGTCCGAGCGGCGCGGGCAAGTCCACGCTGCTGAGCGTCCTGCTGGGGTTCGTGCGACCGGCCGAGGGGCGGGTGCGGATCGGGGGAGCCGACCTCACCGACGCCGACCTGGAGCAATGGCGCTCCCGGATCGCGTGGGTGCCGCAGCGGCCGCATCTGTACGCCGGGACGATCACCGAGAACGTACGCCTGGCGCGGCCCGACGCCGACGACGACGCCGTGCGGCGGGCGCTGCGGGACGCCGGGGCGCTGGAGTTCGTCGACGCACTGGCCGGGGGCGTGGACACCGTGCTCGGCGAGGACGGCGCCGGGCTGTCCGCGGGGCAGCGGCAGCGGCTCGCACTGGCTCGGGCGTTCCTCGCGGACCGGCCCGTGCTGCTGCTCGACGAGCCGACGGCGGCGCTGGACGGGGCCACCGAGGCCGAGGTCGTCGCGGCGGTGCGGCGCCTCGCGGCCGGCCGGACCGTGCTGCTGGTGGTGCACCGGCCGGCGCTGCTGGAGGTCGCGGACCGGGTCGTGCGGCTGGCGGAGCCCCAGACCACGATTGCCTTGCCCGGGGCGCCCACCGCGGCCCGGGGAACCGAAACGCGGTCCGTCGAGGCCGAACAGCCCACCCCGGCCGGGTCCGTCGCGACACCGGCTTCGGGCGGGGTCCTCGCCCGCGTGCGCGCCCTGTCCGGCGCCCGGCCCGGGCGTCTCGGACTCGCCCTGCTGCTCGGGAGTCTCGCGCTGGGGAGTGCCGTGGGGCTCATGGCCACCTCCGGCTGGTTGATCTCGCGGGCCTCACAACAGCCGCCCGTGCTGTATCTGATGATGGCCGTCACGGCGACGCGGGCGTTCGGGATCGGGCGAGCCGTCTTCCGCTACGCCGAGCGGCTGGTGTCGCACGACGCCGTGCTGCGGATGCTGGCGGACACCCGGGTCGCTGTGTTCCGCAGGCTGGAGCGGCTGGCGCCGGCCGGACTGCACCGGGCCCGCCGCGGCGATCTGCTCTCCCGCCTGGTCGCGGACGTGGACGCGCTGCAGGACTACTGGCTGCGGTGGCTGCTGCCGGCCGGGGCGGCCGTCGTCGTGTCGGCCGCGTCCGTCGGCTTCACGGCATGGCTGCTGCCCGAGGCCGGGGCGGTGCTCGCGGCCGGGCTCCTGGCGGCGGGGGTCGGCGTGCCGCTGATCACCGGCGCGGTGGCCCGGCGGGCCGAGCACCGGCTGGCAGCCGCCCGCGGGGCGCTCGCGACGCGGGTGGCCGATCTGCTCACCGGTACCGCGGAACTGACGGTCGCCGGTGCCCTGCCCGCGCGGACCGCCCGGGCCCGCGAGGCCGACGGGGTGCTCACCCGCATCGCCTCACGCGCCGCCACCGCCACGGCCCTCGGTGACGGTCTCACCGCGCTGATCTCCGGCCTGACCGTCACGGCCGCCGCCCTGGCCGGAGCGCAGGCGGTCGCCGCCGGGCGTCTGAACGGGGTGGCCATGGCCGTCGTCGTCCTGACCCCGCTCGCCGCCTTCGAGGCCGTGCTCGGACTGCCGCTCGCCGTGCAGTACCGGCAGCGCGTGCGCCGGAGCGCGGAACGGGTGTACGAGGTGCTGGACGCCCCGGAGCCGGTGCGGGAGCCGGAGCGGCCGCGGCAGGCGCCCGCGGCACCGTTCCCGCTCGTCGTCGCGGGGCTGACCGCCCGGCACGCCGGGCAGGAGCTGGACGCGCTCGCCGGGATCGACCTGACCCTCGAGAAGGGGCGCCGGATCGCCGTGGTCGGGCCCTCCGGCTCCGGCAAGACGACGCTGGCGCAGGTCCTGCTCCGGTTCCTCGACCCGGACGCGGGCTCGTACACGCTGGCGGGCGTGGACGCGTACGCGCTGCACAGTGACGACGTCCGGGGGCTCGTCGGGCTGTGTGCGCAGGACGCGCACCTCTTCGACAGCTCGCTGCGCGAGAACCTGCTGCTCGCCAGGAAGGACGCCACCGAGGACCGGCTGCGCGCCGCGCTGGGCCGGGCCCGGCTGCTGGACTGGGCCGACAGCCTGCCCGACGGGCTCGACACGCTCGTCGGCGAGCACGGAGCACGGCTGTCCGGAGGGCAGCGACAGCGGCTGGCGCTGGCCCGGGCACTCCTCGCCGACTTCCCCGTCCTGGTGCTCGACGAGCCCGCCGAGCATCTCGACCTGCCGACCGCCGACGCGCTCACCGCCGATCTGCTGGCCGCCACCGAGGGGCGTACGACGCTGCTCATCACGCACCGTCTGGCGGGCCTCGAAGCGGTCGACGAGGTGATCGTGCTCGACCGGGGACGGGTGGTGCAGCGCGGGCCGTACGCCGAGCTGGTGGCCGTGGACGGGCCGTTGCGGGGGATGGCGCAGCGGGAGGCGGCGGCGGAGTCGCTGGTGGGGGCGCGGTAGCGGCCGGGAACGGCCCGCACTGGGCCGTTCGGCGCAGCCGTTCCCCCAGCCGTACGACGTGAACAGGACCGAGTCGGCCGGACTGGGCGACGATCGCTGACATGCGCTCATATCGCCGTCATCCGCTGGTCGTTCCGGTCCTGCTGTGCGCGCTGGCCGTGCTCGCTGCCCGGCCGGCGGCGACGCCCGAGGAACCCGGCAACACCGGGACCGGCGCGGACACGGGCCTCAGCGCCGAGGTGGCGCGGCTGTACGAGGAAGCCGCGGCGGCGACGCAGCAGTACGAGGCCGGCCGCGAGGAGGCCGAGGAGCAGCGGGCCGAGGCCCAGCGGGCGGAGGCGCTCCTGGACGCGCAGCGGCGGCACATCGCCGCGCTGCACGAGGATCTGGGCCGCATCGCCCGGGCCCAGTACCGCAGCAGCGGTGGCCTGCCGGTGGCGGCGCACATGATCCTCGCCGGCAGCCCCGACGGCCTGATGCGAGGTCAGCACGCCTTCGCCCAAGCGGATCTCGCCGTGAACAACGCGATCTCCAAGAACCGGCGGGCCGAGGCCCGGCTGGCGGCGGACGAGGCCAAGGCCGCGGCCCAGTGGCAGGCCCTGGAGAAGCGCAACACCCAACTCGCCGGTCTCAAGGCGGACATCGAGCAGAAGCTGGAGTCGGCCCGTGCCCAGCTCCAGGGGCAGGCGGACGCCGCGGTCGCCGCCGGGGCGTGCCGCGGAGCGGTCCGGTTGGATCAACCGGAGACGGGCTTCGGCGACGGCGACTGGGTCGCGCCGGTGGAGACGTACGAACTCTCCGCCTCCTACGGCAGCGGTGGCGCGCGCTGGTCGAACCGGCACACCGGGCAGGACTTCGCGGTGCCGATCGGCACACCGGTGCGGGCCGTGGGGGCGGGCCGGGTCGTGAAGGTGTCCTGCGGTGGCGCCTTCGGCATCGAGGTCGTGCTCAAGCACGCGGGCGGTTACTACACGCAGTACGCCCATCTGGCGTCCGTCGCGGTCGACCAGGGGGAGCACGTCAGCCCGGGCCAGTGGATCGGCCAGTCGGGCACCACGGGCAACTCCACCGGGCCGCACCTGCACTTCGAGGCCAGGGTCACACCGGAGACGGGCTCGGCGGTGAACCCGGTGGCGTGGCTGGCGGCGCGCGGGGTGTCCCTCTGAGACCCCCGGCCCCCGGCGGTTACGGCAGTTCCGCCAGCAACTCCTCGATCACGACCGCCACCCCGTCCTCGTTGTTCGCGACCGTCCGGCCCGAGGCGGCGGCGATCACGTCCGGGTGCGCGTTGCCCATCGCGTAGGACCGGCCCGCCCAGGTGAGCATCTCCACGTCGTTGGGCATGTCGCCGAAGGCGACGACCTGCTCGTGCGAGATGCCGCGCTCCGCGCAGCACAGGGCGAGGGTGCTGGCCTTCGACACGCCCGGGCCGCTGATCTCCAGCAGGGCGCTGGGGCTGGAGCGGGTGACGTTGGCGCGGTCGCCGATGGCGAGGCGGGCCAGCGTCAGGAAGGCGTCGGGGTCGATCTCGGGGTGATAGGCGAGGATCTTCAGCACCGGCTCGGCGGCGGCCCGGTGGTCCGGGCCCAGCAGCTCCTCGGCCGGGGCGAGGCTGTCCGGTATCTCCATGTGCAGCTTCGGGTACGCCGGCTCCTGGTAGAAGCCGTACGTCTGCTCCACCGCGTACACCGTGCCCGGCGCCGCCTCGCGCAACAGCCGCACGGCGTCCAGGGCGTTCTCCCGGGCCAGTTCCCGCACCTTCACGAACCGGTGGGCGCCGGGGCCGCCGTGCAGGTCGACCACGGCGGCGCCGTTGCCGCAGATCGCCAGGCCGTGGCCGTGCACGTGGTCGCTGACGACGTCCATCCAGCGGGCCGGGCGGCCTGTGACGAAGAAGACCTCGATGCCCGCCTTCTCGGCTGCGGCGAGCGCGGCGACCGTACGCGGGGAGACCGACTTGTCGTCGCGCAGCAGGGTGCCGTCGAGGTCGGTGGCGATCAGCCGCGGCGGGAGGGTCTCGGCCGCGGTCTCGGGCTGTCGGGTCGCTGAGGTCACCCGGCCATTGTCCCGCACATGCCTGCACGTGCGTGCGGGGCGCCGCACAGGTGAGTGGATACCGCCCTCGCCAGGGCCCCTGCCGGGGACGTCCGGTGGGAGCCGGCACCTGGGACTTCTTCGCCGGAGCCTTCGCCGGAGGCCCCTCGGCACCTCCGTGCACGCTCAGCGCAACTGTGCGGGCGCCTCCATGGCGATCTGCTCGAAGACCTTCTCGTCCGCCGCGAACTGCGAGTCGGGAATCGGCCAGTGGATCACGATCTCCGTGAACCCCAGCTCCACATGCCGCCCGGCGAAGTCCACGAACGCGTTCAGGGACTGGAGGGGACCGCCGCGGTCCGGCGTGAATCCGGTGAGCAGGACCCGGTCGAGATCGGTCATGTCCCGGCCGACCTCGGCGCAGATGTCGTCGAGCCTCTCCGCCTGCCCGCGAATGGCCTGAATCGACTGTTCAGGCGTGCCGTTCTCGTACAGCTTCGGGTCGCCGGTGGTCACCCACGCCTGGCCGAACCGCGCGGCGAGACGCATCCCGCGCGGCCCGGTCGCGGCCACCGCGAACGGCAGCCTGGGGCGCTGCACACAGCCGGGGATGTTCCGCGCCTCGTGGGCCGAGTAGAAGTCCCCCTCGTACGACACGGCGTCCTCGCTGAGCAGCCGGTCGAGCAGCGGGATGAACTCGGAGAGGCGGTCGGCGCGCTCGCGCGGGGTCCACGGCTCCTGGCCGAGCGCGGTGGCGTCGAAGCCGGAGCCGCCCGCGCCGATGCCCAGCGTGACCCGCCCGCGGGAGATGTCGTCGAGAGAGATCAGTTCCTTGGCCAGGGTCACCGGGTGCCGGAAGTTCGGCGAAGTCACCAGGGTGCCCAGCCGCAGCCGGTCGGTGACGCTCGCGGCGGCCGTGAGGGTCGGCAGGGCGCCGAACCACGGGCCGTCCCGGAAGGTGCGCCAGGACAGGTGGTCGTAGGTGTAGGCGGTGTGGAAGCCGAGCTGCTCGGCGCGCGTCCAGGCCGCGCGCCCGCCTTCGTGCCAGCGGCGGTACGGGAGGATCACAGTGCTCAGACGCAGACTCATGACGTCGAGCCTAAGGGAGCCTTGTCGGACACCCGTGTTTCACGTGAAACAGTCACCGTGCGCGTCCGGGTGGACACAGCGCCGGGAGTGATCGGCTGACGCGAAGGTCAGCCCGACTTGGGGAAGCGCAGATAGCGAGCCGGCACGGACTGCGTCAGCCACACCCCGTTCGCACTGACCTGGAAGACATGGCCGTCCCGGTGCATGGCGCCCGCGTCCACCGCCAGCACGACCGGCCGCCCCCGGCGGGCGCCGACGCGGGTCGCCGTCTCCCGGTCGGGCGAGAGGTGCACGGCATGGCGGGTCATCGGGCGGAGCCCCTCGGCCCGGATCGCGTCCAGGGTGCGGGCGACGGTGCCGTGGTAGAGATACGCGGGCGGGGTGGCCGGTGCCAGTCCCAGGTCGACCTCCACGCTGTGGCCCTGACTCGCCCGGATCCGGGCTCCCTCGACGGCGAAACGCCGCTTGTCGTTGGTGGCGACGACATGGTCCAGTTCGTCGCGGGTGAACCGGAAGCCGTGTGCGGCGGCCGCGGCGATCAACGTGTCGATCTCCACCCAGCCGGCCTCGTCGAGGGTCAGCCCGATGCGTTCCGGTTGGTGGCGTAGATGCTTCGACAGGTACTTCGACACCTTCACGGTGCGTCTCTCGTCCATCCCCTCAGGGTGCGGCAGAGACGTGAATCACGCGATCGAGTTTCGCTTCGCAGGTTTGATCCACAACCAAGTGTGGTTATCCACAGCAGAATCGCCAGTTCTGTGGACAACTAACTGACACTGCACGGGATTTGGGGTCCTCGGCCTCATACCGGAGGCTTCACCCGCGCGATCCTCCGCAGTGCCCCCGGCGCCCACCGCGAGAGCCACCGCGCACCCCGCGCCTCGGGCGTCACCGGCACCACCGCCTCGTTGCGCGTCACCGCGCGCAGGATGGCGCGGGCGACCTTCTCCGGCGGGTAGTTGCGCAGCCCGTACAGCCGGGCGGTGCGCCTCTGCAGCCTCTGCTCCTCCCGGGCGTCGACCCCGGCGAAGTGCGCCGTCGATGTGATGGCCGTGTTGACGAAGCCGGGGCAGACCGCCGTCACACCGATCCTCTGCCCGGCGAGCTCCGCCCGCAGGCACTCGCTGAGCATCAGCACGGCCGCCTTGGAGGTGCTGTAGGCGGGCAGCGCCCGGGAGGGCTGGTAGGCCGCGGCCGACGCCACGTTGACGATGTGACCGCCCTGCCCGCGCTCGGCCATCCGGCGGCCGAAGAGCCGGCAGCCGTGGATGACACCCCACAGGTTGACGTCGAGGACCTTCTTCCAGTCCTCCGGCGTGGTGTCGAAGAAGGAACCGGACAGTCCGATCCCGGCGTTGTTCACGAGGACGTCCACCACCCCGTACTCGGCGGTGACCTTCTCGGCGAGCTTCTCCATGGCCTGCTCGTCGGAGACGTCGACCGTCTCCGCCCAGGCGTCCGGGGCGCCGAGCAGGCGCGAGGACTCGGCGGTGCGGACCGCGGCCTCCGCGTTCCGGTCGACGGCCACCACGCGCGCCCCGGCCTTGGCGAACGCGAGCGCCGTGGCCCGCCCGATGCCGCTGCCCGCACCGGTGACCAGCACGAGCTGCCCGCCGAAGCGCTCGGCGTGCTCGCCGCTCGCCACCGCCGGGGGCCGCCCGCTCTCGACGGACGTCACGAACTCGTCGATCCAGGAGGCCAGCTGGTCCGGGCGGGTGCGCGGGATCCAGTGCCCCGCCTGGACGGTCCGGCGGGTCAGCTGCGGAACCCATTGATCCAGTTCGTCGTGGAGCCGCTCCGAGAGGAACCGGTCCTCCAGGGGCGTGATGATCTGCACGGGTGCGTGGGCATGGGCGTCCGCACGCGGGTTGCGCATCCGCGGCCGGACGTTGTCCCGGTACAGCCAGGCCCCGTGGGCCGCGTCCGACGGCAGGGACGCGGTGGGGTAGTCGCCCCCGGGCACCTTCTCGACGCGCTCCAGGATCCGGGGCCAGCGCTTGCCGAGCGGCCCTCGCCAGGCCAGCTCGGGAAGCACGGGCGTGTGCAGCAGGTACACGTACCAGGACCGGGCACCCTGCCCGAGGAGCTGGCCGACCCGCCGCGGGGTGGGCCGCTTCACGCGCCGGTCGATCCAGTGGCCGAAGTGGTCCAGCGACGGCCCGGACATCGACGTGAAGGAGGCGATGCGGCCCTCGGTGCGCCGGACGGTGGTGAACTCCCAGGCCTGCACCGAACCCCAGTCGTGCCCGACCAGGTGCACCGGCTCGTCCGGACTCACCGCGTCCGCCACGGCCAGGAAGTCGTCCGTCAGCTTCTCCAGCGTGAACCCGCCCCGCAGGGGCCGCGGCGCCGTCGAGCGGCCGTGGCCGCGGACGTCGTACGCCACCACGTGGAAGCGCCCGGCGAGCCGCTCGGCGACCTCGGACCACACCTCTTTGCTGTCGGGGTAGCCGTGCACCAGGACGACCGTCGGCCGTCCCGGATCACCCAGCTCGGCCACGCACAGCTCGACTTCGCCGGTCCGCACCCTGCGCTCCCGCGCACCCGTCAGCAACGTCATCCGGCGAATCTGGCAGTTGTTAGAGAGTTCGTCAATAGAGGCTTCCCGACCGTGGTAACTCTCGAGAACCAGCTCCCCTAGGGGCCCGTAATACTCAGGGCTGACCCGAAGACAGCTCTGCGGAGTGACGACCGCCACCCGCACGGCCCCTACCTTCGAGGGGTGACTGTGATCGCGACCGAAAGCCTGAGCAAGCGGTTCCCCCGGGTGACCGCGCTTGACCGGCTCTCCGTGGACGTCGGACCCGGTGTGACCGGACTCGTCGGAGCCAACGGAGCCGGCAAGTCCACACTGATCAAGATCCTGCTGGGTCTGTCCCCCGCCACCGAGGGCCGCGCCGAAGTGCTCGGCCTCGACGTCGCCACCCAAGGCGCCGACATCCGTGAGCGCGTCGGCTACATGCCCGAGCACGACTGCCTGCCGCCGGACGTCTCCGCCACCGAGTTCGTCGTCCACATGGCGCGCATGTCCGGCCTGCCGCCCACCGCCGCGCGTGAGCGCACGGCCGACACCCTGCGCCACGTCGGCCTGTACGAGGAGCGCTACCGCCCCATCGGCGGCTACTCGACCGGCATGAAGCAGCGCGTCAAGCTCGCGCAGGCCCTCGTCCACGACCCGCAGCTGGTCTTCCTGGACGAGCCGACCAACGGCCTCGACCCGGTCGGCCGCGACGAGATGCTCGGCCTGATCCGCCGCATCCACACCGACTTCGGCATCTCGGTCCTGGTCACCTCCCACCTGCTGGGCGAGCTGGAGCGCACCTGTGACCACGTCGTGGTCGTCGACGGCGGCAAGCTCCTGCGCTCCAGCTCCACCACGGACTTCACGCAGACCACCACGACCCTCGCGATCGAGGTCACCGACACCGACGAGCACCCGGACGGTACCCGTGCGGTGCGCGAGGCGCTGCACGCACGCGGGGTGAGCGTCGAGGACGGCAGCGGCCTGCCGGGCGCCGGCCACGTCCTGCTGCTCACCGCGCAGGGCGAGGAGACGTACGACCTGGTCCGGGACGTGATCGCCGACCTCGGACTCGGCCTGGTGCGCATGGAGCAGCGCAGGCACCACATCTCCGAGGTCTTCACGACCGATGACCGGCACGAGCAGCGGAAGGAGGCGGTCGGCCATGGCGGTTGAGCACTCCACGGGGACACCGGCCCCGGCACCGGGTGACCAGACCCGCATCCACAACATCGGCTACCGCAGCTACGACGGCCCCCGCCTCGGCCGCGCCTACGCCCGCCGCTCCCTGTACTCGCAGTCCCTGCGCGGCTCCTACGGCCTCGGCCGCTCGGTGAAGTCCAAGGTGCTGCCGATGCTGCTGTTCGTGGTGATGTGCGTGCCCGCTGCCATCATGGTCGCCGTCGCGGTCGCCACCAAGGCCAACGCCCTGCCCCTGGACTACACGCGCTACGCGATCGTCATGCAGGCGGTCATCAGCCTGTACGTCGCCTCGCAGGCCCCCCAGTCCGTCTCGCGGGACCTGCGCTTCAAGACCGTTCCGCTGTACTTCTCGCGGCCCATCGAGACCGCCGACTACGTCCGCGCCAAGTTCGCGGCGCTGGCCTCGGCGCTGTTCGTCCTCACGGCCGCTCCCCTGCTCGTGCTCTACATCGGCGCCCTGCTGGCCAAGCTCGACTTCGCCGACCAGACCAAGGGATTCGCACAGGGACTCGTGTCCGTGGCACTGCTCTCACTGCTCTTCGCCGGCATCGGCCTGGTCATCGCGTCCTTCACCCCGCGCCGCGGCTTCGGCATCGCGGCCGTGATCGCAGTGCTGACCATCACCTACGGCGCGGTCTCCACCCTCCAGGCCATCGCCGACGCCCAGGGCAGCGGCGACGCCGTGCCGTGGATCGGGCTGTTCTCGCCGATCACGATCGTCGACGGTGTGCAGTCCGCGTTCCTGGGCGCGACGTCCGCCTCTCCCAGCGGGGTGGGCCCGAGCAACGCCGAGGGCGTCGTCTACGTGGTCGTCGCCCTGGGCCTGATCGCGGCGAGCTACGCCCTCCTGATGCGCCGCTACAAGAAGGTGGGACTGTGACCACGCTCTCCATCGACCACGTCTCCCGCTGGTTCGGCAACGTGGTCGCCGTCAACGACATCACCATGACCATCGGCCCCGGCGTCACGGGCCTGCTCGGCCCGAACGGCGCCGGCAAGTCCACCCTCATCAACATGATGGGCGGCTTCCTGGCCCCCTCCACCGGCACGGTCACCCTCGACGGCCAGGCCGTGTGGCGCAACGAGCAGATCTACAAGCAGATCGGCGTCGTGCCCGAGCGTGAGGCCATGTACGACTTCCTCACCGGGAAGGAGTTCGTCCTGGCCAACGCCGAACTGCACGGTCTGGGCGCCAAGGCGGCCCAGAAGGCGCTCGCCACGGTCGAGATGGAGTACGCGCAGGACCGCAAGATCCAGACGTACTCCAAGGGCATGCGCCAGCGCGTGAAGATGGCCTCCGCCCTGGTCCACGATCCCTCCCTGCTCCTGCTGGACGAGCCGTTCAACGGCATGGACCCACGCCAGCGCATGCAGCTGATGGACCTGCTGCGCCGCATGGGCGACGAGGGCCGCACGGTGCTGTTCTCGTCCCACATCCTCGAAGAGGTCGAGCAACTCGCCTGGCACATCGAGGTCGTCGTCGCCGGCCGGCACGCCGCCAGCGGTGACTTCCGCAAGATCCGCCGCCTGATGACCGACCGGCCGCACCGCTACCTGGTGCGTTCCAGCGACGACCGCGCCCTCGCGGCCGCGCTGATCGCCGACCCGTCGACGGCCGGCATCGAGGTCGACCTCGCCGAGGGCGCGCTGCGCGTCCAGGCCGTCGACTTCGGCCGCTTCACGGCCCTGCTGCCGCGGGTGGCCAGGGACCACGGCATCCGGCTGCTCACGGTCTCGCCGTCCGACGAGTCCCTCGAGTCCGTCTTCTCGTACCTCGTCGCGGCGTAGGAGGCCCTGATGTACGACCCCACAGTCGCCCGGCTCACGTACCGGGCCCTGCTCGGCAGGCGCCGGGCCCTCATCCTCGGCGCCCTGCCCATGCTGCTGATCGTGATCGCCGTGGTGGTGCGCGCGCTGGCAGGGGCGGACGACCAGACGGCGTCCGACCTGCTGGGCGGACTCGCCCTCGCGACGATGGTCCCGATCATCGGCGTCATCGCCGGAACGGGCGCGATCGGACCGGAGATCGACGACGGCTCGGTGGTGTACCTGCTGTCCAAGCCGATCAAGCGGCCGACGATCATCTTCACCAAGCTGATCGTGGCCATCGCGGTGACCATGGTGTTCTCCGCGGTGCCGACGCTCATCGCCGGCTTCATCCTGAACGGCAACGGCCAGCAGGTCGCCGTCGCCTACACGGTGGCCGCCCTGGTCGCCTCCATCGCGTACGCGGCCCTGTTCCTGCTGCTCGGCACGGTCTCCCGGCACGCGGTGGTGTTCGGGCTCGTCTACGCGCTGGTCTGGGAGGCCCTGTTCGGCTCCCTGGTGCCGGGCGCCCGCACCCTGAGCGTCCAGCAGTGGTCGCTGGCCGTCGCCCAGAAGGTGTCCGGCGGGGACCTGGTCTCCTCCGACGTGGGTCTGACCACGGCGACGGTGCTGCTGGTGGCGGTCACGGTGCTGGCCACCTGGTTCGCCGGACAGAAGCTGCGCTCCCTGACGCTCGCCGGCGAGGAGTGACGCACCCCGGCCTTGACGGGGGCTTCACCTTCGCCAGGTCACACTGGGCGAACGGGATGTAGGGGAATCGCAACGGGAGTTGGACGGCTGGAGGACGGGTATGGCGGGCGAGAGGGCTCAGTACGACGACGCCGGGGGCGAGGCCCGGGACGACCTCGACGGTGTCGTACTGGACGAGGACTTCATACGCTCCGCCGGGACCTCCGAGCCGTCCGCCCGTGCCCGGATGCTCGCCGCGAAGTGGCGGCGCGAGGAACCGGAGCCGCAGCCCTGGCGTTCCGACGAGCCGCCCGCGGGCTGGTTCTTCAGCAAGGCCCGGCGGCGCAAGTGGCGCAGGAAGTGACCGGACCGCCGCCGGTCAGACCGCCGGTTTAATCAGTGGCGTCCCATTCACCCGGCGGGCAGAGTGGTTGTCGTCACGGCCGGGCGAGGAGCCCGGCGCCACGTTCTGGGAGAGGAGCGGGACGATGTCCATGCACGGCAGTACGTTCAGCTCCCTTCAGGGCAGCCCGCGGCGGGATCCGGAGTAGTCACCACTCCTCCGTGGAACCCGCACCACACGGGGAGCTGCCCGGGGCGGCCGCTTCGAGCACGCGAATCGCACATCGCGTGGGCCGCCCACCCGGAGGATTGGCCGAGTGGTAAGGCACCGGTTTGCTACACCGTGGTCGGGTCCGGAAGGGCCCGCGCACGTTCGATCCGTGCATCCTCCGCCCAGCACCGTCGAGCCCTGAGCACCGGGCCCGGGGTTCAGCCCAGCAACCGCTCCAGCACCACCGCGATGCCGTCCTCGTCGTGGGAGGACGTCACCTCGTCGGCCACCGCCTTCAACTCCTCGTGGGCGTCCGCCATGGCGACGCCGTAGGAGGCCCAGGCGAACATCGGGATGTCGTTGGGCATGTCGCCGAAGGCGATCGTGTCGGCCGCCTTCAACCCGAGCCGGCGGGCCGCCAGGGACAGCCCCGTCGCCTTGGACAGCCCCAGGGGGAGGAGTTCGACGATGCCCTCGCCCGCCATCGTGACGGTGACGAAACCGCCGGCGGTCCGCGTGGCCGCCTCGCAGAGCTCGTCGTCGGTCAGCGTCGGGTGCTGGATGTACAGCTTGTTCAGAGGCGCGGTCCACAGGTCCGACGCGTCCGTGAAGGGCGTGGCGGGCAGGGTGCCCTGGACCGCGTAGCCCGGACCCACCAGCACCTCGCCGTCCAGGCCGTCACGGCTCGCCGCCAGGTACAGCGGGCCGACCTCCGCCTCGATCTTGGCCAGCGCCACCCCGGCCAGCTGCCGGTCCAGCGTCACCGATGTCAGCAGGCGGTGCGCGCCGACGTCGTAGACCTGCGCGCCCTGGCCGCAGACGGCCAGGCCCTGGTAGCCGAGGTCGTCGAGGATGTGCCGGGTCCAGGGGACCGCGCGGCCGGTGACGACGATGTGCGCGGCGCCCGCCGCGGTGGCCGCGGCGAGCGCGTCACGGGTGCGCTGCGACACCGTGTCGTCGGAGCGCAGCAGCGTCCCGTCGAGGTCGGTGGCGACGAGCCGGTACGGGAAGCCGCCCGGGGAAGCCGTCTCGCTCACTTCGCCACCGGCTCCAGGACCTCCCGGCCGCCGAGGTACGGACGCAGCACCTCGGGCACGCGCACCGAACCGTCGGCCTGCTGGTGGTTCTCCAGGATCGCCACGATCGTGCGCGGGACGGCGCACAGCGTGCCGTTGAGGGTGGCCAGCGGGCGGACCTGCTTGCCGTCACGGACGCGGATCGACAGGCGGCGGGACTGGAACTCGGTGCAGTCCGAGGTCGAGGTCAGCTCGCGGTACTTGCCCTGGGTCGGGATCCACGCCTCGCAGTCGAACTTGCGGGAGGCCGAGGCACCCAGGTCGGCGCTCGCCACGTCGATCACGCGGTACGGCAGCTCCAGCGAGGTCAGCCACTGCTTCTCCCAGTCCAGCAGGCGCTGGTGCTCGGCCTGCGAGTCCTCGGGAGCGACGTAGGAGAACATCTCGACCTTGTCGAACTGGTGCACGCGGAAGATGCCCCGGGTGTCCTTGCCGTGCGAGCCGGCCTCGCGCCGGAAGCAGGGCGAGAAGCCCGCGTAGCGCAGGGGGAGGCGGTCGGCGTCGAGGATCTCGTCCATGTGGTACGCCGCGAGCGCCACCTCGGACGTGCCGACCAGGTAGAGGTCGTCGTCGGCGAGGTGGTAGACGTCCTGCGCGGCCTGGCCGAGGAAGCCCGTGCCGGCCATGGACTGGGGGCGTACCAGCGCCGGGGTCAGCATCGGGGTGAAGCCGGCCGCGGTGGCCTGCGCCATCGCCGCGTTCACCAGGGCGAGCTCCAGGAGCGCGCCCACGCCCGTCAGGAAGTAGAAGCGCGAGCCGGAGACCTTGGCCCCCCGCTCGACGTCGATCGCGCCGAGGATCTGGCCGAGCGCCAGGTGGTCCTTGGGCTCGAAGCCCTCGGCGGCGAAGTCGCGGATCGTGCCGTGCGTCTCGAGCGTGACGAAGTCCTCCTCGCCGCCCACGGGCACGTCCGGGTGGACGAGGTTGCCGAGCCTCTGGAGCAGTTCCTGGGTCTCGGTCGCGGCGGCGTCGCGGTCCGCGTCGGCCGCCTTGACGTCGGCGGCGAGCTGGCCCGCCTTCTTCAGCAGCTCGGCCTTCTCGTCGCCGGCCGCCTTGGGGATGAGCTTGCCGAGCGCCTTCTGCTCGGCGCGCAGCTCGTCGAAGCGGACGCCGGACGACCTGCGCCGCTCGTCGGCAGACAGGAGGGCGTCGACGAGCGCGACGTCCTCTCCACGGGCGCGCTGCGACGCGCGCACACGGTCGGGGTCCTCACGGAGCAGGCGAAGGTCAATCACGCGCCCAAGGCTACCGGTGCGGGGTGGCCGCCCACGACTCACTATGGACGGGGTGGCATACGTACCGTTATGAGCGAATTACGTGCAGTGTCAATGCGGGGGCCCTCCATCCCCGGTGCGAGGCATCCCCAGGGCGCGGCATTGACATGAATCCCTTGCGGGAAGCGGGACTTGGGCTGCGGTTGTCCACAGGGATCCACACGCCCCCAAAGGTTATCCACAGGCTGTGTGGAAGATCTGTGGACTTCGGAATTGATCACTCCGGAAGACCCGTTACTCCCTCGGAATTCCAGATGTAAACCCGCTCTATCCTCACTTTCGAGTGGAAAGCAGTCACCCCGAAGAGTTACACAAAGGAAAACGGTGGACGAAGGGTGACCTGCGTGCGGATGGACCCATCAGGGGCCTGTAGGGCGATTTGTCGACTGGGTCATGCTTCGTTGTCGACTTGTCCCCAGGTCGAGAAGCGCCCTGTGGATAACTTCTGTGGATAACGACAATCGGCAGGTACGACCGCCCTAGAAGCGGCCGTCCTGGCACCGCGCGACCCAGTCCGCCGCCGCGACGAACTCGTCGTCGGAGGTGCCCAGACGCGGTGGCTGCACATCCCCCGGCTGCATGTCCGCGCGCGGGTAGGAACCGAGGTAGCGCACCTGGAGGCAGATCCGCTTCAGACCCATCAGGGCGTCGGCCACCCGGCGGTCGGAGATGTGGCCCTCGGCGTCGATGCAGAAGCAGTAGTTGCCGATGCCCGCGCCGGTGGGCCGGGACTGGAGCAGCATCAGGTTGATGCCGCGGGTGGCGAACTCGCCGAGCAGGTCGCGCAGGCCGCCGGGGTGGTCGTCGCGCTGCCACAGCACGATCGAGGTCTTGTCCGCGCCGGTCGGGGCGGCGGGCCGGGCGGGCCGGCCGACCAGCACGAACCGCGTCTGGGCGTTCTCCGCGTCGTGGATCCCGGTCTCCAGCGCCTCCAGGCCGTAGCGGGCGGCAGCGAACTCACCGGCGAAGGCGGCGTCGTACTGGCCCTCCTGGACGAGCCGGGCGGCATCCGCGTTCGAGGCGGCCGACTCCCAGTGCGCGTCCGGGAGATGCTTCTTCAGCCAGTTGCGCACCTGCGGCTGTGCGGCCGGATGGGCGGAGACGGTCTTGATGTCCGACAGCCTCGTGCCCGGGCGGACCAGCAGCGCGAAGGTGATCGACAGCAGGACCTCGCGGTAGATCATCAGCGGAGCGCCGGCGACCAGCTCGTCGAGGGTGGTGGTGATACCGCCCTCGACGGAGTTCTCGATCGGCACGAACGCGGCCTCGGCCTCGCCGGCGCGTACCGCGTCGAGCGCGGACTGGACGGACACGTACGGGATGAGCTCCCGGGTGGCGGCCTCGGGAAGCGTACGCAGGGCGACTTCGGTGAAGGTGCCCTCGGGGCCGAGATACGCATAGCTCGCTGGCATGACCTCACCCTAATGGGCCCGCGGAAGGGCTATCCCTCACAAGCCCGAACTGGGGTGAACTCTCACCCCTCCAGCAGCTTCTGCCCCACGTACTCGCCCTCCGCGGCCCCGCCCGGCACGGCGAACAGCCCGCTCGACTCGTGCCGGATGAACTGCGACAGGGCGTCGCCGCGGTCGAGCTTGCGCTGCACCGGCACGAACCCACGCAGCGGATCGGCCTGCCAGCAGATGAAGAGCAGACCCGCGTCCGGCACCCCGTCGCCGTCGATGCCGTCGTGGAAGGAGAACGGGCGGCGGAGCATCGCCGCGCCACCGTTCTGGTCGGGCCGTGTGATGCGGGCGTGAGCGTTGATCGGGACGACCAGATTGCCCTTGGCGTCCGTCTTCTCCAGGTCCATCGCGGTCGTCTCGGTGCCCCCGGACAGCGCCGCCCCGTCGGACTTGCGGCGCCCGATCACGTCCTCCTGCGCCTTGACGGAGAGCTGCTCCCAGTCGTCGAGGAGCATCCGGATCCGGCGTACGACGGCGTAGGAACCGTTCGCCATCCAGGCCGGTTCGCCCTTCTCGGGGACGAAGATGCGCTGGTCGAAGTCCGCTTCGCTCGGCTTCGGATTGCGGGTGCCGTCGATCTGGCCCATGAGGTTGCGGGCCGTCATGGGGTGGGAGGTGGCGCCGGGTGAGCGGTTGAAGCCGTTCATCTGCCAGCGCACCTTGGCCGCCCGGCCCGCGTCCTTCTGGACGGCGCGCAGGGCGTGGAAGGCGACCAGGGCGTCATGGGCGCCGATCTGCACCCACAGGTCGCCGTTGCTGCGGTTCTTGTCGAGCTGGTCGGAGGAGAACTCGGGCAGCGGGTCGAGGGCGGTCGGGCGCTGCTTCTCCAGGCCCGTCCGGGCGAAGAAGCTGTGGCCGAAGCCGAAGGTGATCGTCAACGACGAGGGGCCGGCGTCACGGGCCACGTCGGTGTCGTCGTGGGGGCTCGGCTCGCCCGCCATCAGCCGCCGGGCCGTCTCCGACCAGCGGCGCAGCAGAGCGGCGGCTTCCTTGCGGCCGGCGCCTGCCGCCAGGTCGAAGGCCACGAGGTGGCCGCGGGCCTGGAGGCCGTCGGTGATGCCGGGCTGATGTTTCCCGTGAAACATCGCCCGGCCCGTGCCGAGCGAGGTCAGCGGAGCGGCGGCTTCGGAAGGGGCGGCGGCATAGCCCACAGCGGCACCCGCCGTGCCGAGGACGAGCCCGGTGGCACCGGCGGTACCGAGCAGCCGCCGCCGGGAGATGCCCTCGTGGGCGGCGGCCGCTTCGCGTTCCCCGGTGGTGGTGGCCTCAGGGGTGCGGGCCTTCGGAAGGGACTGGTCAGGCATGGTCGTTCAGCCGATCTGAGCGTTCTTGGAGACGGTCACCTCGTCGATGTCGGAGGTCCGCACGGTCACGTCGACCTTCCAGTCGCCGGCCATGGGGATCTGCACTCCGTTCGCCGACCAGTGTCCGGTAGCGATGTGGTCGGGGACGACGGGCAGGGGCCCGATGTCCTTGGCTTCGAGGGTGAACTCGACCTTCACCTCGGGGATGTCGAAGGCCCGGCCGTTGGGCCGCTCCACATAGACGTGCATCTCGTTGTCGCCCACGCGCGCGGGGTCGACGTCGACGGTGACGATGCCCTTGCCGTCCTCGCCGCCGGTGTCGAACGGCATGTTCAGGGTCAGCGCCCCGGACGCGCCCGTGTCGGCGGTGGAGGAAGCGGAGGACGAGGTGGCCGCCTTGGCCTCCTGCTCGGTGCGTCCCGGCTCGGTCTGCGTCAGGACGGTGGTGACGGCGAGCAGCACCACCGCGATGCCGGCCTCGGCCAGCACGGAGCGCCGCAGCCCGAAGCGGTTCGGGTCCGCGTCTCGCATCCGCTTCCGCCGCGCGGCATCCCGGGCGGCCTGCTGCCGGGCGAGCTGCGCGGCGCGTTCGGCGTCGGCGGGCTCGGAGCCGGGCTGCTCACCGGTGCCGGTGCCGGTGGCGGTGTCGAGACCGCTGTCGCCCTCCCTCTGGTCAGAGGCGTCGACGTCGTCGCCGGCCGCGGCGCCGTCCGCCCCCGCTCCGACCCGCTCCTTCTCCCGTACCGCCGCTGCCTCCACCGGCGCCGTCTCCGCCAGCCGTCCCGTCCACCGGCGCGAGATCCACGCGACCCCGACCAGGACGACCACGAGGGCGATCTTGGCCAGGAGGAGCTGGCCGTAGCGGGTGTCGGTGAAGGCCGACCAGGAGCCGAGCTGGCGCCAGGACTGGTACGTGCCGGTCGCGATCAGGGCGAGGACGCTGCCGAAGGCGAGCCGGGAGAAGCGGTGCACGGCGGCGGTGTCGACGGGCGTGTCGGCGGGCGCGCGGTACAGGGCGACCAGGAGCGCGCCCAGTCCGCCGAGCCAGGCGGCGACGGCCAGCAGATGGAGCACGTCGACCGGCATGGCGATACCCGCCTGGAGACCGACCGAGGCGTGTTCGGACATCGCCCAGCTCGCCGCCAGACCGGCCGCCACCACGATGCCGCCGATCGAGAGCCCGAAGGTCAGGTCCCGCTTCTCCTGCGCGTCCTCCCGCTTGTCGTACGCCCCGAACAGCACGGCGATGAAGAGCGCCGCCGCCGCGAGCAGCAGCAGCCGGGACACCAGGGCCGCCCCGCTCTTGGTCTGCAGCACCTGCCCGAGCAGGGACAGGTCGAAGATGTCGGAGACCTTCCCGGAGCCCGTGAAGGAGCCGCGCAGAAGCAACAGGGCGAGGGTCGCCGCCGTGAGCGCGACCCATCCGGAGACGACGAACCGCTGAACCGGCCGCACCCCGGAACCGCGCCGCCAGCAGGCGAGCACGAAGGCGGCGCCGCCGGCCATCACGATGAACCCGCCGTACGACACGTACCGCCCGAAGCCGTACAGCCAGCCCACGACCCCGTCGTCCGCCGACTGCCCGGAGACCGACACGGACGTCTTGGAGGGGGCTCCGATGGAGAAGGTGTAGGCACCGGCGACGGGATGGCTGTCCGCCGAGACGACCTGGTAGGCCACCGTGTACGTGCCGTCGGGCAGCCCCGAGTGCAGCGGGACGGCATACGTCGTGCCGCTGACGTTGGCCGGCTTGCCCGTGTCGACGCGCTTGCCTTCGGGGTCGAGCACGCGCAGCGAGTCGTCGGACAGCGCGACCTGCTCGGAGAAGGTGAGCGAGATCCGGGCCGGTGCCTTGTCGACCACCGCCCCCTGTCCGGGGTCGCTGCCGGTCACCGCGGCGTGCGCGGAGGCCGGGCCGGCTCCGGCGAGAAGTGCGCAGGCCGCGGCCAGGAGCAGCAGTACCAGTGTCCGGACGCGGGGGGCGATGGTCTGCGTCACAGGGTCCCTCCCTCAGTGTCCGGTCGTGGGCGTGTAGGTCGCCGGCTTCACCGGCATCTCGACCTTCACGGGGGCGGAGTGGGCGAAGTGCAGCTCGACGGAGACCGTCTGGCCTTCCTTCGGCTTGCTCTTCAGCTGCTCGAACATCAGGTGGTCGCCGCCGCTCCTCAGCTCCAGCCGGCCGCCCGCGGGGATCTTGAGGCTCTTGACCTCCCGCATCGCCCCGTCGACGGTCTCGTGCACGGTGACCTGCCCGGCGATGCCGCTGGTGACCGAGGTCAGCTCGTCGTCGGCACCGCCCTTGTTGGTGACGGTGAGGAAGCCGGCCGCCATGTCGTCGGACACCGGCTGCGGCATGTACGCGGAGCCGACGGAGAGTTCCGCCTTGCCGGAGCCGCTGTCACCGCCCGAGTCCGAGCCGCCGCAGCCGGCCAGGGCCAGTGCCCCGGCTATGGCGAGGGCCGCCGGGCCGATTCGCCGCCTCACGGGTTCTCCCCCTTGACGATCTTGGGGAGGTCCTTGGTGTAGTCGTCGACGGTGGCGTCCTCGCCGTAGAGCACATAGCCGCCGTCGGTCTTCGGGGAGAACGCGATGACCTGGGTGCCGTGCTCGGAGACGAGCTTGCCGTTCTTGTCCTTCCGCGTCGGCTCGATGGAGATGCCGAGGGTGCGGGCGCCGGCCTGGATGGTCGCGAAGTCGCCGGTGAGACCGACGAAGGTGGAGTCGATGCCCTTGAGCCACTTGCCGAGCTCGGCCGAGGTGTCGCGCTTGGGATCGGTGGTCACGAACACCACGCGCAGCTCGTCCTGCTCGGCCTTGGGCAGCTGCTTCTTGGCGACGGCGATGTTGTTCATCGTCAGCGGGCAGACGTCGGGGCAGTGGGTGTAGCCGAAGTAGATCAGGGTGGGCTTGCCCGCGGTCTCCTTGCGGAGGTCGTACTTCTTGCCCTGCGTGTCGGTGAGGACCAGGTCCGGCTTCTCGAACGGCTTGTCGAGGACGGTGGCGGCCTTGTCGGTCCCGGCCTCCTCCGACACCACGGAAACGGGCTTCTCGCTGTCGCCACCGCCGCTGCCGCAGGCGGTCAGGGTCAGGGAGGCGGCGGCGAGCAGAGCGGCCGCGGCGAAGGTCTTGGTGCGCATAGAAAAATGTCCCAGATGTCGGTTACCCGGCGCGCACCGGGTGCCCCGCACGGGGCGGGGATCCGGTGTGCGCCGGCAACGGATGCGGCCTCAGGCGCCGGCGCGCCGACGGCCGGCGAGCACGCCGTAGGCGACGCCCGCCGCGCCGACCACGATGCCGACGATGCCCAGAACGCGGGCGGTGGTGTCGGTGCCGTCGGAGGAGGCGGAGTCGGAGGCGGTGGTGTGGGCGGAGGCCTTCTCGGCCGACTTGGCGTCGGAGTCCTCACCGGCCGCCGCGTCGTGGTGCCCGCCCTCGGAGGCGGCGGACAGCTCCAGCACCGGGGCCGGGTTGTCGGGCTCCTCCTGGCCCTTCTGCGGCACCTCGATCCACCGGACGACCTCCTTGTTGGAGTACGTCTGCAGGGCCTTGAAGACCAGTTGGTCGGTGTCCTCGGGCAGCTGGCCGACGGACAGCGGGAACTTCTCGAAGTAGCCGGGTTCGATTCCCTTGCCGTCGGCGGTCCAGGTGACCTTGCTGACGGCCTCGGTGATCTTCTCGCCGTGCATCTCCAGCGGCTTGTCCAGCTTGGACTTGGTGACCTCGATCTTCCAGCCGGGCATGGGCTCCGGCATGACGGAGGCCAGCGGGTGGTCGGTGGGGAAGTTGACCTCGAGCTTGGTGGTCGAGGCGTCGTCACGTTCGTTGGGGACCTTGAAGTCCACCACCGCGTAGCCGCCCTTGGCGGCCGTGCCCTCGGGCTGCACGGTGACGTGCGCGAAGGCGGGGGCGGACAGGGCGAGAACGGTGACACCGGCGGCGGCACCGGCCGCGACGATACGGGAAGCCTTCATGGAAGGAGCGCTCCGCTGTGAGTCGGTCTGGATGGTGTGAAAGGAGGGATGCGCACGCGCGTGCCGCACGACGGCGGCCCCTCCTCCGCGGGATCCAGGGATCCGAGGCTCCGAGAGAGGAGGCCCGGGACGTCCCGTAGCGGAAGTGGTGGTGGTCGCGTCGCGTCAGGCGGCGAGGGCGAGTGCGGCTGTGGAAGCCGTGGCGGCCGGCGGGCCGCGCCGGATCACCGTGTGCTGGAGCGCCGTGGTGCGCGGCATCGGCGGCTCGGACCGCGCGGTGCGCACCGGGCACCGACGGGCCTCCGGGGCTCCGGGAAGCCCGGCGCGCAGGGCGTGTACCAGCGCGAGGGCGGCCCGCAGGGAGCGTACGAACGCCCCCTCGGCGACACCCTGCGCCGACAGTTCGGTGAGCCGCAGCAGCGCCAGATCGCCGTGGCGCAGCAGCCAGCCGGCGGCGAGCGCCGCAAGTACGTGACCGAGCAGCATCGGCAGGGACGGCCACAGTGAGGCCGACTCGGACAGGGTGTCCGCGGGCAGATGCGTGTGCGTCCCCGGGGACGGCTGGATCCGGGCTTCGGTGAGGATCCTGTGGGCCTGCGCCGGGCTGATCGCCGCCGCCGTGGTTCCGCATACGAACCGCGCGGCCTGCTGGACCAGCGCGGCGTCGCTTCCGCCCGCCGGCGCCGAGGACGTGACGGCGGCCGTACCGTGCTGGCCGAGGCCGAACAGCGTGTGCAGCACCGTCTGGCCGACCGCGAGCATCCCGGTGATTCCCGCCAGCGAGCGCACGCGCCCGGCGAGCGGAGCCGCCACCGCGACCACCCCGAGGAACCCGGCGCCCAGCGTCCACAGGGGAATGCCGTCGCAGGAGGCGAGCGCGTGACCTGCCCCGGCCAGCACGACACAGACCGCGGCGAACACCGCGGCCCGCAGGATCCGGAGCGTGTGTCCGGAGCGCGTCGCGCGCGCGTGGGGGGCAGTCATGGCGGGCTCATCATCGCACTGGCCCCGCAGGCCCCGTGCGGCAGGTCCACAAGATGCCCTACGACCGGAACGTCATGCTCTGGCCCCGCACGCCCCCAGATGCGCCGGTGTCTGCCCCCACATACACCGATCAGGACCAGCGCGCATCCGCCGTATGGGCGGCGTCACGTCAACTTCACGCTTACATACGGGCACGGAGGGCAATACGTAACGGTATGTCGAGCCGCAGCCAGGAGGCTGGAGCATGAGCATCTGGTGGTCACTCCATCTGCGGCGCGAAGCTGCGAGCGTGCCGCTCGCCCGCCGCCTGCTGATCGGCACGATGGAGACCGCGGGCGTCGACCCGGACATCTCCTATGATCTCTCCGTCGCCCTCAGCGAGGCCTGCGCGAACGCCGTGGAGCACGGCGGGGACACGGGCCGGGGACCCGGCTCGGAGGCCTACCGGGTCACCGCGTACCTGGACGGCGAGAAGTGCCGGATCGAGGTCGCCGACGCGGGCCCGGGGTTCCCCGCGGCGTCCGCCGGGCGGTCCCGCCCGCCGATCCGTCCCGCGCACACCGACGCGGAGAACGGCAGGGGGCTGGGCCTCATCGAGGAACTCGCCGACCACGTCCACATCGGCAACAAGCCGGGCCGGGGCGGAGCCGTGGTGAGCTTCGACAAGGTCCTGAAGTGGCGCAGCGACGCACCTCTGATGGCGGTCTGACCTCTCCGGCCGCGCGGTGTTTCACGTGAAACACCGCAACGTGAAACACCGCCCGTGAACCGCCCGTGAACCACCGTCCTACAGCGCGCCCCAGTCCACCGTCGTACGGGCCAGCCCCGCCACGTCCGTCAGCAGCGCCAGCCGCGCCGCCCGGAGCGCCGGGTCGGGGTCCATCACCAGCACCTCGTCGAAGAAGGTGCCGATGGCGTCGACCAGGGGGGCGGAGACCTCGATCAGAGCGCCGAGATCGTCCTCCCGTCCCTGCAAGGCCTCTCGCACGGCCTGCGCGCTCTCGGCGAGACGCAGCTCGGCGGGCGCGGTCAGCAGGGACACGTCCGCTCCCTCGACGCCGCCCTCGGGCAGGATGCGCACCACCCGCTGGAACGCGGCGGCGAGCGCCTCGAACGCCTCGCTGCCGACATGCCGCTCCAGGGTGGCCAGCGTGCGATCACCCTGGGCGGGACGGTCCGCCCACACCAGTACGGCCTGCACGAGCCGGTGCTCGTGCCCGGCGTCCGTGAGCTGCTGCTCGTAGCGCCGGGTGATGAGTTCGGCGGCCTCGGCGACCCGCTCGGCGGGTACCTCGACGCCCTGCGCGGCATACCGCACGGCCGCCGCGCGCAGACCCTCGCTCACCCGCACCCCGGCCACGGCGGGCAGGCTTCGCAGCACGTTGAGCAGCCCGATGGCGGCCCGCCGCACCCCGTACGGGTCGGAGCTGCCGGTCGGTGCCGCGCCGATCAGGAACATGCCCGTCACCAGGTCGAACCGGTCGGCCAGGGACAGCACGGCACCCGCGTCCCCGGCCGGCAGGGCGCCACCGGCGGAGCGCGGCAGCTCCATCTCGGCCAGCGCCCGCGCGACCTCGGGGGACTCGCCGGCCCGGCGGGCGTACTCCTCCGCCATGACCCCGGCCAGTCCGGAGAACTCGATGACCATCTGCGAGGCCAGGTCGAACTTGGCCAGCGCACCGGCCCGCCGCACGACCTCCACCGTGTCCTGCGGGAGCCCGGCCCGCCCGGCCAGATCCAGGGCGAGGGAGGCGAGCCGGACGGCGCGGTCGGCGACCGTACCGAGCCGGTCCTCGAAGGTCAGCTTGTCCAGCCGCCTCCGGAACTCCTCCGGCGCCACCTTCAGGTCCGCCCGCCAGAAGAACGCGGCATCCTCGTAACGGGCCCGCAGAACCGCCTCGTTGCCCGCCCGCACCACGTCGTCGTCGCACAGGGCGTTGGCGAAGGTCACGAAGTGCGGCATGAGCCGCTCCCCGTCCAGCACCGGCAGATAGCGCTGGTGCTTGCGCATCACGGTGGTCAGGACGCTCGCGGGCAGTTCGAGGTAGCGCTCGTCGAAGGACCCCCGCACGGCGTACGGGAACTCAAGGATGTCGGTGATCTCGTCGATCAGCCCGGCCTGGCCCTCCACGTCGACGCGTCCGCCCACCTCGGCCGCCGCCTCCAGGGCGCCGCGCACGACCGCCCCGCGCCGGGCCTCCCGGTCGAGCAGGATGCCGTGCATGTGCAGGAAGTGCGGGTAGCCCTCGGCGGAGGTCACCCGGACCTCCGGGTAGGGGGCCTGCCGCTGCACCCGTGTCGTGTCGCTCGCGGAGAGCGAGGAGACCACCACGGGCAGGGGGGTACGGCCCAGCAGCGCGAGCAGCCAGCGCACGGGACGCGAGAACGACAGCCCCGGGTCGCTCCAGCGCATGTTGCGCCCGGCCCGCAGGCCGGAGACGACCTCGGCCAGCAGCTCGCTGAGCACCTCGACGGCCGGACGCCCCTCCTCGTGGCGGGTGACCGCCACGTACTCGACCCCGTTGGCCTCGACGACCCGGACGTCGGCCGGTTCGGCGCCCTGGCTGCGGGCGAAGCCCAGGAGGGCGGGAGTGGGGGCGCCGTCCTTGTAGGCGGCGGCGACCTTGGGCCCGCGCACGGTCCGCATGGTGTCCCGCTCGCGCGGCTGCACACCGTCGACCGTGATCACGATCCGGCGCGGTGTGGCCAGCACGGTGATCGCGCCGTGCCCCAGCCGGGTCGCGGCGAGTTTGGCGGTGACCGACTCGCGCACCGCCTCGGTGGTGGCGGGCACCTCGGCGTACGGCAGTTCCTCCACGCCGATCTCGAACAGCAGCGTCTCGACGCCGGGCACCTTGGGCATCATGCCCCGCTCGGCCGGAGCCGGTGTCGGGGCCAGCCCGAGCGGATGCTCCAGGGCGGCCCGCCGCCGCTCCCACAGCTTCGCCGTCTCGTGCGTCAGCCCGCGCATCAGCGAGAACGCCTTGGCCCGCTCGGTCGTGCTGATCGCACCGCGCGCGTCGAGCACGTTGAAGGTGTGGCTGCACTTCAGCACGTACGTGTACGCCGGGACCGGCAGCTCCAGGTCCAGCAGGCGCCGGGCCTCGGCCGCGTACGACTCGAACAGCCGGTGGTTGGTGTCGATGTCGGCGTCGTCGAGGTAGTAGCGGCTCATCTCGTACTCGTTCTGCCCGAACACCTCGCCGTAGGTGATGCCCGGCGCATAGGCGATGTCCTTGAAGTGGGACACGCCTTGGAGGTTCATCAGGATGCGTTCGAGGCCGTACGTGATCTCCACCGACACCGGGTCCAGGGCGACGCCGCCGACCTGCTGGAAGTAGGTGAACTGGGTGATCTCCATGCCGTCCAGCCAGACCTCCCAGCCCAGCCCCCAGGCGCCGAGCGCCGGCGAGGCCCAGTTGTCCTCGACGAACCGCACGTCGTGCGCGTTCAGGTCGACGCCCAGGGCGCGCAGGCTGCCCAGGTACAGCTCCTGCGGGTTGCCCGGGTCGGGCTTGAGGATCACCTGGAACTGGGTGTGGGTCTGGAGCCGGTTGGGATTCTCGCCGTAGCGCGAGTCGTCCGGCCGCACGCTCGGCTCCACGTAGGCGACGCTCCACGGCTCGGGACCGAGCACCCGCAGTGCCGTGGCCGGGTTGGCCGTACCGGCTCCGACCTCGGTGTTCAGCGGCTGCGTGATCATGCAGCCGTTGTCGCTCCAGTACTTCTGCAGGGTCAGGATGGCGTCCTGCATGGTCAGCGCCGTCTGAACGTTCTTCATGGTGATCGCGCCCGTTCCCTGAATCGGCCCGGCAAGGTCGGCCATGATCTCATACGGCAACTACCGCTGACCTGCTGTTTCTTGACCGACCGGTCGGACGTTCCCGGCTCCTTCACAGCCGGTCCACAGCAGGGCCCCACACCCCTGACGGGTGGCGTCCCTGCATTCCGGTGCCATGACCCGAACGCAGCACGGCAACGACCGCGAGGACGAGGCGCTCGCCCGGGCCGCTGTCGACGCCCTGCTCGGCCAGCTGGCCCTGGCGCCCAAGCCGGGCCTGCCCGACCCGCGCGACCTGACGGCCCGGGCCACCCGCCGTGACCACAGCGCCCTGTGCTGGTCGGCCCGGGCCCTGCTGCCCAGCGGCCTCACGGCGATGGCCGCCACGGCCCGCCGTAGGGGCGAGCCCCACGCCCGCCGCCGCATGGACCTGGGCGCGATCGGCCGCTCCACGGAGCACACGGTGGCGCTGACGGGCGGCGGCCACCGGGGCGCCCTGTGGACGCTGGGCCTGCTCGTAGCGGCTGCGGCACTGCGGCCGGGAGCCGGGCCGGCCGACACCACGGCCCTGGCGGGACACCTGGCCGGCCACCCGGACCGCCGCGCCCCGCGCCGCCCCTCACGAGGCTCCACCATGTCGGCTCGCTACGGCGCGGCCGGTGCGAGAGGAGAGGGCAGAGCCGGCTTCCCCCACGTCCGCCGGGCCCTGACCGCCCTCACCGCGGCCCGTGGCCGGGGCGCCATCGAGCCCCAGGCCCGGCTGGACGCCCTGCTCACGGTGGTGATGTCCACCCTCCAGGACACGGAACTGCTCCACAGGGCGGGCCCGATCGGCCTGCGGCAGGTCCAGGCGTGGGCGCGCGGTGTCCTGGACGCGGGCGGAACGGGAACGGAACGCGGCGCGCGGCGCTGGCAGCCCTGGACACCACCCTCACCGACCGGGGCTGGACGCCCCGCGGCAGCGCACCTCTGCTCTCGGGCGCCCTGTTCCTGGACGCCCTCAGGCCTGTGCGGGCGCGGGGAACCGCGCGGCCGGCCCCCGCGCACCCGCAGACGACACTCAGCCCTTGACGGAGGCCATCCACGCCTCGACCTCGTCGGACCGCCGAGGCAGCGCCGCACTCAGATTCCGGTTGCCGTCCTCCGTCACGAGGATGTCGTCCTCGATCCGCACCCCGATGCCCCGGTACTCCTCCGGCACCGTCAGGTCATCGGCCTGGAAGTACAGCCCCGGTTCCACGGTCAGGCACATCCCCGGCTCGAGAACACCGTCGACGTACGCCTCGACCCGGGCCGCCGCACAGTCGTGCACGTCCATGCCGAGCATGTGCCCGGTGCCGTGCAGCGTCCAGCGCCGCTGAAGCCCGAGCTCCAGCACCCGCTCCACGGGCCCCTCGACGAGGCCCCACTCGACGAGCCTCTCGGCCAGCACCCGCTGGGCGGCGTCGTGGAAGTCGCGGTACTTCGCTCCGGGCTTGACCGCCGCGATCCCGGCCTCCTGAGCCTCGTACACGGCGTCGTAGATCTTGCGCTGGATCTCGTCGAACCGACCGTTGATCGGCAGCGTGCGGGTCACGTCGGCCGTGTAGTACGTGTGCGTCTCGACCCCCGCGTCGAGCAGCAGCAGCTCGCCCGAGCGCACGGCCCCGTCGTTGCGCACCCAGTGCAGCGTGCAGGCGTGCGGGCCGGCCGCGGCGATCGTGCCGTAGCCGACGTCGTTGCCCTCGACGCGCGCGCGGAGGAAGAACGTGCCCTCGATGTACCGCTCGGAGGTCGCCTCGGCCTTGTCGAGGACCTTCACGACGTCCTCGAAGCCGCGCACGGTCGAGTCGACCGCCTTCTGCAGCTCGCCGATCTCGAACTCGTCCTTGACCAGGCGCGCCTCGGAGAGGAAGACCCGCAGCTCCTCGTCGCGCTCGGCGGTGACCTTGTCGGTCAGGGCCGCCTCGATGCCGGCGTCGTAGCCGCGCACGACCCGCACCGGACCGGTGGCCTCGCGCAGGGCGCCGGCCAGCTCGCGCACGTCGGAGGCGGGGATGCCGTACAGCTGTCCGGCTTCGGTGAGGGAGTGCCGGCGGCCGACCCACAGCTCGCCCTGGCCGTCCAGCCAGAACTCGCCGTTCTCCCGGTCGGAACGCGGCAGGAGGTAGATCGTCGCCTCGTGGCCCTCGTCCTTGGGCTCCAGGACCAGGACGCCGTCCTCGGTCTGGTTGCCGGTGAGGTAGGCGTACTCGACGGAGGCGCGGAAGGCGTACTCGGTGTCGTTCGAGCGGGTCTTCAGGTTGCCCGCGGGGATCACCAGACGCTCACCCGGGAAGCGCGCGGACAGCGCGGCCCGGCGGGCGGCGGTCTCGGCGGCCTGGGGGATGGGTTCGAGGTCACGCAGCTCGGTGTCGGCCCAGCCGCTCTTCATGTTCTCGGCCAGCTCATCGGACACGCCCGGGTACAGTCCGTTCTTCCGCTGCTTGATCGGCTCTTCGCTCTCGTCCGGGATCGCCGGTGTGAGCTCCTCGGCCACGGTCATCCTCCTCGATACGCCACTGGACCACCGTCCACTGTACGGCGGCGCTGAAGGGGCCCCAGGGCGATGACGAGGAGCGTTATTCGAACCGGACCGCGAGGAGCACGGCGTTACTCGAACCGGACCGCGAGGAGCACGACGTCCTCCGCACCGTCCGCCGCGTCCAGTTCCTCCGGCAGCACACCGCGCAGGACGTGGTCGGCGATCGCGCCGGGATCGCCGCGCAGGGCCCGGGGCACTCCGGCCGCCGCCGCGTGGAGCCGGGCGAAGGCGCGGTCCGTGGCCTCGCCGGTGCGGTGCAGCAGCCCGTCGGTGTAGAGCAGAACCGTCTCTCCGGGCTCGGCGAGGATCTCCACGCTGGGCGCCTCCCAGCAGGCGAGCATGCCCAGCGGGGCGGAGACGGACGTCTCGACGAACTCCGTACGGCGCTGCCCGATCAGCAGGGGCGGGCTGTGCCCGGCGCCGGCCAGCGTGATCTTGCGCGCGGCCGGTTCGCAGTAGCCGAACAGGGCGGTGGCCGAGCGGGCCGGTTCGGTCAGCCGCAGCAGCAGTTCCAGGTCGGACAGGACGGCGACCGGGTCCTCCCCCTCCATCACGGCGTACGCGCGCAGCGACGCCCGCAGCCGTCCCATCGCGGCGACCGCGCTCGGGCCCGACCCGGTGACGGATCCCACGGCGAGGCCGAGGGCGGCGTCGGGCAGCGGCAGCGCGTCGTACCAGTCGCCGCCGCCCCGCGGGCCGGTGCGGTGCCGGGCGGCGAGCTGGACACCGGCGACCCGGGGCAGCCGCGCGGGCAGCAGCTCGTCCGACATCGTGGCCATGGACGTGCGCGTGCGTTCCAGTTCGAGGAGCCGGGCCAGGTGCTCGGCGGCGTAGCGCGCGTAGAGGCCGGCGAGGTGGCGCTGCCGCTCGCCCGGCTCGGCGGGTTCGTCGTAGAGCCACACGGCGGCGCCGAGACGGCCCGCGGTGTCGGTGGTCAGGGGGAGGGCGTAGCTGGCCGCGTAGCCGAGGCGGGACGCGACCTCGCGGTGGCGGGGGTCGAGCCCCTCGGCGGCGAACAGGTCGGGCTCGGCGATGCCGTCCTCGCCGCCCGGCAGCCCTTCGAGGATCCGGCCGTAGGACAGGGCGCTGCGCGGGACGGTCTCGATGTGGCCGAGGTCGGCGCGGGCGAGGCCCAGGCCGGTGGTGGTGTCCGGGCCGAGTCCGTCACCGGGTTCCAGGACGACGAGGCCGCGCCGGGCGCCGACCAGGGCGGCACCGGCGCCCAGCAGTTCCTGGAGCGCCGCGTCGAGCGTGGCCGTGCGGGCCAGGCGTTCGGTGAGTTCGTGCAGCGTGGTGAGGTCGGAGACCCAGCCGGCGAGACGGTCCTGGAGCACCGCGCCGGCGGGAGCCGGGCCCTGTGCGGGGGCGGCCGGGGGTGAACCCGCCGCGACGGGCGCGACAGTGTGGGCGGGCGCAGGAACCGTTGAATCGATTCCAGCCACTTTCGGAGGGTGCGGAGCGTTCATGGCGTCCGGCCTTGCAACCGGTACGTACTGCTCAAAAGCATCGCAAACCCCCATGTCATTCTGCGTCGCTAGCAGTGTCTCCACATGTACACGCACTCGTGAGGAGATGTCCAGCATTGTCCTGCCGGGATTACTGGTGTCCGGGAGGTCCGAGGGAACAACTCTCCTTCCTCTTGCGGAAAAGCGAAGTTGGCTGAAAACTGCCTCAGGGGACGGCTTATTGCGGTCGACTGGGCTTGCTCGACGGAGCGTCACAACGGTCGTGATGGGTACCTACTCGGTAAAGGCCAGGGGTGGTTGGGAACCACCCGGAACCTGGTGACGGAACCGGGCGTCCTATCCACCGACGACCGTGCCCCATCCTCCCGTGGCGGAGGCGGAGAGAAATACGCGCGACGGCAAACGCCATACTTCGCCACCCCTACGCCAGGCCCGTGCTTTCGGTAGACGCAGTATGGGCGGGACGGCCGCGGAGGCAGCCCGAAGCTCGACCCATAGGGGTTCCCCTTGCCTCGAGCAGGGGTGTGATGCGCCAACAGGTACGCACAGTGAAGTGACCGACACATGATGTGATGTGGACCACCGTGTTGCCAGGCGTGCAACGGAAAGGAACGAGCGCTCATGCGCGAGATCCTCGGAAGGCGACGCAGGCTCCTGTCCCAGCGCAGCGACGGGAGGCCTGAGCTGATCGGCGCGGCCCTGACCTACGCGACGCAGTGGCAGTGGCCCGTACTCCCGGGCGTGGCGGCGGACCCTGAGGGGCACTCCCGCTGCAGCTGCCCCGACCCCGAGTGCACAGTGCCCGGCGCGCACCCCTTCGACCCCGGCCTCCTCGCGGCCACCACCGACGGGCGCATGGTGCGCTGGTGGTGGGGCAACCGGCCGACGGCGCCGATCGTCATGGCCACCGGCGGCCGCGCCCCCTGCGCGGTCTCCCTGCCGGCCCTGCCGGCCGCCCGCGCGCTCAAGGCGCTCGACCGGTCGGGCATGCGGCTCGGCCCGGTCGTCGCCTCACCCACCCGCTGGGCGATCCTCGTCAAGCCGTACTCCATGGAGCAGCTCGGCGAGCTGCTCTACGCCAAGGACTTCGTGCCCGGCTCGCTCCGCTTCCACGGTGAGGGCGGCTATCTGGCCCTGCCCCCGTCCGGGACGGGCCAGGGCGAGATCCGCTGGGAGCGCGCGCCGCTGCCCGGCTCGGCCTCGCCGTGGGTGCCCGATGTCGAGGCCGTGGTGGACGCCGTGGTGGAAGCCCTCACTCGTACGGGTGTGAGCGCGCCCGAGTTGTAGGGCTGTCGGGCGCGCCGAGCCCGGCGCCCGCCCCGGCGCGTTAGGTTCCGGAACCATGCGGCGTCATGCCCGGGACCGCTCCCGGGACTCCCGGAAGACCGGACTGTTCGCCCTCGCGGGCGTCGTGGTGGCGTGCGTGGTCGCACTGCCGCTGGCGGTGGCGTCCGCGGGGTCTGTGGGGTCCGTGGGGCCCTTGGAGCCGGCGAGGTCTGCGGGGTCCGCGGGGTCGAAGGGCGCCGTGGGTGCGCCGGGTGCCGACGTCCGCACGTCCGGTTCCGGCGCCCTACGCCCCTCCCCGCGCGCCGACGACAAGGCGCCGGGGGCGCCCTTCGCCGCCCCCGGCCTCCCCGCGCTCGGCCAGGGCCTGTCGACCGCCGTGCGCTGCGGCCCCGAACTCTCCTCCCCCGACGGCATCGAGGCGCAGACCTGTGTCGTCGCGCGGGGTGCGGCCACCTGGGCGCGGACCTACTACCGCAATGCGACCGGCGAGGCGCTGGACGCCGTGCTGAGCCTCATGGGCCCCGACGACCGGAGTGTGCGGATGACGTGCGCCTTGGGGGCCGGGGACGAGCCGGGGACGTGTGAGACGCCGCGCGAGCCCGCACGCGGGAATCCGGCGGCGTACACAGCCGTCGTGGAGTTCGCCGAGCGGGGCGGGCGGGGGCCGCTGCTGCTGCGCTCGGGGAGCAACTCGCGCGTGAGAACGGGCAGTTGACGAGCGGCTGCGTTCCGTGAACGGAAGCGGAGACGAAAAGACCCGGTTGCTGGCGACGGGGGATGCACCAGCAACCGGGCTACAGGAACGGTAACAAGAGATCGGCGGTTCGCAAATTCGATCTCGTCTTTCCGGTCACCGACTGGCTTGTCCGCACCGGGAGTTGTGATCGGCGCAGGACGCGCGGGGCCGGCCCGCCGGTGACCCGGCCGGCCGGCCCACCGGCGGGTGTCAGCTGAGCGTGACCTGCCGGTTGGTGAGGCCGCCGCGGGCGCGGCGCTCGTCCGCGGTGAGCGGCGCGTCCGTCGCCAGGGCGGCGGCGAGGCGCTCGGCGAACTCGGCCGCCGGCTTCTCGATGTCCTCGGCCTTGACTCCGCTCGGCAGGTCCCACACCGGCACCGTGAGCCCGTGAGCGCGGAAGGAGCCCACCAGGCGGGTGCCCTCGCCGAGGCTGGAGCGGCCCGCCGCGTGCAGCCGCGCGAGGGCGTCCAGAAGCCGCTCCTCGGCGTGCGGCATGACCCACCGCAGATGGTTCTTCTCCGGCGTCTCGCACCAGTACGCGGCGTCCACGCCCTGGAGCTTGACGGTCGGGATGGCCGCGGCGTTGGCCCGCTCCAGGGAGGCGGCCACGTCGGGCGTGGCGTTCTCCGGGTCCGGGACCCAGAACTCGAAGCCGCTGTGCACTTCTGGCTCGAACGCGCCCTCGGGGTCGAGCAGGTCCTGCAGCCGCGGGCTGTCGGCCGGGGCGCGGCGGCCCTGGACGGGCGTGCCGGGCTGGGCCTCCAGGGCGCGCTGGAGGGTGTCGGCGAGGTCGCGGCTGATGTCGCCGGAGGAGGTGTCGTTCTGCAGGCCGAGCAGGACCGAGCCGTCGTCGCGGCGCAGGGCGGGCCAGGCCATGGGCAGGACCGTGGCCAGGGTGACCGCGGGGACGCCCTCGGGCAGGCCGTCCTTCAAGGTCAGTTCGACCGTGGCCGCCGGCACCAGCTCGCGCAGGGCCACCCAGTCGCACTCGCCGGGCAGACCCTCGAAGGGGCGGTGCACCAGTTCGGTCGCGGCGTGGGAGGCGGCCCGGCCGTGACAGGCCTTGTAGCGGCGGCCGCTGCCGCAGGGGCAGGGCTCGCGGGCGCCGACGACCGGAACGTCTCCCCCGGCACCCGCGGTGCGGGCCCCGCCCGTGGTCTGCGGGCGCTTGGCCTTCGTCTGGGGTCGCTTCTTGGCCATCGATGGGTCTCCCGGTTACGGCTCGTCTCGTACGGTCGCGAGCCTAGCCGTTCGTGCCCCGGGCCACGGGGTCCTGTGGACAACACCCGGTCCAGCGCGGCGTGCGGCGCTCAGTCCATGTCGTCGAAGGCGTCCGCGAAGCCCAGCCCGGGTATCCGGGAGACCGCGGGGGCGGTGACGCGCGTCGCGAAGTCGTCGCGGCGGTGGCCGGCGTCGGGGTCGTGGACATCGTCGTGGACGACGACCCACACGGTGACCTCGCCGCGGATGTCGTCCCGCACGCCCCAGTCGTCGGCGAGCGCGGTGATGATGTTCAGCCCGCGACCGCCGTGCGCCGTGACCGACGGGGTCGCGGGGGCGGGGCGGGTCGGGCCGCCGCCGTCCGTGACCTCGACGATGAGCCGCCCGGCCGGATCCACGCGCCACGCGGCACGGACGTCCCCGTCGCCGGACAGCGCGTCGCCCAGGGGTCTGCCGTGTTTGCACGCGTTGCTCAAGAGTTCGGAAAGGATCAGTACGGCGTCGTCGATGACCGACTCCGCGACTCCGCCTCTGCGCAGCTGCGTACGCATCCGGTGTCGCGCTTCCCCCACGCCCGCAGGGCCATGGGGTACGGCCATGCTCGACGACGTGGGCACCTCCTGTGCCACCACCAACGCCACCCCCGAGACCTCCTTCGCCCCACGCCACGGTGTGGATGCCCCATTGGCCTGTACCGGAAACCGGCCGATCCACCCCCGGTGACGCATTCACCACGGGCGAATACGGACCGAACGCGCCGGAGCACTCCTTGTAATCGCCTGGCTGGAAACCATCGGTGTGGCCGAGAAGGGAGGATCCCGTTTGCCGGGGCGTGGGGTCAAGAGGTGTGCGTGGGTCTGGTGGGACTTGAGTGGTTGCGCGCCGGTCCGGACGTCAGCGGCCGAGCTGGTCCAGCACCGCGCGCGGGCGGTTGGTGATGATGGCGTCGACGCCCAGCCCGGCGCAGAGATCCACGTCCGCGGGCTCGTTCACGGTCCACACGTGCACCTGGTGCCCGGCCTGCTTCAGGCGCTCGATGTACGTGGGGTGATTGCGCACGATCCGGATGGAGGGGCCCGCGATCCGCACGCCCGGGGGCAGCCGCCCGTCGCGCAGCCGGGGCGAGGGGAACTGCGTCAGATGGACCGTCGGGAGCGTCGGCGAGGCGGCGCGCACGCGGTGCAGCGAGCGGGCCGAGAAGCTCATGACCCGCACCTGGGACTCCTCGGCGGAGGCCGGGGCGTCGAGGCCGAACCGCTTCAGCAGGACGAGCAGCCGGTCCTCGACCTGCCCCGCCCAGCGCGTGGGGTGCTTGGTCTCGATGGCCAGTTCCACGCGGCGCCCGGCGTCGGCGACGAGTTCCAGCAGCCGCTCCAGGGTGAGGACGGAGGTCGCCTCGCGGTCCTCCGGGCGGTGCTCCCAGTCGGGTTCCTCGTCGCGTCCCTTCCAGGCCTCGCCCCTCTTCCAGGAGCCGAAGTCCAGGGCGGCGAGGTCGGCGAGCTCCAGTGCGGAGACCGCGCCGCGGCCGTTGGACGTACGGTTGATCCGGCGGTCGTGCACGCACACCAGGTGGCCGTCGGCGGTGAGGCGCACATCGCATTCGAGGGCGTCCGCTCCGTCCACGATGGCCTTGGTGTACGCGGCCAGGGTGTGTTCCGGGGCGTCCTCGGAGGCTCCGCGGTGGGCGACGACTTGAATCACGTGCTGTCGTGCGTGGGTCACCGCGTCATGGTGCCACCGACTGCGGGTACGCGTCCGGTCGGACGGACTCGACGGATGCGCAGGTCCGGACGGAGGCACTGGGATTGCATCCTTTTAGCCGGTAATGACCTATATAAAGAATAGCCTCGGACGCACAGCCACCGCTTATGGTGCTCTGACGGCCGGTGGGAAAAGCTGACGGCATACAAAGGGACAAGCGCAGCTGTATCGCGTCGGCCCGTCGACCGGCGGGAAAAGGCGTGACCGCGTTGCGACCCGGAAAAACGGCCGTGGATCTAGGAGAGAAGCTGTGAGCACCGAGAACGAGGGCACCGCGGTACCCCCCGCCCCGTCCGCACCCCCCGTGCCGGTGGACGCTCCCGCTGCTCCGGCGCCCCAGGCACAGGCCGGGCCGTACGGGCAGGACGCCCGGGGGCAGCACCCTCAGGGGCAGGGCGCCTCCGGTGACGCCGGCCACCCCGGCGTCTCCTCTTCCGCCCCCGACCCCTCCTGGCCCCCGCCCCCGCCGCCGGCCTCCCCGTACGGCGACGGCGGTTCCGGGTCCGGCCCGGGCGGCTGGGGTTCGTCGTACCAGCAGCCGGCGCCGAAGTCGGGCCGCGGGCGCGGTGGTCTGGTCGCCGCGGTCCTGGTGGCCGCGCTGTTCGCGGGCGGTCTGGGCGGCGGACTCGGCTATGTGCTGGCGAAGGACAACGACGAGAGCACCGGCTCGACGACGGTGTCGGCTTCCGCGAGCGGCGGCGACGTCAAGCGCGACCCGGGCACGACCGCGGGAGTCGCCGCCAAGGCGCTGCCGAGCACGGTCACGATCGAGGCCGAGAGCACCAGCGGCGAGGGCGGCACCGGCACCGGCTTCGTCTTCGACAAGCAGGGTCACATCGTCACCAACAACCACGTGGTGGCGGACGCGGTGGACGGCGGCAAGCTCACGGCGACGTTCCCGAGCGGCAAGAAGTACGACGCCGAGGTGGTCGGTCACGCGCAGGGCTACGACGTGGCGGTCATCAAGCTCAAGAACGCCCCCGGCGACCTGAAGCCGCTCACCCTCGGCGACTCGGACAAGGTGGCCGTCGGCGACGCGACCATCGCGATCGGCGCCCCGTTCGGTCTGTCCGACACGGTGACGACGGGCATCATCAGCGCCAAGAACCGCCCGGTCGCCTCCAGCGACGGCAGCGGCAGCCAGGCGTCGTACATGAGCGCCCTGCAGACCGACGCCTCGATCAACCCGGGCAACTCCGGCGGTCCGCTGCTGGACGCGCAGGGCAATGTCATCGGCATCAACTCCGCGATCCAGTCCACCGGCAACGGCGGCTTCGGCACCGGCCAGTCGGGCTCGATCGGCCTGGGCTTCGCCATCCCGATCAACCAGGCCAAGTACGTGGCCCAGGAGCTGATCAAGAACGGCAAGCCGGTGTACGCGAAGATCGGCGCGTCCGTCTCCCTGGACGACGGCTCCGACGGCGCGCAGATCACCGACCAGGGCGCGGGCGGCGCGGCACCGGTCGAGCCGGGCGGCCCGGCCGCCAAGGCGGGTCTCAAGCCGGGCGACGTCATCACCAAGCTCGACGACCGGGTGATCGACTCCGGCCCCACCCTGATCGGCGAGATCTGGACCCACCAGCCCGGTGACAAGGTCACGATCACCTACGAGCGCGGCGGCAAGCAGCACACGGTCGACGTCACGCTCGGCTCCCGCGTCGGCGACAACTGACCTCCACCCGCCCGCGCCGACCCGTTACCCTTGTCCCCGCGCCGCCGATCACGGCCGGCGCGGGGAGGTGTGCCCGAGCGGCCTAAGGGAACGGTCTTGAAAACCGTCGTGGCAGCGATGTCACCGTGGGTTCAAATCCCACCGCCTCCGCTGGCTGAGCAGTGAGAACGGCCCCTGACCTGGGTGTTTGGTCAGGGGCCGTTCTGGTGTCCGTCTACCGTGGCTGCCCAGTGTTCCCCGTGCGTCCCCGGCCTATCGGGCACGTCAGGGGCACGGCCTCTCATGTCCTCAGCAAATGTCCCCCCGGCCGTATCCAGGTGGAGCGCGCCACTGTACGAACGACCTGGACGCCAGGGGCGGCGTCTGCTCGGCTCTGCCTGGGTCGATGGGAGACGGGATGGGAGCTCCCCGCGCACGCCACTACTCGGCCGGCACTCGCAAGCGGCGCCCCCTCCATCTCGGAGCTTGGGCCAGCCCGCGCCTCGCGCGGGCACTTGATGAGGTAGAGAAACCTGTAACAGCCGCGCCGCGTCACGCGTCGAAGTCGTACTCCAGGATGTACGAGGCGGCGTCGAGCGTCATCTCGTTGATCTCGACGGGGCGGCCCTCGTCCGCGAATGCGGTGCGGCAGATGAGGATCACGGGCGTGCCTGCGGAGATGCTCAACTGCGCCGCCTCAGCCTTCGTGGGCATGCGCGAGCGGATCTCCTCGCGGAAGTGCACTGGCTTGTAGCCGAGTTCGGCAAGGCGCGCACAGGTACCGCCTGGCCCGGTGTCCTCCTGAGTGAGAGCGGACCCCGCCACCACTGACGTGGGGAGATAACTCGTCGCGAGCAGCACGGCCTTCCCATCCAGGACGAACCGCCGCCGCACGCACACGGTCTCCCCCTCAGCCAGATCAAGGACCTGACTGACGCCTTCCGGTGCCGTCTCCTCCGACACCGTCACTTGATCGACTACAAGCGTTCGGTTCTCGACGTCGGCAGACCCGATAGAGCGCCCACTTCCCCATTGCTCCTGGGCCAGCCGCTGGATGCCTCGGCGCCGCAGCGGGCGGAAGGATCGCACGAACACGCCAGCACCCTTGCGGGACTCGGCGACGCCCTCGTCCTTGAACACGCCCAAGGCCTGGCGGGCTGTCATGCGTGCCACGCCGTGCGCGGCCATCAGCTCGCTCTCCCCCCGGAAGCCGATCACCGGGACCGTACTCGCCCGACTGGTGACGTGCTCGTACCAGGAAGGGGTGTACGCGACGCCAACTCGCCCGCGGGGAGCCCCGTCTCCTCGTCGAATTGCTGCCGGTCGCATCTGACTGGCGACAAACCTATGACGGCTGAGGAGATAAGAATTCGGGGCCTCAAGTTGGATGTTTTGACGCAGAAACTGCAAGCAGGCAAAATTGAACGGGCTCGTCTTCGGCGGGAACAGGAAAACAGGATGAGGAAGTGAAAGGGTTGCAAGAGGCTCTATGGGGTTATGAGGCCTCTCTTGAGGAGTTGATTCGCGGCAGGTGATCGGCTTCCGGTTCGCGACGGATCGGCGAGATGTAACAGGGTTTGTTGGGAAGCCTGGCGGAGGCGCTTGAGGAGTTCCCTGACGTAGCTGGCGTAGATCATCCTGCCCAGGATGGCGAATCGGCCTGCGGTACGCCTCCGACCTCACTGCCCGCCCTGCTCACGGATGGAGCGGCGCGGCACCAGTCCAGCATGCCGGACATTACGCACTCAAACGACCATTACGAGGAAGCGGTACTTACCATTGAGCAGGTATGCAGATCTCACACATCCATCGTCGGCGCTTTTCGGTCAAGTGCCTTAGCGTCTCTTTACCAGGATGTGAGGGTTGGGGGAAGATCCATCCCGCAGCCCCCGCGAGGGGGGCATCACGGGAGGGGAATCACATGAAGGCATCCGGTAGGTCCATAGCTTTTGCTATTGCGGGTGGGTTCCTGGCTGCGGGCACCCTTGCCGCCCCGGCCACTGCGGACAGCGCCCAGGTTCCGGCCGCTGGCGCGGTCACCATCACGGCCCACACCAGGGGTGACGGCACCCAGCCGCCTGCGGCGCTGGGAGACCCCAAGGAATGGGGCGTAGTGGAGTTCACGGCTGGCTCCACGGGAGGCATCAGGCCGAAGACCGTCCTCGACATTGGTGGCGGAACTTGGAGCTATGGGAAGGACCTCACCACCGATGGCCAGTACTGCTACTCGAATTACTACCACCCCAAGGTGATGCATGGGTCGACCGTGGAGCTGGCCGGGGGGTCGAACAAGGCCGTGGCGGCCAAGGGCAAGTGGTCTTACGCCAATATGACCGCGGGTGCGGCATACACGTGCAAGACCTACTACGCTAAGTACTAGTTCCGTCCGCCCCCGGCGGCCACCGCCGGGGGCGGATTTTCTCCGCCTGGGAAATTGCCACAGAGTAGGGTCATGAAAATCCCACACTTTACGCCTTCTCGCATCGCTCCTATCGCGACAGTTCTCGGGGCAGGTGCGCTGCTCGGCGCGGTCGGCCCATTCGTGAGCAAATTCGACAACCCGGTCTGCCAGGCCGTAGGCGTCGTATTTTCTGTGGGATGGTCGTGGGCATGCTTCGCCTTCCTGGTCGGTTACTCCCGGCGGTCAAGAATCGAGGCATCACTGCTGGCGTCCTCGGCATTGGCAGTGGGCGTAGCCGTATATTACCTTTTCAAGTTTCTGAGCCCGGCGGTTCCGGCCGGGGGACACGTCATCTCTGGTGCGGGTGACGGCCTCTACTCCAGGGCCGTGTTCTGGGGGGTAGCGGCTTTCGCCTTCGGTGCGCCCATTGGGCTCCTGGGGAGTATGGCCAGAACGCCCGGCATCGGCGGTCTCGGGTTCCGCCTGCTTGTCCCGTTGATCGCCTTCTTCGAGGCATCCCAACGGCTGGCAGCAGAGGTGGACGACTCGCAGGGCCGAGTCGTCGAAATGGTGTGGGCTTCGGTTCGCGTGCTCTCGGTCGTGGCCGTCGTGCTTCTCGTGGGCCATACAGCGTGGAGCTGGTGGCATGGCCGGGGCGCGCGGCAGCCTGCCTCAGCGAAGCGCCTCTGACGCCCCACCAGTACACAGGCCGGGCGGCCGGTCAACGGCGACGCCCGTCAGGCCTCCGCCCACGCGAAACCAGTCAGGGCCGTCAAAGGCATCTCACTCCGCGACCTGTACGAGAACTCATACCATCTGCGGTACCGCTTTCCCGTACGGCCGAGAGAGAGGTGCCACGAGCGGCGAAGCGGTACTGATGTCCGCCGACGCTACGACTCCTGGCAGGAGATCGTCTACCTGCTGCGCTCCCCCGCCAACGCACGAAGCCTCATGGAAGCCGTCACACCGGACAGGTGGCCGCCCCGTCTTCCCCGTGGTCTCCCGTCGTATCGGGCGCCCCTTTCGCGCAGGGCGACGCGCACCGGCTGTCCACCGTCCTCAGCCATGAGACACCCACGACGCAGGAGTGGCATGACGAACACCAAGGCGCGAACGGCCGCGATGATCAGCCCCGTCGCGCAGGAAGCCCAGGACGAGGCGAGGGCGCTGGCCCGGGACGGCCGTACGGGCAAGGCCGTCCGGCGGGTGCGCAAGGGCTCCTGGCTCAAGCGGGGCCCGGCCCGGGAGGCTGTGGGGATGCTGGCCGACGGGCACACGCTGCCCACGAGCAGCGCCCAGGCGCTGGCCGCCCTGCGCCACATCGACGCCCCGCTGGTCGCGGAACTGACCGCTCTGCTCGACGACGGTCAGCAGATCGCCGCGGTCAAGCTGCTCCGCGAGCGGACCGGTGTCGATCTGGCCGGTGGCTATCACCTCGTCCTGGAGCTGGGCAGCGAGCCGGAAACGCAGTGAGCACTACGATCACCGAGGCGTGCTGGTCGGAGAAGGGTGGGTGAACGCCGCCGTGAGTCGGCGCATCGTCGTCGTCACCGCTGTGCACGGGCCCCACGCCCGCTTCCTGCCGGAGGCTTACGCGTCGTTGTGCGCGCAGCGGCTTCCCGCCGGCTGGGAGTGGCACTGGGTCGTGCAGGAGGACGGGGAGAGCGAGGGCGTCCGGCCGTATGTGCCGAGCGACGCCCGGGTGACGTTCCGGCAGGGGCGGGCCGGGGGGCCCGGTGTCGCGCGGACCATGGCGCTGGCGCACGGCGACGGGGCGTACGTGAAGGTCCTGGACGCCGACGACCGGTTGACGCCGGGCGCGCTCGCGCGGGATCTGGCCGCGCTGGAAGGGGACCCGGGCCTCGGGTGGGCCACGTCGCGGGTGCTCGACCTCCTGCCCGACGGGACGACCGTCGGGTTCCCGGGCGATCCGGAGCAGGGGCCGATAGAGCGCGGGGCCGTGCTCGCGCACTGGAAGGCGAACGGCTTTCTCGCACAGGTGCATCCCGCCTCGCTGTGCGTGCGGCGGGAGTTGCTGCTCGCCCTGGGCGGCTGGATGGCGCTGCCCGCCTCGGAGGACACCGGCCTGCTGCTGGCGTTGAACGCGGTGAGCCGGGGCTGGTTCTCGGGGGAGGTGGGGCTGCTGTACCGGAAGTGGGACGGGCAGGTGACCGGGCAGGCGGCCCATACGGACCAGGCCGAGCGGGAAGTGCGGATGGCCGTCGTGGAGGCCAGGGCCAGGGCGTTGTCCCGGCTCCGGTGGGGTGCCCCGGCCTCGCCATGAGAGCAGCCCGGGGCTCCGGTGGGGTGCCCCGGCCGCGCTATGAGAGCAGCCCGGTCTGCGCGGGGGCCGTCGGCGCCAGGTCGTGGCGGGTGTACCACTCCGTGCCGAGCAGCCGTTCCCGCTCGGGCCCGGACAGCGCCGCGATCAGGCCCGGCGCGGCTCCCCGTGCCACCTCCGTACGGTGTGCAAGGACCGCCGCGACCTTCCGGTCCAGCCAGGGGGTGACGTCGACGGCGGCGCTGACGCGTTCGTCCGGGACCGTGCGCAGCGCCTTGCCCACGGGGGCCAGGTGCCCACCCCAGGCCCGGACCGCCGTGTGCGGGTGGGTGGCCAGGTACAGGGCGCTCGGCTGCCAGGGCTCCCCGGCGTCCGGGTAGAGGCGTTCCAATCCGGCGGCGTGGACCGCGAGGGTGGTCACGCGGTGGGTGTGCACATGGTCCTCGTGGCCGGTCAGGCCGCCGTAGGCGTCGTGGGTGAGGACGATCGCCGGGCGGAAGTCCCGCAGATGCGCGACCAGTTCCCCGACCGCCTCGTCCAGCGGGACGTCGCAGAAGCGCGGTCTGCCCGGGGCCGAGTGCGGGACGCGGGAGTCGGCGTGGCCCAGCATGCGTGGCCTGCCGGCGCCCAGGATGCGGAGCGCCTCGGCCAGTTCCGCGGCGCGCGGGGTGTCCGCCGACCAGGTCGCCGTGACGACCGCCGTGCGCGCCCCCGTGGACGCGTGGCGGGCGAGGACACCACCCGCCGACAGGGACTCGTCATCGGGGTGGGCGAAGACCGCGAGCAGGCTCGGCAGCGGCATCCGCCCTCGCTACGGCCGGTCCGGTGACGGTGGCGCCCCGGTGATGCTGATCGCCTGGCTCGGGCACTTCTCGACCGCCTCCAGGATCTCCGGGCCGCCGTCCGTCCGTTCGCGTCCCGGGCGGACGGCGCCGAAGCCGTCGACGAACTCGAAGACCGCCGGGGCCCGGTGGACGCACTCGGCGGAGCCATAGCAGAGTTCGCGGTCTACGGAGACCTTCATTCCCTCGTGTCCCCCTCCTGACGGCATCGGCCGGCGTGGCCGTCGAGGAGTTGACTGCCCAGCGCGGCCCCGGCCGAACCGGCCCGGTTACCGCGCGCCCCCGGCGGTCGCCAGCCAGTGGGCGACCCGGCGTACGGCGGCCTCGTCGAGCCGTTCGACCAGCGCCTGGACGGTTGTGTCGTCCTCGGGGGAGAGGTCGTAGAGGCCCGCCTTGGTCAGCCCGGCGATGAGGACCTGGTGGCGGCGGCCGGTCATCCGTTCCGCCAGTGTGGCCGGTGCGCCGGGGGAGGGCTCCGGATTCGGCTGAGATGCGACGGTCTGTTTCAGCGGGGCGTCGAACCGGTGCCACCCGCCGTCCCTCGGCCCCCACAGGGCGACGGCCACCTCATCGCCCCGTGCGCGCAGGGTCTGGGTCATCTCGCCGAGGGCGTACAGCACCGGTGAGCGGTGGGGCGACTCGGCGGCCGTCTTCCAGGAGCCGGCGTCCGGGCGGTAGAACATCGCGACCCAGCGCGGGACACCCTGCGGTCGTGGGCTCTCGGGACGTGACTCCACTGCGCTCACCCCTGCACATCGCTGCGGAAGCGGTACGGCAGGCCGACCATAGCTGACGGGTCGTCAGTTATCCAGGGTCGGAGGGCACGGTCCGAAGAGGATGCACGGCACGGTCCGAAGGAGACGCGCGGCACGGTCCGCCGGGATCGGGACAGACGGTCCGCGGGGGTTGTGGGGCGTGGTCCGCCGGGGAGGATCACCACGTCGTCCGGCACCGGTCCCTCCCCTCGTGGGGACCGGTACCGAACGGTGGAGCCTCGTCGTCCGGCTCGGACGGAAGCTGACCGGATGGGTGCGCTGCTGCGTCCGGATCCTGCCATTTCCGGCCGCGGACGACGAGATTCCGGGGTTCGGCGGACGGTATTACCGCAGGTCAGCCATATAGAGTGAGTTTTCCGGTCCGGACGTCCAGGCGCGGAAGTAAGGAGCTGAGACCTTGAGTTCCGACTCGGGGGCACGCACCGCCTTCGCCGAACGCCTCGCACTGCTGTACAAGGAAGCCGGCAACCCTCCTCTCAAACGGGTGTCCGAAGCGGTCGTCCGGCTCCAGCGGGTCGACGAACGCGGGCGGCCCGTGCGGGTGTCCGCCCAGCGCATCAGCGACTGGCGGCGGGCCCGGAACGTACCCGCCCAGTTCCCCGCGCTCGCGGCGGTGCTGCACGTGCTGATCCCCGAGGCGCGGCGCGAGCGGCCCACGCCTGTCTCCCCGGGGCTGTACGACCTCGGACAGTGGCAGCGGCTGTGGGAACGCGCGGTGGCCGACCCGGTCGGCGAGCGCCCCGCGGCGTCCGCCGCCGAGGAACGGCCGGCGGAGGAGACCGCGTCCGCCCCCGGAGGGGTCTGCCCGTACCGGGGTCTCGCCTCCTACCGCCGGGAGGACGCCCGGTGGTTCTTCGGCCGGGAGCGGAGCACGGACGCGCTCGTCACCCAGCTCGGGGCCGTCGCGGGGACGGGCGGCCTGGTCATGCTCGTGGGCGCGTCGGGGGCGGGGAAGTCCTCACTGCTGAACGCCGGTCTGGTGCCCGCCCTGCGCGACGGCGCGCTGGGCGGTGACGACGGTGACGACGGCGACGACAGCGGCCGGGCGCGGAAGGTCGTGCAGCTCGTGCCGGGCGGTGATCCGCTGGCGGAGCTGGGCCGGTGCATTCCCGAGCTGGCCGCCGTCGTCCCGGCTCGCGCCGCGCCCGGGAAAGCCGCGTCCCGGCCGGGGGCAGGGCGGTCCGGCGCCTCCTCCGGACAAGAGCCCGGCCCCTCCTCCGGACAAGAGCCCGGCCCCTCCTCCGCACAAGAGCCCGGCCCCTCCTCCGGACAAGAGCCCGGTCCCTCCCCCGGCAGGGAGCCCGCGGCTCGGGAGACCGGCGGTCCACCGGCACCCGATCCCGGCACGCCGCCCTTCACCGGCGCCGTCCGCGCCGCCGTCGCCGCCTGGGCCCGGCGCGAGGCGCCCTCCGGGGCCCGCCCGGTCGTCATCGTGGACCAGTTCGAGGAGACGTTCACCCTCTGCCCCGACGAGGCGGACCGGCGCACCTTCATCGAGGCCCTGCACGCCGCCTGCTCGCCCGCGCGGCCCGGCGAACCGGCCCCGGCGATCGTGGTGCTGGGCATCCGCGCCGACTTCTACGACCGGTGCCTGCGGTACCCCGAACTGGCCGACGCGCTCCAGCACCGGCACATGGTGCTCGGGCCGCTGACCACCGCGGAACTGCGCGAGGCGGTGACCGGCCCGGCCAAGGCCGTCGGCCTGGAGCTGGAGCCGGGGCTGGCGGAGCTGATCGTCCGGGAGGTCAGTGCCGACGGCCCGCGCGGGGCACACGACGCCGGCGTGCTGCCGCTCCTCTCGCACGCCCTGCTCGCCACCTGGCAGCGCAGGAAGGCCGGCCGGCTCACGCTCGCCGGCTACCGCGCGGCCGGTGGCATCCAGGGCGCGGTCGCGGCGACCGCCGAGCGGGCCTGGACCGGCCTCGACCCGGCCGCGCGCACGGCGGCCCGGCTGCTCCTGCTGCGCCTGGTCCGGCTGGGCGAGGACACCCAGGCCACCCGCCGGCGCGGGACCCGGCGGCAGCTGGCACAGGAATCGACCGACCCCTGCAAGACAGAGGAGTCGCTGGAGGCGCTGGTCCGCGCCCGGCTGGTGACGCTCGACGCGGAGACCGTGGAGATCACCCACGAGGCGCTGCTGCACGCCTGGCCGCGGCTGCGCGACTGGATCGACGAGGACCGGCAGGGCAATCTGCTGCGCCAGCGCCTGGAGGAGGACGGCCGGGCCTGGGAGGAGTCGCACCGCGACACCTCGCTGCTCTACCGGGGCTCCCGGCTGGAACAGGCCCACGGCTGGGCGAGGTCCGCCGGGGACAGGTTCCTGACCCGCAGCGCGGTGGAGTTCCTGGCCGCCTCGGTCCGATTGCGCCGGCGGAACCTCTGGATCAGCCGGGGCGCGGTGGCGACTCTGGTCGTGCTGGCGGTGCTGGCCGTCGGATCGGCCGTGATCGCCTGGAAGCAGCGGGACGAGGCCGTCTTCGAGCAGGTGCTCGCCCAGTCCGATCGCGTGCAGGACACGGACCCATCGCTGTCCGCACAGCTCGACCTGGTGGCGCACCGGCTGCGGCCGGACGACAAGGGCGCGAACAGCCGCCTGATCTCCATCGTGAACGCCCCCCTCGCCACGCCCCTCACCGGCCACACCGGCGCCGTCTACCTCACGACGTTCAGCCCGAACGGACGGGTCCTGGCCACCGCCAGCTACGACCGGACCGTACGGCTGTGGAATGTCGCCGACCCCAAGCGCCCGAAACCCCTGGGCAAGCCCCTCACCGGTCACACGAGCTGGGTGAGCAGCGCGGTCTTCAGCCCGGACGGCCGGACGCTCGCCAGCGCTTCCGACGACGGCACCGTACGGCTGTGGGACGTGACCGACCCCGAGCACCCGAAGTCGCTCGGCGCGCCCCTGACCGGCCACGACGGCACCATCTACCTGATCGCCTTCAGCCCGGACGGACGCACGCTGGCCTCCGCGAGCGACGATCACGCGGTCCGGCTGTGGGACCTCGCCGACCGGCGGCGGCCGCGGGTGCTGGGCGCCCCCCTGACCGGGCACAGGGCCGCGGTGCGCTCGGTGGCGTTCAGTCCGGACGGCCGGACGCTGGCCGCGGGCGGTGACGACGGCACGATCCGGCTCTGGGACGTGTCCGAGCCCGGCCGCCCGGAGCCGGCCGGAAGCCCGCTGACCGGCCACTCCACCACGGTGCACTCCGTGGCCTTCAGCCCCGACGGCCGCACGCTCGCCAGCGGCGGCGCGGACGGCACCGTGCGGTTGTGGAACATGGCAGGCGGGGGCCGCCCGGCCGCGATCGGCGCGCCGCTCGCCGGCCACACCGGGCCGGTCTGGTCCGTGGCCTTCAGCCCCGACGGGAACATGCTCGCCGCGGCCAGCGCGGACAGCACCGCCAGCCTGTGGAACGTCGGCGATCCGAGGTATCCCTCGCAGGTCGGCGGGCCGCTCGCGGGCAGCAGCGGCGAGATGTACGCGCTCGGCTTCAGCCCCGACGGGCGCACCCTCGCCACCGGGGCGGGTGACAACAAGGTCCGTCTGTGGTCGGTGCCGACGTCGGACATGGCCGGCCGGACCGGAGCATTCCGGCCGGACGGGCCGGTGCTCGCGACGGCGGCGCGGGACGGCCGGATCCGGCTGTGGGACGTGCGGAAGCCCGGCAGGCCCGTGCGGATAGGAGAACCGTTTCGCCCGCGGAAGGGCGACGTGCGCTCCCTGGAGTTCTCCCCCGACGGCCGCACCCTCGCGGTCGTGACCGGCAACCGGGCCGTGGAGCTGTGGAACCTGGCCGACCCGGAACACCCCGTCCCGTACGGCTCTCCCGCCCCGCTGCGCATCCGGTACGCGGACCCGCTGGCGTTCAGTCCCGACGGGCGGGTCCTGGCCACGGCCTACGACGACCGCACCATCCAGCTGTGGGACATCCGCGACCCGTCCCGGCCGCGCCCGCTCGGCACGCCCCTCACCGGGCACAAGGGCTACGTCAACCACCTCGTGTTCAGCCCGGACGGCCGGACGCTCGCCAGCGGCAGCGCGGACGGCACCATCCGGCTGTGGAACGCGGCCGACCCCGGCCGGGTGACCCTCGTCGGGGCGCCTCTGCGGGGCCACCTCGGAGCGGTCAACGCCCTCGCCTACAGCCGCGACGGCCGCACGCTGGCCAGCGCGGGCGACGACAACTCGGTCCGGCTGTGGGACATCACGGACCCCGCCGAGGTCTCCGAGGAGGCGCGGCTCACCGGGCACACGGAGGCGGTCGTGTCGCTGACGTTCAGCCGGGACGGACGCACTCTGGCCAGTGGCGGCAACGACAGCACGGTCCGGCTGTGGAACGTCTCCGACCCCTCGCACGCCACCGCGATCGGCCAGTCGATGAGCCCCAACGCCAAGAGCGGCACCTTCCTGGCGTTCAGCCCGAACAGTGCCATGCTCGGGGTGTCGAGCGGCGCGGACACCATCCGGCTGTGGAACCTCGACGTCGACGCGGCCGCCCGCCGCGTCTGCTCGATGACCCGGGGGGTGCTGACGCCGGACACCTGGCGGGAGTACCTGCCCCGGCTCTCCTACGATCCGCCGTGCGACGGCTGACCCGGCCCTCTCGCACAACAGGCCCGGCCACCACGGCAGTTGAGTGAGACGAGTCACAACCGCGCTTTCCTGACGGTCAGTCGGCTCGTGGTGGGCAAGCGCTTGTTACCCTTGGCCATGGCTCGACCGCTGGTGCATCCCCCGTCGCCAGCGGTCGGGTCTTTTTTCAGCGCAGGCCGAGGCGCATCAGAATCCGGGGATGACCGGCCAGGACCGAGGTCGTGTCCGCCGCGTGGGTGAAGCCGGCGCGTTCGAAGTTCTTCCGCAGACCCGCGTACGCCATCGTCGGATCGACCTTGGCGTCACCGTTGTCCAGGGGGTACGCCTCGATCGCCGGTGCGCCCCGGTCCCGGGCGAACCCGACCGCGCCGGCGATGAGGGCGTGCGAGATGCCCTGCCTGCGGTGGCCGGGGCGGACCCGGACGCACCACAGCGACCAGACGGGCAGGTCGTCGATGTGCGGGATCTTGCGGTTGCGGGCGAAGGAAGTGTCCGCGCGCGGGGCGACGGCGGCCCAGCCGACCGGTTCGTCACCGTCGTAGGCGAGCACGCCCGGGGGAGGGTCCGCGCGGCACAGCTCCGCGACGTACTCGCCGCGTGCCGGGCCGCGCAGTTCGTTGTTGAGCCGGGAGGGGATCCGGTAGCTCAGGCACCAGCAGACATTCGACTGGGGCGACTTGGGCCCGAGCACGGCACGGACGTCCTCGAAGTCCGTGGCCGGGCGAACGTCGATGCTCATGCCCCCACGATGTCACGCACCGGACGGCCCCGCCCCGGAAGCCGGGGACACGGCCTGGCTGAACGCGTCGTAGAACGGCTGCGCCATCCCGGCGAGCATCGAGGCGCCCTGCGCGAACGGGGTGATCGGATCGATCGCCCCGGACCGACCGCCACCGCCACCGCCACCGCCGCCCTCGGCGGCCAGGGCGGACGAACCGCCCTGAAGGACGACGAGCGCGACGAGCAGAGCGGCGGCACGGGACAGCAGACCAGATCGCATGCCCCCTCCAAGGAACCGCTCCGTCGCAGGTCACAGCACTGCCGTTAGTGATGTAGACGTACCGGTACGCTCGCCGGCAGGGACCCGCCCGCGTCGTGGGGCAGGAGGGACGCTGCGGCCTCCCCCTGCACGGACGCCGCCCGGAGCAGGCGGAGTTGGCCGATCTCGGTCGCGTTCTTCATCAGTTCCGCGTTCACCCAGGCCACCATGTGGGCGACGGTGTGCCGGGGGTCGTTCGGCCAGGGGAACGGGGCCGTGGCGTCCGGGTCCGGGTCGACCCTACGGGGGCGCCGGGGCGTCCCGGGCCAGTCCCGCCCAGTCGAGGTCGCGCAGCGCGGGCTCCGCGTCGCAGCCCGACGGCAGGCGGGGCGTGGACTGGAACCAGACGACGGTCAGGCGCGAGCGGTAGGCGACCGGATCGCGGGCCGGGTCCAGGGCCGCGGAGTGGAACGTGCCGAGGCAGGCCACGGCGGGCAGCACCTCGACCGGCCCGAGGCCGCCCGCGTACTGGTCGGGGTACTCGCGCCGCGGCGGGACGAGGTGCACCGGCGTGCCCGGGCGGAACCGCTCGGCGGCGTGCAGGAGGCCCCGGACCCGCAGATCGTTCAGCGGCTTGCAGGGATAGCCCTCCAGCATGTCGCCGTACGTCGACGAGAACCGCAGGTCGGCGAGGTCCACCGAGCGGCCGGAGGCCAGGACGAGGCGGGCGAGCGCCAGGGCCGGTGATGTGGCGTGCTGTTGCATGGAGGTCTTTCGGTGTTCATGGACGGGGCCGTGCGGGTGGTGCTCACGGCCGGTGCCCGGTCATCCGTGCCGCCGACGCGATGGTCGTGCGGGCCTCCCGCTCGGACAGGCCGGTGTGGACAGCCGCGTCGACCAGGGGAGTCACGAGCGCCGGGCCGATGCCGTCCTCGTAGACCCGGCAGGCCGCCCAGAACAGGCGGGTGTTGCGCTGGCCCTCGTGCGCGGCCAGGACGAACTGCACCAGACCCTGGCCGTGTCCGTCGGCCGTCGGCGGCGCCGGGTGGTGGGCGCGGGGCGGTGGGAGCAGCAGCCGCAGGAGGGAGCGCGGGCAGGGGGCGGGGGGCAGGTGCGCGGTGCCCGGGGCGGCGGCGTAGACACCCTGGGCCGTCCGGGAGCCGGGGCCGACCAGGTAGCCGCCGGCGCCCCGGATGTCGATGCCGGGGGCGAGCCGGCCGGCCGAGTTCGGGACGACCACCTCGGGCGGCCCGCTCAGCCACAGATGACGGCCGCCGGACGGGGTCACGACGACCACGGTCGGCGGGATGGTGAACAGGTGCCGCAGGGCCAGCTCACGCAGGGCGGCGGAGGAGTCCGTGCCGGTCTTCACGTCCAGGTCGAGGCCGATGAGGTGATGCGGGGGCAGTCCGCAGGCGATGCCGTAGCCGGTCGCCCAGGGCGCGGCGGCGAACAGCTCGCGGATGCGGTCCGGGTCGCTGGAGGCGTCGTACACCCCGTGCCCGAGGCGGCCGCACTGGCCGTGGCAGGGGGAGGAGGCGGGGTCGTCGCGGTGGGGGGAGCGCAGCGCGGGGAGCTTGGTCCGGGACAGGGGGAGGACGGCCAGTCCGCGTTCGGCGGCTGACAGGGCGTGTGCGAGGGCCAGCGTCGTGGCCTGCCGGTCGGTGGTGGCCATGACTCTAGTTTCGTACGTATGTTCGAAAAAGGAAAGGGGGAGCGGGTGCGACGCGCCGGGTGGCCCGGGGTCGGCCAAAAAATGCTGGAACGCTCCGTCCCTTGCGGTACCCGGGTTCGAACGCCCCCTTTCGCCACCGTCCGGGACGGAAGTGACACAGAGGGGTTTATCGACTCGTTCTCACGCTTGCGTGCGAATAGCGGCTTCCGGTGTGGTTCGCCGGGAATTCGGTGGGCAATTCTGGATTCGCGACGTCGAGCACCGCACCGGGGCGGTCGGCCAACCTCCCTGGTGACAGCAGTGGTTCACGCACGAATCGGCCATGAGCCGGTGCGTCCTCGGTTCGATAAGTCCTGAAGGGACAAGAAACATGGCAAGCATCCGTACCGCCCGCGTCATCGCAGCCGTCTCCGCCCTTCCGCTCGCAGCCGCCCTCTTCGCCGGTGTCGCGACGGCGGACAACGGCGCCTTCGCGGACAACGGATCCATCGCGTCCGTCACGGAGGCCGAGCAGGGCATCCTCGGCAGCGGCGTCGGCGGCGACAACTTCGGCACCGCGGCCACCAGCCAGCAGCAGGCCGTCGGTGACGGCGCCTCGAACCAGAGCAACACCGCCCAGGTCAACGGCTCGGAGTTCACGGCCGTCAACCAGGGCAATGCCAACACCGCCATCAGCTTCGCCCCGCTGTGGTGGTGAGCTGAGCGGGCCGGTGCGGCGGCGCCGGCCCGGGTGCCGTGGGGGTGTGCTTCGTGGGGGACAAGCGTCTGAGCGGCGGTACTCCGGTACCGCCGCGCAGGCGTTTTCCGCGTCTGCGAGGTCTTGACGGGGCAGTGGATCTGACGGACAGTCAGAAAGCGTGAGAGGTGAGCCGGAGGACCACGAGAAGTTCGAGGCGCGCCTGAAGGCCTACGAGGGCCTCCCGGCCGCCGCCACCGGCATCGGCCGCGACCCCGTCAACGAGCCGATGATCAGGCACTGGTGCGAGGCCATGGGCGACACCAGTCCCGCGTACACGGGACCGGACGCCATCGCTCCCCCCACCATGCTCCAGGCCTGGACCATGGCCGGTCTCCACCGCCGCCCGGAACGCACGGCCGCGTACAACGAACTCCTCACTCTGCTCGATGAGTCGGGTCATGACGCGGTCGTCGCCACCGACTGCGAACAGGAGTACCTGTGCCCCCTGCGCCCGGGCGACCGGATCACCTTCGACTCGGTGATCGAGTCGGTGTCCGGCCGCAAGACCACGAAGCTCGGGGCGGGTTACTTCGTCACGACCCGCACCGACGTCCGCGCGGGCGGCGAACTCGCCGGCACCCACCGCTTCCGCATCCTCAAGTACGCACCCGCACACCGGCCTTCGAAGCCGGCGGAACGCCGCCCCCGCCCCGTCGTCAACCGCGACAACGCCGGCTTCTGGGAGGGCGTGGCCCGCCACGAGCTCCTCATCCAGCGCTGCACCGCCTGCGCCACCCTGCGTTTCCCCTGGCTGCCGGGCTGCAACGGCTGCGGCTCCCCGGACTGGGACACCGTCGAGGCGAGCGGCGAGGGCACGGTCTATTCCTATGTCGTCCTGCACCACCCGCCCTTCCCGGCCTTCGAGCCCCCTTACGCGGTCGGCCTGATCGAGCTCGCGGAGGGCGTGCGGATCGTCAGCAACGTCGTCGGGGTGCCGTACGACGAGGTGCGGATCGGCATGCCGGTGCGGCTGGAGTTCCGGCGCTACGACGACGAACTGGTACTGCCCGTCTTCCAGGGGGTGGCGCCGTGAAGGCCGGTGACCGCCTCCCGCCCCTGGAGATCCCCGTCACCCGGACCCTGATCGTCGCCGGGGCGATCGCCTCCCGCGACTACCAGGACGTCCACCACGATCCGGACCTCGCCCGGCAGAAGGGCTCCCCCGACATCTTCATGAACATCCTGACGACCAACGGCCTGGTCGGCCGCTACATCACCGACCACTTCGGCCCCCGGGCCGTGCTGCGCAGGGTGGCCATACGGCTCGGCGCCCCCAATCACCCCGGCGACACGATGGTGCTGACCGGCACGGTCGAGGAGGTCGACGGCGACACCGCGACGGTCCGGGTCGTCGGCGCGAACGGCCTCGGCACGCATGTCACGGGCACGGTGACGGTGCGGGTCCCGGCATGAGCCCGACAGGGCGGGACGGTCTCGGAGGGCGCGCGGCCGTCGTCGGTGTGGGGGCCACCGCGTTCACCAAGGACTCGGGCCGCAGCGAACTGCGCCTGGCGGTGGAGGCGGTGCACGCCGCCCTCGCGGACGCGGGGCTGACCCCCGCCGACGTCGACGGAATGGTCACCTTCACCATGGACACCAGCCCCGAGATCACCGTCGCCCAGGCCGCGGGCATGGGGGAACTCTCCTTCTTCTCCCGGATCCACTACGGCGGCGGCGCGGCCTGCGCCACCGTCCAGCAGGCCGCCCTGGCGATCACCGCGGGCGTGGCGGACGTGGTCGTCTGCTACCGGGCCTTCAACGAGCGCTCGGGCCGCCGCTTCGGCTCCGGGGTGCGGCACCGGGAGCCGTCGGCGGAGGGCGCGGCGCTCGGCTGGTCGCTGCCGTTCGGCCTGCTCACCCCGGCCTCCTGGGTGGCGATGGCGGCCCGGCGCTACCTCCACACCCACGGGCTGACCCCGGAGGCGTTCGGGCATGTGGCGGTCGTCGCCCGCAAGCACGCGGCGACCAACCCGGCGGCCTGGTTCCACGGCCGGCCCATCACCCTCGCCGACCACGCCGCCTCGCGTTGGATCGTCGAACCGCTGCGGCTGCTGGACTGCTGCCAGGAGACCGACGGCGGCCAGGCCCTCGTCGTCACCTCCGTCGAACGGGCCCGCGACCTGCCCCGCCCGCCCGCCGTGATCGCCGCCGCCGCCCAGGGCGCCGGACGCGCCCAGGAGCAGATGACCGGCTTCTACCGCGACGACCTGACCGGCCTGCCCGAGAGCGCGGTCGTGGCCCGGCAGCTGTGGCGGACCTCGGGGCTCGCGCCCGCCGACATCGACGTGGGCATCCTCTACGACCACTTCACGCCGTTCGTGCTGACGCAGCTGGAGGAGTTCGGCTTCTGCGGGCGGGGCGAGGCGGCGGACTTCGTGGCCGAGGAACGCCTGCCCCTCAACACGCACGGCGGGCAGCTCGGAGAGGCGTACCTGCACGGCATGAACGGCATCGCGGAGGCCGTCCGGCAGATCCGGGGCACGGCGGCGAACCAGGTGCCGGGAGCGGAACGGGTCCTGGTGACGGCGGGGACGGGCGTGCCCACGTCCGGGCTCGTCCTGACCGCCGACCCCCAGGGGTGAACCCGCAGTACTCCGGGACCCGCGCTCCACCTACAGGAGGTGCAGCCGGCCCCACCCCTACAACCTGAGAGGGACCCCGCTTCGGGACCTGCGGCCGATCCGCTCACCATGCGCTCGCTCATAGCGTTGAGCCATGACCACACTCGTCTGCACGAGCGCTTCGAAGGCGGCCGGACCAGCGGCGCAGACCCTTCCGTACCCGTCGTTCTCGTCGTACGTCAGGGCCCGCCAGCCGGTGCTGCTGCGTACCGCCCGCTCGCTCACCGGCAACCCGAGCGACGCGGAGGACCTGCTGCAGACCGCCCTCACCAAGACGTACGTCGCCTGGGAGCGCATCGAGGACCACCGCGCCCTCGACGGCTATGTGCGACGGGCGCTGCTGAACACCCGGACCTCGCAGTGGCGCAAGCGCAAGGTCGACGAGTTCGCCTGCGACGAGCTGCCCGAGCCCGACCCGGTGGCCGCCGGTGACGACCCGGCCGAGCAGCAGGCGCTGCGCGACGCGATGTGGCGGGCGATCATGCGGCTGCCCGCCCGGCAGCGGGCGATGGTGGTCCTCAGGTACTACGAGGACCTCAGCGAGGTCCAGACGGCCGAGGTGCTCGGCGTCTCGGTGGGCACGGTGAAGTCGGCCGTCTCCCGGGCGCTCGGCAAGCTCCGCGAGGACGCTGAGCTGGGACTTGTCCGCCGGTGAGAGGGTGTCCCGCCCGCTTGTGAGCTGCCCCTCCGGCATGGCGTGATCTGATCGATCACCCGGGCCTAGTGACATACCGCGCGGTATGTGCGCAGAATCAGCGCAACCCTTACCACCGCGTAGGCAATGTCGCCCCCGGGAGGACGCCGTGCTGAGCACGATGCAGGACGTACCGCTGCTGATCTCGAGGATCCTGACCCACGGGTCGACGGTCCACGGGACATCGCAGGTGACCACCTGGACCGGTGAGGACGAGCCGCACCGCCGCTCCTACGCGGAGATCGGCGCCCGCGCGGCCCAGCTGGCCCACGCGCTGAGGGACGACCTCGGTGTCACCGGCGACGAGCGCGTGGCGACCCTGGCCTGGAACAACGCGGAACACGTCGAGGCGTACTTCGCGATCCCGTCCATGGGCGCGGTCCTGCACACCCTGAACCTCCGCCTCCCGCCCGAGCAGCTGGCCTGGATCGTCCACCACGCCGCCGACCGCGTGATCATCGCCAACGGTTCGCTGCTCCCCCTGCTCGCCCCGCTGCTGCCGCACCTGAAGCCGGTCGAGCACGTGGTCGTCACGGGCCCCGGAGACCGCTCGCTCCTCGCCGACGCGGCCGTCCGCGTTCACGAGTACGAGGACCTGATCGCCGGGAAGCCGACGTCGTACGACTGGCCCGAACTGGACGAACGCCAGGCCGCCGCCATGTGCTACACCTCCGGCACCACCGGCGACCCCAAGGGCGTCATCTACAGCCACCGCTCCATCTACCTGCACTCCATGCAGGTCAACATGGCCCAGTCGATGGGGCTGACCGACCAGGACACCTCACTGGTCGTGGTGCCCCAGTTCCATGTGAACGCCTGGGGCCTGCCGCACGCCACGTTCATGACCGGCGTGAACATGCTGATGCCGGACCGCTTCCTCCAGCCGGCCCCGCTCGCCGCGATGATCGAGAGCGAGAAGCCGACCCACGCCGCCGCCGTCCCCACCATCTGGCAGGGCCTGCTCGCCGAGCTGACCGCGAACCCTCGCGACGTCTCCTCCCTCGGCCAGGTCACCATCGGCGGCTCGGCCTGCCCGCCGTCGCTGATGGAGGCCTTCGACAAGCTGGGCATGCGGGTCTGTCACGCCTGGGGCATGACGGAGACGTCCCCGCTGGGCACGGTCGCCCGTCCGCCGGCCGGCGTGGCCGGCACGGAGGAGGAGTTCGCCTACCGCCTCACCCAGGGCCGCTTCCCGGCCGGCGTCGAGGCCCGCCTGACCGGCCCCGGCGGCGAACGCCTTCCCTGGGACGGCGAGTCCGCCGGTGAGCTGGAGGTGCGCGGCCCCTGGATCGCGGGCGCCTACTACAACGGCCCCGACGCCGAGCTCCTCCGCCCCGCCGACAAGTTCAGCGAGGACGGCTGGCTCAAGACGGGCGACGTCGGCACCATCTCCGCCGACGGCTACCTCACCCTCACCGACCGGGCCAAGGACGTCATCAAGTCCGGCGGCGAGTGGATCTCGTCGGTGGAGCTGGAGAACGCGCTGATGTCCCACCCGGACGTCACCGAGGCGGCCGTCGTCGCCGTCCCCGACGACAAGTGGGGCGAGCGCCCCCTGGCCACGGTCGTCCTCAAGGAGGGCTCCACCGCCACCTTCGAGACCCTGCGCGCCTTCCTCGCCGACGAGGGCCACATCGCCAAGTGGCAGCTCCCGGAACGCTGGACGATCATCGAGTCGGTCCCGAAGACGAGCGTCGGCAAGTTCGACAAGAAGGTGCTGCGCAGGCAGTACGCGCAGGGGGAGCTGGACATCACCCGGCTCTGACCCGCCCGCCGGGCGGGTCCGCCGTACGCCGGCACGTCACCGGCGTACGGCGGCCGGTCCCCCTCATCACCGCCGCACGGAGGTCAGCCCCCACCCCAGCACCAGCCACAGACCCGCCACCCCGCACACCCCGCCCCAGCCGACGTGGCTGAAGGCGGCCCCGGCGAGAGCGGAGGCGGCGGCGCCGCCCGCGAAACCGGCGACCACATAGGCGGTGTTGGCGGTGGCCGGGGTGGAGGTGGCGGTCAGGGCGAGGGTCTGGTTGGCGACATGGGAGGCGACCAGCGCCGCGTGCACGGCGATCGCGGCGGCGAACAGCGCCCACAGCACCTGCCCGCCCAGCCAGAACAGGGGCACGGACACGGCGGCGATCAGATACGCCGACCGCACGACCTTGCCGGCGCCGAACCGGTCCACCAGCCCGCCCGCCAGCGGCGCCACCGCGCTAGCGGTCAGCCCGAACAGCCCGAACAGCCCGGCGGTGGCGGTGGACAGCCCGTACTCCGGCCCGGTCAGCAGCAGGGCCAGCGAGGTCCACAGGGCGCTCCACGCACCGAACATCCCGGCCTGCCGCACACACGCCCGCCACAGGTCCGGCGAGCTCCGCAGCACGGACGGCAGCGCGACCAGCCCCGCGAACAGCGGGCCCTCCCGGCGCCGCCGCGACGGCAGGACCACCGCGGTCGCGAGCCCCAGGACGAGGGTGAGCACGGCCGCGCCCGCGAACACCCACCGCCAGCCGAAGGCCTGCCCGGCCAGTCCGCCCAGGACCCGGGCCGCGACGATGCCGGTGAACAGGCCCGCGATGACGGCCGCGACATGCCGGGCGCGCCGCTCGGCGGGGGCGCGCTCGGCGACCAGCGGGACGAGCAGCTGAGGGATGACGGTCGCGGCCGAGGCGACGAACATCGCGGCCGCGAGGGCGGCGGTGCCCGGGGCGACCGCACTGGCACCCAGCGCGAGAGCGGTGACGAGCGTGAGCCCCGCGACCAGCCGGCGCCGGTTCGCGCTGTCGCCGAGCGGGGCGAAGAACAGCAGGCCGACCGCGTAGCCGAGCTGGGCGACCGAGGCGATCCAGGCGATGGCCGAGGGTGCCGAGCCGAAGTCGCGGGCCATGAGCGGGAGCAGCGGTGCGGCGAGGTAGATGTTGGCGGCGGTGACCGCGCTGCACACGGCGAGCAGGGTGAGGAAGAGGCCGGGGGCGGGGGTACGGGCCTGCCGCACGGGGGCGCCGGCCTGGACTGTGGTCGTGGTCGCTGACGGCATGGAAGGGAGTCCTTGGAGTCGACTCTAGCAACTAACTGGTTGGTTGGCTGATGGGTGAACAGTCTGTGCCGCCCCGCCATTCCCTGTCAACCAAACAGTTGGTTACCCGGCGCGCTACCCTCTCCCCATGGCAGCAAGGGACCCCGAGGCCACCAAGGCCCGGATCTTCGAAGCGGCGGTCGCCGAGTTCGCCCGGCACGGCATCGCCGGCGCCCGCATCGACCGCATCGCCGCCGAGGCGAAGGCCAACAAGCAGCTCATCTACGCCTACTTCGGCAACAAGGCGGAGCTGTTCGCCATCGTCCTGGAGAAGAAGATGCTCCACCTCGCCGAGGCCGTCCCCGTCGACCCGGACGACATCGAGGGCTGGGTCGACCGCCTGATGGACTACCACGCCGCCCACCCGGAGCTGCTGCGCCTGCTCTTCTGGGAGGGCCTGGAGTACGGCAGCACCGAACTGCCCCACGAGTCCGACCGCCAGGAGCACTACGCCCGCAAGGTCGCCGCCCTGCGGGACGGCCAGGCCCGGGGAGCCGTCACCGACGCCATCCCGGCGGCCGACCTGCTCTTCCTGCTGACCGCCCTGGCCAACTGGGCCGCCGTCGTCCCCCAGATGCGGCGCATCCTGGTCGGCGAGGGGGATCCGGACCGGGACCGCCTGCGGGCATCGGTGAAGGAGGCCGCGCGCCGGCTGACGGCACGCTAGGACCCGCCGGCACGCCGGTACCGGCTAGTTCGTGCCGATCCGGCTGAGCAGCTCGACGATCCTGGACTGCACCTCGGAGCTGGTGGACCGCTCCGCGAGGAACAGCACCGTTTCCCCGGAGGCCAGTCGCGGCAGGTCGGCCTGATCGACGGCGGCGGTGTAGACGACCAGCGGGGTGCGGTTGAGCTGCCCGTTCGCCCGCAGCCAGTCGATGATCCCGGCGAAGCCCTCCTGCCGCTGCACCTGCAGCAGGTCCATCACGACCAGGTTCGGCCGGAACTGCCCCGCCAGCGTCACCGCGTCCGCGTCGCTCGCGGCCCGCGCGACCTGCATCCCGCGCCGCTCCAGCGTCGCCGTCAGTGCCAGCGCGATCTCGGCGTGCTCCTCGATCAGCAGCACCCGCGGCGGATGCTGCTCACTGTCGCGCGGCGCCAGCGCCTTCAGCAGCACGGCCGGATCGGCGCCGTACGCCGCGTCCCGTGAGGCCTGGCCGAGCCCGGCCGTGACCAGGACGGGCACCTCGGCGGCGACGGCCGCCTGCCGCAGCGACTGCAGCGCCGTACGCGTGATCGGTCCGGTCAGCGGGTCCACGAACAGCGCGGCGGGGAAGGCCGCGATCTGCGCGTCGACCTCCTCGCGCGAGTGCACGATCACCGGCCGGTAGCCGCGGTCGCTCAGCGCCTGCTGCGTGCTCACGTCCGGCGCCGGCCACACCAGCAGCCGCCGCGGGTTGTCCAGCGGCTCGGGCGGCAGCTCGTCGTCCATCGGCTGCGGCCGCGGAGGATCGGCCACCTCGACGGCCCCACCGGGCCCGTCCAGCGGTTCGGGGCCCTCGGCGGCGTTCACGTCGGGTGCGCCTATGGCGTACGACCGTCCGCCGCCCTCGGTCATCTGCGCGAGCCGCGACTGACCGGCGAGGGACGGCTGCGCGGGGGCGGTGGCCGGGGCGGGGACCTGCGCGGAGAGCGGCGGCGGGGTGTGCTCGCCGGTCGGATGCGGCCGGGCGGCCTGTTCCGGGCGGGGTGCCTGGGCCGCCGGACGCGCCTGCCCCTGCTCCGGGCGGCCCGCCTGGTCCGTACGCGTCGCCGGGTCGGGCGGCGTCCCGAGCTTGCGGCGCCGGCCCGAGCCACCCGGCTGGTGCGGGGGAGGCGTCGCCGACTGCTGCGGCACGGACTGCGGGACCGGCATGGCCGACGGCTGCTGCACGTGGGCCGCCTGCCGGTTGAACGGCACGCCCTGCCCCAGCGTCCGCACGCTGATCGCCCGCCCCTGCGTGGAGTTCGGGTCGACGGGCGCGGCGGCCTCGGCGGGCAGCGGCTGAGCCGCCCGCGGCACGCCCTCCGGCGGCAGCGGGGTGCCCGGGGCGGGGGTGTGCTGCTGCGGGGCCCGCGGCGTGCCGTTCGGGGGCGCGGGGTGCGCGGCACCCGCGCCCGTGTCGTCGGTGGCGGGCCAGGGCCGCGAGGCGGGGGCACCGGCCTGCGGCGGCGTTCCGTGGGCGTTCGTGCCGTGGGGAGGCGTTCCCGGAGCGGGCGAGCCCTGGGAAGGCGTGCTCAGGGGAGGCGCCCCCTGGGCCGGTCCGACCTGCCCGGGAGCGGCCTCAGCGGGGAGCGGCAGACCGGCGGAGGACTGCTGACCCGGTGCGGCGACGCCCTGCTGCGGCAGAGGCTGGGCCGGGGCCGGGGCCGGGGGCTGCAACGCCTGCCCCGGGAGAGCCGCCTGCACGCTGTGCCCGAGCCCGCCCTGAGCCGGAACGGACACGCCCTGCGGGGGTACGGCGACACCTTGCGGAGGTACGGCGACACCTTGCGGAGGTACGGCCGTGCCCTGCGGAGGTACGGCAGCGCCCTGCGGCTGGGTGCCCTGTGGGACGTTCCCGTGCGGGAGGGTGCCCTGCGGAGGTACGGCAGCGCCCTGCGGCTGGGTGCCCTGTGGGACGTTCCCCTGCGGGAGGTCGCCCTGGGGTGCGACGGCGTCACCCTGTGGGTGAGTGGCGTTGCCCTGCGCGGGAACCGGCGCGCCCTGCGGCGGCACGGCCGCACCCGGAGGGACCGGGGAAGCGGCGACGCCGGCCTGGACGGGTGCGCCCTGCCCCGGCCCGGCCTGCCCCAACGGGGCCTGACCGGTGGCGTCCTGCCGCACGGGAACACCCTGCGCCGGCCCGGCGGGCACGGAAGCGGCGGGTACGGAAGCGGCGGGCACCGGACCTGCCTGGTCGGCCTGCCCCGGCACCTGCGGTCCGGCCCCCTCGGCCGGCTGCGGTGTCGCGACGGCCCGCCGCCGGCGGCCGGTCGGCGCGCTGGTCGGATGCGGCTGGGGCGGAGTGTGATCGGCGGACTGGTCGTGAGGAACGGCGTCGTGCCGCCCCTCCTCGGCCACCCTGTCACCGGCGGCGGCCGCACCGGGGACCGCCACGGCGCCCGGCGCCTGGACCGGCGCCTGCCCCTGAGCGGGCACGGCACCCGGCGTACCCACGGGAACGTCAGCGACCTGCTGCCCCTGGCCGGCCTGCGCCTCCTGGGGAGCCGGGGCCGGGGCCGGAGTCTGATCGGCCTCGGCCGGCGGCAGCGCGAACACCGGGCGCGGCCCCGCCGCTTCCTGCGCGGCGGCAGCGGCAGCCGCCCGCTCGTTGGCGGCGGCCAGCGCCCGCCGCCGGCGTCCGGTCGGCTGCTGCGCCTGTTCCTGGGCCGCCTCGGCCGAACCGGCGGACTCACCACCGGACGACGCCGCGGGCAGCGCCGGCGGCAGCGCGGCCTGCTCACCGGGTTCCCGCCGGGCCCGCCGTCCGGACGGCGTGGGCACGCCCTGCGGCGGTACGGTTCCGCCCAGGCCCGTGTTCGAGGCGGCGGCCCCCGCCGCATGCTCGGCGGCCGTCACCACGGCCCCCTCGGCGACACCCTGGACGGCACTGCCGACGGCATCCGCACCGGCGTCCTCGGCCGCGCGCCGCCGCCGCCCGGTCCCGCCGGACGCGGCGCCCTCACCGGACGCCAGTGCCGGAAGGGCGGCCTGTTCCCCGGCGGCCCGGCGCCTGCGCCGCCCGGTGGGCGCGGTCCCGTCGGCTCCGGGAGCACCGGCCCCGTCGCCCTCTCCACCCGGAACGTCTCCGTCGAGGAAGGCGTCCGTGGTGGCCCGCCGTGCCCGGCGCCGCCCCCCGCCGGAGGTCTGGTCGGCGGGGTCGACGAGAGCGAGCGCGGCGGACTCGTCCACCGGCTGGGCGGCGACGGCCCCGGCCCCGCCCCCGATCGGCACCTCGAGGACGTACGCGCTCCCGCTCATGCCCGGCACGTCGTGCGTCTGCAGCACCCCGCCGTGGGCCCGGACGATCCCGCGCACGATGGGCTCGTGCACGGTGTCGCCACCGGCGTACGGCCCGCGTACCTCGATGCGTACGACCTCGCCGCGCTGGGCCGCCGCCACCACGACGGTGTTGTCGAGATAACCGCCCGCCGACACGGGCGTGTTGCCGGTCGCGTCGACGCCCGCCACGTCCGCGACGAGATGCGCGAGGGCGGTCGCGAGCAGCCGGGGGTCGACCTCGGCCTCGATGGGCGGCGCGTGCACGGCGAACTGCACCCGGCCGGGCCCGATGAGCTCGACGGCCCCGTCGACCCCGGCCGCGACGACGGCGTCCAGCATCACCTTCGTGCGGGAGACGTCCTCGCTGCCCGCGTCGAGGCGCTGGTAGCCGAGGACGTTGTCGATCAGCGTCGTGATGCGCGCATAGCCGGCCGACAGGTGGTGCAGCACCTGGTTGGCCTCGGGCCACAGCTGCCCGGCGTCGTCGGCGGCCAGCGCGGCCAGCTCGCGGCGCAGCTCCTCCAGCGGGCCGCGCAGCGACCGCCCGAGCAGGGTCAGCAACTGCTCGTGCCGGGCGGCGAGCGCCTCGAACCGGTCCTTCTCCCGCTCCCCGAGCGCGGCGTACCGCTCCTCGTTCGCGGCGAGTTCCTCGGCGTGGCGCTCGGTCAGCTCCTCCACCTCGGTGACGTGCTGCTGGCGCAGCGCGGTGAGCTCGGAGGCGTGCTCCTCGGCGATCCGCTCCAGTTCCTCGGCGTGCCGCTTCTCCGCCGCCTCCTTCTCCTCGACGACGGCGTCGTAGGGCCGCCGGTCGGTGAAGGTCATCACGGCGCCGACGAGCTGGTCCCCGTCGCGTACGGGCGCGGTCGTCAGGTCGACCGGGACCTTGCCGCCGTTCTTGGCGTACAGCACCTGCCCGCGCACCCGGTGCTTGCGCCCGGAGCGCAGGGTGTCGGCGAGCGGCGAGTCCTCGTAGGGGAAGGGCGAGCCGTCGGCGCGCGAGTGCAGCACGAGGTTGTGCAGTTCGCGCCCGCCGAGGTCGCTGGCCCGGAATCCCAGTATCTGGGCGGCGGCCGGATTGACGAGCACGATCCGCCCGTCGGTGTCGGTGCCGACGACGCCCTCGGCAGCGGCCCGCAGGATCATCTCGGTCTGCCGCTGGGACCGGGCGAGCTCGGCCTCGGTGTCCACGGTCCCGGAGAGGTCACGTACGACGAGCATGAGCAGCTCGTCGCCGGTGTAGCCGTAACCGTCGTAGGCCTGCTGGCCGTTCTCCAGATTCGCACTGGTGACCTCGACGGGGAACTCTGTTCCGTCGGTCCTGCGCGCGATCATCCGGGTGGGCTTGGTGCGGGCCTGCGGATCGAGGTGTTCAGGGCGCCGCATCGAGCCGGGGATGAGCTTGGAGTCGAACTGCGGCAGCAGATCCAGCAGCCCGCGTCCCACCAGAGCGGTCCCCGGAGTCTCGAAGGCCTCCAAGGCGATGGTGTTGGCGTTGACGACCGTGCCGTTGGCGTTGACCAGCACCAACGCGTCGGGAAGCGCGTCCAGTATGGCTGCGAGGCGAGCAGCGCCTCGGGATGGCCTGCTGCTCACGAGACGCTTCCTCCCTGTTACCGCACCTTGCCGACCGCTCGGGCCATCTTGCCAACCGTCCCGCGGCGTGTCACGCGAGGGAGTCTAAGGGCTGCGGTTGCGCTCGCGACGCCGGATGAGAGCGAGGTCGCACGAGGAAGTGACACCGAACTGACGACCGAGTAAGCGGAAACGCCCGCCCTCCTGCGACGACGTCGCGGGACCTTCGCGGGACCTTTACGGCGACGGTGTTTCTGTACCTTTCGGCGGACCGGCGTGATGAGGGCGGAGAGTGGCGCATATGAGTAGGGGGCGCCGGTCGACGGACCGGCGCCCCGCTCGCTCCCCCACCGTCCCCCTGCGGGCGGACGGCTCAGGCCCTGGCGCCCGCCTCGCCCCCCACATCCGGCAGCAGCGGCACGAGCCGGTCCCAGCGGGAGATCTGGCAGCCGTCGCGGCGGTCGTACGTGGCGTCGACGGGGCGTCCGGCCCAGGTGCCGGTGACGTGCGCGGTGGCCGGTCCGCCGTACTGCATGGTGCAGAAGCCGCCTTCCGGGGCCGGTGCGAAGACGTCCTGTCCCCACCGCGTGTCCCGCTCCAGGGCGGCACAGGCGCCGCGGGGGTCCGGGTGGCTGCCGCCGTCCGGGCCGCAGTACAGCTCGAACGTTCCGTCGGCCCCGGCGCCGGCGTTGCGCACGGTGACGGTGAGGTGATCGCGGTCCGGGCCGTCGCCCGGCCGGATCGGGGACGACGGGCCGGTCCCGCCGGCCTGGGCATACGCGGCCGGGGACACCGCCGTCAGTGACCCGGCGGCGGCGACGGAGGCGGCGGCCGTGACGAGGAGGCGCCGCAGGGCGGGGCGGGCGGTGGCCCGGGGAGTGGCACGCAACATGCCCTGCCTAACGCGGCACGGCCCGGGATGTTGCGCGCGGCCCCACGGGCGGAGGTCCGCACGGGCCTGACAAGGCCTTTGCCCCGCGCCCTTCCCGCCTAGTACCGTGGGGGTCGATTGGTGACAGCACGCTCGACTGTGTCATCATCGGCACGCACCGCTCGCGCTCGCGCGGGAGTGATGCTGGAGGCGTCGCCTAGTCCGGTCTATGGCGCCGCACTGCTAATGCGGTTTGGGCCTTAAAGCCCATCGAGGGTTCAAATCCCTCCGCCTCCGCACTCGATCACGAAGCCCCGGTCAGCCGACCGGGGCTTCGCTGTCGTTGCCCCCGAAAGGGCGGCCGGAAGTGCCGTTTCCGCAGCTCACAAGGGGTGCGGCTAACGGATTTCACATGGCGGCGGCAGTCATGTAATGTTCTTCCTGTCGCCGCGAGCGAGCCGGAAGGCCCGAGAGCGGCGAAAAAACAGAACAAGCACTCGTAGCTTAACGGATAGAGCATCTGACTACGGATCAGAAGGTTGCAGGTTCGAATCCTGCCGAGTGCACACAGGTGAGAGGCCCCGGAGAGATCCGGGGCCTCTTGCGTTTCAGGGGCGCGCAGCAGCGAGGTGCAGCTGCCGCTTAGGGCTGGTCCGGATCGTTCAGCCGTCGGCCTCGGCTATCGGCGATACGGAGAGCGTCTCGCAGGGCCTCGGTCAGCCGCTCGGCGAGGTGGCGGAGATCGCCAGGCGGTTCGGGCTTCTACACGCCCAGCGGCTCCCCGACCGTCAACTCCACCGCGACTCGCGCCAGTTCGCATTACGATCACGTCGCCGCTGCTGGGCAGGACATCGTGAGGGGACGCGGACGTGAGGAGAACAGAGGGCCACGGAGGGTGCCGGTGGGGCGGGGGCACGACTGCGTTGGCTGTCGCCGCGGTGGTGCTTCCGCTCGTCGCGGGGTGTGGCGGGGGCCATGACGGCTCCGGCTCCGACGCCAAGGGCGCCAAGGCGACTGCCGGACAGCAGGGTGGGACCAAGGACGCGGGCCGGGGGAGCGGGGCCTTCCCGGACAGAGGCGTGATCGTCACCGCCTCGTGCACGGTGCCCGCGAGCAATCCGGCCAGCGTCACGGTGACGGGCTGGGATCCGACGACGTGGAAACGGACCGTCTCCCGGACCTTCACCGTCCCGGCCGAGGCCGTGGTCGCGGAGGCCGATGATGTCGCCTCCCCGCTCGTGGAGCTGTGCGCCGACAACTTCCCCGGTGTCGGCACGTCCGAGGACGGGCCGCGCGCTGTCGCCGTCACCCGGCTGCGGCAACTCTTCGACAAGGACTTCTCCCGGATGGCCGTCGTCCTCATCGATCGAGAGACCGAGGCGGCAGGGGTGGGCTATGTCGACACCAGCGGCAAGCTGACCAAGCTGTCCGGTGAACAGGGCGACGACTTCGGCGACACGCCCAAAGAGGAGAACGCCGTCTTCGCCCAGGACGGCAGTGCTGTCTGGTTCACAGAGACCGACTCCTCGGATCATGTGCGGGTCGCCAGCCGTTCCGTCACGGGAGACCACGCGGTGACCGAACAGGCGAGCGGTGATGGCAGTTACATGGACGGGGCCGGCCTTGCGCTCGCGGGCGACCCGGTGCGCGGGGTCTTCGGCAAGGAAGTCCGGATCAGTCCCGACGGGCGTAGGGCGACGGCCTTCATCACCTGGCAGGGTTACAACGTGGCCGACGTGCCACAGCGCGGTGCGCTGCTCAAGGCCGGCGGTGTGAAGGCAGATCGCGTGCCCTTCGACGCCGACTGCCACCCCAACGGCTGGGTCGACGACAAGACCGTGCTGTGCGCCCCCCGGCTCGGCAAGGCCGAGGACCCGAAGCGGAAGAACTCCTTCTGGACGCTGGACGCTTCTCGGCTCGACGGCACGGCGGATGCCCCGAAGGGCGCCCTGGGCGATCCGATCATCCCGGCGACGGATCGGAAGAACACGGTGCGGGCCATTTCGCCGGACGGCAAGCAGATGATCTTCGCCTCGCTCCAGGGCACGCGGCTCGAGTACTTCGTCTCCGCCATCACCCCCGGCGCCACCCCGAAGAAGATCACAGCAGGGGGCGCGGACAGGGCGCTGAGCGTGGGTGACGTCCTGGAGTGGCGGTAAGGGCAGCGACGCTTACGACGTTCGCCTGTCTTGGTCGCACGACGGTATGCGGTGACCGCAGCGGCGACGGCTGCCATCGCGGCGACGGCTGCCATCGCGGCGACGGCTGCCGTGGCAGCGACGGTTGCCGTAGCGGGACGCGTGGGGGCAGGGGACGCTGGAGTCGGGGGCAATGTGATGGAGAGGTGCTCCATGGCTCAGCCCAGCCCGGACCACAAGGCGCGCCCGCCGTTCCTCGCCCGGCCCGGCGTCCGCCGCTTCGCACCGTTCGTCCTGATCACCGCGGTCGCTCTGGTCTTCATCTTCGAGAACCGCTCGGATGTCGAGATCCGCCTTCTCGTGCCGATCGTGACCATGCCGCTGTGGGGAGCGCTCTTGATCGCCTGGGCGCTCGGCCTGCTCGCCTGCGTCTTCACCGTGCGCCGACGGGCGAAGCGGCACTCACGTCAGCCCAAGTAGCGACAGGGGCCCTGGTTCAGCCGGGGCGGCAGTGTTCCTCCAGGTAGGTCGCCGCCAGCGTGCTCGCACGGGTGAACCAGTCGTGCAGGACCGCGATTTCGTCCGGGGTGTAGTCCGCGAACAGGTGCGTGAGGCGGGCGTAGTACGGCTCGTAGACCTCGCGGACGCGGGCGACCGCGTCGGGCTGGGCCGCCACGCGGACGCGGCGGCGGTCCACGGGGTCGGGGCGGCGCGTGATGTAGCCGGCGCGCTCCAGCCGGTTCAGGATGCCGGTGACCGCGCCGGTGGTGACGTGGACGCGGGCCGCCAGATCGCCTGCCGTGGGGAGGTTCTCGCCGGCCTCGATGACGTAGGCGAAGCAGGTGAGGTCGGTCACACTCAGGCCCACCTGTTGGGCGATCTCATGCTGTCCGACCAGGTGAGTCGCGATGAGCTGGTCCATCGCCGACAGCGCCTGCTCCGGGGTGGCGGCCGGACGCGGCTTCGCTTGCATTCCCAGATCCCTTAGTTCGTGAGATGTTTGGGTCATAAAAGTCTTAGCAGGTGAGGGGTTCGCGGAGTCGGATCCTCGGGTGCGAGGGAGTGGCACGTGAGTGCACATCAGTATGACCACGGGCACACGGTCGCGGGGTGGGTCGGATTCGGCATCGCCACCGTCGGGGCGGGCGTGGCGGGGCTGGGCGTCTGCACCGTCTCCGGTGTGCTGATCGCGGGCGGGGCGGCGATCGGGGTCGTGAGTCTGCTCGTGACCTGGGCCCTGCATCTCGCCGGGTGGGGGAAGGGGCCGGGCGTGCGGCCCCGGGCGGAGTGGGACTGGCGCGTGCGGGACTCGGCGGCGCCGGGCGGGCACGAGGAGTGCCTGGGGTGCCGGCTGGCCGGGCGGGGCCGGCGTGCGGGGCGTGCCGGTCGCGCGGTGGTGCCGAGCATGCCCGTTCAGAGAGAAGGAGAGCTGGAGACCGCCGCTGCCGTCGGGGCCGACTCCGCACGGTGAGGCCGCTCCCGCGTCGGCCGCTCCCCGTTGTCAGTGGCGCCCCCTACTCTCGGCAGAGATGGCACAGGCATGGAAGTGCTCGGGGCTGCGCTGGTCACCCGACGGTCCCGAGCTGCTCTGGGACGGCGGGCGGCGCAGTGCGCTGACCCGGGGCAAACGCGTGGCCTTCAGCGTCGCGCAGGGGGCTGGGCGCACGTGTGTGGGGGCTCGGGGGCATGCGTGCCCGGTGAGTGCGGTCGTGCCGGGGCGCAGTACGGGGGCGCGGTGCGAGGAGTGCGCGCGGCTGGACCGCGCGCACTCGGTGGCGGCGGACACCCTCGCCGACGATCCACGGCCGTACCACGTGTATCTGGCGTGGTTCGGGCCCGGCATGGTCAAGGTCGGGATCACCGCGCGGGAGCGGGGATCCGCGCGGCTGCTCGAGCAGGGAGCCGTCTGCTTCAGCTGGCTCGGCGTCGGTCCGCTCATGGCCGCCCGGCGTACGGAGGAACTGCTCAGGGCCGCCCTGCGGGTGCCCGACCGGATTCCGTACGCCGAGAAGCGGGCCGTGCGGGCCGCGCTGCCTGAGGCCGCCGCCGACCGGGCGGGTGAGGTCGCCGAGTTGCACGAGCGGGCGGTCGCGCTCCCCGCTTGGCCGGAGTCGCTCGTGCGGAAGCCGCTGCGAGTCGTCGACCATGTCGGGGTGTTCGGGCTCGCGGGGGTGCCCGTCGCCGTCGGGGGCGTGAGCGAGCTCGTCGCCGGGGGTGCGGTGGGCGGAGAGCTGGTCGCGGCAGCCGGACCCGATCTGCACCTGGCCACCGGGGACGGCGTCGTGGTGCTCGACACCCGGCTGATGACGGGGTGGGGGCTGGTGCCCGCCACGGGGGACGGGCTGACCGTCCCCCTGCGTCCGTTCAGGGAGGCGGCGGGCGTGCAGGACGGCCTGTTCTGACCCGCCCGGCGTTCCCAGGCGTTTCCTGAGAAGCGCCTGTGTGTTTCTCAGGGAAATCACAGCTTGCCGAAAGTGTGCTCTCAGAGGCCCTCGACATCGTGTTCACATGACCACGACCTCGCCCCAGGGGCGCACCGAACTGCTCAGGCCGGACGGGAGCCCCGTCCGCGTGCTCGTGGTGGACGACGAGCCGTCGATCACCGAGCTGCTGTCCATGGCCCTGCGCTACGAGGGCTGGCAGATCCGCAGTGCCGGTGACGGCACCGGCGCGATCCAGACCGCGCGCGACTTCCGGCCCGACGCCGTCGTCCTCGACATGATGCTGCCCGACATGGACGGGCTGGCCGTGCTCGGGCGGCTGCGCCGCGAACTGCCGGACGTGCCGGTGCTGTTCCTGACCGCCAAGGACGCCGTCGAGGACCGGATCGCGGGGCTCACGGCGGGCGGCGACGACTACGTCACCAAGCCGTTCAGCCTGGAGGAGGTCGTCGCGCGGCTGCGCGGGCTGATACGGCGCTCCGGGGCCGCCGACCGGCGCTCGGACTCCATGCTGGTCGTCGGCGACCTCACCCTCGACGAGGACAGCCACGAGGTGACCCGGGCCGGGGACGACATCCATCTGACCGCGACCGAGTTCGAGCTGCTGCGGTTCCTGATGCGCAATCCGCGGCGCGTCCTCAGCAAGGCGCAGATCCTCGACCGGGTGTGGTCGTACGACTTCGGCGGCCAGGCCAACGTCGTCGAGCTCTACATCTCCTACCTGCGGCGCAAGATCGACGCCGGGCGCGATCCGATGATCCACACACGGCGCGGTGCCGGGTATCTGATCAAACCCGCGGTGTCATGAGCGGACGACGACGGCAGCGTACGCAGCAGCGGGCGGGCGGGTGGCGAGCAGGCAAGCCGCGCACGCTGCGGACGCGGCTCGTCGTCGCGTCCGTGGTGCTGGTTGCCGTGGTGTGCGCGGTGATCGGGACGGTGACGACGCTGGCCCTCAGGTCCCATCTGTACGAGCAGCTGGACGGGCAGCTCGACGCAGCCGCGTCCAGGGCCGCGCTCAGCCCACCCCGGGAGCCCGGTGACAACGGGGCCGACGGACTCGCGAAGAACAAGGGGGAAAGCCTCACCGACTTCGTCACGAGGGGGCCGCAGCCGGGCGGTACGGTCGCCGCCAAGATCGAGGGCGGCCGGATCACGCAGTCCGCGTACGGCGTTTCCGAGGACAACTTCCAGATGACCCCGCGGTCGCTGAACTCCGCTCAGAGAGCCGCACTCGCCTCCGTGCCACAGGCCGAGGGACCGCCGAGAACCGTCGACATCCCCGGCCTCGGTGAGTACCGGGTCGAGTACAAGAGCGGTGACAAGGGCAGCTACTACGTGGCCATCCCGACCACGGACGTCACCAACACCCTCAACACCCTCGTCCTGGTCGAGATCAGCGTCACCGGCGCCGGGCTCGCCGCTGCCGGTCTCGCCGGTTCCGTACTGGTCGGCGTCGCCACCCGCCCCCTGCGCCGTGTCGCCGCCACCGCCACCCGGGTCTCCGAACTGCCCCTGCACACCGGCGAGGTGAACCTCAGCGAGCGGGTCCCCGACTCCGAGACCGACCCGTACACCGAGGTCGGTCAGGTCGGTGCCGCGCTCAACCGGATGCTGGACCACGTCCACGGGGCGCTGCACGCACGGCAGCGCAGCGAGACGCGCGTCAGACAGTTCGTCGCGGACGCCAGTCATGAGCTGCGCACTCCGCTCGCCTCGATCCGCGGGTACGCCGAACTCACCCGGCGGGGACGCGAACAGGTCGGCCCCGACACCCGGCACGCCCTGGGCCGCATCGAGTCCGAGGCCGGCCGGATGACCCTCCTCGTCGAGGATCTGCTGCTGCTCGCCCGGCTCGACGCCGGACGGCCGCTGCAGTTCGAGCAGACCGACCTCGTCCCGCTCGTCGTGGACACCATCAGCGACGCCCGGGCGGCCGGCCAGGACCACAACTGGCGGCTCGACCTGCCCGACGAGCCCGCGCTCGTCTCGGCGGACGCGGCCCGGCTGCAACAGGTGCTCGTCAACCTGCTCGGCAACGCGCGCACCCACACACCGCCCGGGACGACCGTCACCGCGCGGGTGCGGCGGCGCGAGGGATGGCTGTACGTGGAGGTCGAGGACAACGGGCAGGGCATCCCCGCCGAGTTGCTGCCGCACGTCTTCGAGCGGTTCGCGCGGGGCGACTCCGCGCGCTCCCGCGCCACCGGCTCGACCGGTCTGGGCCTCGCCATCGTGCAGGCCGTGGCCGGTGCGCACGGCGGTGCCGTGACGGTCGACAGCGTGCCCGGGCGGACCGTGTTCACGGTGCGTCTGCCCGCCCTGCCGCCCCGGCCGGAGCCGGATCCGAGGCGGCAGTGGCACTCACAGGCACGCCACAGCGTCACCACACGGGCCCAACAGGGCGCCTGACGAAAGTCGGTTCCATGCGAACCGACTCTTCTCCCGGCACCCTGCCGGCGCGGGAGCACCTCCCGGCCGCACCAGCCGGTACGCCTGTCCTGGACGTAGTGATCCCCGTCTTCAACGAGGAGAAGGACCTCCAGCCGTGCGTCCGCAGACTGCACGAGCATCTCGACCGGACGTTTCCGTACGCGTTCCGCATCACGATCGCGGACAACGCCTCCACGGACACCACCGCGCAGGTAGCGGGGCGGCTGGCGGCGGAGATCCCCGAGGTCACCGTCTTCCGCCTGGAGCAGAAGGGCCGCGGCCGGGCGCTGCGGGCCGTCTGGTCGGCCTCGGACGCCCCGGTCCTCGCCTACATGGACGTGGACCTGTCCACCGACCTCAACGCCCTGCTCCCGCTGGTGGCTCCCCTGATCTCCGGCCACTCCGACCTCGCCATCGGCTCCCGGCTGGCCCGCAGTTCGCGGGTGGTGCGCGGCCCCAAGCGGGAGTTCATCAGCCGGGCCTACAACCTCATCCTGCGCGGCTCGCTCCAGGCGCGGTTCTCCGACGCCCAGTGCGGCTTCAAGGCGATCCGCCGGGACGTGGCGCAGGTGCTGCTGCCCCTCGTCGAGGACACCGGCTGGTTCTTCGACACCGAGATGCTGGTGCTCGCCGAGCGCGCGGGCCTCAGGATCCACGAGGTGCCGGTGGACTGGGTCGACGACCCCGACTCGACGGTGCACATCGTCAAGACCGCGACCGACGACCTCAAGGGCGTGTGGCGGATCGGCAGGGCGCTGGCCACCGGCTCGCTGCCGCTGGACCGGCTCGCCCGGCCGTTCGGCGACGACCCGCGCGACCGTGACATCAAGGACGTGCCGACGGGACTCGCCCGCCAGCTCGTCGGATTCTGCGTGGTCGGCGCCCTGTCCACCCTCTTCTACCTGCTGCTCTACAGCGGCTTCCGGGTCTTCACCGGCTCCCAGGTCGCCAACGCCCTCGCCCTGCTGGTCTCGGCGGTCGCCAACACCGCGGCCAACCGGCGGCTCACCTTCGGGGTGCGCGGGCGCGGCGGGGCCGTACGGCACCAGGCGCAGGGCCTGGTCGTCTTCGGCATCGGGCTCGCCCTGACCAGCGGCTCGCTCGCGGCACTGAACGCGGCGTCCTCCGAGCCCGCGCACTTCACCGAACTGGCCGTCCTCATCGCCGCCAACCTCGCGGCGACGGTCCTGCGCTTCCTGCTCTTCCGGGCCTGGGTGTTCCCGGACCGGCGCGAGGACGACTCGCCGTCCGCCACCCGGTACGGCACCGCCCCCGCCGGCTCCACCTCCTACGGCACCACCCCCTACGACACCGCACGGTTCCGCGCCGGTGAAGCCGCGGACGGCACCTGGCGGGAGGCCACCCCGCACCTGCAGCCGGTGCGCCCGCACGACACCGACGCGAGGGACTTCCGATGACCGTCCACTTCGACCGACCGGCCACCCACGCGGACACGAGTCCCGGCAGCCGGACCCACCCTCCGGCCCCCGCACCGGCCCATGCCGCCGACGCCCCCAAGAGGCCCTTCGCGCAACGGATCCGGCGGGGCCGGCCCGAGGACCCCCGCTGGGCCCGCCCGGCCTTCCTCGCCCTGCTGCTGGCGACGGCCGTGCTCTACCTCTACAACCTGAGCGCCTCGGGTTACGCCAACTCCTTCTACTCGGCGGCGGTACAGGCCGGCAGCCAGTCCTGGAAGGCGTTCTTCTTCGGCTCGCTCGACGCGGCGAACGCCATCACGGTCGACAAGCCGCCGGCCGCCCTGTGGCCCATGGCCCTCTCCGTGCGGCTCTTCGGCCTCAGCTCCTGGGCGATCCTCGCGCCCGAGGTCCTCATGGGCGTCGGCACGGTCGCCGTCGTGTACGCGGCCGTCCGGCGCCGGTTCAGCCCCGCGGCCGGACTGATCGCGGGCGCCGTGCTCGCGCTCACCCCCGTCGCGGCGCTGATGTTCCGCTTCAACAACCCCGACGCGATGCTGGCGCTGCTGATGGCGGTGGCCTGCTCCCTCGTCATCCGCGCCCTGGAGGACGGCCGCACGAAGTGGCTGCTGTGGGCCGGTGCCGCGATCGGCTTCGCCTTCCTCGCCAAGACCCTCCAGGCCTTCCTGATCCTGCCGCCGCTCGCCCTCGTGTACGGCGTCTGCGCCCCGGTGACGGTGAAGAAGCGGATCGGGCAGCTCGCCGCGGGTCTCGCCGCGATCGTCGTCTCCGGCGGCTGGTGGGTCGCGATCGTCGAACTCTGGCCCGCGTCCTCCCACCCCTACATCGGCGGCTCGCAGAACAACAGCTTCCTGGAACTGACCTTCGGCTACAACGGCCTGGGGCGCCTCAACGGCGACGAGACCGGGAGTGTCGGAGGAGGCGGTGGCGGCGGGAACGGCGGCGGCAACTGGGGCGTGACCGGCTGGGACCGGCTGTTCGGCTCCTCCATCGGCGGCCAGATCTCCTGGCTGATCCCGGCCGCGCTGATCCTGCTCGTCGCCGGACTGGTCGCCACGGGCAGGGCCCGCCGGACCTCCGCGACCCGGGGCGCGTTCCTGGTGTGGGGCGGCGCGCTGCTCACCACCATGCTCGTCTTCAGCTACATGCAGGGCATCTTCCACGAGTACTACACGGTCGCCCTCGCCCCCTACATCGCCCCGCTGGTCGGCATGGGCGCGTCGCTGCTCTGGGAGAAGCGCGACGAGGCGTGGGCCTCGCTGAGCCTGGCCACCGCCATGACGGCCACCGCCGCCTGGGGATACGTCCTGCTCGACCGCTCCTCCGACTACCTGCCCTGGCTCAAGTGGTTCGTCCTGGTCGGCGGTCTGACGGCGGCCCTCGGCCTGATCTTCGCCGGACGGCTGGGGCGCCGGCTGGCCCTGGGAGCGGCCGGGCTGGGCCTGGTCGCCGCGCTGGCCGGTCCGGCGGCGTACACCCTGACCACCGTGAACGAGGGGCACACCGGTTCGATCGTCACGGCGGGTCCGGCGGTCGCGGGCGGCCGCGGCGGTCCGGGCGGTGGCGGTGCTCCGGGCGGCGGCGGATTCCCGGGCGGCGGGCAGAACCAGCAGGGCCGGAACCAGCAGAACGGCAACGGCTTCCCCGGAGGCGGGTTCCCCGGCGGGCAGAACCAGCAGGGCCAGGGCCAGAACCAGCCGAACGGCGACGGCGGCCGCATGGGCGGCGGTGGCGGTGTCGGTGGCCTGCTCAACGGCGCCGGCGTCACTTCCGAGGCCAAGAGGCTCCTGGAGACCGACGCCGACCGGTACACCTGGGCCGCCGCGGCCATCGGCGCCCAGAACGCGGCGAGTTACCAGCTGTCCACCGGCGATCCGGTGATGGCCGTAGGCGGCTTCAACGGCACGGACCCGTCCCCGACGCTGGCCCGGTTCAAGGAGTACGTGGCGGACGGAGAGATCCACTACTTCATCGCCTCCGGCGGCATGGGCGGCAGCGGTGACGGCACGGCCTCCCGGATCAGCTCCTGGGTCGAGGCCAACTTCAAGAAGGTCACGGTCGGTTCGAGCACCTTCTACGACCTCACACAGAAGGCGAGCAGCTGACACGTCCCTGACCGGGCGAAGGGCGGTGGCCGCAAGCCACCGCCCTCCGAAACTCTGTTGTACGCCGTATAGGAACTGTTCTACGGTGTACAGCATGACGACGTCCCCCCAGGAAAAGGCCCCGCCGCACATCGCGTCCGGCGGCCATCCCCAGCGCTGGCTGATCCTCGGTGTCATCTGCCTCGCGCAGCTCACCGTGCTGCTCGACAACACGATCCTCAACGTGGCGATCCCCTCGCTCACCCGCGAGATGGACGCCTCGACCGCCGACGTCCAGTGGATGATGAACGCCTACTCCCTGGTGCAGTCCGGCCTGCTCCTCACCGCGGGCAACTCCGCCGACCGCTACGGCCGCAAGCTGATGCTGATGTCCGGCCTGGCGATCTTCGGCGTCGGCTCGCTGGCGGCCGGCCTGTCCCAGAGCCCGGCCCAGCTGATCGCGGCCCGTGCGGGCATGGGCGTCGGCGGTGCGCTGCTGATGACCACGACCCTCGCCGTCGTCGTGCAGATCTTCGACGACCAGGAGCGCGTGAAGGCCATCGCGCTGTGGTCGACGGTCAGTTCGCTCGGCTTCGCGGCCGGGCCGCTGATCGGCGGTGTGATGCTGAACCACTTCTGGTGGGGCGCGATCTTCCTGATCAACATCCCGGTCGCCGTGCTCGGCCTGGTCGCGGTCGCCGCGCTGGTGCCGGAGTCCAAGCACAAGACGGGCGACCGGCCCGACCTGCTCGGCGCGGTGCTGTCGACCATCGGCATGACGGCCGTCGTGTACGCCATCATCACCGGGCCCGAGCATGGCTGGACCTCCTCGCGGGTGCTGGTCTCCGCGCTGATCGGCGCGGTGGTGCTCGGCCTGTTCGTGCTGTGGGAACTGCGGACCGAGCACCCGATGCTCGACATGCACTTCTTCCGCAACCAGAAGTTCGTGGGCGCGGTCGCGGGCGCGATCCTCGTGGCGTTCGGTATGACGGGGTCGTTGTTCCTGCTCACACAGCATCTCCAGTTCGTCCTCGGGTACGAGCCGCTGGACGCCGGGCTGCGGACGGCGCCCCTGGCGCTGACCGTCGTCGCGCTCAACTTCACGGGAGTCGGGGCGAAGCTGGTCCTGAAGGCCGGGACGCCGGCGGCCATCGCGCTCGGCATGACCCTGGTGTCCGCGGGGCTGGCGGCGATCGCGCTGCTCGGCGGCCACGGGTACGGAGGCATGCTGCTCGGGCTGATCGTGATGGGGGCGGGAGTGGCACTGTCCATGCCGGCGATGGCCAACGCGATCATGGGGGCGATCCCGCCGGAGAAGGCCGGAGTCGGAGCGGGGATCAACGGGACGCTCGCGGAGTTCGGCAACGGGCTGGGCGTCGCGGTGCTCGGTGCCGTGCTCAACTCGCGGTTCGCGTCGCTGGTCACCGTGTCCGCGGCGTCGCTGCCGGCGGCGCTGGCAGCCGCCGACTCGGCCGAGGAGAAGGCCAGGATCTCCGACGCGTTCGCCTCAGGCCTGGAGACCAGTCAGTTGGTGGGGGCGGTCGCCGTGCTGGCGGGCGGGCTGGTCGCGGCGGCGTTGCTTCGGCGTGCCGAGCGGGCAGAGTCCGCCTAGGAGCTCGGGCGACCGGCCAGTAGGGCGGCCGCGGGTCGTTGTGGCTGGTCGCGCAGTTCCCCGCGCCCCTGAGGGGGCGCCTAGCATGGCCGGCGTCAGAAAGATGAGGAAGGTGCGCCATGGCGAAAGCCGCCCGGCAGGATCAGCCGCGGTCCAGTGTCTGGCTGGAAGGCAAGGCGCACCGGCGTCGGGGCGGGGGCCAGCCGTCGGGGCTGGACCGGGAGCGGATCACCGGGGTGACGGTCCGGCTGCTGGACGCCGAGGGCCTGGCCAAGTTCTCCATGCGGCGGCTGGCCGGCGAGCTGAACGTCACCGCCATGTCCGTCTACTGGTACGTCGACACCAAGGACGACCTGCTCGAACTCGCCCTCGACCAGGTGATGGGCGAGGTGCGGCTGCCCGATCCGGACGCCGGTGAGGACTGGCGGGACCAGGTGCGGGCGCTGGCCCGGGAGTACCGGACGCTGCTGGTGCGGCACCCCTGGGTGTCCGCGCTGGTCGGGGTCTTCCTCAACATCGGACCCAACAGCCTGGCGTTCTCCCGGGTGGTCCAGCGTGTCGTCCGCAGGACCGGGCTGCCCGCGAAACGCCTGACGAGCACGATCTCGGCCGTCTTCCAGTTCGTCTACGGCTACGGCACCCTGGAAGGCCATCTCGCCTCCCGGGCAGCAGCCGGCGGCATGAGCGTGGACGAGTACTTCCAGCAGGCCCTGGACACCGTGACCGCCGCCCCGCAGGCCGCCGACGTCCTCCAGGAGTCCCGGGAGATCATGGCGGCGCGCGGCGGCGACACGGTCGCCGAGATGCTGGAGCGCGACTTCGAGTTCGCGCTGGAACTGCTGATCGCGGGCATCGAGGCGATGGTCACCCGTGAGCGTGACGCCGCCGGGGAGAGTTGACCTACTCCCCTTCCACCAGTCGCGCCGGGAAGCCCCCGGTCGCCACGGGCCCCCACCGCTCCGGCGTGATCCGGATGATCGACTTGTTCTGCTTGAGCATGGCCGCGCGGTACTCGTCCCAGTCGGGGTGCTCCCCGGCGATGTTCCGGTAGTACTCCACGAGCGGTTCGACGGAGTCGGGGGAGTCGATCACCTCGGCCGTGCCGTCGACCTGGACCCAGGGGCCGTTCCAGTCGTCGCTGAGCACGAGCAGGCTCACGCGGGGGTCCCGCTTGGCGTTGCGGGTCTTGGCGCGCTCCGGGTAGGTGGAGACCACGATCCGGCCAGAGTCGTCGACACCGCAGGTCAGCGGGGAGCTCTGGGGGCCGCCGTCGGCGCGCCGGGTCAGCAGGACGGCGTGGTGCCGGGGCCGGACGAAGTCGAGCAACTCGTCGAGGGAGACGCGGGTGTTCGTCGCGATGTTCGGTGCCATGTCCGGCAGCCTACGACGCCATCGCTTCGGCGAGGTTGTCGTACACGGGCACGTCCCGGCGCAGGCCGGTCAGCTCCAGGACACGGCTCGTGATCCCCTCCGGCCGGGCCACCAGGCGCACCCGGGCCCCGGGTCGCAGCCCCTGCCGTACGTCGTTGATGAGGCTGATGCCCTGGGAGTCCATGAAGGAGGTCGCGCTCAGATCGAGGACGAGGACCTCCAGCCGGTCGCCCCGGGCGCGGGCCGCCGACATGACGAGCGGCAGCAGCCGCGCCGCGTTACAGAAGTCGATCTCGGCGGGCATGGTGAGGTGGACGCGGCCGGGGAGGTCGCGCGGTTCTGTGGGATTCGTGAAGAAGGTCACGGCACTCACCTGGCAGACGTTCGTCCGGATTCCGGTAAGGCCGCTTCCTGACCCGTGGGGCCATTCCACCATGCGGGGGGCGGCCGGAGGAAGCGCCCGCTGCGGCGTCGGCCGGACGTCACTTGGAGGCAACCGAACAGTTAGAGTGCTGTCCGTCCTGTGCTCGCAGTCGGGAATGTGCTGCGGAGCTCTCCTGCGCACGGCCATGGCCGTGCATGCCGAAGAGGTTCGTGGTGGCTGCGTCCGAGTTTCCTGATTTGCCCCGTTATCCGGCTGGCGTCGAGCTGGCCGAAGCTCTCACGGTGGCTTCTCAGCAACTACACGAAACCCTCACGCCGCACAGTGCGCTGAGCACGGCGGTCCGGCTGGCCGTGCACCTCATGCCGGGCGCCGAGCACGCCGGCATCTCCGTGATCGAGCGCGGCAGCAAGATGCGCACGCTCGCCTGGACCGACGAGGTCGTGCGCTCCGCCGAGAACCGGCACACCGGTCGCGAACAGCACGGCCTGTGGGACCTGTTGTGGAACAGCCCGGTGGCGCGGATAACGGACAGCGAGGCCGACGACGGCTGGGACGTACTGGCCGACCTGGGGCTGCGCTCGGCGCTGGCCCTGCGGCTGCGCGCCGACCGCCGCCGGCTCACCGTGCTCACCGCCTACGCGAGCAAACCGGGCGTCTTCGACGAGGACGCGACCCGCATCGGCCGGCTGTTCACCGCGCACGTCAGCATCGCCCTGGACTCCGCGACCGTGCGCGAGCAGCTCACCGAGGCCATGCACACCCGCGACCTGATCGGCCAGGCCACCGGCATCCTCATGGAACGCCAGGGCATCGACGCCTCGGCGGCCTTCGAGAGCCTGGTGCGCGCCTCCCAGCGGGAGAACGTGAAACTGCGCGATCTCGCCCGCCGGATCGTCGGCGCTCACAACACCCCCTGAGGTGGGGTGAATTACGGAGAAGGCGTGTTCGGATGCTGACGGGATAGACGTACGGTCATGAGTTCCGAGACGTCCGACACGCTCGACCAGGCGATGGCGCGCAGCAGCGGTCTGGACACGCTGCTGCGTGATCTGACCGACCGCGCGGTGCAGGAGGTGCCCGGTGCCGTCGCGTGCAGCATCACCGTGCGCCGCGCCGGGCGGCTGCTCACCCTGGCCGGCAGCGAGGGCATGCCCAGCGGCCTGGACCTGCGCCAGTACGAGAACGGCTCGGGGCCCTGCGTCGACGCGGCGGAGACCGGTGAGGAGCAGTACGCCCCGGATCTGGCGGCGGAGTCGCGCTGGCCGCCGTACACGGAGTACGCCCTGTCCACGGGCGTCCGCTGTGTGCTGGCGGTGCCGGTCGCCGTCGAGGGCGGCAGCGGCGCCGCGATCAACTTCTACGGCGTCGGCGCGCAGGACCTGGGCACGGGCCGGGAGGCGGCCCGTGCCTTCGCCGCCCGGGCGGGGGACGCGATCGACATGGCGCTGCGCATCGAGAACCGGCGGCAGTCCGCGGCCGACGTGCGCACCGCGCTGCTCTCCCGCAGCGTCATCGACCAGGCGGTCGGCATCCTGATGGCCCGGGAGCGGATCGACGCGCGGATCGCCCTGGAGCGGCTGCGCCGGGTCTCGCAGGACCGCAACGTCAAGCTCCGTGACCTGTGCGGTCAGTTGGTGGCGAAGGTGTCCGCGCCGGACTCACGCCGCCGGCAGTGACTCGCCCTGCACGGCCTGGATGTCCAGTTCCACCTTCAGCGTCGTGCCGATGGCGGCGATGCCGGCCTGCAGGACCTGGTTGTAGTTCATCGCGAAGTCCTCGCGGTGCAGTTCGGTCGTGGCGCGGAACGCGGCGCGGGTGCCGCCCCACGGGTCCGGGCCCGTGCCGAGGTAGGCCAGATCGAGGTCCACGGGCCGTACGACTCCGTGCATGCCCAGCTCGCCGTGGACGGTCCACCGGTCGGAGCCGGTCGCCGTCAGTCCCGTCGACCGGAAAGTGATCTCCGGGAACCGCTCGACGTCCAGGAAGTCCGGCGACTTCAGATGCCCGTCGCGCATGCCGTTCCCGGTGTCGATGGACGCGGCCCGGATCACCGCCTCGACACGCGACTTGGTGACGTCGTCCGGGGCGATCTCGATCGAGCCGGAGAACTCGGTGAACCGGCCGTGCACGCTGGAGATGCCCAGGTGCTGTGCCACGGCGGCCACGCTGGAGTGCACCGGGTCGACGGTCCACGGACCGGGCGGCGGCAGCTCGGTGCCGCCCTGCCGGGCCAGCGTCACCGAACCGACCTCGGCCCGACCGCTCGCCGTGACGATCACGCTGGAGGCCGCGGGCGCGTACCCGACGGCCGTGACGATGACGGTGTACGCCCCCGGCTCCATCGGCGTCGCGTCCCGCACGGCGCCCTCCGCGTCGGCCTCGGCCCGCAGCACCTGCGCGCCGGTCATGTCCGCCACCGTGACGACCGCGTGCGACACGGCCCATCCGTCCCGGGTACGGATCCTCGCGGTCAGTCCCATCTCACTAACTCCTCAACAAGAAACCGGCCCGCGACAGGGGGCGCACCGCCGCTCGGAGCGCGCCACCCGTCACGGGCCGGGGTCGGTTGCTACTCGCCGGGGTGGGCGAGTTCGATGTCGTGGGCGTCGGTGCCGGCGCCCGTGACCGTCAGGGCGGTCGCCACCGGCGGGTAACCCGTGGCGATGACGGTGTACTCGCCGCCGTCCAGGTCGGTGAAGGCGTACGCCCCGTCCGTCCCGGTCGTGGCCGAGCCGACGACGTTGCCCGCCTGGTCGACCAGCGTCACCCGGGCGTCGGCCAGCGGGCCGTGCGGGGCGCGGACCACACCCTGGACGCGGGCGCCCGAGTCCAGGTCGATCTCGACCCGGGTGACCCCGGTGCCGCCCACCTCGACGGGCAGGGCGCGCGGCCGGTACCCGGCGGCGTTCACCGCGACGGTCACCGCCCCCGGCACCAGCTCGGCGAAGGAGAACTCGCCCTGCTCGCCCGTGATCCCGTTGGCGAGCAGGTCCCCGCGCACGTCGGTCACGATGACCATGGCGTCCTTGACGGGCTGCCCGTTCTCGGCGGCCCGCACCAGGCCGGTCAGCCCGCTGGTGCCGCTGAGCAGGATGTCGTAGGCGACCGGCTCACCGTTCACCACGACCGTGGACGCCTGAGGCTGGAAGCCGTCGGCGGAGGCGATCAGGACATACGAACCGGAGCCCGGGGCGTCCACCGCGTACGAGCCGTCGGCCTGCGCCACGGACCGGCCCAGCTGGCGCCCGGCCAGCGAGATCAGCGTGACGGCGGCCTGCGGCACGGGCGCGGACTCGGCGCCGCGGACGAAACCGCGGACCGGAACACCGCCCCCACCGGACGCGGACTCCCCGGCGGGAGCCGCCGTGGCGACGGCGGCGAGCCGCTGCGTCCCCTCGGGCCCGGTCCCGTCGGCGGCCGCGGTCTCGGCCACGGCCCAGCTCGGCGCGGCCTTCTCCGCCGCGGAAGCCTCGGTGGCCGCTTCGGCCGGAGCCACGCCAGGCGCCTGCGAGTCGGAGGCCTGCGCCAGTCCGCCCTTCGTCTTCAACGGGACCTCCTTGATGAACAGCGCCACCAGCAGCGCGAGCAGCGCCATCGGAGCCGAGTAGAGGAACACGTCCGCGACGCCGTGGCCGTAGGCGCTCTCCACCACGGTGCGGATCGGCGCGGGCATCGTGCTCAGGTCGGGGATGCCGCCGCCGCCCGTGCCGGCGTGACCGAGGGCCGCGCCCTTGGGGCCGAGGTCGGCGAGGCCGTCCTTGACGTAGTCGGTGATCCGGTTGCCCAGGACCGCGCCCAGGGCGGAGACGCCCACCGCACCCCCGAGGGACCGGAAGAAGGTCACCGTGGAGCTTGCGGCACCCAGGTCGCCCGGCTCCACCTGGTTCTGCGTGCACAGCACCAGGTTCTGCATCATCATGCCGATGCCGAGACCCAGCAGCGCCATGAAGATCGCTATATGCCAGTACTCGGTGTCGTACCGGATCGTGCCCAGCAGACCGAGGCCCGCGGTCACCAGCACACCGCCGGCGATCAGCCACGCCTTCCAGCGCCCGGTCCGGGTGATGACCTGGCCGGAGACGGTGGAGGAGACGAACAGACCCGCGATCATCGGGATCGTCATGACGCCGGACATCGTCGGCGACTTGTCCCGGGCCAGCTGGAAGTACTGGCTGAAGAAGACGGTCCCGGCGAACATCGCGACACCGACGAACAGCGAGGCCAGCGAGGCCAGCGTGATGGTGCGGTTGCGGAACAGCCGCAGCGGGATGATCGGCTCGCTCGCCTTCGCCTCGACGAGGACGAACAGCGCCAGCAGCACCAGGGAACCGCCGACCATCGCGTACGTCTGCCAGGACACCCAGTCGTACTTGTCACCGGCGAAGGTGACCCAGACCAGCAGCAGGCTGACGGCCGCCGTGATGAAGAAGGCGCCGGCCCAGTCGACCTTGACCTTCCGCTTGACCACGGGCAGGTGCAGGGTCTTCTGCAGCACGATCAGGGCGATCACGGCGAAGGGCACGCCGACGTAGAAGCACCAGCGCCAGCCGAGCCAGTCGGTGTCGGTGATGACACCGCCGACCAGCGGGCCGCCGACCATGGCGGTGGCGAAGGTGGCGCCGAGGTAGCCGTTGTACCGGCCGCGCTCACGCGGCGAGATCATCGCCGCCATGATGATCTGGGCCAGCGCGGACAGACCGCCCATGCCGATGCCCTGGACCGCACGGAAGGTGATGAGCATGCCCGGGTTCTGGGACATGCCGGCCGCCGCCGACCCCAGCACGAAGATGACCAGCGCGAACTGGATCAGCAGCTTCTTCGAGAACAGGTCGGCGAGCTTGCCCCACAGCGGGGTGGACGCGGTCATCGTCAGCAGGGACGCGGTCACGACCCAGGTGTAGGCGCTCTGGCCGCCGCCGAGGTCACTGATGATCCGGGGCAGGGCGTTGGAGACGATCGTCGACGACAGGATCGCGACGAACATGCCGAGCAGAAGGCCGGTGAGGGCCTCCATGATCTGCCGGTGCGTCATCGGAGCGCCGTCGCCGGAGGAGCCGTGGGAGCCTCCCCCGTGCTTGGCATGAGCCCGCACACCGGCTGGTGTGGTCGTTGCCATGGGCTTCCTTTTCTTACGTGCTTGCGGGTGTACGGGTGGTCTGGTCGAAAGCGGCCGGCGCGACCCGGTTCCCGGGCCGGCAGTCGAAGCTCTCCCTCAGCCGCGCCATGAGGGTCGTGAGCTGGCCGACCTCCTCGTCGGTCCAGTCGCCCAGGCGCTCGGCGAGGACCTCGGTGGTCCGCCGGGACAGCTCGTCGAGCTGCACGCGGCCCGCGGGGGTGAGCCGCAGGATGCGCGAGCGTTTGTCCGCCGGGTCGGGGGAGCGTTCGATCCAGCCCCGGGCCACGACGTGCGCGACATGGCGGCTGGTGACCGACATGTCCACCGCCAGCAGCTCGGCGAGCTTGCTCATGCGCATGTCGCCGTGGCGGTCCAGCAGGGTCAGAACGGCCGCCGACCCGCCGGGGCACTCGGCGGGCATGATCCTGCCGAGCTCCCGCTTCACGGCGCCGAAGGCGCTGAACTGGCGGACCAGTTCTTCGTACTGCGCCCTGTCGGCCATGACACCTCCCGCTTTCGTTGCTTAGGGCAACCATAGGAGCTGTTGGTTGCTACAGGCAAATAAAAGAGGGGGTGGACGGTATAAAAAGTTGGCAAAGGCAAGTATTGCGGGAGTAAATGCGCTGGTCGCGAGCCCGGCGGTACGAGTCGGCCGGACAGAAACGGAACCCCTACCCCCACTTGGGGAGCCCCGCTGTTTTCGCTAGGGTCTCGGGCCATGGCTAACAACCAGGCCCCGCAGGGCAATCACGACCCCGCCGGCAGCACCCAGATGTTCCGCGCGTTCGTCGACGAGGCCCCGCAGGGCCGTCAGGCGGCGGCACCTTCCAGCAGCGGACCGCGCATCGGTCTCATCCTCGGCGTCATCGCCGCCGTGGCGGTCGTCGCGGCGGTGGCCTGGCTGGCACTGGCGTAACCCCACGCGGACTTCTCGGTACCCGGCGTCGCCTCAGACGCCGGGAGGGCCGCCCTGATCGGCACGCGTGCCCGCAGCCGGGCGGGACGGGCGGCCCGAAGCCGTGCGCTGCGGCGGGAAGCCGCAGCGCGACCACACCCGCCGGCGCGGCCCGACCCGCACCTGGTGTCAGGTACCGGCACGCGCACTCCCACCGAAGCCGATACAGGCCAACGGCGCGGCCCCAACGACCGCGCCCCAGCCCTCAGTCGGCCCCGATCGGCCCTCGGTCAGTCCGAGATCAGGCCTTCCCGGAGCTGTGCCAGCGTCCGGGTCAGCAGCCGGGAGACGTGCATCTGCGAGATGCCGACCTCCTCGCCGATCTGCGACTGCGTCATGTTCGCGAAGAAGCGGAGCATGATGATCCGCCGCTCGCGAGGCGGCAGCTTCGCCAGCAGCGGCTTCAGCGACTCGCGGTACTCCACACCCTCCAGCGCGGTGTCCTCGTACCCCAGCCGGTCCGCCAGCGACCCCTCGCCGCCGTCGTCCTCCGGCGCCGGCGAGTCGAGCGAGGACGCCGTGTAGGCGTTCCCCACCGCCAGCCCGTCGACGACGTCCTCCTCGGACACCCCGAGCACGGAGGCGAGTTCGGTCACCGTCGGCGACCGGTCCAGCTTCTGCGAGAGCTCGTCGCTGGCCTTGGTCAGGGCGAGCCGCAGCTCCTGCAGCCGGCGCGGCACGCGCACCGACCACGACGTGTCACGGAAGAACCGCTTGATCTCCCCGACCACCGTCGGCATCGCGAACGTCGGGAACTCCACGCCCCGTTCGCAGTCGAACCGGTCGATCGCCTTGATCAGCCCGATCGTGCCGACCTGGACGATGTCCTCCATCGGCTCGTTCCGGGACCGGAACCGCGCGGCGGCGTACCGCACCAGCGGGAGGTTGAGCTCGATGAGCGTGTCACGGACGTACGCACGCTCGGGGCTGTCCTCGTCGAGCGCGGCCAGCCGCAGGAACAGGGAGCGGGACAGGGTGCGGGTGTCGATGGCGCCCGCGGTCGGAAGGACCGGGACGGGCTCGGCCACGAGGGCCGGAGCCTCATCGATGGGGCCGAGTGAGTCGAGAGCATGGGGAGCTGACTCGCTCTCCGCGAGCGTGAGCACCTTCGAGCTGCCCTGTTCTGCGGACATGCCACCCCCTTTGGGTCGCGGGACGGTCGCGGCGGACGCTCCCGTCTGAGGAACGCAGCCTTCACCTGAATACCGGAGCCGGAGCTCCGGCAAACGCGCTTCACGCAGAATGTCACATGTCGGCAACACGCTGTAGTGACATGTCGACATCTGAGACGCGAATCCGCCCTGCAAACAAGGGGTCTGACGGCCTTTCGGCTCTCAACTACCGGAAAGCGCCCTGATGAGCGATTCCCTCCCCACGGTGACCTCTCGCCAACGTTTGCGGTTACGCGTCGATGCGGTTCGCAGACCGCAACCGCTGGAAGCTACGCGCGAGTAGCCGCGACACGTGCATCTGCGAGACACCGAGCTCCGCGCTGATCTGAGACTGCGTGAGGTTGCTGTAGTACCGCAGCAGCAGGATCCGCTGCTCCCGCTCCGGCAGCTGGACGAGCAGGTGCCGTACGAGGTCGCGGTGCTCCACGCCGTCCAGCGCGGGGTCCTCGTAGCCGAGCCGGTCCAGCAGCCCCGGCAGCCCGTCGCCCTCCTGCGCGGCCTCCAGGGAGGTCGCGTGGTACGACCGTCCGGCCTCGATGCAGGACAGCACCTCGTCCTCGGTGATGCGCAGCCGCTCGGCGATCTCCGCGGTCGTCGGGGTCCGCCCGAAGGCGGTCGTCAGGTCCTCCGTCGCACTGTTGACCTGCACCCACAGCTCGTGCAGCCGGCGCGGCACATGGACCGTGCGGACGTTGTCGCGGAAGTACCGCTTGATCTCGCCGACGACCGTGGGCATCGCGAAGGTCGGGAACTGCACGCCCCGGTCCGGGTCGAAGCGGTCGATGGCGTTGATGAGCCCGATCGTGCCGACCTGGACGACGTCCTCCATCGGCTCGTTGCGGGAGCGGAACCGGGCGGCCGCGTAGCGCACGAGCGGGAGGTTCGCCTCGATGAGCGCCCCGCGCACGCGGTCGTGCTCCGGGGTGCCCGGCTGGAGGTCCTTGAGCTGCGCGAAGAGGACCTGGGTGAGCGCCCGGGTGTCGGCCCCACGGCTGCTCCGCTGGGGAGCGGCCGGAGCGGTGTGAGCGGGTTCCGTGGCCGCGGCTTGAACGGGCGCTGCCTGCGCGGGCGCGGCCTGTGGAGGTGCGGCCTGTGGAGGTGCGGCCTGCGCGGGTGCGGCCTGGGGCGACGGCGACTGGGGTGGTGGTGGCTGAGGGGACGGAGCCTTGGGGGACGGTGCCTGAGGTGCGGTACTGGCCAGCACGGTCAACTCCACCTCGTCATCGTCAACTCATCCGTCAACTCTTCCATCAAAAGCGGTCATAGCATCACAAGACATGTGCACTGTGTGCAAGCACCCCATAACTACGTGTTGAGGAATGAAAGCCGCACAAATCAACTCAAGCAACAGAAGAGCCCCCTGTCATGGCGACAGGGGGCTCGGAGCGGCCGGTCTCAGAACTCGTAGTCCGCGATCACCCACGTGGCGAACTCACGCCACAGCGCGACACCCGCCTGGTGATCCGGGTGCTCCACGTACCTCCGCAGCGCGTCCGCGTCGTCGAAGGCCGAGTTGATGGCGAAGTCGTACGCGATGGGACGGTCGCTGACGTTCCAGCCGAGCTCCCAGAAGCGGATCTCGGGGATCGCGCCCTCGAGCGCGCGGAAGGCCTCGACGCCCTTCACGACCCGGGGGTCGTCGCGCTCGACGCCCTCGTTGAGCTTGAAGAGCACCAGGTGGCGGATCATCACTTTCCTCCGTTGGCGACCCACGTGGCGAAGTCGCCGAGGGCCTTGGCGGCGTCCGAAATGCCCTGGAAGCCTATCTGGACGTAGTCGGCTGCCTTGGCCGGGTCCGTGATGATCACGTACAACGCGAAGACCACCAGGGCGTAGACGGCGACCTTCTTCGCGTTCACCGCCATCGCGGCCTCCCCTGTCACTGGTGTCCCGTGCAGCGCACATGATCGCACGAAGGACCGATCACACGAAGGGGCGGACGCGCGAAGGGCCCCGTCGTCGGACGGGGCCCTTCTCAAGCGGTAGCGGAGGGATTTGAACCCTCGGTGACTTGCGCCACACTCGCTTTCGAGGCGAGCTCCTTCGGCCGCTCGGACACGCTACCGAGGGAGACCTTACAGCAAGGTGCCGCGTGCTTCGAAATCGGTATTCAGCGCCCGCGGAAGAACTCGGTGAGCAGTTCGGCGCACTGCTCGGCGAGCACTCCACCGATCACCTCGGGCCGGTGGTTGAGCCGCCGGTCGCGGAGCAGATCCCAGAGGGAGCCGGCCGCGCCGGCCTTCTCGTCACGGGCGCCGTAGACGAGCCGGTCGACGCGCGACTGCTGGATCGCGCCCGCGCACATCGTGCAGGGCTCCAGCGTCACCACGAGGGTGCAGCCGGCGAGCCGCCATTCGCCGAGCGCGGCCGCGGCCCGCCGCAGGGCGAGGACCTCCGCGTGGGCCGTCGGATCGCCGCCGGCCTCGCGTTCGTTGTGCCCGGCCGCGAGCACGGTCGTGCCGTCCGGGGCCAGGACGAGGGCGCCGACGGGGACGTCCCCGCCCCGGACGGCCTCGGCGGCCTCGTCCAGGGCGAGTCGCATCGCGGGCCGCCAGGGGTCCCGGACCGGATCCGGCGGTGCCGGGGTGGCGGGACCGGTCAGCGGACGGTCTCCAGGGTCTCCGAGGCGCCCAGGGACTCGGCGATCTCGTTGACGGCGTCCGTCGCCAGCGAGCGCAGTGCCTTCTCGCTCACGCCGAGGTCGTCCAGGATCAGGGCGTCGCCGACCGGGCCGTGCGGCACGGCCTCGGCGGAGGCGGCGGGCCCGGCGTCGTCGTCGGTGTCGTCCTCGTCGTCGTCGGAATCACCGTCCTCGGTGCCGTCGAGGTCGAGGGCGTCGAGGACGTCCCCGTCGTCCGGATCGCGGCCGAGCAGCTCGTCGGTGAGCAGGATCTCGCCGTAGCTGCTGCGCGCAGCGGCGGCGGCGTCCGAGACGTAGATGCGAGGGTCTTCCTCGCCGTCCACGCGGACGACGCCGAACCAGGCGTCCTCCTGCTCGATGAGCACGAGCACCGTGTCCTCGTCGGGGGAGGCTTCACGGGCGAGGTCGGCCAGATCCGACAGGGTTTCCACATCGTCGAGCTCTGTGTCGCTCGCTTCCCACCCGTCTTCGGTGCGCGCGAGCAGTGCGGCGAAGTACACCGTGACTCTCCCACTGGTCCTAGGCGTGCCGGTTGGAGGTCCCCCCGGCGGAGGTTACGGGCGGGGAGTGCTCGTCCGAGCCCCACCCACTCGGAATCGTGGCAGAAACAAGGCGTTCAGGGGACGTCTTCGGCCCCCTGTGTCCGGCAGTTCCGCTCGCACGCCCGTTGCCGCCACCTGCGGATCGTACGCGGCTTTGCCCCGCTGCACGCACGGTCAGCCGCGACAATCTCCGCGCGGTTCGTGATCTTTGCCGGAGGTTTCCACGCCCGTTTCCTACCAGCGGAACGTGCGCATGCGCATCGCGTGGCGCAGCCGGGCCGTCTTGGCGCGGCGCGGCTGGACGCGGTCGCGCAGTTCCCGGGCCTCGGCCAGATCGCGCAGGAACCGGGCACGACGCCGGCGGCGCTCGGCGTCGGACTCCTCGGTCCCGTCCGTGTGGCCGGGCTCCGGGTTCGTCCCCGGCCATGCGCGCGGCGACGGATCGTCTCGGAATTTCCGGTCGGGCATCAGGTTCACCATCCCCAGTCCGTCTTTCCCACGTTCCCCCGGACGGGCGGTTTGACGCCGGCGATCTCGCGCGGCCGTACGGCGGGCTCGCCGTGCGCTCCGGTGGATCCCGCCCGGTTACTGTTGTGGACATGCGTCTCCACGTCGTCGACCACCCTCTGGTCGCCCACAAACTCACCACGCTGCGCGACCAGCGCACCGACTCCGCGACCTTCCGCCGTCTCGCCGACGAGCTGGTCACCCTGCTCGCCTACGAGGCCACGCGTGACGTGCGCACCGAACAGGTCGACATCCAGACGCCGGTCGCGCGGACCACGGGCGTCAAGCTGTCCCACCCGCGGCCCCTGGTGGTGCCGATCCTGCGGGCCGGGCTCGGCATGCTGGACGGCATGGTCCGGCTGCTGCCGACCGCCGAGGTCGGCTTCCTCGGCATGATCCGCAACGAGGAGACGCTCCAGGCCTCCACGTACGCGACGCGCATGCCCGAGGACCTGTCCGGGCGTCAGGTGTATGTGCTCGACCCGATGCTCGCCACCGGGGGCACGCTGGTCGCGGCGATCCAGGAGCTGATCCGGCGCGGTGCCGACGACGTGACCGCCGTGGTGCTGCTGGCGGCCCCGGAGGGCGTCGAGATCATGGAGCGCGAGCTGGCGGGTACGCCGGTGACGGTCGTGACCGCATCGGTCGACGAGCGGCTGAACGAGCACGGCTACATCGTGCCGGGCCTCGGAGACGCGGGGGACCGGATGTACGGGTCTGCCGAGTAGGACCCCCGGGACCCGCGGCCACGCCCTCGGGGACGTGCTCAGCAGCCCTTCCGGGACGTCGGCGCCGGCTCGGGCCTGGCCGACTTGGTCAGCGCCCGGTCGGCGTCGCGCTGTTTCGCGAGGTCCTTGAAGGCGTCGCCGATGACGAGGTCGACGGCAGCGCCCTTGCGGGCGGCCTCGGTCCGTCGTTCGGCGCCCGGGAGCTGGGCGCCGAGCACGGGCAGCGTGGTGTCGAGCGCGGTGGCCGGGCCGAGCAGCAGCCCGGTGCCCTTGACCTTCTTGTCGTACTCCTTGGTCGCGTTGCCCACGTCGCCGATCTTGAAGCCGCGCTTCTTGAGCTCGTCGGCGGTCTTCTTCGCCAGGCCGCCGCGGGTGGTGGCGTTGAGCACGTTGACGGTGATCGTGCGCGGCTCGGGCAGGGGCTTGGCGCTGGGTGAGGCGCTCGCCTTGGTCTCGACGCCGCAGTCCGTCCCGTCACCGGCCGCCGAAGCCTCTCCGCCGCCGCCGGTGAAGACGTCGATGAGCTGCAGCGTGCCCCACCCGCCCACGCCGAGGACGACGACGGACGCGACGGTCAGGACGACGAGCCTGCCGCGCCGCCGGGGCCGGCGCATCTTGGGGTACTTGTTGCCCGTGATGCGGTACTTGCCGCCCATGCCGGGGGGAGTCAGCATGCTCATGAGCGCAGCGTAGTGCGCCCGGGCGACGATGCCTACTAGATGATCATTCGACGTCGCCCAGCGGAACCCGAAAGGGCCAACCCGCGACCGGCGGGGATCAGTCGAGTTCGAGCACGCGCGCGTGCAGCACCTGGCGCTGCTGGAGTGCCGCCCGCACCGCGCGGTGCAGTCCGTCCTCCAGGTACAGGTCGCCCTGCCACTTCACGACGTGCGCGAAGAGGTCGCCGTAGAACGTGGAGTCCTCGGCGAGCAGCGTTTCCAGATCGAGCTGACCCTTGGTCGTCACGAGCTGATCGAGGCGGACCGGGCGCGGCGCGACGTCCGCCCACTGCCGGGTGCTTTCCCGGCCGTGGTCGGGGTACGGCCGGCCGTTTCCGATGCGCTTGAAGATCACACGGAAAGCCTACCGGTCAAGACCTTCCGGGCGCAGCCTCGGCGCCGTAGTGCGGCGCTGAAAAAAACCCCACAAGGCGGTATGAACCGGGAACAGGGGACTGAATATGCCGGAGCGCGAGACCGTGCCGTCGGCTCCCGCACCGGAGGTGTCCGCCCGCGCCGCCGCCCTTCCGCGGGAGGCCCTGCGGATCGCCTCGGGCCGCCCTCCCCGGCGCGGGCCTCGACCCGGCCGTCCGGGCGGCCCGGCCCGCATGATTCGCTCGAAAGGAGTCGGCGTCTTCTTCGTGACGCGGACTGCGAAGGCCGTACCCGTCGAGGTCCTCGCCCGGCTCGGCCATCGTCCGGCACGCCCTCGGGGCGGCGGAGGCGTCAGTCGGCCCGCCTCCGCCGTCGCCCTCGGGTCAGCCGCGTTTCCCTTCCCCCGTGGGACGTTTCCGCGTGTCCGGCTCGGGCCGGGACGGGGCGGGGCGGGGCGGCCGGGGGGCGTTGCGGGCGGCCTCCGCGCGCACCAGGGCGCGCAGGACCGCGTACGGGTCTTGAAGCATGGCTGTTCCTCGTCGTTCCTCGTGGTTCCTGTTCCGTGCGGGCTGCCGGCCGGGTCAGCAGCGCAGGACTTCGGAACGCAGCGGGCGAGGGTCGTACGGCGGGCTCGGCGGTACGGCCACGCAGTGGTGCGCGGTGTACGCGGGCCCGGGGGCCCGGAGCGGCGCGGGGCTCAGCGGGACGGCGGTGCGGCGCGAGCCTCTGGCCGGTGGGCGCAGGGCGGAGTCGAGGACGTCGCACTCGACGGTGGTGCTCTCCCCGGAGACGGTGGCCGTCGGCCCCGCGTGGGCCTCGGCGTGGGCGCCCGGCACGAGCAGGGCTAGCAGCAGGACGAGCACCCGCAGCCAGGTGTTCCGGCGCGGGCCGCGGGGGACCGGCTGCGGGGCGGAGGTCACGGGAGGTCATTCCCGCCGTGCGCGGGACGTTCATCGCGTCGGCCGCGAGATCCGCCCGCTCGGCGTATGCCGGTCCCCGCGGCGCGCGGCCGTGACGGTCCCGGTGGCTCCGGCCGGTGGTTCTCCGGGGGCGGGGTGGGGGCGTGCGGCTCGCGGGGTGCGGAGGGGTGCGGGCCGTGCGGATCGGGCGGCCAGGTGTCCTGCGGGCCGGGCGGTGCGGCCCGGCCGGGTTGTTCGCGGGGGCCGGGGCCTCGGGGCGCTTGCGGATCGTGCGGCCAGGGGGCGGGCGGCCCGGATGGCGGGCGGGGGGACCGTCCGTGCTGTTCACGGCCCTGCCGGTCAGGGGATATCGGGCCCTCGGGCGCGCGGTCGGGGTCGGTGTCGTACTTCCGGCCCCGGGGGGAGCCGCTCGGTGGCTCGGCCATGGTTCATGCTCGGGTCCGGCCGGTGGGGCTCGCCACCCGGGCGGGCCAGGTGGACGACAGGCCCTACGTGCCGGAGGCCTTCGCCGCCTTCGCCGCCGCCTTCATCTCCTGCTTGTGTGCCCTCACCTTCACGAGCGACTCCGGGCCGGTGATGTCGGCGACCGAGCGGAAGGAGTCCGGGTCGCCGTAGGAGCCCGCCGCCTCCCGCCACCCCGTCGGCCGCACGCCGAGCTGTTTGCCGAGCAGGGCGAGGAAGATCTGGGCCTTCTGTTTGCCGAAGCCGGGCAGTTCGGCGAGTCGCTTCAGCAGTTCCTTGCCGGTGCCGACGTCCTTCCAGACGGCCTCGGCGTCACCGTCGTAGTGCTCGACGAGGTACTGGCACAGCTGCTGGATCCGCTTGGCCATGGAGCCCGGGTAGCGGTGCACCGCCGGTTTGCCGGAGAGCAGCGCGGCGAAGGCCTCCGGCTCGTGGGCGGCGATCTCGTGCGCGTCCAGGTCGTCGCCGCCGAGTCGCCGGGCGATCGTGGCCGGGCCCTTGAACGCCCACTCCATCGGAACCTGCTGGTCCAGCAGCATGCCGACCAGCGCGGCGAGCGGACTGCGGCCGAGCAGCGCGTCGGCCTCGGGATCCTGGGCGAGGTGAAGGGTGACGTCCATGCCCCGATCATCCCCCGGGGCGGGCCCTCCCGCTGCTCAGGTCGCCCGCCAGTAGCCCAGCGCGTGCACCCGCTGCTTGGGCAGGCCCAGTTCCTTGCGGACGTACGCCGCGAGCGTCCGGGTCGTCGCGGTGTCGCAGGCGATCCAGACGTACGGGTCGGAGGTGTCCCGGAGCAGGCCGGGCAGGTCCGACTTCACCCGGTCGACGAGGTGGGCGCCGCGGTCCTGGCGCGGCACCTTGCGCAGCTCGTGCCGGGCCGGGTCGGTGCGGTGCGGCAGGTCGTCGTCGCCGCCCTCGAACCAGACGGTCGCCGGGGCGGAACCCAGGGCGTCCAGGAGCGAGTTGAGGGCCGGGAGCGAGGCCGGGTCGCCGACGGCGAAGACGTGCGAGGGCGCGGGGTCCGGGTGCTCGAAGCCGGTGCCCTGGACGGTCGCCTCGATGGTGTCGCCCGGTTTCGCCGCCCTGGCCCAGTCGCTGGCACACCCCTCGTGCAGGGCGAACTCCAGGGCGAAGGTGCCGGTCTCGGTGTCCGGGTCGACCAGCGTGTAGGCCCGCTGGTGCGGCTTGCCCGCGTTGTCGAACCACAGCCGTACCCACATGGTGGGGTGCACTCCGGTCGCGGCCAGCAGACCGCCGTCGGTGAAGCGCAGCCGCCGGTAGTCCGGGGTGACGTCCTCGACGTCCGTGACCGTGAACTCGAAGTCCTTGCCGCGCAGCAGTTTGAGGACCGCGCCCTCCCAACCCCGCCCCTGCCCCATCGCGCCCTCACCCTTCACGTACCATTCCGCCACGGATTGACTTAGGCAAGCCTAACCTAAAGGGAAGAAGGGGCACAGCGTGGCCACCGAGATCTACCGTGACGCCTGGGGCATCCCGCATCTGCGCGCGGGCAGCGCGGCCGGGCTCGCCCACGCGCAGGGCGTGGTCACCGCCCGGGACCGGGCCTGGCAGCTGGAGATCGAGCGCCACCGGGCGCAGGGCACCTCGGCGTCCTTCCTCGGCGGAAGCGCCCTGGCCTGGGACCGGTTCGTAAGACGGGCCAGAGTCGACGACACCGCGAGACGCTGCTTCGCGGCCCTGGGGGAAGAGGACCCCGAGACGGCGCGGTGGGTGCGCGCGTACGTCGACGGGGTCAACGAGGGGCTCGCCGGCGGCACCGCCCCTGAGTTCGCCCGCACCGGCCTCACCCCGGGCCGCTGGGAACCCTGGACCCCGCTCGGCGTCTGGCTCGCCACGCACATCCTCTTCGCCGGGTTCCCGGCCAAGCTCTGGCGTGAGCAGGTCGCGGCCCACCTGGGCACGGACGCCATCGGCCTCTTCGCCACCGACGGCCCCGGCACCTCCGGCAGCAACGGCTGGCTGGTCAGCGGCGAGCGGACGGTCACCGGGCAGGCGGTCATCGCCGGCGACCCCCACCGCTGGATCGAGGACCCGGGCGTCTACCAGCAGATCCACCTGTCCTGCCCGGAGTTCGACGTCGTGGGCCTGGCCGTCCCCGGCGTGCCCGGCATCGCCCACTTCGGGCACACCGGCACGGTCGCCTGGGCCATCACCAACGCCATGGCCGACTACCAGGACCTCTACCGGGAACGGCTGCGGCGCACCGGTGCCGGTGTGGAGGCCCTCGGCCCGGACGGGGTCTGGCGGCGGGCGGCCCGGCACACCGAGACCGTCGAGGTGGCGGGTGAGGAGCCGGTCGAGGTCGAGGTGATCGAAACCGCCCGGGGCCCGGTGATCATCGGCGGACCCGAGGGCCTCGACGGCGACCCGGCCGACCCGGCCGATCCCTCCGGCGGGCCCGTGGCGATCAGCCTGCGCTACCCGCCCCGCGTCACCGCGGACCTCGGCTTCGGCGCCCTGCTGCCGCTGCTGCGGGCCCGCCGGGTCGCCGACGTGGACCGGGCCTTCGACCGCTGGGCCGAACCGGTCAACGTCGTCCAGGCCGCCGACACCGAGGGCGGTGTCCTGCACCGCGTGGCCGGACGGGTGCCGCGCCGCGCCGGAACCAACTCCCTGCGCCTGGTGCCCGCCTGGGAGCCCGGTCACGAGTGGCGGGGCTGGCACGAGACGCCCCGCGCCGGGCTCACCGACGGCGTCGCCGTCATGGCCAACCAGCGCGGCCCGTCCGGGCCCCTCGGCGTCGAGTTCGCCCCGCCGCACCGCGCCGACCGCATCGCCGCGCTGCTCGCCGGCAAGGAGCGCTGGTCCGCCGCCGGCATGCCCGCGATCCACACGGACACCCACCTGGCCTCCGCGTCCTCCCTCCTGGACCACCTCGGCGCCCTCGACGACCTCACACCCGAGGCCGCCGCCCTCCGGGACCGGCTCCTCGGCTGGGACCGCCACATGGACGCCGACAGCGCCGACGCGGCCCTCTACGCGGCCGTGCGCGCGGCGGTCGTACGGCGGCTCGCGGCGGACCCGGTGTTCACCCCGCTCGCCGCACCCCCGGCGTACCCGGACGTCTTCCAGCCCTGGCTGGCCCTCGTCCCCCGGGTCGCCTTCGCCCTCGAACACCTGCTGCGGACCGGGGCCCTGTACGGAATCGACCGCCCGGCGGCCGTCCGCGCGGCGATCGAGGACGTCGCCGCACAGCCCCCGGCCGGGGTCTGGGGCGACACCCACTGCCTCGCCCCCTGGCGGGCGCTGGAGCCGGAGCGGCCCTACGACGAACCGGCGCTGTCCGGCGACCACGACTGCGTGCTGTGCACCTCGGGCGTGCCGGGCCTCACCGACCGCGCCGCCAGGGGCCCGGCCGCCCGGTACGTCTGGGACCTGGCCCGGCGCGACGACAGCCGCTGGGTGGTTCCGCTCGGCGCCTCGGGCGTTCCCGGCTCGCCCCACCACCGCGACCAGCTCCCCCTGTGGCTCGCGGGAGACCTCGTCCCGGTCGTCACCGACTGGACCCGGCTGGAGAAGGAAACCGATGTCTGACCCGTACGCCTCCCGCACGCCGCTCCACGAGCAGCCGATCGACGGCTTCGGCACCGTCCGCGTGCTGCCGCTGGACCCCGCGGCCGATGCCGCCGTGATCCACCACTGGGTCAGCGAGGAGCGGGCCGTCTTCTGGGGCATGACCGGGCTGACCGAACAACAGGTCGCCGGGATCTACGCCCACATGGCCACGCTCGACACCCACCACGCCCACCTCGTCGTCCGGGACGGCGAGCCGGTCGCGCTCCTGCAGACCTACGAGCCGGAGGCCGACCGCGTCAGCGAGTGCTACACCGTCCGCCCCGGCGACATCGGTGTCCACCTGCTCCTCGCCCCCGCCGGCCCGGGTGGCGGACAGCCCGGCTGGACGGCCCGTCTCGTGTCGGTCGTCGCCGCATACGTCCTGCTCGGCCTGGGCCGCAGGCGGGTCGTGGTCGACCCGGACGTGCGCAACGAGAAGGCGATCGCCCGTTTCCTCAGCATGGGCTTCACCCCCGGGCCGGTGGTGGCCCTGCCGGAGATCGACCTCCCGGACGTGTACCTGCCGGAGAAGAAGGCCCAGCTCGCCTTCCTGGACCGGGAGATACTGTTCCCCGGGTGACGCCAGAGGACCTCATCGCCCACTACCGACTCGAGCCGATCCCGCGTGAGGGCGGCCTGTTCCGCCAGACCTGGGCCGGCCCCGAACGCCCCGACGGCAGGCCGGAGGGCACGGCGATCGTCGCGCTCCTGACAGCGGACGACTTCTCCGCCCTCCACCGCCTGCCGACGGACGAGATCTGGCACTTCTACCGGGGTGATCCCCTGGAGCTCCTTCTGCTCGCCCCGGACGGCGGCATCCGGACGGTGGTCCTCGGGCCGGACCTCCTCCACGGCCAGCACGTCCAGTTCACGGTCCCGGCCGGCACCTGGATGGGCGGCAGGGTGAGCGAGGGCGGCTCATGGACCCTGTTCGGCTGCACGATGGCCCCGGGCTTCACGTTCGAGGGCTACGAACACGCGGACGCGGCGGAACTGACGGCTCGTTTCCCGGCAGCGGCGGACCGGATCCGCGCACTCTGCAGGCCTTCCGCCTAGCCGCACCCCACCCCGTTGAGCGCCGCACCGGTCCCGTCCGTACATAACGCGGAGCCGTCCAGCCCGACCCCGGAGAACCACGTGGACCAACGGCGGAACGAGGATCGCAAGGCCGGACACCCCCGGCGATGCCAGGCCCTGGTGCTGCTCGGCGCCGTGCTGGTACTGCTCCTCGCCGGAGCGGCCCCCGCATCCGCCCACGCCGCCCTCCGCGCCACCGACCCCGACGACGGCTCGGTCCTCCGACAGGCTCCCCGCCACGTCACCCTGACCTTCACCGAGTCCGTCGGCCTGCTCGACGACTCCTTCCGGGTCTTCGGGCCCGACCAGCGCCGGGTCCACACCGGTGAGGCCACGCACGCCGACGGCCGCTCCGACACGGCCCGGGTCGGCCTGCCCGGCAAGCTCGCCCAGGGCACCTACACGGTGGCCTGGCGGGTGGTCTCCGCCGACAGCCACCCGGTTTCCGGCGCCTTCAGCTTCTCCGTGGGGAAACGCTCCGCGACCACGTTCCAGGCCGACACGGGCCCGGCCGAGGACCCGCTCACCCGCGGCCTCTACGACGCCGCCCGCTACCTCGCCTACCTCGCCGCCGCGCTGCTCGTCGGCACGGCGGCGTTCGCGCTGCTGTGCCGGCCCGCGGACACCTCCCCGCTGCGCCGGCCGCTGGTGGCGGCCTGGTGGACGCTGCTGGGTTCGACGGCCGTCCTGCTCCTGCTGCGCGCCCCCTACGAGGCGGGCACGGGCCCGGCCTCGGCCTTCGACGCCTCCGCCCTGGGCCGCACCCTCACCGGCCGCCCCGGCGAGGCCCTGCTCGCCCGGCTGGTCATCCTCCTGCTGACCGCCGCCTTCCTGGTACGGCTGTCCAGGCGCCGTGAACGACGAGGGCCGGCCACGCTGGCCACCGGCACCGTCCTGGCCGCCGCCCTGGCGCTGACCTGGGCGGCGGCCGAGCACGCCTCCGCCGGAATCCAGGTGCCGCTGGCGATGACGTCGTCCGTACTGCACCTGCTGGCCACCGGTGTCTGGCTCGGCGGCCTGGTGGCGCTGCTGCTGACCCTGCGCCGCGCCTCCGACGACCTGGTGGAGGTCGTGCCCCGCTTCTCGCGGATCGCCTTCGCCTCGGTGACCGTCCTGGCCGTCACGGGCCTCTACCAGTCCTGGCGCGGCCTCGGCTCCCTCTTCGCGCTGACGAGCACGTCGTACGGCCGGCTGCTGCTCGCCAAACTGGCCGGGGTGGCCGTGCTGTTGCTGGTGGCCGGGTACTCGCGGCGCTGGACGCAGCGGCTCGCGGCACCGGCGACGGCCGTCCGGGCAGCCGCACCGGCCCGGGTCCCGCAGCCCGTCGGCGCACCGGCGGAACACGGCGAACCCGGGGAGCCGGAGGGGTCCGGTGGAGCGGCGGAGGAGCCCCCCGCGTCCGACGCCGACCGGGACGACCGACGCCGCCGGCTGCATCGCTCCGTGCTCGTCGAGGTCGCCGTCGCCGCCGTGGTGCTGATGATCACGACCGTGCTCACGGGAACCCTGCCGGGCCGCGCCCAGGCGGAGGCGGCCGAGCAGGCCCCGGCGGGTTCGCTCCCGCCCACCACCCAGACGACCGTGCCCTTCGACACGGGCGCCGCGTCCCTGACCGGCCGCGGCGCGGTGCACGTCACCCTGGATCCGGCCCGCGTCGGCGAGAACGGCGTCCAAGCGGTGGTCTACGGCTCCGACACGGGCCTGGTCGTCGTCCCCGAGGTCCGCATCACCTTCACCCTGCCCTCCCGGAAGATCGGACCGATCGACGCCGAACTCACCGACCGGGGCGGCTACTGGAGCACCAACTCCGTCAACCTGCCGCTCGCCGGGAACTGGACGATGAAGACGACGGTGCGGGTGTCGGACGTGGACCAGGTGTCGGTCGAGCGTCGGGTGCGGATCGAGCCCTAGGCAGCCGCACCGCCGCCGACGGGTCGTCGCCGAGGAGCCGTGTCATGGTCTCGGCGGCGCTGACGGCGGCGTCGCCGCAGCAGTTGTTGAACAGCACGTGGACCTGTTCGGTCCGCTCGGCCAGCCGGCGCACGCGGGGCAGCCACCCGGCGAGTTCTTCCTCGTCGTAGGCGTACCGGAACCGGTCCTCCTTGCTGCCGGTCCCCCAGGCGGCGCTGCGGCCGTGGAACCGGACGACGGACAGCCGTGGCGAGGTCACGGGGGTGACGGGCGGGACGGACGAGGGCAGGGTCTGCGTCATGTCGACGGCGACCGCGGCCATGCCGTGCCGGGCCAGCAGGGCGTGCGTCACCTCGTCCTGCCCCGGCTCCCACCAGGAGGGGTGCCGGAACTCGACGGCGAGCGGCCAGTCTTCGGCCCGCTCGGCGCACTCCCGGAGGAACGCCTCCGCCCGCTGTCCGGGCCGGAACCAGGGCGGGAACTGGAACAGCACGCTCCCGAGCCGCCCGGCCTCCCGCAGCGGCGCGATCCCGGCCGTGAACCGGGCCCACACCTCGTCGAGCACCGCCGGGTCGCGGTGCTCGGCCGGCAGCCCGTCCGGCATCACCGCCTCCCGGGTGGGATGCCCGGTCAGCAGCGAGAACGCCTTCACGTCGAACACGAACCCGTCCGGTGTCCGCTCGGCCCACAGCCGGCTGTTCCGCTCGCTCGGCAGCGCGTAGTACGAGGCGTCGACCTCGACGACCGGGAACCGCTCGGCGTAGTGCCGTAACCGCCCCTCGGCGTCCCGGCGCCCCGCCGGATACCAGCCGCTGCCGACCAGTGCCCGGTCGGTCCAGGAACACGTGCCCACGCGGATCTCACCCATGGGGGAGCGGTTACCCGGGCCGGGCGGCGGCAGGCTCCCCTTCTCGCGGGGGCACCCCGGTGATACCTGGCCTAATCGGGGTAAGCAGGTCTAAGCAGGTCATATCCGCAGATGTCCGGGGCTATGGCTGGATTCTCCCGAGAGCGAGATGACCGATCATGGAGCAGCCCGTCACCGTCGGCCGGGGCACCCGGCCGTTCGGGGAAGCGCTCGAAGCCCTCGATGCCCTCGTCGGCGCGTCTTTGACGGCCCGGGTCTCCGTCGACGAACACGGCCTCGTGACCGGCTGGAACGCGGGCGCCGAGCGGCTCCTCGGGTATTCGGCCGCGGAGGTGACCGGCCACCGCGCCGCGGATCTGCTGGCCGAGCCGATCCCGGTGCGCGGCGGTCTGCCCACCCTCGCCGGGCTGCCGCGCTGGAACGGCGACGTCGCGCTGACGCACCGTGACGGCAGGAAGCTGACGGTCGGGATCCTCGCCCACCACAGGCCGCCCGGCACCGGCGCCCCGGCCTGGCTCATCGTCTCGGCGCTGACCGGCCGGCAGCCGCGGGCCGGCCTCGACGAATCCCTCGTGAGCTGGAGCTTCGCCCAGTCCCCGTGCTGCGCCCAGGCGATCTACGACACCCGGCTCAGGCTGCGCCGGGCCAACGCCGACATGGAGCGCTCCACGGCGCTCACCGAGGAGGAGATGCGGGGCCTGCGCGTGTCCGAGATCCTCGACGACGACGCCGGCCTGCGGGCGGAACGCGGCATGGCCCGGGTGCTGCGGACCGGCGAGCCGCAGTACGAGGAGAACTACCTGCGTGCCCCCGGCGAGAGCCATGAGCACGCCTGGTCGGTCTTCATGTCGGCGTTGCGCGACCACGAGGGCACCGTCCAGGGCGTCTGCCTGTCGGCGCACGACATGACGGAGCAGTTCTGGGCCCGCAAGCGCCTCCAGCTGATCGCCGAGGCCGGCCGGCGCATCGGCAGCACGCTCGACGTGACGCGCACGGCCCAGGAGCTGGCGGACGTGACCGTCCCGGCCCTGGCCGACTTCGTCAGCGTCGATCTGCTGGCCGCGCTGGACGACGCGCCGGAGCCGCCTACGCGGGCGGTCCCGGAGGACGGGCCGCTGCTGCTGCGCCGGGCCGCCCTGCGCTCCGTGACCCCCGGCGCCCCGGAGTCGGCCGTGGCGGCCGGCGCGGTGGACTCCTACCCGGCGGGCTCGTTGCCCTACGAGAGCCTGCGCACCGGACGGCCCGCCCTGCACGAGGTGACCGACCCGGCGTTCGCCGCCTGGCTCGCCCGCGATCCGGCCCGCGCCGCCCGGGTCCGGGCGTTCGGCGTCCACTCCGTGATGACCGTGCCGCTGGCCGCCCGCGGCACCACGCTGGGCGTCGCCTTCTTCGTCCGGCACCGCAACCAGGAGACCTTCCGGCACGACGACCTGGTCCTGGCCGGGGAACTGGCCGCCCGGGCCGCGGTCAGCATCGACAACGCCCGCCGCTTCACCCGCGAGCGCGCCACGGCCGTCACGCTCCAGCGCAGCCTGCTGCCGCAACGGCTGCCCCGGCAGGCGGCCGTCGAGGTCGCCTCCCGCTACCTCCCGGCGGGCGGGCACGCCGGGGTCGGCGGGGACTGGTTCGACGTCATCCCCCTCTCCGGGGCGCGGGTGGCCCTGGTCGTCGGCGACGTGGTCGGCCACGGGCTGCACGCCTCGGCGACCATGGGGCGGCTGCGCACGGCGGTCCGCACGCTGGCCGACATCGACCTGCCGTGCGACGAGCTGCTGACCCATCTCGACGATCTGGTCGCCCGCCTGAACACCGAGGAGGACGACGGCGAGCCGGGCACGGCGGGCTCCACCGGGACGTCGTCGGGCGATGTCGGGGCCACCTGCCTGTACGCCGTCTACGACCCGGTGACGCGGCACTGCTGTCTGGCCGGGGCCGGGCATCCCGTACCGGCCGTGGTGAGCCCCGACGGCGCCGTCGACCTCGTCGGGCTCCCGGCCGCGCCCCCGCTCGGCGTGGGCGGTCTGCCGTACGAGGCCACCGAGGTCGTCCTCCCCGAGGGCAGCCTGCTCGCGCTCTACACCAACGGCCTGATCGAGACCGCCGACCGGGACCTCGACACCGGCCTCCACCGGCTGCGCGAGGCCCTGGCCCGCCCGGCGGGCTCACTGGACGCGCTGTGCGACACGGTCCTCACCGACCTGCTGCCGCGGCGCCCGGCCGACGACGTGGCCCTGCTCATCGCCCGTACCCGCGCGCTCGACGCGAACCAGGTCGCCACCTGGGCGGTGCCGTCCGACCCGTCCGCGGTCGCGCAGACCCGCAAGGACGTGGTGGCGCGACTGGAGCGGTGGGGTCTTTCCGACGCCGTGTTCGTCACGGAACTGGTCGTCAGCGAACTCGTCACCAACGCCATCCGGCACGCCGAGCCGCCGATCCAGCTGCGCCTGATCCACGACACGACCTTGATCTGCGAGGTCTCCGACGGCGGCAACACCGCTCCCCACCTGCGGCGCGCCCGCACCTATGACGAGGGCGGCCGCGGTCTGCTCCTCGTCGCCCAGCTGACCGAGCGCTGGGGCACCCGCCAGGGCGCCACCGGCAAGACCATCTGGGCGGAACAGACCCTGTCCCGCCCGTGAGGAGGCATCGGCCATGACCACACCCACGTCCCACCGGGCCGCCCGCGCCCCCGTCCAGCAGGCCGCCCTGCTGTTCGGCCTCGTCTTCCTGCTGGTCGGCGTGCTGGGCTTCATCCCCGGCATCACCACCGACTACGGCTCGATGGAGTTCGCCTCCCACGACTCGGGCGCCGAACTCCTGGGCGTGTTCCAGGTCTCGATCCTGCACAACCTGGTGCACCTGGCCTACGGCCTCGCCGGTCTGGCCCTGTCCCGCACGGCCGCCGGGGCGTACTCGTACCTGCTGGTCGGCGGCGCCGTCTATCTGGTGCTGTGGGTGTACGGCCTGGTCGTCGGCCACGACAGCGACGCCAACTTCGTCCCGCTGAACACCGCGGACGACTGGCTCCACTTCGTCCTGGGCATCGCCATGATCGGCCTGGCCCTGGCCCTCAGCCGGCGTGCCACCCGCGCCGGCGCACGGTGAGGATCACCGACGGCATGCAGACCTTCCTGCCCTACCCCGACTTCCGCACCACGGCCCTGGCCCTGGACCGCCGCCGCCTCGGCAAACAACGCGTCGAGGCACTGCAGGTCCTGCGCGGTCTGGTGGTCCCCGGCTACGGGTGGCGGCGCCACCCGGCCGTCAAGATGTGGCTCGGCTACGAGGAGGCGCTGGTCCGCTACGGCCTGGAGATCTGCCGCGTCTGGCGTGAACAGGGCCACCAGGACACCTGTGCGGCCACGCTGGTGGCCGATCTCGCGGCGACGCGTCCGCCCGCCCCGATCCGCGATCAGCACCGACTGGCCGCCGAGGGCGAACTGCCGCCCTGGCTCGGCGACGACTCGTTCCACGAGAGTCACCGTTCGGCCCTGGTCCGCAAGGACCCTTCCGCCTACGCGGACCTCTTCCCGGACGTCCCGGACGACCTGCCCTACGTCTGGCCGGCTTCGGACCGCACGGGCGGGGAGACTTCCGGGAACTGACGGGTTCTCGCGGAGCTAGGCGGCCCTGCGGCGTGCCGGGCGCCCGGAGGTGGTGGGCTGCTCCGTCACGTCCTCGAACGGGAAGGTGTCGTCTTCCCCGAAGTCCGGGGCCTGGAAGGGGTTGGTCGCCGGAGGCGGCGACGCCGCGCTGGAACGGCCGGGTCGCCCTTCCACAGCGGAGAACAACGAAGTCGATTCGATGAGAGGTCTCTTTTCCGTTACTGGCCCAGGGGAGGGCCAGGCGTGCCCTGACCGGGCACGGAGGTCCTACAGCTTGGTCATCTTGGCGTAGGGGCTCAGGATCCGCATCTGCGCCGACCCGAAGTCGACGAGCGCCGCGATTCCTTCCTCCATGCCGATGACCCGGCCGAGCCCGTACATGTCGTGCGTGACCTGGTCACCCACGGCGAAGTGCTTGGGAGCGGGTGCGACCGGAGCCTTGAACGGGCTGGTAGGCAAATGACGCTTGGGAGCAGCAGGCTTAGTCATTGACCTCAGTATGCGCCTACTCATGCCCCTCGCGCTGCTGCTGTCCACGTGCAGTGCCCGAACCGAGACGTACGAGAGACGTCGCACTGGCCCAGAAATTCGAACACATGCTTGAATTCGGCCATGCGAACGTTTCCCGACGATCTTGTCCGGGCGCAGCGGGAGTGGACCGCCACCTACCGCCGGCTCGCCGACCGGCCCGGCCACACCGAGCTGCGCCGTCGCCTGTACCGGCTGTCGGCCCGGACGTTCTTCCACCCCTCCTGGCAGCGGCGACGCCCGGTCCCCGCGGCCTGGTGGGAGCTGGGGGAACTGGGGCGGGCGGCCGGGAACACGAGTGAGCGGCTCCACGGATGACACGCCGACCTGCGGGGCCGTACATCCCGGACGATCCTGAAGGCATGTCCGGATCGATTCGCGTGATCGTGCATCCGCCCTCGCCCTCGGGCGGCCGGCGTGTGCGCGTGGACGGCGAGATCCTCGGGCTCGCCCACAATGTGGCCGACGTCGCGGAGTTCCTCCGCCGCGCCGGCCTGGAGATCGACCCGGCCGACGTGGCGGAGGCGCCGTGGATCGACTGGCACGGAGTGGGCCCCGAGCGCTGGGGCCCGGAGACGGGCGACTGACCCGCGGGTCCGCACATCACGCCACACCGGGTTCAACCACTCTTCTGCGTCACATCGGAGGGCCCCATGAAGGACCTCAAGTACGAGCGCAAGCGCTCGCTGTCCCGCCAGGAGGCCGCTGACCAGCTCTCGGCACTCGCGGACGCCCTGAGAGAGGGCGGGGACGCCGAGCTGGATCTCGGCCCCGGCACGCTGGGCCTGCGGATCGCGGACGACCTCCACAGCGAGATGGAGGTCGAGATCGGCGACGGGGAGATCGAGCTGGAGATCGAGCTGAAGTGGTCGACCGCCCCGGCGCGGGCGTCAGCGCCCCGCACGGACGCCCGCGCGGAGAAACCCCAGCGCAAGAAGGCGCCCACCCCGGCGGGTCGAAACAGGGGCGCGAAACGGTCCGCCTCCAAGAAGCCGTGAGCGGACACAAAGGGGTTGGGGCCGAGAAAAACGTTGAAGGGCCCCACCGCAAGCGGTGGGGCCCTTCAACATCGTGCCCGGTGAGGCACTGGCGGAGGATACGAGATTCGAACTCGTGAGGGGTTGCCCCCAACACGCTTTCCAAGCGTGCGCCCTAGGCCTCTAGGCGAATCCTCCGCCAGGAACATTACATGACCGAGAGGAGTGCTCGCGAACTCGTTCCCGGCCCCCGACATCAGGTAGCCTTGGCGCAGCCCCTCACGCGGCGCTATCTGACTGAACTCCCCCAGGGCCGGAAGGCAGCAAGGGTAGGTCGGCTCTGGCGGGTGCGTGGGGGGCGTCTGCGTTCCCGGGCCGGATCTCCCGGGCGGGGCCCGTTGTCGGTGGGCGCCTATAACCTCGTATGCGTGTCGTCTCTCGCTCTGTACCGCCGCTACCGCCCGGAGACCTTCGCCGAGGTCATCGGGCAGGAGCATGTCACCGACCCGTTGCAGCAGGCGCTGCGCAACAACCGGGTCAACCACGCGTACCTGTTCAGCGGGCCGCGCGGCTGTGGCAAGACGACCAGTGCCCGCATCCTCGCGCGCTGCCTGAACTGCGAGCAGGGCCCCACACCGACGCCCTGCGGCGAGTGCCAGTCCTGTCAGGACCTCGCGCGCAACGGCCCCGGTTCCATCGACGTCATCGAGATCGACGCCGCTTCCCACGGTGGCGTGGACGACGCCCGTGACCTGCGTGAGAAGGCCTTCTTCGGGCCCGCCCGCAGCCGGTACAAGATCTACATCATCGACGAGGCCCACATGGTCACGTCGGCCGGCTTCAACGCGCTGCTGAAGGTCGTCGAGGAGCCGCCGGAGCACCTCAAATTCATCTTCGCGACCACCGAGCCCGAGAAGGTCATCGGGACGATCCGGTCGCGGACCCACCACTACCCCTTCCGGCTCGTGCCCCCCGGCACGCTGCGGGAGTACCTCGGGCAGGTCTGCCAGAAGGAGACCATCCCCGTCGAGGACGGCGTGCTCCCGCTCGTGGTGCGGGCCGGCGGCGGGTCCGTGCGTGACTCCATGTCGGTCATGGACCAGCTCCTCGCGGGCGCCGCGGCGGACGGTGTGACCTATGCCATGGCCACCGCCCTGCTCGGGTACACCGAGAGCTCGCTCCTCGACTCCGTCGTCGAGGCCTTCGCCACCGGCGACGGGGCCGCGGCGTTCGAGGTCGTCGACCGCGTGATCGAGGGCGGGAACGACCCCCGCCGCTTCGTCGCCGACCTGCTGGAGCGGCTGCGCGACCTGGTGATCCTCGCCGCCGTTCCGGACGCGGCGGACAAGGGGCTGATCGACGCCCCCGCCGATGTGATCGAGCGTATGCAGGCCCAGGCCGGCACCTTCGGCCCGGCCGAGCTGAGCCGCGCCGCCGACCTCGTCAACGAGGGCCTGACCGAGATGCGCGGCGCCCACTCGCCCCGTCTCCAGCTCGAGCTGATCTGCGCGCGTGTCCTGCTCCCCGCCGCCTACGGTGACGAGCGCTCCGTCATGGCCCGCCTCGACCGGATCGAGCGCGGCGTGAACTACTCCGCCGCTCCCGCCGGAATGCCCGCGATGGGGTACGTACCCGGGCCGGAGGGTCACGGGGGAGCGGCGGCCGCTCCGGCCCAGGCGGGCGGCGGCGGTCCGGTGGCACCGGGCGGTGGCCCGGCCGCGGCCCGTGCGGCGGTCCGGGGATCCGGAGCACCGGGCACCGCCGGCACCACGGCCGGCGGCAGCGGCCCTACGGCGGCTTCGGCCGCCTCCGCCGCTCCGGCGGCGGGCCCGGGCGCGCCGCCGTCGGCTCCGGGCACCCCTCCGGCTCAAGCCCCCGCTCCCGCCGCCCAGGGCGCACCCGGCCGCTCCGAAGGACCCGACGCCCCCGCCGAAGCCCCGGCGGCCTCCGCCGCTCCCGCCGGACAGGCGAAGCCCTCCCCGGCCCAGCCCGCCCCCGGTGCCTGGCCCACCGCCGCCTCCGCGGGCAGCGGCGGCCGCCGCCCCGGCGGCTGGCCCACGGCCGCCCCGGGCGCGCCGGCCTCGAACACCCCGCCGGCGAGCACCCCCGCCCCCGCCACCCCGCCGGCGGTCCAGCCCGCGGCTCCGGCTCCGGCCCCGGCCGCCCCGGCTCCCGCCCCCGCTCCCACGGGCGGCGGGAGTGTCGACCCCCGGATGCTCTGGCCGAACATCCTGGAGGCGGTCAAGAACCGCCGCCGCTTCACCTGGATCCTGCTCAGTCAGAACGCCCAGGTGACCGGCTTCGACGGCACGACCCTGCAGCTCGGGTTCGTCAACGCGGGCGCGCGGGACAACTTCCTGAGCAGCGGCAGCGAGGACGTGCTGCGGCAGGCGCTGGGGGAGCAGTTCAACGTCCAGTGGAAGATCGAGGCGATCGTCGACCCCTCGGGCGGCTCCGCGCCCCCGGCGCCGGGCGGCCCCTCCGGATTCGGCGGCGGGGGCGGCTACCACACCGGCGGTGGCGGCGGTTACCCGGCAGGCGGCGGCGGAGGCGGTTACGACGCGGGCGGTGGAGGTACGGCGACCGCCCAGCGCCCCGCCCCCTCCCCGACCGCCCCGCCCGCCCCCACCTCCCGGGCGAGCACCCCTGCTTCCGCCCCGGCCGCCTCGGTCCCCCAGCCCGCCGCCCCGGCGCCGCGTCATGTCTCCGTCGAGGAGGACATCCCCGAGGACGACGACCCCGACCTCGACGAATCGGCCCTCTCCGGCCAGGAGCTGATCGTCCGGGAACTGGGGGCGACGGTGGTCGAGGAGTTCACGAACGAGTAGCCCGGCCCCGCAAGCGGAGCCGCTCTCCGAGAAATGGAGGTTCCTCGAGGAGGCACCCCCCTTGGAGGAACCTCCAGCTCGTGATCGCTCCTCCTTTCGGAAGCCCGCACAAGGGGAATCCGGCGTCTCCCGTTAGGCTGACCCCGTGAAGGTCCTCGTCATCGGCAGCGGCGCCCGCGAACACGCCCTGTGCCACTCCCTGTCCCACGACCCCGATGTCACCGCGCTGCACTGCGCACCCGGCAACGCCGGCATCGCCGAGGTCGCCGAGCTGCACCAGGTCGACGCGCTGGACGGCGCCGCCGTCACCGCGCTGGCCACACGGCTCGGCGCGGAGCTCGTGGTCGTCGGCCCCGAGGCCCCGCTGGTCGCCGGTGTCGCCGACGCCGTGCGCGAGGCGGGCATCCCGGTCTTCGGCCCGTCCGGCCCGGCAGCGCAGCTCGAGGGCTCCAAGGCCTTTGCGAAGGACGTCATGGCGGCGGCCGAGGTGCCCACCGCCCGGTCGTACGTCTGCACGACTGCGGAGGAGGTCGACACGGCCCTCGACGCCTTCGGCGCTCCGTACGTCGTGAAGGACGACGGGCTCGCCGCCGGCAAGGGCGTCGTCGTCACCGACGACCTCGAAGCGGCCCGGGCCCACGCGGCGGCCTGCGAGCGCGTGGTCATCGAGGAGTACCTCGACGGCCCCGAGGTCTCCCTCTTCGCCGTCACCGACGGCGAGACGGTCGTACCGCTCCAGCCCGCCCAGGACTTCAAGCGTGCCCTGGACGGCGACGAGGGCCCGAACACCGGCGGCATGGGCGCCTACTCCCCGCTGCCGTGGGCCGACCCGAAGCTGGTCGACGAGGTGATGCAGACCGTGCTGCAGCCGACCGTCGACGAGATGCAGCGGCGCGGCACGCCGTTCTCCGGCCTGCTCTACGCCGGTCTCGCCATCACCTCCCGCGGGGTCCGGGTGATCGAGTTCAACGCCCGGTTCGGCGACCCCGAGACCCAGGTCGTCCTGGCCCGGCTGAAGACGCCGCTGGCCGGTCTCCTGATGGCCGCCGCCACCGGCAACCTCGCCCATCTGGAGCCGCTGCGCTGGAGCGACGACGCGGCCGTGACCGTGGTCGTCGCCTCGCACAACTACCCCGGCACCCCGCGAACCGGCGACCCGATCACCGGTCTCGACGAGGTCGCCGCCCAGGACGCCCCGCACGCGTACGTGCTGCACGCCGGCACCAAGCAGGACGGCGACGCGGTCGTCAGCGCCGGCGGTCGCGTGCTGTCCGTCACGGCCATCGGGAAGGACCTCACCGAGGCCCGCGACCGCGCCTACACGGCTGTGGGACGCATCCGCCTCGACGGCTCCCAGCACCGCACGGACATCGCCGCGAAGGCCGCGGAGGCGTAACCGTCCCCCTCGCGGACAGGGAAACCACCCGGCCGCCGATGAACCCCACAGGCCCCGGATCCGTCTCAGGATCCGGGGCCTGACGTATGCGGGAGGTGGGGGCCGATGCGCGCTTTTCGTCATCCACCTCTCCCCAAAGCCATTCCATCGAGTGACCGCTGCCCTATCCGGCTGACGGGGGGCGGAGCCCCAACTAGGGTGCGGCGCAAGCGTTCCGGCACTTGGCCCACCGGCATTGCGATGTCAGGGGCGGGTGCCACAGTGGGGGAGTGAGCAAGGAAAGCGTCGGGTCAACGGGGAGGGGGTGAGGTCGGTCGTGACCGGAATGGGTGTGGAAGCAGGCGCGCAGGTCGCGCGGGCACGGGCACTGGCCGTGCTGCGCATCCGCAGCCGGGCGCTGGCCGTCGCCCTGCTGCCCGCCGCCGTCGCCGTGATCCTGCTCGCGGGCGTGGCGGGCGACCGCCTGGAGGGGCCCGTCTGGGACCAGGCCCGCTGGGTCCTGACGCCGGTGGCGGCCCTCGTGCTGCTCGCCGCCGCCGGGATCGCCCTGGTCGTCGCCCGGGCCCGGCCCGCGATGAGCCCGACCGTCCCGGTCACCGAGGAGGCGGCTCCCGACCTGTACCGGATGGTGCGCGACCTCGCCGACCGCCTCGACGTCCCCGCGCCCTCCGCGATAGCGCTCACCCCGGACTGCGACAGCTGGCTGGAGGACCGCACCCACCCGGCCCACGGACCGCCCCCGGCCGAGGAGCACCACGACATAGCGGGTGCGGGCAGGCAGGCGCACCGCCGTCAGCCCGTCGCGCCGGTCCTCGTCATCGGCTCCCCGTTCCTGTGGTGGATGCGGGTCGGCGAGCTGCGCGCCGTCCTCGCTCCGGTCATCGCCGGTACGGGCCCCTCGGCCCACCCGGACATAGCCGCCGCCCGGCGCTTCGTCCGGGGCCTGGACGCGGCGGTGGCCGTCACGTCGGTGCACCGCCGCGATCCGGTGTCGCGGGCGGTGCTCGCCGGGGTCGGCCGGGTCGCCCGGCTGCTGCTGCGCAGTTGCCGCGGCCATGCCGCCGAGATGGAGCGGGGTGTGGCGGCCGCCGCCGCGGAGCGTGCACAGGCTGTGGATTACGGGCTGCGGATCGTCGCCCAGGAGCAGGTGGGCCTGGCCTACGCGGGCTGGGACCGGCTGCTGACCCGGGTCGCGCTGCCGGCCTGGCGGATGGGCCGCTGGCCGTCCCGGCTGGACGCCGGTGTCGTCGCGGCGCTCACGGAGCTGTCCCGGCGCGACCGCCTGGCCGAGGGCTTCGCGTCCCGGCTGGGCGAGCGGCCCGCCTGTGACCTGCTGGAGGAGCCGGGCGCGGTCGACGAGGCCGCCTCCCTCCTCGCCGCCCGCCTCTTCCACGGCGGTCCCGCCGGGCCCGGACCCGACTGGGCGCCGGTGGACTGGAGCGACTATCCGGAAGAGGTCGTGGACCGCAAGTGGCGCCTCGACGCGGCCCGCCTCCATCGTGTCCTGGACGCGATGGGCGTCCGTCCCGCCACCGGCCCCACGGCCCCGGCGACCGGCGCCCCGACCCTGTCCCGCGTCCTGGACCACCTCACGGACACGGCTCCCGCGTGGACGGCTGAGCAGGCGGGCGCCTCCGGCCCCGCAGCGGAGCCCCCTTCCTCCGGACCGCGGACCGCCCCGGCCGAGGACCCCGGGACATCCACCGGCACCCCCGACCCCCACGACGACGAGGACCTCTCCGGCACGACGGCCCCCAGCGCCACCCTCGCCGCCCGGCTCAGCGCCGAACTGGCCCGCGAGGAGGCCGCCCCCTCCCCGGCGGCCCCGTCCCCCGCCGCGCCGTCCCCCACCCCCGATCCCGCCGCCCTGTGGGACGACCGGCCCCTCCCCCTCTTCCCCCTCCAGCCCCCGCGCACGGCCAGAGAACTGCTCGCCGACCACCTCACCGCGATGGTCTGCTGCGCCGCGATGGACACCGCCGGAGCGACCCCGGGCCTGGACTGGCTGGACGGCCCGACCCTCCTCGTCGACGGCGAACGCACGGCCGATCTGGCACCCAAGGTCCTCACCCTCATCGAGGACGGCGACGCCACGCCCCTGCGGGTCTGGCTGTCCCAGCTCGGCATACGCCCGGAGAAGCCGGTCCGTCTCGCCTGACGCCCCGGAGCACCTGCTTCCGGTTCTGGCCAATTCAAAACGAACAGTGACGAAGTGCGCGCTTTATGTGATGTGCTTGGACCGTTCGTGCGTAGGGCAAGGGCTTGCGACATACGACAAGCACATAGGCACGAAGGCGTCGCACGCAGCGCAGAGCACCGCACACACCACACAGGTACGCGCCACCACGGGGGTCAAGGGGAGGGGAAGCCACCATGGGTTCGGAGCAGATCCGCCGCTGGGAGTCGGGAGCGCTGGCGCACGCCGTGACGGATCCCTTCGGGCAGGGCCCCGTTCCGTGGCTGCGCGGCACCGTGACGTACTTCGACGACTCGGGCCAGGTCGTCCCCTGGTACGTCGACCAGGACGCGCCCCACCCGTCGAAGAAGGGCACGGGCGGCCCCCGCGCGGCCGACGACGTGCACCGCCAGATCAAGGGCTTCACCTCCACCGGCGCGGTCGCGCCCAGCGAGGCCATCGACTTCCACGTCACCGTCGACCCACCGCAGCAGTTCGCCGTCGACATCTACCGCATCGGTCACTACGGCGGTGACGGCGCCGCGAAGATCACCACGAGCCCGCGGCTGTCCGGCATCGTCCAGCCCGCGCCGCTCACCGCGGACCGCACGGTCTCCTGCCACCACTGGTGGCTGTCCTGGCGCCTCCAGGTCCCGTCGTACTGGAACATCGGCGCGTACGTCGCCGTCCTGACCACCGCCGACGGTTACCGCTCCCACGTGCCCTTCACCGTCCGCCACGACCAGCCCGCCGACCTGCTGCTCGTGCTGCCCGATGTCACCTGGCAGGCCTACAACCTCTACCCGGAGGACGGCCGCACCGGTGCCAGCCTCTACCACGCCTGGGACGAGCAGGGCCGTCTGCTCGGCGAGTCCGAGGCCGCCACGACGGTCTCCTTCGATCGCCCCTACGCGGGCGCCGGCCTCCCCCTGCACGTCGGCCACGCCTACGACTTCATCCGCTGGGCCGAGCGCTACGGCTACGACGTGGCCTACGCCGACGCGAGCGACCTGCACGCGGGCCGCGTCGACCCCACCCGCTACCGGGGACTGGTCTTCCCGGGCCACGACGAGTACTGGTCGGCCGCCATGCGCGCCACCGTGGAGCTCGCCCGCGACGCCGGCACCTCGCTCGTCTTCCTCTCCGCGAACTCCATGTACTGGCAGGTGGAGCTGGGCGCCTCCCCGTCCGGAGTCCCCGACCGGCTGCTGACCTGCCGCAAGCGCCGGGGCCCGGGCAAGCCGGTGCTGTGGCGGGAGATCGACCGCGCGGAGCAGCAGCTCCTGGGCATCCAGTACGCCGGGCCCGTCCCCGAGCCGCACCCGCTGATCGTCCGCAACGCCGGGCACTGGCTGTGGGAGGCGACCGGGGCGCACGAGGGCGACGAGATCGAGAACCTGGTGGCGGGCGAGGCCGACCGCTACTTCCCGCGCACCCCGCTGCCCGAGCACGAGGAGCGCATGCTGCTCGCCCACTCCCCGTACACCGACAAGCAGGGCGTCCTCCGCCATCAGGAGACGTCCCTGTACCGCGCCCCCTCCGGCGCCTGGGTCTTCGCGGCAGGAACGTTCGCCTGGACACCGGCCCTGGACCGCCCCGGCCACGTCGACGCCCGTGTCCAGCGCGCCACCGCCAATCTCCTGGACCGCATCTGCAAACGCGACTGACCCCCTGTCGGTGATCCGGCGCGAGTACGGGAGAATCGAGCCACTTGGGCCCGCCCGTCGCCCACCACCACCCTGCTTGGGCCCATCGGGCGCCCCTTTGTTTTCAACCACGGGGAGGAACCGTGTCCGGATTCGTCGAAAAGCCCGAGCCGCTCCAGGTTCCGGGCCTGGTACATCTGCACACCGGCAAGGTGCGCGAGCTGTACCGGAACGAGGCGGGCGACCTCGTGATGGTCGCCAGCGACCGCATCTCCGCCTACGACTGGGTGCTGCCCACCGAGATCCCCGACAAGGGCCGGATCCTCACCCAGCTGTCCCTGTGGTGGTTCGACCGGCTCGCCGACCTGGTCCCGAACCACGTCCTGAGCACGGAACTGCCCGAGGGCGCCCCGGCCGACTGGGCGGGCCGCACGCTCGTCTGCAAGTCGCTCCAGATGGTCCCGGTGGAGTGCGTGGCCCGCGGCTACCTCACCGGCTCGGGCCTCGCCGAGTACCACCAGACCCGCACGGTCTGCGGCCTTGCCCTGCCGGAGGGCCTGACCGACGGCAGTGAACTGCCCGCCCCGATCTTCACCCCGGCCACCAAGGCCGCCGTCGGCGAGCACGACGAGAACGTCTCCTACGAGGAGGTCGCCCGCCAGGTCGGCGCCGACACCGCGGCCCGGCTGCGCCAGGCGACCCTCGCCGTCTACTCCCGGGGCCGGGACATCGCCCGGGAGCGGGGCATCATCCTCGCGGACACCAAGTTCGAGTTCGGCTTCGACGGTGACGACCTGGTCCTCGCGGACGAGGTCCTCACCGCGGACTCCTCCCGCTTCTGGCCGGCCGACCAGTGGCAGCCGGGCCGCGCGCAGCCGTCGTACGACAAGCAGTTCGTCCGCGACTGGCTGACCTCGCCGGAATCCGGCTGGGACCGGGGGAGCGAGCAGCCGCCGCCGGCCCTGCCCCAGCAGGTCGTCGACGCCACCCGCGCCAAGTACGTCGAGGCGTACGAGCGCCTGACCGGCACGAGCTGGTCCTAGAACGCGGAGAAGCCCCCCGGCCGGAACCGGGGGGCTTCTCGATGGAGCGAACGACGAGGTTCGAACTCGCGACCTCAACCTTGGCAAGGTTGCGCTCTACCAACTGAGCTACGTTCGCATGCGCCGTGGCGCGAGAACCACTATACCCAACCTCGCTCCCGCGCGAGCCGCACCGCCGCATGCCGGTTCTCCGCACCGAGCTTCGACACGGCCGACGACAGATAGTTCCGCACGGTCCCCTGGGACAGCGCGGCCCGCTCGGCGATCTCCGCGACCGGCGCCCCGTCGGCCGCGAGTTCCAGGACCTCCGCCTCCCGCGAGGTCAGCGGCGAGTCCCCGGCGGCGATCGCGTCGGCGGCCAACTCCGGGTCGACGTAACGGTTCCCGGCGTGCACCGTCCGGATGATCTCCGCGAGCCGCTGCGCGCTCACGGTCTTCGGCACGAACCCCCGCACCCCGGCCTCCAGCGCCCGCTTCAGGTGCCCGGGCCGCCCGTGGCTGGTGACGATGAGGACCCTGCAACCGGGCAGTTCGGCCCGCAGGGATGTGGCGACCTTCACACCGTCGGCCCCGGGCATCTGGAGATCCAGCACGGCGACATCGGGCTTGTGCGCCCGGGCCATCGCCATCGCCTCGGGCCCGGTGGCCGCCTCGGCGACGACCATGAGGTCGTCCTCCAGCGACAGCAGCGCGGCGAGCGCTCCCCGGATGAGGTGCTCGTCGTCGGCGAGCAGCAGCCGGACGGGCTCCACCACCGTCATGAGCTGACCTCGCTCACCGAACGCACGGCGACAGCGGCCGGGACGGCACCGGACGCAGCGGGCGGCGAGGGCAGCGGAATCTCCGCCGTCAGCCGGAACAGCCCTCGCCCCGCGGGCCCGGCGTCCAGTGTCCCGTCGAGCTCCGCCAGCCGCTCCCGCAGCCCGGCGAGCCCCGAACCGGGGAGCCCGGACGCGGGTTCCGTCCCCGTCCCGCTCACCCCGTCGTTCTCCACGGACAGCACCACGCACCCCTCCAGTACCCGCAGTCGCACCGCACACCGCCGCGCGTCCCCATGCCGCAGGACGTTCGTCGCGGCCTCCCGCACCACCCACCCCAGGGCGGACTGAACGGCGGCCGGCAGTTGGTCCGCGGTCGCCCCGCCCACCGTGCAGTCGATGCCGGCCGCCGCCAGCACCCCTTGCGCACCGGCGAGTTCCGACGCCAGGTCGGCCTCCCGGTAGCCGCGCACGACCTCGCGCACCTCCCGCTGCGACTCCTGCGCGAGCCGCTGCACCTCGACCATCTGCGCCACGGCCTCCGGCCGCCCCCGCTGGGCCAGCTGCACCGCCAGCTCGCTCTTCAGGGCGATCACGGCGAGGTTGCGCCCCATGACGTCGTGCAGATCCCGCCCGAACCGCAGCCGCTCCTCGGCGACGGCGAGCCGGGCCCGGGTCTCGCGGGCCTCGTCGAGTTCGTAGACGGCGTTGAGCAGCCACACGGAGAAGACGGCCGTGAAAGCGATGAACACGCCGCCGATCAGCACGATCAGCGCCGTGAACAGCGCCGTGAGCACGGAGGCGCCGAGCGCGAACGCCACGGCCCAGGCACCTGCCGCGAAGCCGCCCGCGATGGCGAACGCGCGCCGCCGGTCGCGGACACCGAGCGCGATGATGCCGGGACCGAAGATCAGGATCACTCCGAAGACGCCACCGGCGGCGGTGTCGACGTCCTCGCCGTCGGGTCCGAGCTCGGCGAGGCCGATGGCGGCGGTGGCGATCGCGGCGGTGACGGCGGCCAGCGTCCACAGCAGCCCGGTGGGCTGGGGCCTGCGGCCACGCGTCCAGTCGATCGCCCGTGACACGGTCACGAAGCAGAGGGCGGCGTGCACGGCCACCACCAGCATGACGGCACTGCCCAGGCGTGCCCCGAGCGGGGCCACGGACGTGAGCCCGATTGAGAAGAACTCCATCACCGCGAAGAAGTGGAACGACCACCGCGTGTACGTCTCGACCTTCTCCGGCGTGCTCTTGTGCCGCCACCACCTGCCCGGCGTGCGCATCGGCCCGTCACTCCCCCTTCGGTCAGCGCCGCGGTTCCCAGCGGAACCACCGGCGTACAGCAAACACTGCGATGAGGATCCAGGCCATGGCGGTCGCGAGGGCGCCCAGCGCCTCGTACGCGGAGAGGTTCCCGGTCCAGCCGCCGCGCACCAGCGTGACGACGGGCGTCAGCGGCAGCAGTTCGCAGACCGAGGCGACCCGGTCCGGCAGAAGTTCCAGCGGCACGAACATGCCGGAGCCGATCATCGAGACCATCAGCAGCGGCATGGGCGTGACCTGGGCGCTCTCGCCGGTCCGGGTGAAGCTCGCGGTGGCCGCGGCGAGGGCGGCGCACATCACGAGGCCCGCCAGCAGGCCGAGGACGACCAGATGGGGCGCCGACGGCGCGGACAGGGCCAGCAGCGCGACGCAGCCGGCCGCCAGCAGCAGGCACTGCACGAGCCCGGTGAGGACGGCCGGCAGCGCGGAGCCGGCCAGGATCTCGACGTCCCGCAGCTCCCCGGTGCGCAGCCGCTTGAGGACGAGTTCCTCGCGCCGGACGACGAACGTGCCGACGAGCACCGAGTAGACGGCGAACAGCAGGGAGAAGCCGACGGCGGCGGGCAGCACCAGGGTGCCGGTGTTCAGCCCCGCCTCGGCGAGGTCCATCTCCTCGGACGCCTGGGCCGCGCTGACCGGCAGCATCAGCGGCACGAACAGCGCGGCGAAGAGCGCACCCCGGGTCCGCCCGAGCAGGGTCAGTTCGGCGCGGGCCAGAGCGGTCATCCGGCTCAGCGGGGTGGTCGCCGCCGCTGCCGGGCGGGGCGTCGTGTGCGTGGCGCTCATGCCGCGTACTCCTTCGTCATGCCCATGGCCTGCTGCACGGAGGCGTTCTCGGCGATCCCGAGGAACGCCTCCTCCAGGGACGCCGAGCGCACGTCCAGGCGGCGCAGCTCCACCCGGGCCTGCGCGGCCCACATCAGCAGTCCGGTGGCCGTCCGCTGCAGTTCGGTGGTACGGAGCCGGACGATCCGGCCGTCGGTCTCGTGTCCGGACACGCCCAGCTCGCCGAGCGGCGGAAGATCGCCGACGAAATAGCCGTCGGGCAGCTCGAAGGAGATCCGCGACGGTTCCGCCGCGGTCACCTCGGCCGGGGTCCCGGTGGTGGCGATGCGGCCCTCGTGCATGATCGCCAGCCGGTCGGCGAGGTGCTCGGCCTCCTCCAGGTAGTGCGTGGTCAGCAGCACCGTCGTCCCGCGGTCGCGCAGCGCGCTCACCAACTCCCAGGTGGCCCGGCGTCCTTCGGCGTCCAGTCCGGTGGACGGCTCGTCGAGGAAGAGCACCTCGGGATCGCCGAGCAGGGCGAGCGCCAGGTCGAGGCGGCGCCGCTGGCCGCCGGACAGCTGCTTGACCCGGGTGCCGGCCTTCGACTCCAGGCCGACCAGCGCCAGAACCTCCGCCGGGGGCCGTGCCCCGCTCACGCATCCCGCCCACATCCGCGCGGTCTCCGCGACGGTGAGCTCGGAGGGGAAGCCGCCTTCCTGGAGCATCACGCCGGTGCGGGGCCGTACGGCGGCCCGGTCGGTGTACGGGTCGTGCCCGAGGACCCGCACGCTGCCGCCGGCCGGCTCCGCGAGTCCCTCCAGGAGTTCGACGGTCGAGGTCTTGCCCGCGCCATTGGTGCCGAGCAGTGCGAAGATCTCCGCGCGCCGAACGGAAAAGCTGATTCCGCGTACGGCCTCGAACCCGCCCCCGTACACACGCCGCAGGTCAGTGACCTCAATCACGTGTTCGTGTCCGTTGGATTCCATGCCTCAAGCGTCCCGGCGGCGCGGGCCGGGCAGCAGTGCGCGCTGTCATCACTCGGCATGACAAATGTCAGGCGGAGGCTCCGGGGGGTACGAAGAAGACCCCGGTCCTGAGGGACCGGGGTCTTCATTCCCGAGCGGACGACGAGGTTCGAACTCGCGACCTCAACCTTGGCAAGGTTGCGCTCTACCAACTGAGCTACGTCCGCATATGCTCCCGATCAGCTTTCACTGACCGGTGCGGGCACCAGCCTACCTGATCCACAAGAGTGGCCGGTACGGCGATGCAGAGCGGGTGACAGGAATCGCACACTGCGCCTTCCCCCTGGAAGGGGGATGTTCTACTACTGAACTACACCCGCATGTCTCCGTGAGCCGGGCCTTTCGGCCTCGCCCCTCGGCGTGCTCCAGACTCTAGCTGATCAGCCGGGGTGCTGCGCAAGTCGGTTGCCGCGAGGGGCGGGTGGCGGGCATCGGCCGGGGCCCGACGGGCCGTCACTGCGCGGCGCTGAACGCCTCGTAGACCTTCTTGGGGATGCGTCCGCGCGCGGGGACGTCCATCTTGTTGGCCTGGGCCCAGGCGCGCACGGCCGACGGGTCGGGGGCCACCTCCGTCTGCCGGTACGCCTTGCCCGAGCGGGACCGCTTGCGTCCGGCCTCCACGTAGGGCGCGAGCGCCTTCCGCAGTTCTCCGGCGTTGACTTCACTCAGGTCGATCTCGTACGACCTGCCGTCCAGTCCGAAGGCGATCGTTTCCGCCGCTTCCGAGCCGTCGATGTCGTCAAAGAGAGTGACCACGACCTTCTGCGCCACGAATATCGGTCCCTTCATGCGGCACTTTGCCAATTCATTTGTACAGTGCCTGGCAATACATTGTGAAGTCCGACTAAATCCTTCCGCGTGTCCAAAATCAAGAGGGAGCGGAGTGACTTCGCTGGAAGCGTGGTGGTGGGAGACGGGCGGGCGCAATAGGTTTTGGGTGTCGATCCGGGATCTTTCCCGAAAATTTCGTGTGTGGTCCCGTTGATGCGCGATCGTGATGACGGTCACGTAGTTTCCTACAAGTCGACGCGCGTAGAAATTTTGTGCGGGTAGTCTGAAGGGACCTGCTCAGCACCACACACCGGGAGTGCCAGTGGCACGCGTCGTAGTCGACGTCATGCTCAAGCCGGAGATCCTCGACCCCCAGGGCCAGGCGGTGCAGCGCGCACTGCCGCGGCTGGGATTCGAGGGGATCTCGGACGTCCGCCAGGGAAAGCGTTTCGAACTGGAAGTTGACGGGCCGGTCGACGAGGCCGCCCTCGCCCGCATTCACGATCTTGCGGAGTCCTTCCTCGCGAACACCGTGATCGAGGACTTCACGGTCCGGGTCGAGGAAGTCGCGGAGGCCGCGAAGTGACCGCTCGTATTGGCGTCGTCACTTTTCCCGGCAGTCTGGACGACCGCGACACCCAGCGCGCGATCCGCGTCGCCGGCGCCGAACCGGTCGCCCTCTGGCACAAGGACAAAGACCTCAAGCAGGTCGACGCCGTGGTGCTGTGCGGTGGATTCTCCTACGGCGACTATCTGCGCGCCGGGGCCATCGCCCGTTTCTCGCCGGTGATGGAGCCCCTGCTGGAGCAGGCCAAGGCCGGTCTTCCGGTGCTCGGCATCTGCAACGGCTTCCAGATCCTCACCGAGGCCCATCTGCTGCCGGGCACGATGCTCCGCAACAACCACCTGCACTTCATCTGCCGTGACCAGAAGCTGCGGGTGGAGAACGCCGAGACCTCCTGGACCACCGACTACTCGGCAGGCCAGGAGATCCACATCCCGCTGAAGAACAACGACGGGCAGTACGTCGCCGACGCGTACACGCTCGACGAGCTGGAGGCCGAGGGCCGCGTCGCCTTCCGCTACCTGGACTTCAACCCCAACGGCTCCCAGCGGGACATCGCCGGCGTCACCAACGAGGCCGGAAACGTGGTCGGCCTCATGCCGCACCCCGAGCACGCCGTCGAGCCGCTGATCGGCACCGGTCGCACCGACGGCCTCCCGTTCTTCACCTCGATCCTCAAGAAGCTGGTCAACGCATGAGCCGGACGCCTCTGGACACGGTCGAGCACGCGGCCGCGACCCCCGACGTCGAGCTGCCCTGGGCCGAACTGGGCCTGAAGAAGGACGAGTACGAGCGGGTCGTGGAGATCCTCGGCCGCCGGCCCACCGGGGCCGAGCTCGCCATGTACTCGGTGATGTGGTCGGAGCACTGCTCGTACAAGAGCAGCAAGGTGCACCTGCGCCAGTTCGGTGAGAAGGCCCCCGAGTCCGACGCGATGCTCGTCGGCATCGGCGAGAACGCCGGTGTCGTCGACGTCGGCCAGGGCTACGCGGTCACCTTCAAGGTCGAGTCGCACAACCACCCGTCGTACGTCGAGCCCTATCAGGGCGCGGCCACCGGTGTCGGCGGCATCGTCCGCGACATCATCGCCATGGGCGCCCGCCCGGTCGCGGTCGTCGACCCCCTGCGCTTCGGCGCGGCCGACCACCCCGACACCAAGCGGGTCCTGCCCGGCGTCGTCGCCGGCATCGGCGGCTACGGCAACTGCCTGGGTCTGCCCAACATCGGCGGCGAGGTCGTCTTCGACGCCTGCTACCAGGGCAACCCGCTGGTCAACGCCGGTGCCATCGGCGTCATGCGGCACGAGGACATCCACCTCGCCAAGGCGTCCGGCGCGGGCAACAAGGTCATCCTCTACGGGGCCCGGACCGGCGGTGACGGTATCGGCGGCGCGTCGATCCTGGCCTCCGAGACCTTCGACGACGCCAAGCCGTCGAAGCGCCCGGCCGTGCAGGTCGGCGACCCCTTCCAGGAGAAGCTCCTCATCGAGTGCACCCTGGAGGCCTTCGCGGAGAAGCTGGTCGTCGGCATCCAGGACCTCGGCGCGGCCGGCCTGTCCTGCGCCACCTCCGAGCTCGCCTCCAACGGCTCCGGCGGCATGCGCGTCACCCTGGACGACGTCCCGCTGCGCGACTCCACGCTCTCGCCCGAGGAGATCCTCATGAGCGAGTCGCAGGAGCGCATGTGCGCGGTCGTCGAGCCGGAGAAGGTCGACCGCTTCCTGGAGATCTGCGACAAGTGGGACGTCATCGCCACCGTCATCGGTGAGGTGACCGACGGCGACCGCCTGGAGATCTACTGGCACGGCGGCAAGATCGTCGACGTCGACCCGCGCACGGTCGCGCACGAGGGCCCGGTCTACGAGCGCCCCTACGCCCGCCCCTCCTGGCAGGACGAGCTCCAGGCCGACGACGCGAACAAGCTGCCGCGGCCGGCGACCTCCGAGGAGCTGAAGGACCAGGTCCTCAAGCTGGTCGGCTCCCCGAACCAGGCCTCCAAGTCCTGGATCACCAGCCAGTACGACCACTTCGTGCAGGGCAACACCGTCCTCGCCCAGCCCGAGGACTCCGGCATGATCCGGATCGACGAGGAGACCGGCCTCGGCGTGGCCATCGCCACGGACGGCAACGGCCGGTACGCCAAGCTCGACCCGTACCACGGCGCCCAGCTCGCGCTGGCGGAGGCGTACCGCAACGTCGCCACCACCGGGGCCAAGCCGCTGGCCGTCTCCGACTGCCTGAACTTCGGCTCGCCCGAGGACCCGGCGGTGATGTGGCAGTTCGCGGAGGCCGTGCGCGGTCTGGCGGACGCCTGCCAGCAGCTGGGCACCCCGGTCACCGGCGGCAACGTCTCGCTCTACAACCAGACGGGCGAGGCGGCCATCCACCCGACGCCGGTCGTCGCGGTGCTCGGCGTCATCGACGACGTGGCCCGCCGCACGCCCGTCGCCTTCCAGGAGGAGGGCCAGCTGCTCTACCTCCTCGGCGACACCCACGAGGAGTTCGGCGGCTCGGCCTGGTCGCAGGTGATCCACGACCACCTCGGCGGTCTGCCCCCGAAGGTCGACCTGGAGCGCGAGCGGCTGCTCGCCGAGATCCTGATCTCCGCCTCCCGCGACGGCATGATCGACTCCGCGCACGACCTGTCCGACGGCGGTCTGATCCAGGCGGTCGTCGAGTCGGCGCTGCTCGGGGAGAAGGGCGCCCGCCTGATCGTCCCGGACGGTCTGGACGCCTTCACCTTCCTGTTCTCCGAGTCGGCGGGCCGCGCGGTCGTGGCCGTGCCGCGCTCGGAGGAGCTCCGTTTCAACGACATGTGCGGTGCGCGGGGCCTGCCCGCCACCCGCATCGGTGTCGTCGACGGCGACACCGTGGACGTCCAGGGCGAGTTCGCGCTCACCCTGGCCGAGCTGCGCGAGACGCACGAGGGCACGATCCCGGCCCTGCTGAAGTAGGCAACCGCGCCGAAGCCCCCGTCCGGTCCGTCCGGGCGGGGGCCTCGCCGTGTCCGGACGGCTTTCCCGCGCCAGGGCGTTGCACGAAATTACGTACTTCCGTAATCTCTGGGGCATGGATCTGGAACAACGCGTCGCCGACCTCGAACGCCGCCTGGCGGAACTGGAGGGCGACCGGCGCCCCGGCCCCCGTATCGACGGCGGCGACTTCTGGGCCCTGAACGGGCTCAAGGAACAGCTCTCCGGCGCGGGCATCGCCGACGGAGGCGTCCTCTACACCGGCTCCGTACGGCTGCCGACCGGCGAGGAGTACGCCTGGCAGATGACGGCCCTCACGGAGGACCTCCTGGACGCCGACGGGACGGTGGCCGCCGAGTCCTTCGCGGCGCTCGGCCACCCCGTCCGGCTCCGGCTGCTGCGCGAGATCATCGGCGGCCGCCGCACCGCCGCAGAACTCGCCGAGCTGGACGAGGTCGGCACGACCGGCCAGATCTACCACCACCTGAGCCGGCTCACCGGCACGGGCTGGCTGCACACGACAGGCCGCGGCCGCTACGAGGTGCCGCCGGCCCGGGTCGTCCCGCTGCTGGTGGCACTGGCGACGGCCCGCCCATAAACGAACAGGCAGACGAACAGGGGGACAGGATGTCCGTACGCAAGCTCGGGATGGTCACCTCCCGGGTTCTCCAGCTGCTCTTCATCGGCCTGGTGATCGCCCACGTCTGCCTGGACTGGGACCACCCCGTCCTGTGGAATCTGCTGCCGCTGGTGCTCGCGTACGCCGTCGTCACCGTCGCCAACCGGTGGGGCGGCGCCCCGGACAGCCCTCGGGTGGCCCGCGCGCCCGTCGAGGTCGCCCCGCCCGTCACCGGCCGCTGGTCCGCGCTGAACAGCCCGGCGGACCGCACCCCGAGCCACGGCATCCACGCCCACGGCCAGACCTACGCCATCGACGTCCTGGCCGAACCCGCGCCGGGTGCCCGCCCCGCCTTCCACTGGCTGTGGCCGCTCGCCCGCCGCCCCCAGGACTTCCCCGCCTATGGCGCCCCGATCCTCGCGGTCGCCGACGCCACGGTCGTACGGGCCCGTGACGGACAGCGCGACCACCTCAGCCGCACCTCCCTGCCCGGGCTGCTGTATCTGATGCTGGTCGAGGGCTCCGTGCGCGAGCTGTGCGGCACCCGGCACATCCTCGGCAACCACGTCGTCCTCGATCTCGGCGACGGCACCTACGCCGCCTACGCCCACCTGCGGCGCGGCAGCCTCACCGTCCGCGAGGGCGACCGGGTCCACGCCGGGCAGCCGATCGCCCGCTGCGGCAACTCCGGCAACTCCTCCGAGCCGCACCTGCACTTCCAGCTGATGGACGCCCCCGACCCGGACGCGGCCCGGGGCGTCCCCTTCACCTGGCGCGGGATCGGCCTCCCCCGCAACGGGGAGACCTTCGAAGCGCCCGCCGCGACGCCCGCCCTAGGCTGACCCCCATGCCACCGGCCAAGAAGCGCACCCGCAGCTACGACCCCGCCAAGATCCGCACGGCGGTGCTCGCCCAGTTCGGGAACGTACGGCAGGCCGTCCACACCCTCGCCCCCGAGCAGCTGGCGCTGCCGACCCGGCTCGGCGACTGGACGGTCCGGGAACTCGCGGCCCACATGACCATGGCCGTGGAGACCGTCAGCCGCAACCTCGACCGCGAGGAGCCCGCCGAAGCGGAGCTCACCCTCCTCGACTGGCCCTTCGCCACCGCCGCCCGGGCCGCCGACATCGACGACGGCACCCGGCGGCTCGCCGAGGCCAACCCCGACCTCGACACCCTGTACGCGGCGACCGCCGAGCGCCTGGCCGGGAAACTCGCGGACGCCCCGGGCAGCCGTGTCCTCGCCACGCGCACGGGTGCCATGACCCTCGCCGACTACCTGGTCACCCGCACCGTCGAACTCGTCGTCCACACCGACGACCTCAACGCCGCCGTCCCCGGCCTGGACATCCCCTACGACCGTCAGGCCCTGGCCGCCTGCACCCGGCTGCTGGCCGACGCGCTCGCCGCGAAGGCGCCCGGCGGGTCGACGGAAGTGAGGGTGCCGCCGTACGCCGTCGTGCAGTGCGTGGAGGGGCCGAGGCACACCCGGGGCACCCCGCCCAACGTCGTCGAGACGGACCCGCTGACCTGGATCCGGCTGGCGACCGGCCGGCTCGCCTGGGCCCAGGCGCTGAAGGACGCCGAGGTCAGCGCCAGCGGGGAGCGGGCGGACCTGTCGGTCTACCTGCCCCTGATGAAATAAGGGGAACCGATCCCCCCGGGTCGCCCGTCGAAGTGGCATGGACAGGCAGAAGCAGCGCATGACCCTGACGGCCGCCGCCATGCTCGTCCCGCTCATGGCGGCCTGCGGCAGTGAGAAGGCGGACGGCGGCAGCGGCTCGGTCGGTGCCGGGAAGCCGGTCACCGGTGTGCGGTGGAGCGTGGACAGCGTCACCACGGACGGCAGGACGCAGAAGGCCCCCACCGGCGCCCATGTGACCATCGACAAGGGCCGGGCGGAGGGCAGCTTCGGCTGCAACGACTTCAGCGCCGAGGCCACCGTCGACGGCGACCGCGTCCGGCTGGGCAAGACCAGGTCCACCCAGATGGCCTGCGAGAACAAGCCCATGGCCTTCGAGACGCGCCTCGCGCGCGCCCTGTCCGGCCAGGAGCTGAAGGCGAAGGTGGACGGCGACCGCCTCACCCTCACCACCGCCCGGGGCGCCACCGTCCGCCTGACCGAGGCGAAGGACGCCCCGCTGGCCGGCACCGAGTGGACCTTCACGACCCCGAGGGCGGACGGCCGGGCCCACCTCACCTTCGACCTGAAGAAGGGCACCGTCTCCGGCAGCCTCGGCTGCAACGAGGTGAACGCCAAGGCCACGGTCCGCGACGGCCATATCACCCTCGGCCCCCCTGCCACGACCCGAATGATGTGCGAAGACTCACTCATGGCCGACGAGAAGACCCTGCTGCGTCTTTTCGACGGGAAGCCCGAGTACCGAGTGGATCACCAAACCCTCACGCTGACCAGCGAAAACGGTACGCGTGTGCAGGCGGTCGCCGAGCGGTGATCCACCGGAAAGTCCGGTATCCCCAATTCGGACCAGTGGTCGACCTCGCCTACACTCGGAGGCGTGCCACGTGGTGACGGACGACTCAACCACGACCTGCTCCCCGGTGAGAAGGGCCCCCAGGACGCTTGTGGCGTCTTCGGTGTCTGGGCTCCGGGTGAAGAGGTCGCCAAGCTCACGTACTTCGGGCTCTACGCCCTCCAGCATCGAGGCCAGGAATCCGCGGGAATCGCGGTCAGCAACGGCTCACAGATCCTCGTCTTCAAGGACATGGGCCTGGTTTCCCAGGTCTTCGACGAAACCTCCCTCGGTTCGCTCCAGGGTCACATCGCGGTCGGACACGCCCGCTACTCGACCACCGGTGCCTCCGTCTGGGAGAACGCCCAGCCGACGTTCCGTGCCACCGGGCACGGATCCATCGCGCTCGGCCACAACGGCAACCTCGTCAACACCGCCCAGCTCGCCGAGATGGTGGCCGACCTGCCCAAGCAGGAAGGCGGCCGCACCCCGCGCGTCGCGGCGACCAACGACACCGACCTGCTCACCGCGCTCCTCGCGGCCCAGGTCGACGAGGACGGCAAGCCGCTGACCATCGAGGAGGCCGCCCCTGTGGTCCTCCCTCAGGTCAAGGGCGCGTTCTCGCTCGTCTTCATGAACGAGCACACCCTGTACGCGGCCCGCGACCCGCAGGGCATCCGCCCGCTGGTCCTCGGCCGCCTGGAGCGCGGCTGGGTCGTCGCCTCCGAGTCCGCCGCCCTCGACATCTGCGGCGCCAGTTACGTCCGCGAGATCGAGCCGGGCGAGTTCGTCGCCATCGACGAGAACGGCCTGCGCACCTCCCGATTCGCGGACGCGAAGCCCAAGGGCTGTGTCTTCGAGTACGTGTACCTGGCCCGCCCGGACACCGACATCGCCGGCCGGAACGTGTACCTCTCCCGCGTGGAGATGGGCCGCAAGCTGGCGAAGGAGGCCCCGGTCGAGGCCGACCTCGTCATAGCGACCCCGGAGTCCGGCACGCCCGCGGCGATCGGCTACGCGGAGGCCTCCGGCATCCCGTTCGGCGCCGGCCTCGTCAAGAACGCCTACGTCGGCCGGACGTTCATCCAGCCCTCGCAGACCATCCGCCAGCTGGGCATCCGCCTGAAGCTGAACCCGCTGAAGGAAGTCATCAAGGGCAAGCGCCTGGTCGTCGTCGACGACTCGATCGTGCGCGGCAACACCCAGCGGGCCCTGGTCCGCATGCTCCGCGAGGCGGGCGCCGCCGAGGTCCACATCCGGATCTCCTCGCCGCCCGTGAAGTGGCCCTGCTTCTTCGGCATCGACTTCGCCACCCGCGCCGAGCTCATCGCCAACGGCATGACGATCGACGAGATCGGCACCTCCCTGGGCGCCGACTCCCTGGCCTACATCTCCATCGACGGCATGATCGAGGCGACCACCATCGCCAAGCCGAACCTGTGCCGTGCCTGCTTCGACGGCGAGTACCCGATGGAGCTCCCCGACCCGGAGCTGCTCGGCAAGCAGCTGCTGGAGACGGAGCTGGCCGCCGGCCCGGCCGCCACGGCCGCAGCCGACGCGATCCGCCGCCCGTAGACGGCCCGTAACACCTGCCGTACGACACGAAGGTTCTCTTTAGCCATGTCCGAGAAACCCCATGCCGAGGGCGGCGCCAGCTACGCAGCCGCGGGCGTCGACATCGAAGCGGGCGACCGCGCCGTCGAACTGATGAAGGAGTGGGTGAAGAAGGCCCAGCGCCCCGAGGTCCTCGGCGGCCTCGGCGGCTTCGCCGGCCTCTTCGACGCCTCCGCCCTGAAGAACTACGAGCGGCCCCTGCTCGCCTCCGCCACTGACGGCGTCGGCACCAAGGTCGACATCGCCCGCCAGCTGGGCGTCTACGACACCATCGGCCACGACCTGGTCGCCATGGTCATGGACGACATCGTGGTGTGCGGCGCCGAGCCCCTGTTCATGACCGACTACATCTGCGTCGGCAAGGTCCACCCCGAGCGGGTCGCCGCCATCGTCAAGGGCATCGCCGAGGGCTGTGTGCTGGCCGGCTGCGCCCTGGTCGGCGGCGAGACGGCCGAGCACCCGGGCCTGCTCGGCGAGGACGACTTCGACGTCGCCGGCGCGGGCACGGGCGTCGTGGAGGCCGACCGGCTGCTCGGCGCGGATCGCATCCGTACGGGTGACGCGGTGATCGCCATGGCGTCCTCCGGTCTTCACTCGAACGGGTACTCCCTCGTCCGGCACGTGCTGCTGAACCAGGCCGGCCTGGCCCTGGACGCGCACATCGAGGAGCTCGGCCGCACCCTCGGCGAGGAGCTGCTGGAGCCCACGAAGATCTACTCGCTGGACTGCCTGGCCCTGATGCGCACCACCGAGGTGCACGCCTTCAGCCACGTCACCGGCGGCGGACTCGCGGCCAACCTCGCCCGGGTCGTCCCGGACGAGCTGCACGCCGTCGTGGACCGCTCCACGTGGACGCCGGCCCCGATCTTCGACCTCGTCGGCCGTACAGGCAGCGTCGAGCGCCTGGAGCTCGAGAAGACCCTGAACATGGGCGTCGGCATGATCGCGATCGTGCCGCAGGAATCCGTGGACGTGGCCCTGACGGCCCTCGCCGACCGTGGCGTGGACGCCTGGGTGGCCGGAGAGATCACGAACCGGGGCGAGCACACCACTGGTGCCGCCCTGATCGGTGACTACGCGAGCTGAGGCACGGGGTTCGTGACCCTGCAAGCAGCACAGAACCCGGTCGGTGACCGAAGTCACCGACCGGGTACGTGCTCAGTGCAAGGTCAAGCGCCGCGACGATGCTGCGAGGACTGGCCGTCCTCGTCGTCGTCGTCCTCGTAGAGGTCGGCGTACCGTGCGTACAGGTCGTCGTCCTCATCGTCTTCGAACGGCTCGCCGTTAGGCGGCTGCGGATTCGAAGGCGATGCACCCAGCTCCTCGGCCAGGCGTGAGAGGTCAGTCCCACCGCTGTTGTACTTCAGCTGGCGGGCGACCTTCGTCTGCTTGGCCTTGGCCCGGCCGCGCCCCATGGCTCGACCCCCTCAACGACGGGGCTCGACGGCCCCAGAGTCTTGACACGCGTTCATGGTCCGGCACGGACTCTCCGCGGAGAGACCGGTCCGTAGGGCTTCCACGGTACCTGAGCCCGCGCCCATACGGTACGTCGCCCGCATGACGTGCCCGCGCCCAGGACCTTCGAGGCGCCCCGTCCTCGCTGGTCAACCGCGATTTTAACCACTTATCGGCGGTCGACCCGCCGGTAGAAGTGAGAGTTCTCTCTAACTGCCCACCGGCGGGTACCGGCCAAACGTGCGAGACACACGTGATCGGTCCCGCACCGGACCGGGTCAGCGCGCCCGCCGGGCCAGGGCCGCGTCGTGCATCCGCTGCTCGGCGATCCGGTCGGCCGCGGCGGCCGGCGGAATGCCGTCCTCCTTCGCACGTGCGAATATGGCCAGCGTGGTGTCGAAGATCTTCGACGCCTTCGCCTTGCACCGGTCGAAGTCGAAGCCGTGCAGCTCGTCGGCGACCTGGATGACACCGCCGGCGTTCACCACGTAGTCCGGCGCGTAGAGGATCCCGCGGTCGGCGAGGTCCTTCTCCACGCCCGGGTGGGCGAGCTGGTTGTTGGCGGCACCGCAGACCACCTTGGCGGTGAGCGCGGGCACGGTGTCGTCGTTCAGGGCCCCGCCGAGCGCGCACGGGGCGTAGATGTCGAGGCCCTCGGCGCGGATCAGCGTGGCGGTGTCGGCGACGGCCGTCACGCCCGTCGGGTGCGCCGCGAGGATCCGCCCCACGGCGTCCTCGCGCACGTCGGTGATGACGACCTCGGCGCCCTCCGCCCGCAGGTGCTCCACCAGGTGGTGGCCGACCTTGCCGACACCGGCGATGCCGACCCGCTTCCCGCGCAGCGAGGGGTCGCCCCACAGATGCTGCGCGGAGGCACGCATGCCCTGGTAGACGCCGTAGGCGGTGAGGACCGAGGAGTCCCCCGCGCCGCCGTTCTCGGGGGAGCGACCGGTCGTCCAGCGGCACTCGCGCGCCACGACGTCCATGTCGGCGACGTACGTGCCGACATCGCAGGCGGTGACGTACCGGCCGCCGAGCGAGGCGACGAAACGGCCGTAGGCGAGGAGCAGCTCCTCGGTCTTGACGCGCTCCGGGTCGCCGATGATCACGGCCTTGCCGCCGCCGTGGTCGAGACCGGCCATGGCGTTCTTGTACGACATCCCGCGGGCGAGGTTCAGCGCGTCGGCGACGGCCTCGGCCTCGTTCGCGTACGGGTAGAAGCGCGTACCGCCGAGCGCGGGGCCCAGGGCGGTGGAGTGGAGGGCGATGACGGCCTTGAGGCCGCTCGCGCGGTCCTGGCAGAGCACGACTTGCTCATGTCCGCCCTGGTCCGAGTGGAACAGGGTGTGCAGTACATCAGCAGGTGCGCCGGTTACGTCGGTCACTGTGGTGACTCCTGTGTAGTTGCGGCGGGCGGAGACCAGCTCCCGTGCGGGTGGCGGGGCTGTTGGGCACGAGATTAGAGCCTGGTGGGCCCCCTGACCGCACAGTGCACAGGATCACCTCCGACCGGAGTACACCCGTGCGACGATTTGCATAGATTTCCCGCGCGATCGTGAGTGGGTTCCGCAGGTTTTCGCGGCGGTGCGCGGGGGAGGGAGCAGGCGTGCCCAAGGTGACCTCGCTGATCGTCCCCTACGCGACCTACCTGCGCGTGTACGAACCGCTGGCCGCCTTCCCCGAGCCGGAGCGCAGCCAGTGGGCCCGCTACGCCCGCCGTACGGACCGCCCCTCGTACCAGGACGAACTGCGCCGGGCCCTGGCCGACTTGGCCCCCACCCCGCCGGTCCCGGTGCCGGTGCACGAGAGCGAGGACGCCTTCGTGCTCGAGGTCGACGGTGTCGTCTGCGTCTGCCCCTGGCGCACCCGGCTGCGTGGCTGGCTCGCCCTGGACGAGCTCTCCGAGGAGCTCCCGCCGCCGGTCACGGACGCGGTCCTGCCGCCCGTCCTGCGGCGCCAGGCGGCTCAGGACTACGAGCGCTGGCTGTCGATCAACCCGGACGCCCGGCCGTGGATCCGTACCGCCACCTGGCAGGTGCCGATCAACTGGTTCGTGCTGGTCTCCGACGAGGAGCGCGAGTACGACAAGGGCGCCTCGGCCGACAGCCCGCCCGTGCTGCGCTACCGCACCCCCATGGTGCAGGCCCGGCGGCGGGTGGCCCGGGGCCTGCGCGCCCTGCGGGAGGCCATGGACGAGGGGCCGCTGATCGACGGGCTGATGGACGTCGGGCGCTGGCTGGAGGAGTTCCACCCGCGCTCGCTGGTGGAGCTGGACTACGGCGGCCTGGTGCACGCGGTGCCGGCCGGGGCGCTGGAGGACGACCACTCCGCCGCGGATGTGGCCGAGGGCATCGCCGCGCTGCGCCGGGGCGACGGGGCCGCCGCGGGGGAGGCGTACGCCCGGCTCGTGGAGCGCTGGCGTTCCGTACGGGATCTGCGGTCGGCCAACTGACCCCTGACCTTGATGTCCGTGCGGACCGCTCGCCGTCGGTAACGAACTGACGTTTGACGAACCGCCCGATTTGGGGTTTCGTCCTCGCACCGAGTTCCTGAAGCGGGCTGTGCGTCTTCTGAGGCGTCGTCAAACAAGGGACGTAGGGACCGATCCGGGCAGACCTCTCAAGCAGGCCAAGCGTGACGGACTACACGTACGAGGCTCTTGCGTCCCTTGCCCCTCCTCATGCCAAAATAGGACAAGGAGTCCGGGGAGGGCTCCTTCCGTCCCGTGGTGCTGCACTATGGGCGGAATCTCAGCATTGCACGCTTTGGGGGGTCTGGTGACTTCCTGATCACCCTGTGACTGATCGTCACAGCGGTGTGACTGTCCGCTATGGCATGGTCCATCGGCTTCCGTCGCTGATGAACACCTGGAGGGGCAATTCCATCGGTTTGGCCGACGCGGCTGGACAGATGGTGTAGTTGTAGTGCCGAGGACAAGCCGTTCGTCCTATAACCGACTCGACTCGCGTCCGCCATTTCGGGCAACGCGGGTCAAGGTGCAGAATTTAGAGGAAAGAACCGAGAAGGTTCGGTTCTCCCGAGGAGGCCGCTCATGACCGCTCGCACCCCTGATGCCGAGCCGCTGCTGACCCCGGCTGAGGTCGCCACGATGTTCCGCGTCGACCCCAAGACGGTCACGCGGTGGGCGAAGGCCGGCAAGCTCACGTCGATCCGCACGCTCGGCGGGCATCGGCGCTACCGCGAGGCCGAGGTCCGCGCTCTGCTCGCGGGCATCCCGCAGCAGCGCAGCGAGGCCTGAACAACTGAATAACCGGGCAAACCGGCTGGTTCCCCCAACTGGCCGCGACGTCCGGAACCACAGCTCCACACGACGCGGGACCTGCCCCAACAGGCCCCACGCCCAAGCCAGTCAGAGCTTTCCAGGCATATAACAGGGTGCGTCGTCGATCGCGCTGGACTCCGCCGGGTCCAGCGCGATCTTTTTTGTGCGCCCCCGGTCGGTCCGCCGGCGCTGCTGTGAGCGGCCTTGTAGGGGCCTGGGGAGGGGTGTCGGATCCCCTGTGCGGGACGCCCCGGTCAGGGTGCAATTGCACATATTAAATTGACCCTTTGTAGGCGGGGCGTAAGTACCGCACTTTCCAAAACTCATGCAGTGACACCCGTCACATACCAAGCGGCTTGTTAGCCCTGCCGCAGGTGCGGTAGAGAAGCCTCCCGCCTCAGCGGCCCCTGCCCCAGCGGGTGTTGGGACAGCACGTCGATCAAGCGGGAGCCGGGCTCTCGTCCTCCCGGGCCGGAGCCGGGGCCTGAACGGCGCGCGGCGCGGACTCCATCGCCAGCCGCAGCAGATGGTGGCAGATCGGGCAGTGCCGCGTGAGGTGCCGGTACGACGACGCGGCCGACAGGTGCGCGCGAAGCAGAGCCCGCGTCTCGTGCCTGACCGCTGCCGCCATACGCCACCTCCAGAAGGCCGCACAGGGAACGGCCCTGGTTCTGGGGTACCGACGGAATGAGGGGGCGTCAAGACGGCGTTGGCGGCCCAGAGGGCTGACCCGAGGGTCAGGGCATGCAAAAGAGCCCGGATCCGAAGATCCGGGCTCTTGTCACGCGGTCCTGACGGGATTTGAACCCGCGGCCTCCACCTTGACAGGGTGGCGAGCACTCCAAACTGCTCCACAGGACCAGGTTTCGCGGCGCCATTCGTGCGTTGCGCTGCGAGAAGAGACTCTACAGGAGGGTGAGCCCCGGGCGCGAACTCACCCTGCGTGCCCGTGCCGTTACGGCGCCGCCGCGTCGATCGCCTTCACGATCCGCTTGTCGGAGACCGGGTACGCCGTGCCCAGCGCGTGGGCGAAATAGCTGACCCGGAGCTCCTCGATCATCCAGCGGATGTCCCGGACCGACGACGGCACCGGCCGGCCCTGCGGCATCTGCTCCAGGAGCCAGGCGTACTCGTCCTGCATCTCGTGGACCTTCTGCATCCGCGTCGTGTCCCGCTGGACGTTCGTCGGCATCTGCTGCAGACGCCGGTCGGCCGCCACCAGATAGCGCATCAGATCCGGCATGCGCCGCACCCCCGCCTCCGTCACGAAACCCGGCTTCACGAGGGCGTCCAGCTGCCCCCGCACGTCCTGGAGATTCGGCAGCAGCGCGGGGCTGCGCACGGCCTTCAGACGCCGCTCACACGCCTGCCAAGCGGCCAGCACCTGCTGCACCTGCCCCACCGTACGCACGGTCGTGTCGACGATCTCGGCACGCACCTTGTCATACAGCTTCCGGTACGACTCCTCGTCCCACGCCGGCCCCCCGAAGTCCCCGATCAGCTTGTCCGCGGCGGCCATCGCACAGTCGTCGAACAGACCCTGGATGGAACCGTGCGGATTCGCGGACAGCGCCAGCTTCTGCGCGTTCGTCAGCTTCTGCGAGGCGAACTTCGCCGGATTCACCGGAATGTTGCGCAGGATGAGCCGCCGCGTGCCCTTCCACATGGCCAGCGCCTGCTCCGCCTCCGTGTCGAACAGCCGCACGGACACCGTGTCACCGTCGTCGACCAGCGCCGGAAACGCCTTCACCGGCTGACCGGCCCGGCGCGTCTCGAAGACACGGGTCAGAGCACCGATCGTCCAGTCCGTCAGACCCGAACGCTCCAAGGACTCGCCCCCGGAGCGCTCGGCCGTCGCCGCGGCCGCCTGCGAGAGAGCCTTACGGGCCTTCGGGCGCAACCTCAGCTTCAGCGCCTCCAGATCCTTGTCCTCGGCCAGCTTGCGACGCCGCTCGTCAACGATCCGGAACGTGACCTTCAGATGGTCGGGGACCTTGGACAGATCGAAATCGTCCGCCTCGAAGGGCACACCCACCATGAGCCTCAGCTCGCGGGTCATGGTCGTGGTCAGAGGCTCCTGAAGCGGAACGGACCTGTCCAGGAACGCCCTCGCGAAGTTGGGCGCCGGGACGTAGTTCCGGCGGATCGGCTTGGGCAGGGACCGGATCAACTCCGTGACCAGCTCCTCCCTGAGACCCGGGATCTGCCAGTCGAAACCCTCGTCCGTCACCTGGTTGAGCACCTGCAACGGGATGTGCACCGTCACACCGTCGGCATCCGCACCCGGCTCGAACTGGTACGTCACCCGGAACTTCAAGTTCCCCTGACGCCACGAGTCCGGATAGTCGGCCTTGGTGACCTCACCCGCCTTCTCGTTGATGAGCATCTCGCGCTCGAAATCGAGGAAGTCGGGCCGCTCATGCCGCTTGTGCTTCCACCAGGAGTCGAAATGCGCACCCGAGACGACATGTTCGGGGATCCGCTGGTCGTAGAAGTCGAACAGCGTCTCGTCATCGACCAGGATGTCCCGGCGCCGGGCCCGGTGCTCCAGCTCCTCGACCTCCGTCAGAAGACGCCGGTTGTCCGAGAAGAACTTGTGGTGCGTGCGCCAGTCACCCTCGACCAGCGCGTTCCGGATGAACAGCTCACGGCTGATCTCCGCATCGATCCGCCCGTAGTTGACCTTCCGCTGCGCCACGATCGGCACGCCGTACAGCGTCACCTTCTCGTACGCCATCACCGCGGCCTGGTCCTTCTCCCAGTGCGGCTCACTGTAGGTGCGCTTGACGAGGTGGGCGGCGAGCGGCTCGACCCACTCGGGCTCGATCCTGGCGTTGACGCGCGCCCACAGACGGGAGGTCTCGACCAGCTCGGCGGACATCACGAAACGCGGCGGCTTCTTGAAGAGGGCCGAGCCGGGGAAGATCGCGAACTTGGCGTTCCGCGCACCCAGATACTCGTTCTTCCCGGTGCTTCTCCCACCCTCTCCCCCGGCGTCCTTCACGTCCTTCATGCCGATGTGCGACAACAGGCCGGCCAGAAGGGAGAGATGGATGCGGTCGGCCGGGGCGTCGTCCTCGTTGAGGTGGATGCCCATCTGCTTCGCGACCGTGCGCAACTGCGTATAGATGTCCTGCCATTCGCGGATGCGAAGGAAATTCAGGTACTCCTGCTTGCACATCCGGCGGAAGGACGACGAACCCCGCTCCTTCTGCTGCTCACGGATGTAACGCCACAGGTTCAGATAGGCCAGGAAATCACTGGTCTCGTCCCTGAAGCGGGCATGCTGCTGATCGGCCTGGGTCTGCTTGTCGGCGGGCCGCTCACGCGGATCCTGAATCGACAGCGCGGCCGCTATGACCATCACCTCACGCGCACAGCCGTTCCTGTCCGCCTCCAGCACCATCCGGGCCAACCGCGGGTCGACGGGCAGCTGAGCCAGCTTGCGACCGGTCTCCGTGAGCCGCTTGCGCGGGTCCTTCTGCGCCGGATCGAGAGCGTTCAGCTCCTGAAGCAGCTGAACACCATCACGGATGTTGCGATGGTCCGGCGGATCGATGAAGGGAAACTTCTCGATGTCACCCAGGCCGGCCGCCGTCATCTGCAGAATCACGGAGGCGAGATTCGTCCGGAGGATCTCCGCATCCGTGAACTCCGGACGGGCGTTGAAATCGTCCTCGCTGTACAGCCGGATGCAGATACCGTCCGATGTACGGCCGCAACGGCCCTTTCGCTGGTTGGCACTGGCCTGCGAGACCGGCTCGATGGGCAGCCGCTGCACCTTCGTGCGGTGACTGTAACGGGAGATCCGGGCGAAACCCGGATCGATGACGTACTTGATGCCCGGAACCGTCAGCGACGTCTCCGCCACGTTCGTGGCCAGAACGATCCTGCGGCCCGTGTGCGGCTGGAAGACACGATGCTGCTCCGCATGGGACAGCCGGGCATACAGCGGCAGGATCTCCGTGAACCGGTAGTTCTTCTTGGTCAGCGCGTCCGCCGTGTCCCTGATCTCCCGCTCACCCGAGAGGAAGACCAGGATGTCGCCCTTCCCCTCCCTCTGGAGCTCCTCCACGGCATCGGTGATCGCGGTGATCTGGTCCCGGTCGGCGTCGTCACCGTCCTCCTCCAGAAGCGGCCGGTAACGAACCTCCACGGGGTACGTACGGCCACTGACCTCGATGATCGGCGCGTCACCGAAATGCCGCGAGAAGCGCTCGGGATCGATCGTCGCCGAGGTGATGACGACCTTGAGGTCAGGCCGCTTCGGCAACAGCTGAGCGAGATAGCCCAACAGGAAGTCGATGTTGAGAGACCGCTCGTGGGCCTCGTCGATGATGATCGTGTCGTACGCGCGCAGCTCGCGGTCGGTCTGGATCTCGGCAAGCAGGATGCCGTCCGTCATCAGCTTGACGAACGTGGCGTCCGGATCGACCTGGTCGGTGAAACGGACCTTCCAGCCGACGGCCCCGCCGAGCGGAGTGTCCAGCTCCTCGGCCACACGCTCGGCGACGGTGCGGGCGGCGATCCTTCGCGGCTGCGTGTGGCCGATCATGCCGCGTACGCCCCGGCCGAGCTCCATGCAGATCTTGGGGATCTGCGTGGTCTTGCCCGAGCCGGTCTCACCGGCGACGATCACGACCTGATGGTCGCGAATCGCCGCCGCGATGTCGTCCTTCTTCTGGCTGACCGGCAGCTGCTCGGGATACGTGACCTCCGGCACGAGGGCACGCCGCCCGGCCATCCGCTCCTCGGCCCTGCCCACCTCCGCCTCGATCTCGGCGAGCACGGCGGCCCGCGCCTCCGGCTTACGGATCTTGCGCGCACCTTCGAGCCTGCGCCCGAGCCGGTGCGCGTCGCGCAGGGACAGCTCGGTCAGGCGGGGGGCGAGGGCGCCGAGGGCGGGGGCAGGGTGCGTAGACATACGCGATCCAGGATCTCATCCCCCGCAAAACAGAGGCGAACGGATTTCGACCGGCAGGAAGACGATCTTCGCGCGCACGACCGAGCAGTCATTCGATCGAGTGATCGGAGATCGGTCACCAGACCAGCGACGCCTGCGAAGCCCACGTCGGCAACGTCAAGCCGGAAACCTCGGCAGGCCCGGCCCAAACACTTTCGCGGAACCGGCCGACACAGGCCGTGTCGTGCGGGAACTGCGGCTTCGTTGAGCACGCGGACCTGAACGCCTCCCACGTCATCGCCGGCCGCGGCTGGTGGGCCTGGGTCCACATACAACAAGGCCCCGATCCGGGGATCGGGGCCTTAGCTGTGGCTGGGGCCGGGGTCGAACCGGCGACCTATCGCTTTTCAGGCGATCGCTCGTACCAACTGAGCTACCCAGCCACGAGGTTTCACGTGAAACCTCAGCGGTCCTGACGGGATTTGAACCCGCGGCCTCCACCTTGACAGGGTGGCGAGCACTCCAAACTGCTCCACAGGACCAAGCTTCGTACGACAGTGTCGCACAGGGTGGTGCGTGCCCCCAACGGGATTCGAACCCGTGCTACCGCCTTGAAAGGGCGGCGTCCTAGGCCGCTAGACGATGAGGGCTATCGGCCCGCCTGGGCGCTTCTCAGCGCGTCGGGGACGTGAGAAGCATATGGGATGGCGGGAGCTATCGCCAAAACGGTTTAGGGGGAGGCCGACGGCGTGCCCTCCGGCGGGGTGCTGGGGGACTGGCTCGCGCCGGGCTGGTTCTCCTTCGGGAGGTGGCGGCTGACCTCGGCTGTCGTGAGGCCGAGGCCGCCCAGTTCGATCTCGTCCCAGGCCTGGAGATGGCGGGTGCCCCGGTCGAAATAGAGGATCGACGCCTCGATGGGGTCGGGGTGTTTGCCCTCGATGGCGCGCAGGCCGCTGCCGCCTGTGGAGCCTTCGATGCGGAGGCGGGTGCCGTAGGGCAGGACCTCCATCTCGTCGTGGTGGAGGTGGCCTGCCAGGACCAGGGGGACCTCGCCGTCGACCTCGCGGGCGGCGGAGGGTTCGTGGGCGATGGCGATGTCGACCGGGGTGCCGGCTGCGCTCTGGTCACGGAGGGCTGTGGCCAGGCGGGCGCCGGCGAGTTCCTGGGATTGTTCGGCGCCTGTCTGCTGCGTGCGGTCGGGGGTGAACTGGGGGTCGCCGATGCCCGCGAAGCGCAGGCCCTTGATCGTCTTGGCTTTGGCGTCGTCCAGGACGTGGACGTTCTTCAGCTTCTGCATGTAGCGCTGGGTGGTCATCGAGTCGTGGTTGCCGCGGACCCAGACGTAGGGGGCGCCGAGGTCTTCGATGGGGTCCAGGAAGCCGTTCTCGGCGGCTGTGCCGTGGTCCATCGTGTCGCCGGAGTCGACGATGACGTCGACCTTGTACTGCTCCACGAGCGAGGCGATGATCTTCCAGCTCGCCGGGTTGAGGTGGATGTCGGAGACGTGCAGGACCCGGATGGTGGAGGGGTCGGGCGCGTAGGCGGGGAGTGTCGAGGTGGCGTCGTAGAGCTTGGTCACGTTGGTGACCAGGCGGGCCAATTCCTTCTGGTAGACGTCGAATTCGGTGACGATGTTGCGGGCGTTGCCGACCAGGGAGGGGGCGGAGGTGAGCAGGCCGGAGAACTTGGGTTCCAGGACGGAGTCGGGGCGCCAGGTGGCGTAGGCGGTGGCGCCCGAGGCGGCGAGGAGGGTGAGGGCGAGGCCGCCGGCGGCGAGGGCGCGGCGGGGGCGGCGGTAGACGGCGAGGCCGAGGGCGGTGGCTCCGGCGACGACGGCGACGCTGGAGCGGAGGGCGAGGTCGAGGGTGCCGTGGCCGACGTCCTGGGTGACCTCGTTCTGGAGGCCGGAGAGGCGTTCGGGGTGGTCGACGAGGGCTTGGGAGCGGTCGGGGTCGAGCTGGTCGACGTTGACGTCGAGGCGGACGGGGGCGATGTGGCTGTCGAGCTCGAGGGCGCCGAGGGGCGAAATGTTGATTTTGGTGCCGCCGGTGAAGGAGGGGCGGAGGGTCATGGTGGTGTTCATGGGGCCGACCGGGACGCGGACGTTGCCGACGGCGAGGAGTCCCAGCCAGGCGCCGAGGAGGACGACGGTCACGAGTCCTGCTGCGCGGGTCCAGGGGTGTGGCTGTGCCACGAGCTCGATGGTGGCGGGTGCCTGGCGTGAGCGGTAGTGGCGGGTCAGGGCGCGCGGGCCCTTGAGGATCGGGTTCAGGACGCTCCGGACTGCGGCGGGGACGCGGGCCATTGGTCGCGTATGCCCAAGTGTGCGGGTGGATATGCGGGGCCGGAGGGCTCTCGTGTGGCGGGGTGGTGGCCGACAATGGGCGTGTGCTGGAGATGACGCGTGAGGAGTTCGAGGAGCTGGTCGCCGAGGCGCTGGACCGGATTCCGCCGGAGTTGATGCGGTTGATGGACAACGTCGCGGTGTTCGTCGAGGACGAGCCGCCGGCGGATGATCCCGAGCTGCTCGGGTTGTACGAGGGGACTCCGTTGACTGATCGGGGGGAGTGGTACGCCGGTGTGTTGCCGGACCGGATCACGATCTACCGGAATCCGACGTTGCGGATGTGTGAGTCGCGGGAGGACGTCGTCGCGGAGACGGAGATCACCGTGGTGCATGAGATCGCGCATCACTTCGGGATCGACGACGCGCGTCTTCACGCTCTGGGCTACGGCTGACCGGGTTGTGAATGCGGGGCGCGTGTCCTCTTGTGGGCGGGGGGAGTTGGAGGTGTTGACTCCATCGCCCCTTCCGGAGGTGGCCCCGTGCGCCCCTTGTACGTACCCGTCCGACTGGCCGTCACGGTCGTGGCGGTCGCCGCTGCCGCCGGCTGTATGAGTGTCGGCGACGATGACGCGGGCGGGAGCGTGAAGCCGTCGCATTCCGCCGGTCGGCGGGGTGGTGAGGCGCCCGACGGTGGGCCGGCGGTTTCGGGTGGCGGTGGGTTCGGCGCGGCGGGTGCCGAGGGCGAGCGGGGGCGTGGCAAGGGGAAGAAGGACGGGAAGGGCAAGGGGGGCGGGGTGCGGGGGTCGGCGTCCCCCGGGGCGTCGCCGAGCGCTGATGCGAGTCCGTCCGTGCCGGGGCGCGACAGGCCGGGGAAGCCGTCGCGGCCGACGCCGAGGCCGCCGGTGCCGCCGACGCCCACGCGGACGGTCGAGCCGGAGCCGACGCCGACGCCGCCGGAGCCGACGGTTTCGCCGGAGCCGACGCCGGAGCCGTCCTCGTCGGCGCATGAGCCGCCGGGGCCGCAGCTGGCGCAGCGGGAGCCGGCGCCGGAGGCGGGGTCACCGGCGTGAGGCGGGGGTGTGCTGAGGGGGCGGGAAGTCGGTGGGCCGGGGCGGGAACATTTCCGGCTGGGGGGTGGTTGGAGCTTTCGGGTGGCCGTTCGGTCGACGGAGGGTGGCCCGCTGTCTCCTGCGCGGTCCGGTTTGCCTTACGGGGCCCGGAGTGCGTATGGTGGCAGATCGTTTGATCCCATCTTGCCCGGCGCCACTGCAGAGCGCGCCGTGTGGCGCGTACTCTCCCTTGCCGTGGTGGACCGCATTGAGGCGGTCGTATTGCGAATCGCGAATCACGGAGTTGACGGGCGCGTGCCGACTTGAGACTCCGGAAGGTTTCGCATTCGCATGTCCATCGCCAGTACTGATCACGTCGTCGTGCCCGAGAACGAGGCAATCGAGGACGCCCCCGAGGCCACGTTCGCGGACCTCGGCCTTCCCGAAGGCGTTGTGCGCAAGCTCGCGCAGAACGGCGTGACCACCCCCTTCCCCATCCAGGCCGCCACCATCCCGGACGCCCTGGCCGGCAAGGACATCCTCGGCCGTGGCCGCACGGGCTCCGGCAAGACCCTGTCGTTCGGTCTGCCGACTCTGGCCACGCTGGCCGGTGGCCGTACCGAGAAGCACAAGCCGCGTGCCGTCATCCTGACGCCGACGCGTGAGCTGGCCATGCAGGTCGCCGACGCGTTGCAGCCCTACGGCGACGTCCTCGGCCTGAAGATGAAGGTCGTCTGCGGCGGTACGTCGATGGGCAACCAGATCTACGCCCTGGAGCGTGGTGTCGACGTGCTGGTCGCCACTCCGGGCCGGCTGCGGGACATCATCAACCGTGGTGCCTGTTCGCTGGAGAACGTGCAGATCGCCGTTCTGGACGAGGCCGACCAGATGTCGGACCTGGGCTTCCTGCCCGAGGTCACCGAGCTGCTCGACCAGATTCCGGCCGGTGGCCAGCGCATGCTGTTCTCGGCCACGATGGAGAACGAGATCTCCACGCTGGTCAAGCGCTACCTGACCGACCCGGTCACGCACGAGGTCGACAGCGCCCAGGGCAACGTGACGACCATGTCGCACCACATCCTCATCGTGAAGCCCAAGGACAAGGCGCCGGTCACTGCCGCGATCGCCTCCCGCAAGGGCCGCACGATCATCTTCGTCCGCACCCAGCTGGGCGCCGACCGTATCGCCGAGCAGTTGTGCGACTCCGGTGTGAAGGCCGACGCGTTGCACGGCGGTATGACGCAGGGCGCGCGTACCCGTGTGCTGGAGGACTTCAAGAAGGGTTACGTCAACGCGCTCGTCGCGACGGACGTCGCCGCGCGCGGTATCCACGTCGACGGCATCGACCTGGTCCTGAACGTGGACCCGGCCGGTGACCACAAGGACTACCTGCACCGGGCGGGCCGCACCGCGCGTGCCGGGCGTACGGGCACGGTCGTGTCCCTGTCGCTGCCGCACCAGCGGCGTCAGATCTTCCGGCTGATGGAGGACGCGGGCGTCGACGCCTCGCGTCACATCATTCAGGGTGCCGGCGCGTTCGACCCGGAGGTCGCCGAGATCACCGGTGCCCGTTCGATGACCGAGGTTCAGGCCGAGTCGGTGGGCAATGCCGCGCAGCAGGCCGAGCGTGAGGTCGCCCAGCTCGCCAAGGAGCTGGAGCGGGCGCAGCGGCGTGCGAACGAGCTGCGCGAGGAGGCCGACCGTCTGGTCGCCCGGGTCGCCCGCGAGCAGGGTGAGGACCCGGAGGCCGCGGTGGCCGAGGCGCAGGCGGCGGTGGTGGCCGCGGCGGCCGAGGTGTCCGTGCCGGAGCAGCCGGTGGCGCAGGACGTCGACCGGGCGGACCGGGACGACCGTGGTGGGCGTTCGTACGAGCGTCGTGACGACAGTCGTGGTGGCGGTTTCCGCCGGGACGACCGTCGTGATGACAACCGTGGTGGTGGCCGTTCCTTCGAGCGTCGTGACGACC
>NZ_JBIBEQ010000003.1:12705-34347 GCF_042955215.1 Streptomyces sp. NPDC012466 | reverse complement strand
CGCCGGGACGACCGTCGTGATGACAACCGTGGTGGTGGCCGTTCCTTCGAGCGTCGTGACGACCGTGGTGGCCGTGGTTTCGAGCGTCGTGACGACAGTCGTGGTGGCGGTTTCCGCCGGGACGACCGTCGTGATGACAACCGTGGTGGTGGCCGTTCCTTCGAGCGTCGTGACGACCGTGGTGGCCGTGGTTTCGAGCGTCGTGACGACAGCCGCGGTGGTGGCTTCCGCCGGGACGACCGTCCGGGCCGCCCCTTCGAGCGTCGGGACGAGCGTGGTGGGCACCGTGGCAGCGACCGCCCCTTCAACCGCGACCGTCAGGGTGACCGCCCCGGTTTCCGCACCTCCGGTCACGACCGTCCCTCCGGCCGTCGTGACGAGCACCGCGGTGGCGGCTCGTTCCAGCGCCGCGAGGACAAGCCGCGCTGGAAGCGCAACGGCTGACATCAGCGCATGAGGAGCGCCGTGGTTTCCGTCCCAACGGGCGGGCCGCGGCGCTCTGTCGTTCGGGCGGGTGCGCGCGGACACGCCCGAACCGGTCGATCCGGGGCGCTCATCGGCCCTGTTCGTGCGTCCGGCAGGGCCGTCAGACCGATACCCGATCGGAGACGCGGCGTCGTCCGGCTATGCTCGTGGGGGCGACATCGCCTGGGCCCTTAGCTCAATTGGCAGAGCAGTGGACTTTTAATCCATTGGTTGTGGGTTCGAGTCCCACAGGGCCTACCAAGAAGCCCCGGTCCGGATCGTCTCCGGGCCGGGGCTCTTGTCGTTGCGGGGGCGGGGTCAGCCGGTGGCGAGCATCCCCGACCGCAGCCGGGCCACTGTGCGGGAGATCAGCCGGGACACGTGCATCTGGGAGATGCCGAGCCGGGCGCCGATCTCCGCCTGGGTCAGTTCCTCCACGAAGCGCAGGTGGAGGATGAGGCGCTGGCGTTCGTCGAGTTCGGCGACCAGGGGGGCCAGGGCGTGGAAGTTCTCGACGAGTTCGAGGGCCGGGTCCTCCTCGCCGATGAACTGGGAGAGCGTCGTGTCGCTCTCGTCGGGGTCGCCGGTGACCGTGGCGTCGAGGGAGGAGGACAGGTAGCCGTTGGCGGCGATCTGGGCCTCGACGACCTCTTCCTCCGTCAGGTTCATCAGGGCCGCCAGTTCGGCCACCTTCGGTGCGCGGCCGAGGCGGGAGGCGAGTTCCTCGGTGGCCTTGGCGAGTTCGGTGCGGGCTTCCTGGAGGCGGCGCGGCACGTGCACGGCCCAGGAGGTGTCGCGGAAGAACCGCTTGATCTCGCCGATGATGTACGGCACCGCGAAGCTGGTGAACTGGACCTCGCGGGAGACCTCGAACCGGTCGATGGCCTTGATCAGGCCGATGACGCCGACCTGGACGATGTCTTCCATCGACTGGCCGCTGGTGCGGAATCGGCGGGCCGCGAAGCGCACCAGAGACATGTTCATCTCGATGAGCGTGTTGCGGGCGTACTGGTATTCGGGTGTGCCTTCCTCGAGCACGGCGAGCCGGTCGAGGAACTGGCCGGTCAGCCCGCGTGCGTCCTGCGGGGCGAGCTTCTGGGGCTCGGCGATCTGCGGCAGTTCCTCACCGGTGTAGGTGGCGGAATCCGTCGTCGTGCCGATGCGCGTGGTCGCCGTCACGGGCCCTCCCTCTTGTTCCGGCCCGCTCCGATCCCCCGACAGGCCACCTCCAGCGCCGCTACCCGCCATCGCCCGGCTCATGCCCCGCATATGCCCCGGCGAGACGTTGACCACAGTCGGCGCAGGTCGAGGCGGTGGCGGGGTACCCGGTCCTGTACTGCGACGGTACGGGAAGAGGAGGGTGGGCGGTGCGGTGCGCAGGAGAAGGGCAAGGGGTTCGCGGAGCGGACAGTTGTCGTTTGACAACTATAGGTGGAGGGCAACAGCCTAGGCGTGCCGAACGTGCGGTGGGAAGGGACCGGAAGGACCGATTCCGTGCGCGGCGGGTGGTTCAGGCAGTCCGGGTGCCGGACGAGGGGGAGTCTTCGGAGTCGTCGTGTATCTGGGCCGCCGCCGCGTCGCAGAACGCCTCCAGCCCCTGCAGCAGCGCCACCCGCTTCGCCGCGGGCATCTGGTCGAGCACCGCGCGCAGCGCCTGCTCCCGGCGCACCCGCAGGTCGGCGAGGAAGGTACGGCCCCGGCCGCTGAGGTGCAGGCGTACCTCGCGCCGGTCGGCCGCACTCACCTCCCGCTCGACGAATCCGGCCGCCTGCAGCCGGTCGCAGAGCCGGCTGGTCGAGGGCGGTGTGGAGGCGAGGGAGTCGGCGAGCGTGCGCAGGTTGATGCCCTCGTGGTGTTCGAGGATGAGCAGCACCCGCAGCTGGGACGCGGAGGCCGGCGCCGTCGAGGCGCGGCCCCAGAGGACTTCCAGCAACTCCGCGGCCGTGGAGGTCACACGGGCGACCTCTGCTGGCTCAGGGCGGGGTCGGAGGGAAGTCACAGTCACACTCTCGCAGGCACCGGGATGGCCGTCAGCGTACTAGGCGTGACGTGAGCCGCCCGGGACCCGCTTGCCGCACCCGCTTCCCGGCCCGATGACAAGGAACCGTTTCCGAGGACGTGCCGACGTCCCACCGAGGATGGTGAACAGACCACCGTGACCACGATCACGCACAGATTCGTGGCCGCCGAGCGCGCCCTGCGCACGGCGGCCCCCCACCAGCTGCTGGACGCGGTCCGTCGTGTACTGACCGATCAGTACGCGGCGGACTCCGTCGAGCTTTTCCTGGCCGACTACGGACTGACGGTGCTCCAGCCGGTGTCCGTGCTGCCGCACACCCTCCAGCCGGTGTCCGTGCACAACAGCCCGGCGGGCCGGGCCTTCGGCGCGCAGGAGCCGTACGTGGAGGCCATTTCGGGTGATCTCGTACGGGTGCATCTGCCCGTCACCGTGCGCGGCGACCGTCTCGGGGTGCTGACCGTGACCCTGCCGGGCGGCGGGCACGCCGACGGCTGCCTGGGCGAGCTGGCCGAGATCGCCGAGGTGCTCGGCCACGAGGTCGTCGTGGCCGAGCGGGACACCGACGTGTATCTCCAGGCGCGCCGCCGGGACCGGCTGACGCTGGCCGCCGAGATGCAGTGGCAGCTGCTGCCGGGCCGCTCCTGCGCCCGCCCCGAGTACGAACTGGGTGCGCAGCTGGAACCGGCGTACGCGATCTTCGGCGACAACTTCGACTGGTCCGCCTCGGCCGACCGGCTCAGTCTCTACGTCACCAACGGCATGGGCGAGGGCATAGAGGCCTCGCTGCTGACGAACCTGGCGATCAACGCCCTGCGCAACGCGCGCCGGGCCGGGCTGCCCATCGACGACCAGGCGGCCCTGGCCGACCAGGCCGTGTACGCCCACTACCGGGGTCGTTGCTACCTCTCCATGCTGATGCTCGACTTCGAGCTGGCCACCGGGCGGGTCCGGGCGGTGGACGCCGGGTCGCCGCAGATGCTGCGGCTGCGCCGGGGCGCGGTGGAGCGGGTGCCCTTCGAGGCCCAGCTGCCGCTCGGGATGTTCGAGGAGACCGACTACGCCGTCCAGGAATTCCGCGCCGAGCCCGGCGACCGCCTGGTCTTCGTCAGCGACGGGGTGTACGACGTGGCCTCCCCGGGCGGCGAGGCCTACGGGGACGCGGCCCTGACCCGGGCGATCCAGTCGACCCGGCTGCTGCCGGCCGCCGAGGTGCCCCGGGCCGTCCTGCGCGAACTGACCGGTCACCGCGGCGAGTCCACGCAGGACGACGACGCCCTCGTGGTGTGTCTGGACTGGCGTGGCCGATAAGGGAGGGGGGAAGGCGCAGGTCGGGGGCGCCGGTGGGCAGTTGTTTGGTGGTGCTGTACGCCGGCACTAATGTTTGTCATACGGCAAGTAACGGCTGGGGCGCCGTCGCGCGACCTCGGTCCGGCCCGTGCAAGGGAGCGATGCAAGTGTCGGTGTCGGAAGAGAACGCGGAACAGGAACCGGCCGCATACCAGGTGAGCGCGTTCCTGGAGCGGCGCCGCGAGCAGATCGCCCAGCGGTGGGCGGACGCCGCGCTGTTCCGCACGGTCTTCACCGTGTCGCGTGACGAGGCGGTGGAGGCGGGCCGGGCCGTGACCGCCGCGCTGGCGGCCGTGGCGGCCTCGGGGCGGCTGGAGGACATCCGCGCCCCCGGCTTCGAGTCGGTGCGCGACCAGTTGGGGCGCATGGCGGCCTCCCGCGCCCGCACGGGCATCGACCCGGACGGGGTCGCCACCGAAGTGGCCGCCCTGCGTGAGCCGGTGGCCGACCTGCTGCGGGCGGAGTTCCCGGAGCCGTACGCCCCCGAGGCCCAGGAAGCCGTGGTGGCGCTGACCGTGCTCATGGGCACGCTGCGCCTGGTCGTGCTGGAGACGACGGTCAGTGCGGGTGAGGAGCTGATCGCCCGGCAGCGCGAGCAGTTGCACGAGGTGGCCACCCCGGTGATCAAACTCTGGGACAGCACGGTCGCGGTGCCGCTGATCGGCACCCTCGACAGCGCGCGCAGCCAGGTGGTCATGGAGAGCCTGCTGGACGCGATCGTCGCCGAGCGCGCCCGGTACGCCATCCTCGACATCACCGGCGTGCCCACCGTCGACTCGCTGGTCGCCCAGCACCTGATGAAGACCGTGGCGGCGGCCCGGCTGATGGGCGCCGAGTGCATCGTCTCCGGCATCCGGCCCGCGATCGCGCAGACGATCGTCCATCTCGGCATCGACCTCGGTACGGTGCTCACCCGTTCGAGCCTGGCGGACGCGCTCGCCTACGCCCTCAGTCAGCAGGGTGTCGAGATCGCACCGTTGCGGGCGGCCGGCGCGGCGGCGGACGCGGGCACGCGGTGACCGGGCCGGCGGGACACGGGCCCCTGGGCGGACACGGCTTCACGGTGCCGGTGCTCCAGCTGGGCGACGTCCTGCTCGTCACTCTCCAGGGGGAGCTGCACGACGGGATGGCCGAGCAGCTCCAGCAGGACGTCACGGACCGGATCTCGCACTCCCGGGTGACCGGGGTGGTGATCGACATCTCCGGTGTGGAGATCGTCGACTCGTTCCTGGGCCGGGTCCTCGCCGAGATCGCCGCCGGAGCCAAGCTGCTGGCGGCCCGTACGGTGCTGGCGGGGATGCGCCCGGCGGTGGCGATCACCCTGGTCGAGCTGGGGCTCACCCTGCCCGGCCTGCGGACGGCCCTGGACGTCGAACGTGCGATGGAGCTGCTCGGTGTGACCACGCGCCGGGGCGAGGGGAGTCCGTGATGCAGACTTCCCGCCATGCCGGCCCGGCCAGCCTGCCGATCGGCTCGGACGCCGATCTGGCCTGGGTGCGGCAGCAGGTCCGGCAGGCCGCCGCGGAGCTCGGTTTCGGGCTGGTGCAGCAGACCAAGCTCGTCACGGCGGCGAGCGAACTGGCCCGCAACACCCTCGTCCACGGCGGGGGTGGGCATGTGCAGATCACGCCGCTCACCCTGGGGCAGTCGCACGGGCTGCGGCTGGCCTTCGTCGACACCGGGCCCGGCATCCGCGACCTGGACCAGGCGCTGACCGACGGGTACACCAGCGGCGGCGGGCTGGGGCTCGGCCTGAGCGGGGCCAAGCGGCTCGTGCAGGAGTTCGAGGTGGACAGCCGGCCCGGTGAGGGGACCACCGTCACCGTCACCGCCTGGGCCACCGTCGTACCGCCCTCCCGGACGGTGCCGTGATGAGCAGGGTCTGGGACGTGCCGGTGGACGACTCGACCCGGGTGCGGGACGTCCGGGTGGCGGCCGAGGATGCCAGCGCCTGCGTCGGCCTGCCCCCGAACCGCACCGCGACCGCCGCGCTCGTGGCGACGGAGCTGGCGACCAACCTGCTGCGGCACGCGGGTGGCGGGCGTGTGCTGATCAACCTCGTCGGGCGTGCGCACGACGACGGCCACCGGCCGGTGGTGCAGCTCGTCTCGGTCGACCACGGCCCCGGCATCCCCGACGTCGCCGCGGCGATGCGCGACGGATACACCACGACCGTCGCCGCCTCGCTCGGCGCCGGGCTCGGCACGTGCCGGCGCATAGCGAACGACTTCGATCTGCACAGCGCCCCCGGCCGGGGCACCGTCGTGATGGCCCGGATCGGCCACGAGCCGGCCGTCCGCAACCAGGGGCCGCCCCCGCCCGGTCCGCGTGCCGGAGGTGTCAACGTCCCCCTCGGCCGGGCCGAGCAGTCCGGGGACGCCTGGGGCCGGGTGCGCGGCGGCGACCGTCTGACCCTGCTGCTCGCCGACGGGCTCGGGCACGGGGCGAAGGCGGCCGAGGCCTCCACGGCGGCGGTGACGGAGCTGCGCGGCGTGGCCGAGCTGCCGCCCCCCGAGATCCTGCGGAGGCTGGGCCGGGCCCTGCGTCCCACCCGGGGCGCGGCCGTGGCGGTGGCCCAGCTCGACGTGGGCGCCGGGGAGTTGAGCTTCGCCGGGATCGGCAACGTCGGCGCGCGGCTGCGGACGGACGGCAGGTGGAAGGCGCTGCTGTCCCATCCCGGCATCGTGGGCGCGCAGGCCCCGGCGTCCGTGCCCGTGCAGCGGGTGCCCTGGCAGGCCGACAGCCTGCTGGTCCTGCACAGCGACGGTCTGCCCAGCCGCTGGACGCCGCCCGACGACGGGGTGCTCCCCGGCTGCGACCCGGCGGTGGCGGCCGCGGTGGTGCTCCGCGACGCCGGGAGCGCGGCCCGGCCGACGCGGGACGACACCTGTGTGGCGGTACTGACCGCCGGCGGCGTGAGCCGACACGGCTCGGGGACCTGACGGGTGTTGAGGGGCCGGGCGACCGGCGGGGGTTCACCGGCGGCCGGCCGGTGAGAAGGCGCCGCCGGTACGCCTCCCGGGCTCACTCGATCCCGTCGGTGCCCGGTACCACCTTGTCCTGGGCGGTCAGGAACCCCCGCAATCCCTCGCGCAGTGCCGCCCGTTCGGCCGGTTCCATCGCCGCCAGCGCGGCGGCCAGGGCCTGGGTGCGGCGGCCGGCGACCTCCCCCAGCACATGCCGGCCGTGCGTGGTGAGCCACAGTTGCACCTCGCGGCGGGTGTCGGGGTGCGGGGCCCGCTCCAGCAGGCCGGCCGCGGCCAGGCGGTCGCAGAGGCGGCTGGCCGTGGGGAGGCCGATGTCCAGGCCTTCCGCGAGGGCCGTCAGATTCAGGCCGGGCGCCGCCTGCACGGTGCGCAGTGCCCGCAGCTGGTGCAGGGACAGGCGCAGGGACGCCTCCTGGGCGGCGACCGCCCACAGCGCCGTCAGACTCTCCACGGCATCGGCGATCTGCGATGCGACGGCCTCCGGGCCATTGCCCGGTCCCCTCGCCCGGTGGTCGCCGGGGCCGCCGAGATCGGTCACGAAACGGTCACTTCCATAGAGCTCCGGGTACTGATGAGGTCGCCCTCTTTCAAAGGCTGTACCCGAGGAACCGAGGGGCAAGCAGCTCGGTTCGGTGCCCGGCCGGACCGGGGGCGGTTCAGCCCGCGCTGAGTTCCGTCAGCGCGGCCAGCGGCAGCGTGTGCTGGGTCTGGAGGACCTTCGCGCGCAGGTAGCGGACGTTGTGGGCGGTCGTGAAGACGCCCGTGGGAACGCGGTCGCGCACGTCGACGCCCAGGGACCGCAACTGGCCCGCCTTGTCGGGGTTGTTGGAGAGCAGGTCCAGCTCGCCGATGCCCAGGGCCCGGAGCATCTGGGCCGCCGCCGTGTAGTCGCGGGCGTCCTCCGGCAGCCCCAGGGCCGCGTTCGCCTCGTAGGTGTCCAGGCCCTCGTCCTGGAGGGCGTAGGCGTCGAGCTTGTTGTAGAGGCCGATGCCCCGGCCCTCCTGGCGGAGGTAGAGGAGCACGCCGCCGCGCTCGGCTATGCGCTCGACCGCCTCGCGCAGCTGCGGGCCGCAGTCACAGCGGGCGGAGCCGAACACGTCCCCGGTCAGGCACTCGGAGTGCAGCCGCACCAGCGGGACCGGCCCCGGCTCGCCCAGGACGACGGCCACGTGCTCCTGCCCGTCGGCCAGCCCGTGGAAAGTGACGAGCTCGGCGTCGGCCTCGAAGCCGTCGTGGAAGCGCAGCGGGACCCGGACGCGGGAGCGGGGGGTGGCGAGGACGGCGGGTGTGTCGGGCATGCGGGGCCTCCGGGTTCCGTTTCCTGTTCGGCTGCACAGCCGTATTGCTTCAGATTTGAAGCAGATGCACGAGGGGAACCCTACTCGTGCTTGAAATTTGAAGCAACGACCGTCCGGGCCGGTGTGGTGCGCGTCACTGCCGCGTCACCCGCGCCTCACGCGTCGCGTCACGCGCAGGCCGACGACGACCTCCGCCGCCACGGCACGTCGTCCGCCGCCGGCCGCGCCCCGTCCTCCTGGAGCCCCTGCGCGATCGCCGCGGAGATCTTCTCCAGCTGCCCCACCTGCTCCTCGCTGAGCCGGTCGAACACAAAGCTCCGCACGGTCTCGACATGCCCGGGCGCCGCGCGCTCCAGCACGGCGAAGCCCTCGTCGGTCAGCGTGGCGATGCTGCCCCGCTTGTCGTCGGAGCAGGCCTCGCGCCGCAGCATGCCGTCCTTCTCCAGCCGCGTCACCGCGTAGGTGAGCCGGCTGCGCGTGATCTTCAGCCGCTCGGCGAGATCGGTCATGCGCAGCCGCCGTTCCGGGGACTCCGACAGGACGGACAGGATGGAGTAGTACAGGTGCGGCATGCCGGCGTCCTGCTGGAGCTGCCGGTCGATCGCGTCCTCCAGGAGCAGCGAGGCGGCGATGTAGGCGCGCCAGGCGCGCTGCTCATCGGGGGTGAGCCAGCGAGTCGTCATGCCGCCAGTGTAGGTTTGTTTCAAACTTGAACCAAGCCCGGTCCAGTCCCGCCGTCCCGACCAGCCGCGGAGCGCCGATGCCCCACCCGTACGTCCTGCTGTCCGCCGCCGTCTCCCTCGACGGCTACCTGGACGACACCGGACCCGACCGCCTGCTGCTGTCGAGCCCGGCCGACTTCGACCGGGTCGACGAGGTCCGCGCCTCGGTCGACGCGATCCTGATCGGCGCCGGCACCATCCGCGCCGACAACCCCCGGCTGCTGGTGAACTCCGAGGCGCGCCGGGCCGCCCGCACGGCCGCCGGGAAACCGGAGTACCCCCTGAAGGTCACCGTCAGCGGCTCCGGCGACCTCGACCCGGACGCCCGCTTCTGGCACACCGGCGGTGAGAAGGTCCTCTACACGACCGACCGGGGCGCCGGCCGCGCCCGTGCCCTCGGCCTCGCCACCGACGTCGTCCCGCTCGGGCCCGACCTCGACTGGCGGCGGCTCCTCACGCACCTGCACGACGTCCGGGGCGTACGCCGACTCATGGTCGAGGGCGGTGGCCTGATCCACACCCAGCTCCTCACCCAGGGCCTCGCCGACGAACTCCAGCTGGTCCTCGCCCCGCTCTTCGTGGGCGACCCCCGGGCACCCCGCCTCTTCGGCCCCGGCGGCTACCAGGACGGCCGCCTGCGGCTGCTGGAGTCGCGGCGGATCGAGGACGTCGTCCTCATGCGCTACGAGCCGACCGCCCCGGGCACCGGCCCCCTGCCCGCCGCCGCCGACCATCACTGGCTGGCCCTCGCCTGCGAACTGGCCGGCCACTGCCCGCCCTCGGACACGGCGTTCAGCGTGGGGGCGGTGGTGGTCGCCGCCGACGGCACGGAACTGGCCCGCGGCCACTCCCGCGAGGCCGGCGACCCGGTCGTGCACGCCGAGGAGGCGGCCCTGGCCAAACTCGACCCGGCCGATCCGCGCCTGCCCGGCGCGACGGTGTACAGCAGCCTGGAGCCCTGCGCCCGCCGCGCCTCCCGCCCCGCACCCTGCGCCCGGCTGATCCTCGACGCGGGTGTACGGCGGGTCGTCACGGCCTGGCGCGAGCCGGACACCTTCGTCGCGGACGCCGACGGCAGCGGCCTTCTCTCGGCCGCCGGAGTGGAGGTCGTCGTCCTGCCGGAGCACGAGGAGCGGGCCAAGGCCCCGAACCGCCACCTCCCGGGCTGAGTAGGGGCCGAGCGGCCCGACAGGTCGCGTCCGCACCGCCGTCCGCGTCAGTCGGCCGGCACCGACGACCTGTTCACCGCCTGGGAAACCTCACTCACACGGGCACCCCGGGTGGCTGAGCGGCGGGTGTGCACGAGCGGTCCCGCGGATGGCGTACACTGGAGTCACAACGACGCGGGGTGGAGCAGCTCGGTAGCTCGCTGGGCTCATAACCCAGAGGTCGCAGGTTCAAATCCTGTCCCCGCTACTGAAGGCCGAGGGCCGGAATCCGAAAGGGTTCCGGCCCTCGGTGCATTTCCCCGTGACCCTCACGACGGCCCTTACGCTCGGTGAGCGAACCGTCCGGTTCCGCATAACAACTGACACACCGTCAAAACCCCTCAGTCACTTGCGATGCGGTCAACTCGCCCGATTTAAGCCGGTCATGGCAGTAAGTCCGCGCGAAAAAGGTTAATGATCAAGTGGAATCGCTGGAATACACCTCGCGCGTCTATTAACGTTCGATAACGCAGCGCGGTCGTCCCAGCCGTCACAGAAGGCGGCTCCGTGCGCACGCGCCGAATCCCGAAAGGGAACCGGGGAACCACCACTTGGGGTGAATCGCGCGGATACCACCGTGGAAGCACGGCGGGTATACGCGCGTAGGAGACCTTCCTGCTCCGAACCCGTCAGCTAACCCGGTAGGCGAGAAGGAAGGAAAGGAGCACGCCCACGTGGCGTCCAACCGGCCTGCCCCCGCGGCCCCGTTCGCGCCGAAGCGCGACACCGAAACCTTCGGCTACGGCGGTCAGCACACCGACGAGGGCCCGTTCCAGGAGTGGAACCCCACCGAGGAGTCCATCCGTCCCGTCCGTGGCCGGCACCGCGTCACCAAGCAGCGCGGCGGAGGTCTCGCCCGCAGCTCCACCGTCCTCGGCGTCGGCGTCATAGCCGCCGTGGGTGCCGGCGGCATGGCCAGCGCCCAGACCGGCAAGCCCCCGGTGTCCATCTCCGTGCCGGACCTGCCCTCGGTGGGTTCCCTCATCTCGGACGACGACACCCCCGAAGGTTCCGCCACCCCGCTCAGCAGCCTCGGCACCGCCACGGCGGACCCCGAGCAGGGCACCTCCGGTGCCGGCGCCGGCGAGGCGCTGCGCGCCCGGATCATGGCGCAGGTCGAGCACCAGCAGGACCAGATCGAGACCAAGGCCGCCCAGGACGCGGCGGCCGCCGCCGAGAAGGCGGCGGCGGAAGCCGTCGCCAAGGCGGAGAAGGAAGCCAAGGCCAAGGCCGCCGAAGCCAAGAAGAAGGCGGAGGAAGAGGCCGAGAAGAAGGCCGAGGCCGAGCGGCTCGCCGCCCTCGCCAAGCAGTTCACGCTGCCGACCTCCTCGTACACCATCACCTCCAGCTTCGGCCAGGCCGGTGCCTACTGGTCCTCCGGCTACCACACCGGCCTCGACTTCGCCGCCCCCACGGGCACGCCGATCAAGGCGGTGCACAGCGGCACCATCACCGAGGCGGGCTGGAACGGCTCGTACGGCTACAAGACCGTCCTCACCCTCGATGACGGCACCGAGATCTGGTACGCGCACCAGTCGTCCATCGGCGTCAGCGTCGGCCAGAAGGTCAGCACCGGCGACGTCATCGGCCGCGTGGGCGCCACCGGCAACGTCACCGGGGCGCACCTCCACCTGGAGGTCCACTCCGGTGGATCCGCGAGTGGCATCGACCCGATGGCGTGGCTGCGGGGCAAGGGACTGAACCCGTAAGCAACACCGACTCGTTGAAGCACCGGCGGCCCTGACGACGACCCCCCCGACGTCAGGGCCGCCGGTTTTCCGGTGCGGTGTTCACGGGAGCTTCGCGGCCCTTGCGGAATGAGGCGTTCCCCTGCGGTCGTTGCCACAGAGCATGACGTCCCTTCGCAAGCTCGGCTCCTCCGACCTCCAGGTCTTCCCCCTCGCCCTCGGCGGCAACGTCTTCGGCTGGACCGCCGACCAGGACCGGTCGTTCGCCGTCCTCGACGCCTACACCGAGGCCGGCGGCAACTTCGTCGACACCGCCGACGTCTACTCGGCGTGGGCCGACGGCAACCAGGGCGGGGAGTCGGAGACCATCCTCGGCACGTGGCTGGAGGCGCGCGGCAACCGCTCCGATGTCGTCGTCGCCACGAAGGTCGGCCAGCACCCCGGCTTCCAGGGCCTGTCCGCCGCCAACATCAAGGCCGCCGCCGACGCCTCCCTGCGCCGCCTGCGCACCGACTACATCGACCTCTACTACACGCACTTCGACCGGCCCGACGTGCCCGTCGAGGAGATCATCGGCGCGCTCGACACCCTCGTGAAGGCCGGGAAGGTGCGGCACATCGCCGCCTCCAACATCTCCGCCGAGCGGCTGCGGGAGTCCCTGGAGTTCTCCGACCGCGAGGGACTGGCCCGGTACGTGGCTCTCCAGCCCCAGTACAACCTGGTCTCCCGCGACACCTACGAGGGCGAGCTCCAGGACCTAGCCGAGCGGAGCGGCCTCGCGGCCGTTCCGTACTCCGCGCTCGCGTCCGGCTTCCTCACCGGCAAGTACCGGCCCGGTACGACGGTCGAGAGCGCGCGGGCGGGCGGGGCCGCCAAGCACCTGGAGACCGAACGGGGGCGGCGGGTCCTCGGCGCCCTCGACGAGATCGCCGGCACGCACGACGTCCCCGTGGCCACGGTGGCCCTCGCCTGGCTCGCCGCCCGGCCGACCGTGACGGCGCCGATCGCCTCCGCACGGACGGTGGAGCAGCTGCCCGCACTGGTCGGCGTCGGGGAGCTGACCCTCTCGGAGGCCGAGGTCGAGCGGCTCACGGAGGCCTCGGCCTGAGCCCCTAGGAACGGTACGGGTTGTACGCGGGGTACGGCGCCGGCCGGTGGCCGTAGCCGTACACCCCGTACACCGGCCAGGGCGGGGCCACCACCGGGACCGGAGGGGCCGTGATCCGGGCCGCGTGGTCCAGCGCCGGGCGGGCCACCTCCCGGCGTCGCCACAGCTCGCCGAGCAGCTCCCCCTCCCGTACGGCGAAGCCGGCGCCGGCGCCGCCGCGCCGGGCCCGGTGCCGCAGGAACGCCAGCGATGTCGCGTACGCCTCGTACCGCGCCACCTCCCGGGCCGCCGCCCTGCCCGCGTGCCGGCGGGCGTACTGGCGGGCGATCCGCCGGGCCCGCATCGAGCCGAGCGCGAACGGCTCGGCGGGGGTCAGCCAGCCGGCCACGGCGTAGGCGGGCAGCTCCGCCCGCACGGTCTTCAGCTCCCGCTGCCGGGTCCAGATCACCAGCCACGTCAGCAGCCCGAAGATGGGCACCATGAACGCCGTGTACACGGCGAAGAACCCGTACTCGCCGAACGCCGACGAGCCGTTCCACATCGCGTGCATGCCCATCGCGAGCAGCAGCCCGGACAGCGGGAAGGCGACGCGGCGCAGATGCCGGCGGTCCGCCGAGAGCGCGGAGATGCCGAAGCCGATGCCGGTGAGGACCGTGAACAGCGGGTGCGCGAACGGCGACATGATGATGCGCACGAAGAAGGTCGCCGCCGTGACGGAGGCGATGCCGGTGCCGCCGGTGAGCTGGTCGGTGCCGAAGGCGGTGCCCAGGTAGAGGATGTTCTCCGTGAACGCGAAGCCGGTGGCGGTCACCCCGGCTATGACGACGCCGTCGACGATGCCGGTGAAGTCACGGCGCCGGAAGAGGAAGACCAGGAGGACGGCCGCCGCCTTGGCGGACTCCTCGACCACCGGCGCTATCACCGTCGCGCCCAGGGTGTCCGCGCTGGACGGGTCCGCCGTCGCCGTCGCTACCCATCTCGTCGCGAAGCTGTTGGCGACGATCGCTATCAGCGCCGCCGCGCAGGCGCCCCAGGCGAAGCAGAACACCAGGTTCCGCCAGGGGCCGGGCTCGACCCGGTCCAGCCAGCGGAACGCGGCTATCAGCAGGGGCACCGGGAGGACGGCCAGCCCCAGCCCGACCAGGAACCCTTCCGTGCCGGTCTCCTCGCGGACCAGGGCGAGGATGACCAGGCCGGATATCGCGAGGAGCGTGCTCAGCGCGCCGTAGCGCACCCAGGCGCGCTGCCACCAGTGGGCGTGCCGCGAGGAGCCAGCTGTGCCCGAGCCGACGAAGGGTTGGCCGTCGGTGGGACTGCTGGGGTAGGACGGATGTGGGGGGCTGGTGGCCACGGCATTGACCCTAACGACGGATGGGCGCTGTCCGCAGGCGGAGAGGTGCCAAGGGTGGTCAGGCGCCGGCGGGGGACTGGTCCACGTGCTGTACGCGACGGAAGAGGAGGTCGTTCACGACATGTCCCTTGTCCAGTCCCTGGCCCTCGAAACGGGTCAGCGGCCGGAAGTCGGGGCGCGGCGCGAAACCACCGTCGGCCTGCGTGTTCTCGAAGTCGGGGTGCGCCGTGAGGACATCGAGCATCTGTTCGGCGTACGGCTCCCAGTCGGTGGCGCAGTGGAGGATCGCGCCGGGCCTGAGGCGGGTTGCGGCGAGATCGAGGAAGTCGGGCTGGATGATCCTGCGCTTGTGGTGCCGCTTCTTGGGCCAGGGGTCGGGGAAGTAGACGCGCAGACCGCCGAGGGAGTCCGGGGCGAGCATCTCGCGCAGGAGGATGATCGCGTCGCCGTTGCCGACCCGGATGTTGGACAGGCCGTTGCGGTCGGCGAGGTTGAGCAGGTTGCCCTGGCCGGGGGTGTGGACGTCGACGGCGAGGATGTTCGTGGCGGGGTCGGCGGCGGCCATCTGGGCGGTGGCCTCGCCCATGCCGAAGCCGATCTCCAGGACGACGGGGTTGTCGTTGCCGAACAGCTCGGGCAGGTCGAGGGCCCGGCCGTCGATGTCGAGGCCCCACTTGGGCCACAGGCGCTGCAGCGCGTCCGCCTGACCGGCGGTGACGCGGCTGCGCCGCGGTTGGAAACTCCGGATGCGCCGCTCGAAGTGCGACCCGGCGGGATCGGCTTTCGGCCCGTCGGGGAAGCGCGGCTCTCCCTTGGCCCGGGTACGCCGGACGGAGTCACCGGGCGCCTGCGGGTGGGCGTGCGGGTGCGGGTGCGGGTCTTCGGGGGTGTTCACGGAGTCAGACACAGTGCCCTTGATTTTACGGCGGTGGTGCGGTGCGTACCCGCCGGTGGGGGTGGGCGTGCTTACGCCTGACGCCGGGGGTGGTTGGGCCGCGCCTGGGTGTCCGTCCTCGGAACGGCGCGGTGGGGCGCCCTGCCGGCCGACTGCCTGTTGACGCGCCTACCGCTGCGGGCGGACGCCCCCCGGCCCGTCCCCTTCTCGCGGTACGCGGGGTGCTGGGACGTCCCGCTTCGCGCGCGGCAGGCGCAGGCTGTGCTCGCCCGCCCCGCCGGCGTGTGAGGCCGGCCGCCGGTCCCGCCCGGCTGTCGGCGTGTGGGGTAGCCCGCCGGTCCGGCTCGGCTGCGGGTGTGTGGGGCAGGCCGCCGGTCCGGCTCGGCTGCGGGTGTGCGGGTGTGCGGGCGAGAGGGCGGAGGGCATGCGGGCAGCGGGTCGCTGGGTTGCTGGGGCGGTGGGGGAGGGTGGGCGCCGGGGGGACCCGCGTCGCCGGGGTGCGGGGCCGACCGGGCCCGGCGGGGTCGCCGGGCGTCCGGAGAGCTCACAACGCTGCCAGCGCCCTCCGTGCCACCTCCCGGCCGATCGGCAGGGACGCCGTGGCCGCGGGCGACGGTGCGTTCAGGACGTGCACCGCGCGAGGGCCCTCGCGGATCAGGAAGTCGTCGACCAGGGTTCCGTCGCGGAGGACCGCCTGGGCGCGCACACCCGCCGCCGTCGGCACCAGGTCGCCCTCGGACACCGCGGGCAGCAGCCTGCCCACCGCGTCCGTGAACGCCGTCTTGGACAGAGACCGCCGCAGCTCACCCGCCCCGTACCGCCAGTGCCGGCGGGCGATCTGCCAGGAGCCGGGCCAGGCCAGGGTCGAGCCCAGCTCGCGCAGGCGGACCGTGCCCCATCCGTACCCCTCGCGGGCCAGCGCCGGCACCGCGTTGGGCCCGACATGGACGCTCCCGTCGATTCCTCGCGTGAGATGCACCCCGAGGAACGGGAACGCCGGGTCGGGCACGGGATAGACCAGGCCCCGCACCAGCTCCGGCCGGGCCAGCTCGTAGTACTCGCCACGGAACGGCACGATCCGCATGTCCGGGTCGTCCCCGGTGAGCCGGGCGATCTCGTCGCACTGAAGGCCCGCGCAGTTCACCAGGACCCGCCCGCGTACAACGTCCCCGGCGGCCGTCAGCACGGCCACCCCCCGCTCGGGACGCCGGTCGACGCGCACGACCCGCGTGCCGTAGCGGATCTCCGCACCCGAGCCGTGGGCCAGCTGGCGGGCGACCGCGACGAAGTCGCAGATGCCCGTCGTGCCCACGTGTATCGCGGCGAGGCCGCGCACCTCCGGCTCGTACTCCGCGATCTGGGAGGCGCCCAGCTCCCGCACCGGGATCCCGTTCTCCCGGCCGCGCTGCACCAGCGCGTGCAGGCGGGGCAGCTCCGCGCGGTCGGTGGCGACGATCAGCTTGCCGGTGACCGCGTGGGGGATGCCGTACTCGGCGCAGAACTTGACCATCTCCGCCGCGCCCCGCACCGCGTAGCGCGCCTTGAGGGAGCCGGGGCGGTAGTAGACGCCGCTGTGGATGACGCCGCTGTTGCGGCCGGTCTGGTGGCGGGCCGGGCCCGGTTCCTTCTCCAGGACGGTGACACGTGTGCCCGGTGCGGCGCGTGTGATCGCGTACGCCGTCGACAGACCGACGATTCCGCCGCCGATCACCAGCACGTCACAGTCGTATCCGGCCCGCACGCGCACCACCTCCCGCCTCGATAGTGCACTGCGCCACTGACAATGCCTTCAAACGCGGCGGGACGAACGGCCTACCCGCACCCGGCTACGCAGGAGTCATCAGCAGCGGCCTCGCACGCTCACGGAGCTCCACCACCCGTGGCTCGTCACCGTACGGCTCCAGACGGTGCAGGAGGTCCTTCACGTACTCGGTGGTGCGGGCCGAGGAGATCCGCCCGGCGACCTCCACCGCCCGCACCCCCTGCTCGCACGCGGCGTCCAGGTTCCCCGACTCCAGTTCGGCGACCGCGGAGACGACCAGGCGCAGGCCGTGCGAGCGGACGAACTCCTCCGTCGGCTTCGACAGGGCCTGCTCGGTGAAGCGGCGGACCTGGCGGGGCGCCTTGAGGTCGCGGTAGCACTCGGCCGCGTCGGCGGCGAAACGGTCGTAGGAGTAGAAGCCGAGCCAGCTCGGGTCGTTGTCGCCGGGGCGGGCGCGCTCCAGCCAGCTCTCGGCCGCCTTCAGGGCGCCGCCGGCGGCCTGGGCGTCGTTCGCACGCGCGTGTGCCCGGGCCTCGACCAGGCGGAAGAAGCTCATGGTGCGGGCCGTGGCCAGTCCGCGGTTGCGTTCGAGGGCGGCCTGGGCGAGGTCCACGCCCTCGTCGCCGAAGCCGCGGTAGGTGGCCTGGAGCGACATGGAGGCCAGCACGTAGCCCCCGAGGGGGACATCCGCCGCCGCCCGGGCCAGGCGCAGGGCCTGGATGTAGTAGCGCTGGGCGGCTTCCTGCTGGCCCGTGTCGAAGGCCATCCAGCCCGCGAGACGGGTGAGTTCGGCGGAGGCGCCGAAGAGGGCCCGGCCGACCTCGTCGGAGTACGAGCCGAGCAGCAGGGGGGCGGCCTCCACCCGTAAGCATTCGGGGACCATGGACGAACGCCAGTCGCCGCCGCCGTACTTGGAGTCCCAGCGCCGCGCGTCCTCGGCGGCCTCCCGCAGCTTCTGCACATCGCTGTGGCCGACTTTGAGCGGTGCGCCGGAGCCCTCGCCGGGGCCCACGTCACGCGCGACCGAACTGTCGGCCGGGGTTATCAGCCACCGTGAGGCGGGCGTTGCGTATGCGCTCACCGCGAACGATCCGGCCAGCGACTGCCAGATACCGCCCGAACCGGCCCGGCGGCCGGCGAGGTCGAGGCGGTACAGATCCGTCGCCGAGCGCACCGCCTGCCCGACGTCCCGCGGGAAGGCGAGGCCGACTTCGGGTGCCGGGTCCGCGTCGGCCAGCCCGATCTCGTGGAGCGGCACCGGGCGGCCGAGCTTCTGGCCGATGGCGGCGGCGATGAGGTGCGGCGCGGCACCCTGCGGCACCATGCCCTTCGACACCCAGCGCGCCACCGACGTCTTGTCATAGCGAAGCGTCAGACCGCGCTGGGCGCCAAGATCGTTGACGCGCCGCGCGAGGCCCGCGTTGGAAATTCCCGCGAGGGCGAGAACGGCGCCGAGTTTGTCGTTCGGCCCGCGTTGCTCCCTGGACATGCGCCACCCCTCGACACAGACGGCTGCCGCACTGGCATAACCGTGCGGCATTCGTAAACCCAGCGTAGTTCGCCGCATCCCAAGCGTTAAGGGGCATTCTTCCGGTTGGCGGGATTGTGGTCCGTACTGAAGTGCGGTTCAGATACGGGCTGTTGCGACGTGCTCCCACTGTGTGGCCGTGCGCCTGTCCGTGCGCTCTTCTCCGGCCACCGCGGGAGCGGTTCCATGGTCATTGCGTGGGTCGGCCCGCTGTACTGGATCCAGCGGGCTGGGGGACACCGCCGCCTTCATCCCCGCGGGCGGCGGAACGGTCCGGGAGGCGTGCTCCGTCTCCCGGACTGCGCGGCCGGGTGGCAGGGTGCGGAGCCTGTACGGAGAGTGTTCGAGGCTGTCCGCGTGACGCCGATTTGGCCGAAAATCGACCCCGCCGGTCTTGGGGTATCAGGCCTCCGACCATGGCACTTGAGGGCGCGTCCGGTGTGATTGGGGCGCGTTTCGGGGGCGCATTCGCGTCGCAGTCGTACCGGAGACATGTCGCTGGCGTGCCTTGATTCTTGGCGGTCCCTTCCTTTTCCTCCTCCGCCGCGCTCCTGTTTCCCTTCCGGTTCCCTTCCGGATTTTCCGCCCTGCCGCTCGCTGCCGCCGCCCGGGTCTCCTTGTGGCGTGCGGGTGTTCGGGGTGTTCGGGGCGGTGCGGGCGGCTCCGCCGGGGCGCATTCGACGGAGCGCAAGCGGCGTCGGCACCCTCTGGAACGCCTCCTTCATGGCAGCATGGTGAACCGGTTCGTACGGTGCACTGGTTGTCCACAGCCTGTGGAGGCGGCGATGCGGTGGTTGGTGGGATGGAGCAGCACCGCCGCGGGAGCCGTCGCTGCCGGCTCGGCGGGGGCGACCGGCAGCGAGGGTGAGACGCTGCACCCGGTCGGGTCCCAACTCCTGTGGGGCGACCCCGATCCCCTGTGGGCGGTCGGCGACTGGCGCCCCGACGAGGTGCGCGTCGTGAAGGCCGACGACCGGACGCGCATCGCCGTCCTCGGCATCTGCGGCGCCACCGACGAGCAGTTGCGCGTCGCGCTGTTCGCCGCGCGCGGCGGGGCACTTCGGCATCTGACCGCCTGGCCGGGCAGCTACACGGCGATCGTCCAGGTCGGCAGGCGGATCACCGTCTGCGGCGATCTCGCGGGCGCGCGGCCGGTGTTCCACACGCCCTGGGCCGGCGGAACGGCGTACGCGACCGCCGCGCTGCCGCTGGCCGATCTCATCGAGGCCAACCTCGACTTCGGGCACCTCGCCGCGCTGCTGGCCGCCCCGGACGTGCCCGCCGCGCTGCACGACTCCACGCCGTACGACGGCGTGAAGCGCATTCCGCCCGGGCATGCCCTCATCCTGCGCGCCGGGGCGCGCGAGATCGCCGGGTACGAGCCGGTCGCCTCGCTGGCCGTGGCGGCGCCCCCGGCCGATCCGGACAGCGCGGTCGACGCGGTGCGCGACGCGCTCGTGGAAGCCGTACGGACACGGCTGTCCGCGCCTCGGCACGTCCCCGGAGCGGACATCGACCCGGGCCCCGTGCCCGGCATGGGCCCTGCCGAGCGGCGTGCCGCGCGCGGGATGCCGGTGCCGGGGATCGGCGCGGACCTCTCCGGCGGGCCGGCCTCCGGGGCACTGGCGCTGCTGGCCGCGGGACTGCCCGGGATGCCGGGCACGGTGCTCGGCCACGGCACGGGCGCGGGGGAGCGGCTGCTGGCCGTCACGTTCAACGACCTCGCCGTCGGGGGCCGGGAGGCCGAACTGGAGCGGGCGGGCGCGCTGGCGGCCAACCCCCGGCTGCACCACGTCGTCGTGGCCGGTGACGAGCAGACCCTTCCGTACGCCGACCTGGACGGGCCGCTGACCGACGAACCCGGGCCGTGCCTGGTGTCGGCGGCACGCCATCGGGCCCGGCTCGCGGCGGGCAGCGCCGACCACTTCACGGGGTACGGGGCGCGCCAGGTGCTGGACGCCCATCCCGCGCGGCTCGCCGACCTGCTGATGGACCGCCGGCGGCGTCATCTCGTACGGCCGGTCGCCGCGCTGGCCAAGGCGGACGGGTCGGTGCTGGTGCCCGCGCGCGTGTACGCGGCGGCGCGGCGGTTGTCCCGTACGCCGTACCGGTCGGGTGTCGAGTCCCTCGCCGAGCGCCTCCTCGACCCCCGCTCCGACGACGGGCTCGACGCGCCCGGCGGTGCGCTGGATGCCTCGCTCGCCGCGCTGACCTGGGGGAGACCCGGGCCGGCGGCGCGCTGGCTGACCGGTGAGGCGCTCGCTGAAGTATCGGTTCGTCTTCAGGCGTCGACACACCGGTCGGAGCTGGTGGGGCCGGGGCAACGGCCGGGGGACTTCCGGGCGCGCGCGGCGCTGGCACGGCACGCGGCGGACCTGCGGGTGCTGGAGCAGGCCGCGGAGGTCCGCTTCCAGCGGCTGCACGCGCCGTTCCTCGACAACCAGGTCGTCCGCGCGGCCCGGGCGCTGCCGGAAGCGCTGCGGGTGCGGCCGGGGGCCCGGGCGGCGATCCTGCGTACGGTGCTGGAAGGCGCCGGCGTCCGGGAGCTGCCGCCCGGCTGGGGCGCCCCGACCCAGGCGACCGCGGCGGCCGCGGAGCGCACGGGGCTGCGCGTGGCGGCGGACTCCCTGGTCGCCCTGTTCGACACCCCGCTGCTGGCGGAGGCGGGCCTGGTCGAGGCCCGGGTGGTCCGCAAGGCGCTGCGCGGCGCGGCGGCGGGCGAACCCCTCCCCCTGGACGGCCTCGCGGACCTGGTCTCCCTGGAACTGTGGCTCCGCCGCCTGCTCTCGCGCCGCGGCACCTGCTGGACGGGGACACCGGCCCGGCAGCGCGCGGTACCGGCGGGGATCGCCCCGCAGCGGGGGGCGTTGGGAGCGGGGGCCGGTGGGGGACGTCGGGTTTAGCGCCCGTATCCGTGCCCGCCTCTGCTTCCGCGTGTGTCCTTGCCGGGTCCGTGGGTGTGCGCGTGCTCGCGCCGGCGCCGGTGGGTGGGCCGGGGCCACATCGGGTGTCGTCCGGCCTCGGAACGGCGTGATGGGATGCCGTGCCGACTGACGGTCCGTCGACGCGCCGATCGCCGCGGGTGGGCGGCCCCGACATGTTCCCCTCGCGTTGTCCGGCGGGTGTGACTCCGTCTGGCTGCGGGCACGCACGGCCGGTTGCGGTGGGTCGACGCGCCGATCGCCGCGGGTGGGCGGCCCCGACATGTTCCCCTCGCGTTGTCCGGCGGGTGTGACTCCGTCTGGCTGCGGGCACGCACGGCC
>NZ_JBIBEQ010000003.1:0-12608 GCF_042955215.1 Streptomyces sp. NPDC012466 | reverse complement strand
GCCGGTTGCGGTGGGTCGACGCGCCGATCGCCGCGGGTGGGCGGCCCCGACATGTTCCCCTCGCGTTGTCCGGCGGGTGTGACTCCGCCTGCCTGCCTGCCTGCCTGCCTGCGCGCACGGGGAGGGCGGCGGCGCAGCGGTACTCCGCTACGCCGGGCCGGGGACCCACCCGGCCCCGGTGACAGCGCCGAGTACCTGCACCCGGGCACCCGCAACGCCCCGTACCGAAAACCCCGCGGCTCTCGTCCCCGCCCGGGCGACAATGACCCCGTGCGGTACAGAATCCTGGGTGTCACCACGGCAGAGGACGAGCGTGGCGCAGTCGTACCCGTCGGCGGCCCCCGGCTCCGCGCGCTGCTCACCGCCCTCGCCCTGCGGCCCTCCCGTGTCGCCACCCCCCGGACGCTCATCGACGAGGTCTGGGCGGACGAGCCGCCCCAGGACGCCCCCGCCGCCCTCCAGGCCCTCATCGGCCGGCTCCGCAGGGCCCTCGGGAAGGACGCCGTCACCTCCGAGACGGGCGGCTACCGACTCGCGGCCGGCCAGGACGACATCGACCTCTTCGTCTTCGAACGGCTCGTCCGGCAGGGCACCGACGCCCTCACCGGCGAGGACCCCGCCCTCGCGGAACGGCACCTCGACGCCGCCCTCGCCCTCTGGCGCGGCCCCGCCCTCGCCGACCTCCCCGACCGTTCCGCCGCCACCCGCCCGGAGGCGAGGCGCCTGGAGGCGACCCGGGCCAGGGCGGAGGCCCGGATACGGCTCGGCCGCGGGCCGGAGGCCATCCCGGAACTGCGGGAACTGACCGCCGTACACCCGTACGACGAGCCGCTGCACGCCCTGCTGATCCAGGCCCTGCGCGACACCGGCCGGGCCGCCGACGCCCTCGCCGCGTACGAGACCGCCCGCCGCTGTCTGGCCGAAGGCCTCGGCACCGACCCCGGGCCCCGACTGCGCGCCCTCCACGCCGAGCTGCTCGATACCGCCCCGCGGGACGGCAAGGCCCCGCCCGCTCCGCCGGAGCGCGAGCGCATGCGCCCCGGGACCATCCGTCCCCGTCTGACCTCCTTCGTCGGCCGGGAACCCGAGATCGACGCCATCCGTTCCGAGATGCACAGGGCCCGGCTCGTCACGCTCACCGGACCGGGCGGCTCCGGCAAGACCCGCCTCGCCGAGGAGGCCGCCGCCGGGCTCCCGCAGGCACGGCTGGCCGAGCTCGCCCCGCTCGACCGGCCGGAGGCGGTGCCGGGAGCGGTGGTCAGCGCGCTCGGTCTGCGCGAGACCGTGCTGATGACCAGCGAGCTCACCGCCGTGCAGGACGACCCCGTCGCCCTGCTCGTCGAGTACTGCGCCCAGCGCAGCCTGCTGTTGATCCTCGACAACTGCGAGCATGTCATCGGCGCCGCCGCCCACCTCGCCGAGACCCTCCTCACCCGCTGCCCCGAGCTCACCATCCTGGCCACCAGCCGTGAACCCCTGGGCGTGCCCGGTGAGTCGGTGCGCCCGGTCGAACCCCTGCCTCCGGACCACGCCCGCCGGCTGTTCGCGGAGCGCGCCGCCGCCGTCCGTCCCGACGCTGCGGACGCCGTCCTCCGCGACGAGCGGGCGGTGGCGGAGATCTGCCGGCGGCTGGACGGGCTGCCGCTCGCCATCGAACTGGCGGCGGCCCGGCTCCGGTTGCTCACCCCCCGGCAGATCGCCGACCGTCTCGACGACCGCTTCCGCCTCCTCACCTCCGGAAGCCGTACGGTCCTGCCCCGCCAGCAGACCCTGCGGGCCGTCGTCGACTGGTCGTGGGACCTGCTCGACGACGCCGAGCGGACCATGCTGCGCGAGGTGTCGGTGTTCGCGGGCGGCTGGGACCTCGCGGCGGCCGAGGCGGTGTGCTCCGGGCCCGCCGCCGAGCTGATCGGGGCGCTCGTCGACAAGTCCCTCGTCGTGGCGGCCCCCGGTGCCGACGACGGCACCTCCGGCATGCGGTACCGGATGCTGGAGACCATCCACGAGTACGCCGTCGAACGGGCCGCCGACGTCCCCCGGGTGCGCGCCGCCGCCGAGTTCCGGCACCGCGCCTGGGCGCGTGCGCTCGCCGAGCGGGCCGATCCGCTGCTGCGCTCCGCGGAGCAACTGCCGTGGATCTCCCGTCTGGAGACCGAGCTGGACAACATCCGCGCGGCTCTCGACCGGTCCCTCACCGCCGGGGACGAGGAGGAGGCCGCTGCCCTCGCCCTCGCCATGGGCTGGTTCTGCTGGCTGCGCAACTACCGTCACGAGGGCCTGGAGTGGCTGGAGCGGACGCTGCGGCTGGGCGTGGCCCTCGACCTCGCAGGTGGTGCGCCGGCCGACGGCGAGCCGGAGCTGCCCGGGCACATCGAGCACTTCCTCGACGCGCCGGACGGGGAGGCGGGGCATCCGCTGCACGACCTGCGGATGGATGTGCGCATGCTGCATCTGTTCTTCATGACCGAAGCCGAACCCATGGAGACGTTCGTCGACGAGCAGCGGCCGTACATGGATCGGGTGCTTGCCCACTACGAGAGGGGCGGCCCGCACGCGGCCCGCGTCCCGGGGCTCGTCTGCCCGATCCTCTCCTCCTTCCTGGGCGACCCGGGCGAGGTCCGGACCGTCCTGGACTCCGCCGTCGCCAACTGCCGTGCGTACGGCGGTGACTGGGAGGTCTCCGTCGCCCTGATGTTCCGTGCGCATACGGTCGTCGACGGACCCGGTGGCCTGGACGGCGTCGACGACGACCTCGCGGAGCTGCGGGTCCTCAGCCGCCGCGCGGGTGACCGCTGGCTGCGCGCCCAGGTGTGCAGCGCGGCCGGTGAGCTCGCCATGGCGCGCAGCCGCTTCGAGGACGCCAAGGGGGAGTACGACGAGGCCCTGCGCCTCGCCTACGAGGTGGGCGCCTACGCCGAGTCGCCGTTCCTCATCGCCCGGCTCGGCGAGATCGCCTACCGCGCCGGGGACCGGGTGACCGCGCTGGCGCTGCTGGACGAGGCCACCGCCGCCGCGGAGCGGTACGGCGTACGGGACTCCAAGGCGTACATCCTGCTGATGCGCACCCAGATGGCGTTCGAGGACGGGCATCTCGACCGGGCGCGCGCGTGGTGCGACGAGGCCACTGCGAACACCGCCCCCGGCACACCGCCACCCCAGTTCCTGGTGATGCTGCTCCTGCTCGACGCCCTGATCACGGCGCGGGAGTCCGGCCTGCGCTCGGCCCTGCCCAAGCTGAGCGGAGCCCTGCGCGAAGCCGTGCACAAGCGGTGCTCGGACGTGATCCGGGCCATGGTCGTGGAGGGCGCTGCGGGAGTGCTGGCCGACCTCGGCGACTTCCCGCGCGCCGCCCGGCTGCTCGGCACCGGTGACCACTGGCGGTCCGGCCGGCCGCGCTCCATGCCGGAGCGCTCCCAGGCGGAACGGGTCGGGGCCGCCGTGCGTGACGCCCTGGGGAGTTCCCGCTGCGAGGCGGAGCGCGCCCGGGGCACGGCCCTCACCGCCGACGACGTCCTGGTCGAACTGGACGAGGCGCGCGGCGCGTACGCCACCACCGGCCGGATCTCCTGATGCTCCGTGTCCGCTAGCGGCAGGTGAACCTGGACTCCGCCCAGTCCACCGGCATCAGGTTGTCGAGGGCGCTGCGCGGTTCCACCACCAGCCGGACCGTGCTGCGGCCGGTGAGGTCCACCTGCACGGGCACGGCCGCGTCACCGCCCTCGACCAGCGGGGACCGCCACAGCCGGACCCCGTCGGCGTAGACGGAGAAGTACACCTTGCCGAGTCGCAGCGTCATGTCGTCCACCCCCACGAGCGCGTCGTACGACGAGCAGGAGCGGTTGAGGTCGATGGTGACGGAGGAGCGGCCGTGCACGGTGACGCCGTGGGCGTACCGCTGGTCGCCGATCGACAGGCCGGACCGCTGCCAGACCCAGCTGCTCGAACCGCTCCGCATCTCGGGCTTCGTACCGTCGCCGTCGATGTCGTACGACAGGCCGCTCCACTGGTAGACGGCGCGGGCGGGCGGAGGCGACGGGGGAGGGGGCGTCGGCGTGGGGGCGGGGGACGGTGTCGGCTGGGGGGACGCGGGCGGTGGAGCGGGCTTCCGGGTCGGCGCCGGGGTCGGGGTAGGGGCCGGTTCGCGACTCGGGCTGGTCCGCGGGTCCGGCGCCGGTGTGGGCGTTCCGGCGCGCGCGGGCACGATCCCCGGCGGCCGTGGCCGCGGACCGGCTTCCGGCGGTGACGGGGAGGGCGTGGGCTCGCCGGGGCGCACCACCGACGACGGCGGAGGGGAGGAGGGAGCGGACTCGGCCTGCTCCTTCGGCTCCTCGTTGCCGGCCAGGGCCATCACCACCGCCGCCACCACACCGACGGCGACCACACCGGCCGCGATACCGGCCTTCACCGGTGCGCCGAGCCCCTCGGAGGCCGCCGCACCACCCCCGCCTCCGGCCCCACCGGCCGAACCACCGCCCGCAGCGCCTGCCCCACCGGCCGAGCCACCCGCCGCCGCGGCCGCGCCCGCCGCACCGGCCGCTCCCGCGCCCCCGGCGATGAGCCCGGCCGCCTTCGCATACCCGGCGGCCCCGAACCAGCCGATGACCGCGACCGGCACGACGGCCGGGATACCGCCGGCCACTTCCTCGATCTGCAGCGCGGCCAGCCGGCATTTCGCGCACGCGTCCAGATGCTTGCGCAGCCCCCGCTCGGCCCGCGTGCGCAGCCGCCCGCGGGCAAAGGTGCCGAGCTGGTCGGCGTAGCGCGCGCACTCCTCGTCGCCGGTGAGCGCGGCGCTGACATGGGCCTGGAGGTAGGCCTGCTTGAGGCCCTCGCGGGCCCGGCTGGCGAGCACGCGTGTGCCGTTGGCGTCCAGCCCGAACAGCGTGGCGACCTCGCTGGGCGACTCGTCCTCGATCTCGGTGTGCCACAGCACGGCCTGCCACCGCTCGGGCAGCGACCGGAACGCTCGCATGGCCAGGGACTGCTCGGCCGCGTGCATCGCCCGTACGTCCGCGCCCAGTTCGAGTGTGTCGTCGTCGGGGACGTCGGAGCCGCGTGCGGACTGGGCGGCGAACACCGCGAAGTCGTCGACGAGCTGCTCGCGCCGCGCTGACCTCGTCCAGGAGGCGGCGACGCGCCGGACGGAGGTGAGCAGGTACGCGCGTACGGCGTGCGTCGGGCCCGCCCCGCCGCGGACCGCCTGGAGCATGCGGGCGAAGACCTCGGCGGTCAGGTCGTCCGCGGTGTGGGCGTCGCGGCAGCAGGTGCGGGCATACCGGCGCACGGCCTGCGCATGGCGCCGGTACAGCTCCTCGTACGCCGTGTCGTCGCCCGAGCGCATCCGGTCGATGAGGTCGGCGTCGGACGGCGGCAGCACGCGCGGCGGCGGCAGGACACCGTCCTCGCGGCGGTTGCGCTGGGCCGGGACCGAGCCTTTGGCGGGGTGCCCGCCGGGCGGCACGCTCGCGCGTCCGTCTTGACTCGGCACCTGCGGCGGGACCGGTCCGCCGGCTGTGGCGTCGCCGTTGCCGCTACCGCTCGACTCGTCCCGCCCGTCAACGCCCATCGCGGAAAGCCCCCGGCAGCCGCCCAACCCGTCCAACCACCGGGTCAGCGTGCCATATCGGCTTTTGGTCAGAACCCCGGAGTCCGGACCATCACTCATCCGTGGGGACTCACCGCACGGCAGTACTAGCCGTCACTCGCTCGGGGAAGGCTCCCCCTTCGCTCCGGGCCGGACGTCCCGCCCGGCCCGGGCCGGATCGGCCCGGGCCCCGGCGGCTCACGCCGGTCGCGAGCGCAGACCCTCCAGCAGGATGTCCAGCAGCCGGGCCGACGCGGCCGCCTGCTGTGCCGCGTCCGGCAGCGAGGGCGCCGCTGTGGCGATCACCAGCAGCACGTCCGCCACCGACACGTCCGCCCGCAGTTCACCGGCCGCACGCGCCCGGTCCACGAGCTGGCCCACGACCTCGAGCAGCGCCGACGTCCCGGCGTCGTCCTCGGCCGCGACCGCCGGTGCCGAGGCGACCGCGACCGGCTGGTCCGGCACCAGTCGCAGCTCCGTCCCACCCGGCTGGGTCCGCTGCTGCGGCACCCGCGGGCCGGCCGCGCCGTCCTCGACCGAGACCCGCAGCACCTGTGGCGGCAGCAGCCGCCCGGCGCCGGAGGCCACCGACGTCCGCAGGAAGCGCGACAGCGCCGACCACGGCTCGTCCTCCTGTCCGAGCGCCGCACGCGCCTGGTCGGTCAGCCGGGAGGTCTCCTCCTCGGCTATCCGCCGCACCAGGACGTCCTTGCTCGGGAACCGCCGGTACACCGTGCCCACGCCGACCCGCGCGCGCCGCGCCACGTCCTCCATCGGCGCGCCGTACCCCAGCTCGCCGAAGACCTCGCGCGCCGCACGCAGTACGTGCTCCAGATTGCGCTGTGCGTCCACGCGCAGCGGCGTCGTCCGCGACACGTCGCGTCCGTTGCCCGCCGCCGCGCTCATCGTCATGCCGCCCGCCGCGACAGCGGACGCGGGCGACCAATGAGAGTCCTGAACATGCATATGTATTCCCCCGGTAATGACGTCTCCCCCCGGAGACTCCCCGCCATTCGATGACGGGACGGGGGAACCGCCCCGGTCCCGCGGCCCGCCCGTCGCGGACCCCGGTGAGCGCATCCCCCTACACCCCGTCGACACACGAACATAGTTGAGAGGGAGTCAATTCAGAAGGGGCAGGTTCCGCACGGAGCGCCCACCGATCGGAGTACGAGCCGCATACGTCCCGAATGTGCCCCCGCGCGCCCCATACGCCACCCCTCCTGACCTGCGCGAATGCATCGCAGGTCGCTAATCAGGCCAACTCCGCGCGTGCTCCCGCTCCGGTCACACAATTCGTCGAGGCTGTGGACAAACTCAAGCGACGGGTGCGTCATGGGATGGTGAAGGAACGTGCGCGCATTCTCGTTGTCGGTGGCGGCTACGTCGGGATGTACACGGCCCTGCGCCTGCAGCGCAGACTGAAACGGGAGCTGGACCGGGGCGAGGTGGAGATCACGGTCGTCACCCCCGACCCGTACATGACCTACCAGCCGTTCCTCCCCGAGGCCGCCGCCGGTGCCATCTCGCCGCGCCACGTCGTCGTCCCGCTGCGCCGCGTCCTCGACCGGTGCCGGGTGCTGATCGGCGAGGCCACCGCCGTCGACCACGCGAAACGCGCCGTCACCGTCACCACCCTCGCCACCGAGGAGGAGGGCACCGGCGGACAGCGGCTGTCCTACGACCAGCTCGTCCTGGCCCCCGGCTCCGTCTCGCGCACCCTGCCGGTCCCCGGCCTCGCCGACCACGGCATCGGCTTCAAGACCGTGGAGGAGGCCATCGGCCTGCGCAACCACGTCATCGAGCAGATGGACATCGCCTCCTCCACCCGCGACCCCGCGATCCGCGACGCGGCCCTCACCTTCGTCTTCGTGGGCGGCGGCTTCGCCGGTGTGGAGGCACTCGGCGAACTGGAGGACATGGCCCGCTACGCCGCGCGCTACTACCACAACGTCCAGCCCGAGGACATGAAGTGGATCCTCGTCGAGGCCTCGGACCGCATCCTGCCCGAGGTCGGCGAGGAGATGGGCCGCTACACCGTCACCGAACTGCGCCGCCGCAACATCGACGTCCGCCTGCAAACCCGCCTCGAGTCCTGCGCCGACCGGGTCGCCGTCCTCAGCGACGGCGCCCGCTTCCCCACCCGTACGGTCGTCTGGACGGCCGGCGTGAAACCCCACCCGGTGCTCGCCGCCTCCGACCTGCCCCGCAACGGCCGCGGACGTCTGAGGTGCACGCCGGAACTGTCGGTCGAGGGCACCACGCACGCGTGGGCCGCCGGAGACGCCGCCGCCGTCCCCGATGTCACCGCCGGCGGCAACGGGGGAGAACCGGGCCGCGAGTGCGCGCCCAACGCCCAGCACGCGGTCCGCCAGGCCAGGGTTCTCGCCGACAACATCGTGCACACGCTGCGTGGCGAGCGCCTGGACACGTACGCACACGCCTACGCCGGGTCGGTCGCCTCCCTGGGCCTGCACAAGGGCGTCGCCCACGTGTACGGACGCAAGCTCAAGGGCTACCCCGCCTGGTTCATGCACCGCGCCTACCACCTCAGCCGCGTGCCCACCTTCAACCGCAAGGCGCGCGTGCTCGCCGAATGGACCCTGGCCGGCCTCTTCAAACGGGAGATCGTCTCCCTGGGTTCACTCGAACACCCCCGGGCGGAGTTCGAACTCGCGGCCGGTGGAAAGCCTTCTCAAGACCCCCCGCACAACCCGAAGGGGTCGTCCTGACCGGACCCAGGAACTCCACCGGCCGGCCCGGCGTCTGACGGATGTCGGTCCGGTCCGCGCACTGCCAGACTGGTCCACCACCGCGGGCATGCCACCACTCGCCCCGGCGCGGGCCCCCCGGGGCCCCGGCCGGTTCCGGTACCGGCCGCCGACCACTACACGAGGCAAGGATTCGTGAACTTCACGCGCTGGAGCGCCCGGCTCCCCGGAACGCAGCGCCGCGCCGCAGCGCGGACCGAGCAGACGGCCTCCCCGGACCGGCGGGGGGAAGGGTCCGTACCCTCCGCCCGTGCCGAACAACTGACCGACGAGACGCCAATCGTTCCCGCCGTCGACGAACTGCGGGTGCGTGAGGTCCTCGACCGCGTCCCGTCCCTCGTCGCCCTGGTCCACGGCCCCGACCACCGCATCGCCTACGTCAACGACGCCTACACGAGCGCCTTCGGCGTACGCCCCATGGGCGAACGCGCCCGCGAGGCCCTCCCCGAGCTGGACGCCCTCGGCCTCTTCCCCCTCCTGGACCAGGTCCAGCGCAGCGGCAAGTCGCGCACGGTCAAGTCCCGCAAGGCCCCCGACGGCCGCTCCTACACCTTCACCTGCACCCCGGTCGCCCAGGGCGACGGCAAGGGCGGCAGCGACGGCAGGGGCGTCCTCGTCTTCGCCACCGACGTCACCGACCACGCCGAAGCCGCCGAACGCCTGCGCGCCAGCGAACGCCGCCAGCGCGAGACGGCGGTCACCCTCCAGCGGTCCCTGCTCCCCCAGGAGCTCGAAGAGCCGGACGACCTGCGCATCGCCGCCACGTATCACCCGGGCGGCACGGAGGCGGCCGTCGGCGGCGACTGGTACGACGTCATCACCCTGGGCGGCGGCCGCACGGCCCTGGTCATCGGCGACGTCATGGGCCGGGGTGTGCGCGCGGCGGCGGTCATGGGCCAGCTCCGCACGGCGGTCCGCGCCTACGCCCGCCTCGACCTCCCCCCGCACGAGGTCCTCCAGCTCCTGGACGGCCTGGCCGCCGAGATCGACGCCAACCAGATCGCCACGTGCGCGTACGCCATCCACGACCCGAACGAGGGCAAGCTGATCTACTCCTCGGCGGGCCACCTCCCCATCCTCGTCCGCGACGAGAACGGCACGGTGCTGCGCGCCGAGGAACCCACCGGCCCCCCGCTCGGCACCGGCGGCTGGATGCACACCTCGGGCTCGATCCCCCTCGCCCCCGGCTCCACGGCCGTCCTCTACACGGACGGCCTGGTCGAGCGCCGCGACGCGGACCTGGACGAGGGCATCGCCGCCCTGGAACGCGCCCTGGCCGGAGCCACCGGCACCCCCCAGGTCGTCTGCGACCGCCTGGTCCGCTCCGCGGGCGTGACCCCCGACCACGACGACGACGTGGCCGTCCTGGTCCTCCAGCACCCCGCGCGCAGCGGCCCGGACAGCGAGCTCTTCCGCAACGCCGCCCTGGAACTGCTGGGCGGCGTGGAAGCGGCCCCCCGCGCGCGTGCCTTCGCCTCGGGCGTCCTGACCAGCTGGCGCTTCCCCGCCGACCTGCACGACCTGGGCGTCCTGGCCACCAGCGAACTGGTCGCCAACTCCCTCCAGCACGGCACCCCGCCGATGAGACTGCGCCTGCGCCGCACGGACAGACGCCTGATCATCGAGGTCACCGACGGCGACGACCACCTCCCCAGACGCCGCCGAGCGGAACCGGGCGACGAATCGGGCCGGGGCATCGCCATCGTCGCCACGATCGCGTCGAACTGGGGCTGCCGCCGCACACCGGGCGGCGGCAAGGCGGTGTGGTGCGAGTTCGCCCTGCCGCGCACCCAGCCGACGTGACCGGACCGCGGATCAGACGTCCGCGGAAACGGGCGCCCCACCCCGCGCCACGACCCGGCTCTTGCCGAGCCACGGCTGATCCTGCGCCTCGGTCAGCTGCCGCCCCAACCGCACGGCCAGGACGGTGATCCCCAGCGAGAACACCAGGAACGCCACGATGTACGGCGCGTGCAGCGAGGCCCCCAGCGGCCCGCCCACCGCAGGCCCGACGGCCAGCGCGAGCTGCTTGACCAGGGCGAACGCGGAGTTGTACTGCCCGGCCATGCCCTCCGGCGCGAGATCCGCGACCAGCGGGGCCACGGTCGGCGACAGCATCGCCTCCCCCAGACCGAACAGCGCGTACGTCGAGACGAACGCGGCCGTCGCCATCTCCTGGCTCCCGTGCCCGAGCCCCGCGTACCCGGCGACGGCCCACGCCACGGCCCAGATCAGCCCGACAGCGGCGATCACCCGCGACCGCCGACGCCGCTCCACGAACCGCAGCACGGCGAACTGCGCGATGACGATCACCAGCGTGTTGGCGGCCAGCGCGGTCCCCAGCGCGGACGTCGAGATCCCGGCGGCCTCGACCCCGTACGCACTCAGCCCCGACTCGAACTGCCCGTAGCAGGCGAAGAACAGCACGAAGCCCAGCACGCACAGCTGCACCATGGCCCGGTTGCCCAGCAGCTGCTTCCAGCCGCTCCGGCCCGATGCCGTGGGAGCGCCCTCGATCCGCGGCGCGTGCGGCATCCGCACGGTCACCATCACCACGACCAGCAGCAGGAACATCGCCGCCTCGATCGCGAAGAGCAGCGTGAAGGATGCGGCGCTCGTCGTGTCGACGAGGTGCCCGCCGATGAGGCCACCGACGCCGAGTCCGAGGTTCTGCAGGAAGAACTGCATGGCGAAGGCACGCGACCGCGTCTCCGCCGACGAGCAGTCCACGATCATCGTCGCGAGCGCCGGCTGCATCACGGCCTGGCCTGCCCCCAGCAGGGAGGCCGACACCAGCACGGCCGCCGCGCTGCTCGCGATCCCCAGGCTGAGCGCTCCCAGGGCGGCGGTGACCAGGGCGGCGAGCAGCACCGGCAGCGGGCCGCGCCGGACGATGGCCCGCCCGGCGAACGGCAGCACCACCAGCGCGGCCACAGCGAAGACGGCGAGTACGAGACCCGCCGTCATGGCCCCCAGCCCTCGCACCTGCGCCACATAGACGTACAGGTACGGGACCGTGAAGCCGAGCCCGAACGCGCTGAGTGCGTTACCCACGTGAATGCGGCGCATCGCTGCGCCCATCGCCCTGGTCACGTTCACCTCTCTCACAAGTTAGGAGTGAAGACTTCGAAACTAAAGTTCGAAGCTAAAGAGTACATATCCAAGGACTTCAAGGCAAAGAAGAGCCATGCGATACTGCGCACATGGGCGACACCCCCGGCCCCAGCGAGCCGACCCTCGAAGAGCAGATCGCCGCGTACCAGCGCGAGTTCCAGGACCTCGACCCCCAGGTCGAGCAGATCGTCTCGGCCCTCTCCCGCCTGAACCGCCGCATGAACGTCGCCTACGGCCGCCAGACCTCGGCCCTCGGCATCAGCAACGCGGAGTGGGAGGTCCTCAAGGCCCTGGTCCTCTCCGGAGCCCCCTACCGTCTGGGCCCCAGCGACCTCGCCAAGCGCCTCGGCCTCACCCCGGCCGCGATGACCCACCGGATCGACCGCATGGTCGCCGAATCTCTGGTGACCCGTGAACGAGACGAGTCGAACCGCGTACGAGTCATCGTGGAACTGACATCCGAGGGGCGAGAGAAGTGGCTGGAGGCGATGCGCCTGGCGTCGGTCTTCGAGGAGGACCTGCTCCAGGACCTGACCCCCGACGAGCGAACGGCGCTGGGCGAAGTGCTCACGCGCCTGCTGCGCCGGGTCGAGCACGCCCAGCCGGATGCCGGCGGGCGCCTCACCGACCTGGACTGACGCCCGGGCCGAAAAGATCTTGACAGGGGCCGCTTGACAGCCCCATGCCGGATCCGTAGAGTTCTTCGGGTTGCCGCGGAGCCGTAACGGTTCTTCGGCAGCACTTCCGCCGCAGCAGCGGCATCCAAACCACCAGCTCGACCTCCCGACGGGGTTGATTCGGCACGTCCGAATTCAATTCGAATTGGGACTCGACGACCTGATCGACTCCGAACGGCTTCGATTTGGGAATCGCCGAGAGGGCGCGCTAAGGTTAGGAACGTCGGAGCGGCCCAACAGCCGCGAAGACAAACCCCGCTGACTGGGAATCAGGCCCGAAAGGATCTGATAGAGTCGGAACCGCCGGAAAGGGAAACGCGAAAGCGGAAACCTGGAAAGCACCGAGGAAATCGGGTCGAGAAAAGACCTGATAGAGTCGGAAACGCAAGACCGAAGGGAAGCCCGGAGGAAAGCCCGAGAGGGTGAGTACAAAGGAAGCGACCGTTCCTTGAGAACTCAACA